>NZ_CP107968.1:5593750-6265000 GCF_036084755.1 Streptomyces sp. NBC_00370
GCGACCGACGCCGTGACCGACATGGACGAGGAGACGCACCGCAACGCGGTCGAGCGGATCTTCCCGCGCCTCGGCGAGACCGACACCACCGAGGCGATCATCAAGCTCCTCGGCTGATCCGGCCGATCCGGCTGGCCGGGCTGACCGGGCTGATCCGGCTGATCCGGCAGTCACCGGCACCGCGCGACGCACGGCGGGGCCCGCATCCGACCGGATGCGGGCCCCGCCCTGTTCCCTGCCTCACTCGCCGCGTCGGCGGATCTTGTTGCCCAGCCAGACCAGCGGGTCGTACTTACGGTCGACGGCGCGCTCCTTCAGCGGGATCAGCGCGTTGTCCGTGATCTTGATGCCCTCGGGGCACACCTCCGTACAGCACTTGGTGATGTTGCACAGGCCAAGACCGTGGTCCTCCTGGGCCGTTCGCTTGCGGTCGAGCCCCGACTCGGCCGCCGCGTCCAGCGGATGCATGTCCAGCTCGGCCGCCCGCATCAGGAAGCGCGGCCCGGCGAACGCGGCCTTGTTCTCCTCGTGGTCGCGCACCACATGGCAGGTGTCCTGGCACAGGAAGCACTCGATGCACTTGCGGAACTCCTGCGACCTGTCCACGTCCATCTGCTGCATCCGGTACTCACCGGCGGCGACACCCGGCGGCGGTACGAACGCGGGGACCTCCCGCGCCTTCTGGTAGTTGAACGACACGTCCGTCACCAGATCGCGGATCACCGGGAAGGCACGCAGCGGGGTGACGGTGATCGTCTCCTCACGGGAGAAGACGGACATCCGCGTCATGCACATCAGCCGGGGCCGTCCGTTGACCTCGGCGCTGCACGAACCGCACTTGCCCGCCTTGCAGTTCCAGCGCACGGCCAGATCCGCCGCCTGGGTCGCCTGGAGCCGGTGGATGATGTCGAGGACGACCTCGCCGTCGTTGACCTCGACGGTGAAATCCTTCAGCTCGCCCCCGGCGGCGTCACCGCGCCAGACCCGGAACTTCGCGTCGTACGCCGTGGCGGTACTGGTACTGCTGGGAACAGTGCTGGCACTCAACTGTGGAGCTCCTCTTCGGCGAGGTACTTGACCAGCTCTTCCTTCTCGAACAGCGCGAGCAGGTCAGGACGGATCGGTTCGGTCGTCTGCCGGGTCAGCGTGATCTGGCCGTGTGCCGGATCGGTGGCGGCGAGCGCGCCCGTCGGATCGGCGAGGGCGCAGTGCAGATTCACCGGCCGCCAGTCGCTCGCCATCCCCGGCCAGTCCTCCCGGGTGTGCCCGCCGCGGCTCTCGGTGCGCTCCAGGGCGGCCCGCGCGACGCACTCGCTGACCAGCAGCATGTTCCGCAGGTCGAGCGCGAGATGCCAGCCCGGGTTGAAGGGCCGCAGGCCCTCGACGCCGGCCCGCCTCGCCCGAACCCGCAGATCGGCCAGCTTCTCCAGGGCCTGCTCCATCTCGCCCTCGCGCCTGATGATGCCCACCAGGTCGTTCATGGTCTGCTGGAGCTCCTGATGGAGGGTGTACGGGTTCTCCGGCGGCCCCGCGTTCGCGTCGGCGCCCACCGGGTCGGCCGCGCTGAACGGGCGCAGCGCCTCGGCCTCCGCGCTGTCGACCTGGGCCTGGTCGACGGCCGGGCGCCCGGCGAGGCCCGCCGCGTACTCGGCCGCGTGGAGACCCGCGCGCCTGCCGAACACCAGCAGGTCGGAGAGGGAGTTGCCGCCGAGCCGGTTGGAGCCGTGCATGCCCCCGGCCACCTCGCCCGCCGCGTACAGGCCCGGCACGCCGATCGTCGCCGCCGAGTCCGAGTCGACGGCGACACCGCCCATCACGTAGTGACAGGTCGGTCCCACCTCCATGGCCTCGGCCGTGATGTCGACGTCGGCCAGCTCACGGAACTGGTGGTACATCGAGGGCAGCCGCCGTTTGATGACGTCGGCCGGCATCCGGGTCGAGACGTCCAGGAAGACACCGCCGTGCGGTGAGCCACGGCCCGCCTTGACCTCGGAGTTGATGGCGCGCGCCACCTCGTCGCGCGGCAGCAGCTCGGGCGGACGCCGGTTGTTGTCGGCGTCGTCGTACCAGCGGTCGCCCTCCTCCTCCGACTCGGCGTACTTCTCCTTGAAGACGTCGGGGATGTAGTCGAACATGAACCGCTTGCCCTCGGCGTTGCGCAGCACCCCGCCGTCGCCGCGCACCGATTCGGTGACGAGCAGGCCCTTGACCGAGGGGGGCCAGATCATCCCGGTCGGGTGGAACTGCACGAACTCCATGTTCAGCAGGGGAGCCCCGGCGAGCAGCGCCAGCGCGTGCCCGTCGCCCGTGTACTCCCAGGAGTTGGACGTGACCTTGAAGGACTTGCCGATGCCGCCGGTGGCGAGCACCACCGAGGGAGCCTCCAGGACGAAGAAGCCCCCGGACTCCCGCTCGTAGCAGAAGGCGCCCGAGACCCGCTCGCCGTCCTTCAGAACCCTGGTGACGGTGCACTCCTGATAGACCTTCAGGCGCGCCTCGTAGTCCCCGAACTCCTTGAAGTCCTCCTGCTGCAGGGAGACGATCTTCTGTTGGAGGGTGCGGATCAGCTCAAGGCCCGTACGGTCGCCGACGTGGGCGAGCCTCGGGTACTCGTGTCCGCCGAAGTTGCGCTGGGAGATCTTGCCTTCGGGCGTGCGGTCGAACAGCGCGCCCCAGGTCTCCAGCTCCCAGACCCGGTCGGGCGCCTCCTTGGCGTGCAGTTCGGCCATCCGCCACTGGTTGAGGAACTTCCCGCCGCGCAGGGTGTCGCGGAAGTGGACCTGCCAGTTGTCGCCGGAGTTCACATTGCCCATGGAGGCGGCGATACCGCCCTCGGCCATCACCGTATGGGCCTTGCCGAACAGGGACTTGCAGATGACAGCGGTACGGGCGCCACGCTCGCGCGCCTCGATGGCGGCGCGCAGTCCGGCGCCTCCGGCGCCCACCACCACGACGTCCCACTGCCGGTGTTCCAGTTGCGTCATTTCTGAAGGCTCTCCCTAGAAGAAGCGCGGATCGTCGAAGGCTCCGGAAGCGACCAGGTAGACATAGAAGTCGGCGACCGCGACGCTGATCAACGAGGCCCAGGCCAACTGCATATGACGGTTGTTCAGCTTCCCGACCCAGCCCCACAGCCGGTAGCGCACCGGGTGCTTGGAGAAGTGCCGCAGCCGTCCGCCGATGACATGCCGGCAGGAGTGGCAGGAGAGGGTGTACGCCCAGATCAGCCCGATGTTGACGAGGAAGACCACCGAACCGAGACCCATATGGCCCCAGTGGTACTCCTCGTCGCGGAAGGAGAGCACGGTGTCGTAGGTGAGGACGACGGCGACGAGGACCGCCAGGTAGAAGAAGTACCGGTGGATGTTCTGCAGGATCAGCGGGAAGCGGGTCTCACCGCTGTACTTCTTGTGCGGCTCGGCGACGGCGCAGGCGGGCGGCGAGGCCCAGAAGCCCCGGTAGTACGCCTTGCGGTAGTAGTAGCAGGTCAGCCGGAAGCCCAGCGGGAAGATCAGGATCAGCAGCGCGGGGGACAGGCCCCACCAGCTGCCGAACAGGTCCCAGTTCGGGCCGTGCCGCATCGGTGCGCAGTTGTCCGCCACACAGGGCGAGTAGAACGGTGACACGTAGGGCGCCGAGTAGTAGTCGCTGTTCGCGAACGCCCGCCACGTCGAGTAGACGATGAAGGCGAGCAGCCCTGCCGCTGTCAGGGCCGGCGACAGCCACCAGCGGTCCGTCCGCAGATGGCGGGGGGCGATGGCGGCGCGTGTCGCGCCGTGCACGCCCGTACTGGCGCTGGGTTCAGTGGTACCGGTGGCCAACGAGTTCTCCAAACGAGAGGCCTTACGGGCTACGGCGCCCGCCGGTCGCTTACGCCCAGGCCCTCGTCGTCCGAATCCGTCCACAGCGCGCTGTTGTACGGGGTGTCGGGGATGGTGACCAGGTCGTCGGCGCGGCCGGCCGACGGGTGGTGGAGCTCGGTCACGGGCTGCTGCGCGAGACTCTGCTCCAACCGTCCGACCGTGCGGACCAGGTCGTCGAGGCAGCGTCGAACCGCTGTCAAATCGTCCTGCAGGGACATGTGTTGCCCTCACTTCCGCGGTCGCGGGTGGCATGCGGGGGTCTGGGGGACCGTCGCCCCCAGAGGGCTCTGTATGCGCCTGCGAGTGTTCCGCGTCACACTCCCTTTGACAAGACCGCCGTCACGGGTGCGGCCGGCGGTCCCGTTGGGCCGCACGGGTGGGTTTCGGCGCACGTGGCGCCGTGTCGCTGGCGTCGCCGCGACTCTTTCCCCTTCAGTGGGTGGGCAATAGGTGTGATCATCTCTAAATTCCACAAAACAGGATGAAGAGGTACAAGCCATGTCCCACGTCGGCGCCCCTCGCGGGAGGACATGCTCCCGGACGTTCCGCTCCGTAGCGCTCCTCACCACCGGTGTGCTCGCCCTGCCCGCACTGTCCGCCTGCAGCTCGGACGACAACGGCAGCGACGCCCCGGCCGCCGCCGTGGACGTCGCGCCGGCCTCGCGCGCCGCGGTCAGCCAGGGCGGCACCCTGCACTGGGCGATCGACTCGATGCCCGCCACGCTCAACGCCTTCCAGGCGGACGCGGACGCCGCGACCAACCGGATCGCGGGAGCCGTGCTGCCCACGCTCTTCACGCTGGACAAGCGCGGCAGGCCGCAGCTCAATCCTGACTACCTGGAGTCCGCGAAGATCGTCGACCGGGAGCCCAAGCAGGTCGTCTCGTACAAGCTCAACCAGCAGGCGGTGTGGAGCGACGGCCGGGAGATCGGCGCGCCGGACTTCGTCGCCCAGTGGCACGCGCTGCGCGGCCAGGACTCCGCGTACTGGACCGCGCGCAACGCGGGCTACGAGCGGATCGAGAAGATCGAGCGCGGCGGGGACGACCTGGAGGTCCGGGTCACCTTCAACAAGCCGTACGCGGACTGGAAGTCGCTGTTCAGCCCGCTGTACCCGAAGGAGGTCATGGGTACGCCCAACGCCTTCAACGACGGGGCGAGGACGGCGCTGAAGAAGACGGCGGGCCCGTTCACGGTCAAGAAGGTGGACCGCAAGGCCAAGGAGGCGACGCTCGTCCGCGACCCGCACTGGTGGGGCAAGCCCGCCAAGCTCGACTCGGTCGTGCTGAGCGCGGTGCCGAACAACGAGCGGGTGGCGGCCCTCGCCTCGGGCAAGCTCGACGTGGCCGATGTCGACCCCGCTGCGGCGAAACGTATCTCCTCGGCCGTGCAGGACAAGAACAGGGCCAACGGCCCGGCCCGCCCAGCGGCCGGCGCCGGCCCTGCGACGAGCGCCGGCCCGGCGGTCAGCGGCAGCCCCGCGGCGGGCCCCGCCGCCGTCCGGCCGCCCGCCCAGGTCTCCCCGGCCTCCGCGCTGCGCGCCTGGGCGCTCACGCACGGCGCCGACAAGGAGGAGCTCAAGGCGGCGGGCAAGTCGCGCAAGCAGACCCTCGCCGCGATCAAGGAGTACACGGAGCAGCAGCGCGAGCTGGGCGCCTTCCGGGTGCGCAAGTCGCTCGAACCGTCCTTCACGCAGCTCGCGCTGAACGGTGAGTCGGGCCCGCTCGCCGACGACCGGGTACGGCGCGCGGTGGCCAGGGCCATCAACCGCCAGACGCTCGCCAACGCCGTACTGAAGCCGCTGGGCCTGCCCGCGCAGCCGCTCGGCAGCCACCTGGCGCTGCGCGGCCAGCAGGCGTACGCGGACAGCAGCGACGCGCTCGGCAAGCAGAACACCCACGAGGCGCAGGCCCTGCTGGCCGACGCGGGCTGGACCGTGGGCGGCGCCCGCAAGGCGCCGGACGACGGGACGAAGGCCGGCAGCGAAGGCAAGAAGGACACGGAGAAGAAGGACACCGAGAAGAAGGACGCGGAAAAGACAGAGAAGAAGGACACGGAGAAGAAGGACGCCGAGAAGAAGGCGGAGAAGCCGAAGACGGAGGAGAAGTCGGACGACACGGCCGAGGGCGACGACAAGCCCGGCCAGGCCCCCGACGACTCCGACACCAAGCAGCAGGCCGTGAAGGCCGCCCAGGACACCAAGCCGGGCGGGGTGGCCGGCGCGTACGCACCGAGCGGCACCGCGGCCCCCAGCACGGTGGCGTCCAGTGGCGCGAAGGGCCCCAAGGCGGCCAAGGCGGCGAAGGTCCCGCAGATCGGCAAGGACGGCAAGCCGCTCACCCTGCGGTTCGTCCTGCCCTCGGGCCAGGGCTCCGAGCAGCTGCGCACCGTCGGTGAGCGGATCGCGCGGATGCTCGACAAGGTCGGGATCTCCACCCAGATCACCAAGGTCTCCGACGCCAGCTACTTCAAGGACTACATCGCCTCGGGCGACTACGACATGGCGCTGTACTCCTGGCCGGCGACCGCCTTCCCGGCGACCGACGGCCGGCCGATCTACGCCAAGCCGGAGCCCGCTTCCGACGGCTCGCTGCTGGTGGAGCAGAACTACACCCGGGTCGGCACCGACCGTATCGACCAGCTGTTCGACCAGGCGTCCGGTGAGCTGAACGAGGGCGACGCCCGCGATCTGGTGAAGCAGGCGGACGCCAGGATCTGGGCGGCGGCCGGCTCCATCCCCCTCTACCAGCGCCCGCAGCTGGTGGCGGCCAGGTCGGGACTGAAGAACATCGGGGCCTACGGTTTCGCCACCCCGCGCTACCAGGACATCGGCTTCGCCGGGTCGCACGGGCACGACGGCCCGCAGGCTGAAGTTTCGAAGAAGAAGTAGCTTCAGCGGCAGTAATACGAGAAGAAGAAGCGCTGCCGAACGGGCTCAAACGCTCATGACGGCATCAATTCACTTGCCCGCCGGCCCGTCCGGCGGGCAAGCTCGTACCGAGTCCTTGACCCGGGCACTCGACACCCCAGCAGTCTCCGTACGGCACCCCGGCAGTATCCGTATGTAACTGATCGACATCGTGATCCGGCCTCTCCCGACCGGGCCCGCAAGCTCCCGGTGCCCGCGCCCCGTACCATGGGAAGGGCCGTGGCGTGTCTGCCCGGCGGGCGGAGAAGGAAAACGCCGCATCCCACGATCGAGAGAAGCGCCAGCCAGCATGCCCACGCGCCACGACATCCGTAACGTCGCCATCGTCGCCCACGTCGACCATGGCAAGACCACTCTGGTCGACGCCATGCTGAAGCAGGCAGGCGCCTTCGCCGCGCACGCAGCCGAGCACCTCGACGACCGGATGATGGACTCGAACGACCTGGAGCGTGAGAAGGGCATCACGATCCTGGCCAAGAACACCGCTGTGAAGTACCACCCCAAGACGGGTGGCGATGTGATCACGATCAACATCATCGACACCCCCGGCCACGCCGACTTCGGCGGTGAGGTCGAGCGCGGCCTCTCCATGGTCGACGCGGTCGTACTCCTGGTGGACGCCTCGGAAGGCCCTCTTCCGCAGACCCGCTTCGTGCTGCGCAAGGCACTGGACGCGCGGCTGCCGGTGATCCTCTGCATCAACAAGACCGACCGCCCGGACGCCCGGATCGACGACGTCGTCAACGAGACGTACGACCTCTTCCTCGATCTCGACGCGGACGAGGAGCAGATCGAGTTCCCCATCGTCTACGCCTGCGCGCGTGACGGTATCGCCTCGCTGACCAAGCCGGAGGACGGCACGGTTCCGGCGGACAGCGAGAACCTGGAGCCGTTCTTCAGCACGATCCTGGAGCACGTCCCGGCCCCCGAGTACGACGAGTCGGCGCCGCTCCAGGCCCATGTCACCAACCTGGACGCGGACAACTTCCTCGGCCGTATCGCCCTGTGCCGGGTCGAGCAGGGCGAGCTGAAGAAGGGCCAGACCGTCACGTGGATCAAGCGTGACGGCACGATGTCCAACGTCCGCATCACCGAGCTGCTGATGACCGAGGCGCTCACCCGCAAGCCGGCCGAGAAGGCGGGCCCCGGTGACATCTGCGCCATCGCCGGTATCCCGGACATCATGATCGGCGAGACCCTCGCCGACCCGGAGAACCCGATCGCGCTGCCGCTGATCACGGTCGACGAGCCGGCCATCTCGATGACCATCGGCACCAACACCTCGCCGCTCGTCGGCAAGGGCGGCAAGGGCCACAAGGTCACCGCCCGCCAGGTCAAGGACCGGCTGGACCGCGAGCTGATCGGTAACGTCTCGCTGCGCGTCCTGGAGACCGAGCGCCCCGACACCTGGGAGGTGCAGGGCCGCGGTGAGCTGGCGCTGGCCATCCTGGTCGAGACGATGCGCCGCGAGGGCTTCGAGCTGACCGTCGGCAAGCCCGAGGTGGTCACCAAGCAGGTCGACGGCAAGACGCACGAGCCGATCGAGCGCATGACGATCGACTGCCCCGAGGAGCACCTCGGCGCCATCACGCAGCTCATGGCGACCCGCAAGGGCCGCATGGAGACCATGACGAACCACGGCTCCGGCTGGGTCCGCATGGAGTGGATCGTGCCGTCCAGGGGTCTGATCGGCTTCCGTACGGAGTTCCTGACGCAGACCAGGGGCACCGGCATCGCGCACTCCATCTTCGAGGGCCACGAGCCGTGGTTCGGTGACCTGCGGACCCGTAACAACGGCTCGCTGGTCGCGGACCGTTCGGGCTCGGTGACCCCCTTCGCGATGGTCAACCTCCAGGAGCGCGGGGTCATCTTCACCGAGCCCGGCACCGAGGTCTACGAGGGCATGATCGTCGGTGAGAACTCGCGCTCCGACGACATGGACGTGAACATCACCAAGGAGAAGAAGCTCACCAACATGCGTGCCGCCTCCGCCGACACCACGGAGAACGTGGTGCCGCCGCGCAGGCTCTCGCTGGAGCAGTCGCTGGAGTTCTGCCGCGACGACGAGTGCATCGAGGTCACCCCGGACACCGTCCGGATCCGTAAGGTTGTCCTGGACCAGAAGCAGCGCGGCCGCGCCGCTTCCCGGGCCAAGCATTCCTGAGGCAAAATCTCGGCTGACGTGACGTCAGTACGGACGGCCCGGCACCCCGCGAAAGCGAACGGTGCCGGGCCGTTCGTCAAGCGCCGCCGCTCACCGTCCGTGGATTTCCCGGCACCAAGTGTCCGGATATCGACCAACGCTCTCCGGAACGCGTGTTAACGGTCCGTTTCGCGGGTGTCTGCCTGGCCTGACTTTGTCCGGATTTCGGGCGGAGGGGGTGGGGGGATGTTGTCAAAACGAGACCCTTTAAGTGTGGTTTACGGCCCGGGCGTACTTAATAGTTGGCTCCATTGAGCTCGGGTCAATGGGTCATGCGCTGTGGGGAGCGCGGGCCCACGAGCACACTCGGGGTACTTGACGGGCGAGCCGGCAGGGGTGTCAGCGCGCGTAGACAGTGCCCTTCTCGTAGTGACAAGTGGACTCATGAGGAGGACCCCATGCGTGGTGCCATAAGCACCAAATGGGTCGGGCGCACGGTAGTCGTCCCCACGGGGGAAGAGCGATCGTGACAAGTCCAGTACAGACCGAAGACGCTCAGGCGTCAGGCGGACCCGACGCGGATGCCCTGTCGAAGGACGGGACGCAGGAAGCGAAGCAGGCGGCGGGGCTCTCGCCCGGCCAGCTGATGTGGCGACGCTTCAAGCGGGACCGCGCGGGGGTCATTTCCGCCATCGTCGTCATCTTCTTCTTCGTGATCGCGCTTCTCGCGCCCGTGATCAAGATGCTGTACGGCAAGGACCCCTACACCCTCTACGGCCAGGGTGAGGGCGGCGGGGACATCACCCTCCTCGACGACTTCAACATGCCCACCGGCAGCTTCGGCGGTGCGTCGGGTGCCCACTGGTTCGGTATCGAACCCAACCTGGGCCGCGACGTGTTCATGCAGCTGATCTACGGCATGCGGACCTCGATCTACACGGCCCTGGTGGCGACCATCGTGATGGTCTTCCTGGGCGTGCTGCTGGGTCTGGTGGGCGGCTACTTCGGCGGCAAGATCGACTACTGGCTCGGCCGGCTGACCGACCTGCTGCTCGGCTTCCCCAGCCAGCTGTTCTTCATCGCCTCCATGCCTGTGGTCACCGCGGCCTTCGTCCGTCCGGACGAGGAGACGCCGACCGCGCTGCGCGCGGCCGCGATCGTCGTGGTGCTGTCGTTCCTCGGCTGGATGGGTCTGTCCCGTCTGATCCGGGCCTCCACACTCTCCCTGCGTGAGCGGGAGTTCGTCGAGGCGGCAAAGATCGCCGGTGCTTCGCCTTGGCGGATCATCAGCAAGGAGCTGTTGCCGAACCTGGTCACACCCATCCTGGTTCAGGCGACGTTGTTGCTGCCGTCCACCATTCTCTCGGTGGCGTTCCTCTCCTACGTGGGTGTCGGCTACGTCGAACCCACCCCGGACTGGGGCCGGATGTTCTCGATCGGCAGTGGCATCTTCCAGCAGGACCCGGCCTACATGATCTACCCGGGTGTCGCCATGGTCATTTTCGTCGTGGCATTCAACCTTCTCGGCGACTCGGTCCGAGACGCCTTTGACCCGAAGTCCGGACGCTGACGTCCAGCTGAGGGGAAAGCTGCCACCCGGGCACCGGCCGCGACCGGATGAGCCAGGCAGCACCGATGGATCACTACTGACAGATGGGTACTCACCAGCATGAGCATCTTTGGCACGCGCAGAACACGTGCTGTCGTCGTCGCCCTGGCGGCCGGCTCGTTGGCGCTGACCGCCTGTGGCGGCGGCGACAGTGACAGCGGCACGAAGGACAAGAGCAAGACCCAGAAGGACGCCGCCAAGCAGTCGGCCGCCGTTACCTACGGTGACGCGCAGGTGTCCACGGGTCCCGCCAAGGAGGTGCCCGGTGCTCAGACCGGCGGCACCATGTCGGTCTACCAGGAGGCCGACTTCTCCCACCTGGACCCGGGCCAGAGCTACGTCAGCGACACCAAGCTCCTCGACCGGCTGCTCCAGCGCGGTCTGACGCAGTACGACGAGGACGCCAACGGCAAGCTCACCGTCGTCGGTGACCTCGCCACCGACTCGGGCAAGCAGACCGATGGCGGCAAGACCTGGACCTACACGCTGAAGAGCGGCCTCAAGGACCAGAACGGCAGCCCGATAACGTCGGCGGACATCCGCCACACGATCGAGCGCCTCTACGCCCCGTTCATCACGGACGGCCCGACGTACATCCAGAACTGGCTGTCCGGCGGCGGTACGACGTACCGCAAGGCCCTGCCCGACGGCGGCTTCGGCAGCAAGCACCTGCCCGACTCGGTGCTCGCCACCCCGGACGACAAGACCATCGTCTTCCACTTCAAGGACGCGCAGCCCGACCTGCCGCAGGCCCTGACGATGACCGGCTACTCCGTGGTGCCCGCCAAGACGGACACCAAGGAGAAGTACGACACGGCCCCGGTCGCGACCGGCCCGTACAAGATCTCGGACTTCAAGCCGGGCAAGTCGATGACGCTCGTCAAGAACACGAACTGGGACCCGAAGAGCGACTCGGTCCGTCACCAGTACGTCGACGGCTTCAACATCGACTTCAACCACGACGACGACGACCAGAGCAAGACGCTCCTCGCCGACCGTGGTGAAGCCAAGAACGCCATGATGTTCACCGGCCAGGTCTCCACCAACCAGGTCAAGAACGTCGTCACCAACGCCGCCGCGATGAAGCGCACCGTCCAGGGCTACGCCCCGTACGTGTGGCAGCTGAACTTCAACCTGGACCGCGTCAAGGACAAGCGCATCCGTGACGCCATCACGTACGCGCTGCCGAGCAACCAGATCTACAAGCTCGACGGTGGTACGTACGGCGGTGAGGTCGCGACCGGTCTGATGGCGCCGACCGTCCCGGGTTACGAGAAGGGCTACGACCCGTTCGGCAAGCTCAAGAAGCCCAACGGTGACATCGTCAAGGCCAAGCAGCTGATCAAGGAGGCCGGCGCCGAGGGCAAGAAGCTCGTCTACGCGTTCGGCAACACCCCGGTCCGCCAGCAGCAGGCCGTCGTCATCACCAACCGGCTGAAGGAAATCGGCCTGAACCCGGTGAAGAAGGAAGTGGACAGCGCCACCTGGTACGAGCAGATGGGCAAGATCCAGAACGGCATGGACCTCTACATGACCGGCTGGGGCCAGGACTGGCCGTCCGCGTCCACGGTGATCCCGCCGTCGTACGACGGAACCACCCTGCAGGACGGTTCTTCGGACTACTCGCACATCAACGACCCGAAGGTCAACGCCGCCATCGCGGCAGCCCAGAAGATCACTGACCCCGCCGCCGCCCAGAAGGCCTGGACCGCGATCCACCACGACATCGTGGAGCGCATCAACCCGGCGGCCCCGGTCTACTTCACCAAGGTGTTCCAGATCTTCGGCTCCAACGTCGGTGGTCTGCGCTACTCGTCGGACTCCAGCTACGTCGACGTGACCCGCGTGTTCCTCAAGAAGTAACACCGGAAAGGTAAGGCCCGTCCCGATGGTGCGCACCCGGCGGAGTGCGCACCATCGGGCCGCCGGGCCCTTCTCTCGACCCCCTCACAGCCGCCGTCCTGAGAGCAGCGACAACCCATGGTGCAATTCCTCATACGCCGGTCGTTCGGCGCGATTCTGATCCTCTTCCTCATCAGTGCCATCACATACTTCATGTTCTTCGCCATCCCCCAGGACCCGGCTCTGCTGGCCTGTGGCAAGAACTGCACTCCGGACGCGCTGGCCATCATTCACAAGAACCTCGGCCTGGATCAGCCGGTGCCGGTGCAGTACTGGCACTACCTCGTGGGCATCTTCGCGGGACGCGACTTCCCCACGGGCCACTGCCCGGCCCCCTGCCTCGGCATCTCCTTCGCCAACCAGCAGCCGGTGTGGAACACCATCCTGGACCGCTTCCCGCTGACGCTCTCCCTGTCGGTCGGCGGCCTCATCGTCTTCCTCGTCGTGGGCCTCGGCGCCGGCATGATCGCCGCGGCGAAGAAGGGCACCACGATCGACAAGGTGTTCAGCTCCGCCTCGCTGGTGCTCAGCTCGCTGCAGATCTACTTCCTCGGCCCGCTGGTCCTCCTTCTCCTGGTCTTCAACACCGGCTGGCTCGACAAGCCGAAGTACGTGCCGCTGACCGAGGACCCGGCCGGCTGGTTCATGGGGCTGCTGATTCCCTGGCTGGTGATCTCGGTGATCTTCACCGCCAACTACACCAGAACAGCGCGCTCGACGATGATCGAACAGTTGCAGGAAGAACATGTGAGAGCGGCTCGGGCCAAGGGCATGAGCGGCAAGTACGTCTTCTTCCGCTACGCCTGGCGCGGCTCGCTCATCCCGATCGTCACCATCCTCGGCATCGACATCGGCGCGCTCCTCGGCGGTGCCATCGTCACGGAGTTCACCTTCGGTCTGCCGGGCATCGGCCGGCTCGCCGTACAGTCGGTGACCGACAAGGACCTGCCGCTGACGATGGGCGTGATGATCTTCAGCGCCGCCTTCATCCTGCTGTTCAACGTCATTGTGGACGCCGCGTATGCGTTCATCGACCCGCGCGTGCGTCTGTCCTAGGAGTACGACCGTGACCACACTCACCAAGACCGAGGGCGCACCTGCCCCGACCGGGTCGGACACGTTCCTCTCGGTACGCGACCTGCGTGTCCAGTTCTCCACCGAGGAGGGCACGGTCAAGGCCGTCGACGGCCTCTCCTTCGACCTGGCGCGCGGCCAGACGCTGGGCATCGTGGGCGAGTCGGGCTCCGGCAAGTCGGTGACCAACCTGTCCATCCTGGGCCTGCACGCCCCGGAGACCACCACCATCACCGGTGAGATCCTGCTCGACGGCGAGGACCTCACCGATGTCTCGGACAAGCAGATGGAAAAGCTCCGCGGCAACAAGATGGCGATGATCTTCCAGGACGCGCTCACCGCGCTGTCGCCGTACTACACGGTCGGCCGGCAGATCGCCGAGCCGTTCGTGAAGCACACCGGCGCCTCCAAGAAGGAGGCGCGTGCGCGGGCGATCGAGATGCTCGGCAAGGTCGGCATCCCGGACCCCAAGTCCCGGGTCGACGACTACCCGCACCAGTTCTCCGGCGGTATGCGCCAGCGCGCCATGATCGCCATGTCGCTCGTGTGCAACCCCGAACTGCTGATCGCCGACGAGCCGACCACCGCCCTCGACGTGACGGTCCAGGCGCAGATCCTCGACCTGCTCAAGGACCTCCAGCAGGAGTTCGGCTCCGCGATCATCCTGATCACCCACGACCTGGGCGTCGTGGCGAACGTCGCCGACGATCTGCTGGTCATGTACGCGGGACGCGCCGTCGAGCGCGGCACCGTACGTGAGGTGCTCAAGCAGCCGCAGCACCCGTACACCTGGGGTCTGCTCAGCTCGATGCCGCGGCTGGCCTCCGACGTCAACGAGCCGCTGCGGCCCATCCCGGGCACCCCGCCCAGCCTGCTGAACCCGCCGACCGGCTGTGCGTTCCACCCGCGGTGCGAGTTCGTCGACGTCGTCGACGGGAACGGCCGCTGCGTCAAGGAGCGGCCCGAGCTGCCCGTGGGACGGGGCTCCGCCTGCCATCTGACGCTGGATCAGAAGCAGCAGATATTCATTGAGAAGATTCAGCCCCGGCTGGGCTGATGTACCGGCGACTGGGGCTATGACCATGAGCGAGAAGAACACGAACACCGTCGTCAGTCAGACGACAGCGCCTGCGGGCACCGCTGCTCCCGGCGAGCCGCTGATGGAAGTGAAGGGCCTGACCAAGCACTTCCCGATCTACGGCGGCTTCCCCATCAAGCGGAAGGTCGGCGCCGTCCAGGCGGTCGACTCCGTCGACCTGAGTGTCTTCCCCGGGGAGAGCCTCGGCCTCGTCGGCGAGTCGGGCTGCGGCAAGTCGACCACCGGCCGGCTGCTCACCCGGCTGCTGGAGCCGACCGCGGGCACCATCTCCTACGAGGGCCGCGACATCACGCACGCCAACCGCAGGCAGCTGGCGCCGATCAGGTCCGAGATCCAGATGATCTTCCAGGACCCGTACGCGTCGCTCAACCCGCGGCAGACGGTCGGCACGATCATCGCCAGCCCGATGGAGATCAACGGCATCAAGCCGCCCGGCGGCCGTGAGGCCAAGGTGCGCGAGCTGCTGGAGACCGTCGGCCTCAACCCGGAGCACTACAACCGCTTCCCGCACGAGTTCTCCGGCGGCCAGCGCCAGCGCATCGGGGTGGCCCGCGCGCTCGCGCTCCAGCCCAAGCTCATCGTCGCCGACGAGCCGGTCTCGGCCCTGGACGTCTCCATCCAGGCGCAGGTCATCAACCTGCTCCAGGAGCTCCAGCGCGACCTCGGCATCGCCTTCGTCTTCATCGCGCACGACCTGTCGATCGTGCGGCACTTCTCGCAGCGGGTCGCCGTGATGTACCTGGGCAAGGTGGTGGAGGTCGCCGACCGCGACTCCCTCTACAACCGGCCCCGTCACCCGTACACGCACGCCCTGCTCTCCGCCGTGCCCGAGACGGACATCGACGTGGAGAAGCGCGAGCGCATCCGGCTCTTCGGCGACGTGCCTTCGCCGATCATGCCGCCGTCCGGCTGCCGGTTCCGTACCCGCTGCTGGAAGGCGCAGGACAAGTGCGCCACGGAGGAACCGCCGCTGGTCCAGATCTCCGGCAACAAGCCGGGCCATCTGACCGCCTGCCACTTCCCCGAGGACCCCACCACCGAGGCCCGCGAAGAGGACGTCATCCTCGACCCGGCGCTGCGGGCCCTGGAGAAGGACCTGGAGCCGGAGGACCGGCCGTAGCACAGAGGCGCCCGTACGGACGCCCGCCCCGCACCCCGTTCGCACCCTTTCCCGCGCACCGTCGCGAAAAGGCGTTGCGGGCGGGGTGCGGCGCGCTCGACAGTACGTCCATGTCTCTTACCGTGCGGCCCGCCGTACCCGACGACGCTCCCGCCATCTGTGAGCTGCTCAACGCGATCGACGTGATCGAGATAGGCCGGCCCGAGACCGATCTGCACGAGGTGCGGGACGATCTCGGCCACCCCGGCGTCGACCTCGCCAAGGACTCCTGGCTGGCGTACGAGGACGGCCGGCTCGTCTGCTACGGCCTGATGTGGGACGACTCCGGCGACGAGCGCATCGGCATGGACCACTATCTGCTGCCCGGCAGCGCCGCCGCGGGGGTGCGGCTGTTCGAGCTGATGGAGGGACGGGCCGCCGAACGGGCCCGCGCGAACGGCGCCGGGCGCGCCGTCGTCCATATGCACCTGAACACCGAGCCGACCCTGGACACCGCGGTCATCGAGGCGCGCGACTGGCGCCGGGTCCGCCGCTACCAGGTGATGACCCGTGACGTCGCGGCCCTCGGCGCGGCGCCGACCCCGCCGCCGGGCGTACGGGTACGGGACTGTACGGCCGAGGCCGACCGGCGCGTCGCGTACGAGCTGTGCGAGCTGACCTTCGCCGACCACTTCGACCACCGGCCGCGCGGCTACGAGGAGTGGCTGGAGCACCAGGGCGGCGACCGGATCGACTGGTCGCTGGTGTGGATCGCCGCGGCCGAGGGGATCGGCGACGCGGCTGTGCTGATCGGCGGCAACGAGCGGGAGTCGATGGGCTGGATCCCCAACCTCGGTGTGGTCAAGGACGCCAGGGGCCGGGGGATCGGCGGGTTCCTGCTGCGACACGCCTTCCACGCCTTCGCCGGACGCGGCCGGGAGACCGTGGGCCTCGGCGTCGACACCGAGAACGCCACCGGCGCGCTGAAGCTCTACGAGGCGAACGGCATGCGGCTGCACTTCGCCGTGGACACCTGGGAGCTGATCGTGCCGGTGTGACCCGTCCCGAGGGCTGTGACTCGTACAGCCCTCAAGAAAGTGCGGTTCGACACCGTATGGGGTGTATTTGGGTTCAAGTGAGATCTGGGCCTGAAAGGGAGGCACTCCATGCGTGGAGCCACACACGCCAAGTGGGCCGCTTGTGCGGTGGTCGTCGCGCTGACCGCGACGGCCTGCGGCGGGGACAGCGACAGCGGCAGCGGAAGTGGCAGTGGTGGCGGCTCCGGCGGGGTGCTGAGCGCCTCGTGGGGTGACCCGCAGAACCCGCTGGAGCCCGCCAACACCAACGAGGTGCAGGGCGGCAAGGTCCTGGACATGATCTTCCGGGGTCTCAAGCGCTACAACCCCAAGACCGCCAAGGCCGAGAACGCCCTCGCCTCCAGCATCACCACGAAGGACTCCAAGACCTTCAACATCACCGTCAAGAACGGCTGGACGTTCAGCAACGGTGAGAAGGTCACGGCGAAGTCCTTCGTCGACGCCTGGAACTACGGCGCGAATCTGAAGAACAACCAGAAGAACGCGTCGTTCTTCCAGTACATCGCCGGCTACACCGACGTGCACCCGGAGACCGGCCAGCCCAAGGCGACCACCATGTCGGGGCTGAAGATCACGGGTGGCCAGACCTTCACCGCCACGCTGTCGCAGCCGTTCTCGACCTGGCCCGACACCCTGGGCTACGCGGCGTTCGCGCCGCTGCCCAAGGCGTTCTTCAGCAACCACTCCGCGTGGCTCTCCAAGCCCGTCGGCAACGGCCCGTACACGGTGGACAAGTACACCAAGGGCTCCCAGATGTCGCTGCGCACCTGGAAGAAGTACCCGGGCGACGACAAGGCGCAGAACGGCGGCGTGGACCTGAAGGTCTACACGGACAACAACACCGCCTACACCGACCTGACGGCCGGCAACCTCGACCTGGTCGACGACGTGCCCGCCGCGCAGCTCAAGAACGTGAAGTCGGACCTGGCGGGGCGCTACATCAACACCCCGGCCGGCATCATCCAGACGCTGGCGTTCCCGTTCTACGACAAGAAGTGGAACGGTCCGAACTCGGCGAAGCTGCGCACCGGCCTGTCGATGGCGATCAACCGCGCGCAGATCACCAAGACCATCTTCCAGAACACCCGCACCCCCGCGACCGACTGGACCTCGCCGGTGCTCGGCGCGGCCGGCGGTTACAAGGCCGGGCTCTGCGGCTCGGCGTGCGACTTCAACGCGGCGCAGGCCAAGAAGCTGATCCAGCAGGGCGGCGGCATCCCCGGCGGCAAGATGACCATCTCGTACAACGCGGACACCGGCTCGCACAAGGAATGGGTCGACGCCGTCTGCAACAGCATCAACAACGTGATGGGCAGCGGCAAGACGTGCGTGGGCGCCCCGGTCGGCACCTTCGCCGACTTCCGTAACCAGATCGGCCAGAAGAAGATGACCGGTCCCTTCCGGGCCGGCTGGCAGATGGACTACCCGCTGATCCAGGACTTCCTGCAGCCGCTGTACTTCACCAACGCCTCGTCGAACGACGGCAAGTTCTCCGACCCGAAGTTCGACAAGCTGGTCAACCAGGCCAACGCCGAGACCGACACGACCAAGGCGGTCAAGCTGTTCCAGCAGGCCGAAGAGGTCGTCAGGGACCAGATGGCGGCCATCCCGCTCTGGTACCAGAACGGCAGCGCCGGCTACTCGGACCGGCTGTCGAACGTCGCGCTGAACCCGTTCAGCGTGCCGGTCTACAACGAGATCAAGGTCAACTGACGCCGGACGGCGTGCGGCCCGGCCCACCACTGGCGCCGGGCCGCAGGCCGTTACCGGCGTCGTCCTGGCTCTGCACGCACCCCACGATCCCCGGAGTCCTCCATGGGACGATATGTGATCAGGCGTCTGCTCCAGATGATCCCCGTGTTCATCGGTGCGACGCTGCTGATCTTCCTGATGGTCAACGTCATGGGCGATCCCATCGCCGGTCTCTGCGGCGACAAGACCTGCGATCCGGCGACCGTGGCGCAGCTGAAGAAGGAATTCGGCCTCGACAAGCCGGTGTGGCAGCAATACCTGACCTACATGGGCCATCTCTTCCAGGGTGACTTCGGCACGGCCTTCAACGGCCAGAAGGTCATCGACCTGATGGGCTCGGCCTTCCCCGTCACCATCCGGCTGACCGTCGTGGCGATCGTCTTCGAGATCATCATCGGCATCACGCTCGGCGTGATCACCGGGCTGCGCAGGGGCCGCCCGGTCGACACCGGCGTCCTGCTGCTGACCCTGGTGGTCATCTCCGTACCGACCTTCGTCACCGGTCTGATCGTGCAGCTCGTGCTGGGCGTGAACTGGGGCATCATCAACCCCTCGGTCTCCACGTCGGCCCCGCTGGACGAGCTGATCGTGCCGGGGCTCGTGCTCGCGTCCGTGTCACTGGCGTACGTCACCCGGCTGACCCGTACGTCCATCGCCGAGAACAGACGCTCCGACTACGTGCGCACCGCCATCGCCAAGGGGCTGCCCAGGCGCCGGGTGATCGTCCGTCATCTGCTGCGCAACTCGCTGATCCCGGTGGTCACCTTCATCGGCACCGACATCGGCGGGCTGATGGGCGGCGCGATCGTCACCGAGCGGATCTTCAACATCCACGGCGTCGGTTACCAGCTCTACCAGGGCATCGTGCGCCAGAACACCCAGACCGTCGTCGGCTTCGTGACCGTCCTGGTCATCGTCTTCCTGGTGGCGAACCTGCTGGTCGACCTCCTCTACGCCGTTCTCGACCCGAGGATCCGGTATGCCTGAAGATCCCAACCGACCGCCGAACGAAGCCATCGCCGGCACAGGTGCCGGGGGCACGATGGACCTCGCCATGAGCGAGGGCAGCTCCGTACAGGGCGAAGGCCCCGAGGGCGGCGGCACGGACGACAAGCCACGCAGTCTCTGGTCGGACGCCTGGCGCGACCTGCGGCGCAACCCGATCTTCATCATCTCGGCGCTGGTCATCCTCTTCCTGGTGATCATCGCGATCTGGCCGCAGGCCATCGCCTCCCGCAACCCGCTGACCTGTGATCTCGGCAAGGCACAGGAAGGCTCCCAGCCGGGACACCCGTTCGGCTTCGACGGGCAGGGCTGCGACGTCTACACCAGGACCGTGTACGGGGCGCGCGCCTCGGTCACCGTCGGCGTCTGCGCCACCGTCGGAGTGGCCCTCATCGGCTCCTTCCTCGGCGCGCTGGCCGGGTTCTTCGGCGGCATCTCCGACTCGCTGCTGTCCCGGGCCACCGACATCTTCTTCGGCATTCCCGTCGTCCTCGGCGGGCTCGTCCTGCTGTCCGTGGTCAAGAGCTCCACCGTCTGGCCGGTGATCGGGTTCATGGTGCTGCTCGGCTGGCCGCAGATCTCCCGGATCGCGCGCGGCTCCGTCATCACCATCAAACAGAACGACTTCGTGCAGGCCGCGCGGGCGCTCGGCGCTTCGAGCACCCGGCTGCTGGTCCGGCACATCATGCCCAACGCCATCGCGCCGGTGATCGTCGTCGCGACCATCGCGCTCGGTACGTACATCTCGCTCGAAGCGACGCTGTCGTACCTCGGCGTGGGGCTCAAACCGCCGACCGTGTCCTGGGGCATCGACATCTCGGCCGCGTCGCCGTACATCCGCAACGCCCCGCACATGCTGCTCTGGCCGGCCGGCGCGCTGGCGGTCACCGTGCTCGCATTCATCATGCTCGGCGACGCGGTGCGCGACGCCCTCGACCCCAAGCTGCGCTGAGGAGTTGCGTCCCATGTTGCTCGAAGTGCGCGATCTGCACGTGGAGTTCCACACCCGCGAGGGCGTCGCCAAGGCGGTCAACGGGGTCAGCTACCAGGTGGACGAGGGGGAGACCCTGGCCGTGCTGGGCGAGTCGGGATCCGGCAAGTCCGTCACCGCCCAGGCGATCATGGGCATCCTCGACGTACCGCCCGGCAAGATCACCGGCGGCGAGGTCGTCTTCCACGGCCAGGACCTGCTGAAGCTCAAGGAGGAGGAGCGGCGCAAGATCCGGGGCTCCGAGATGGCGATGATCTTCCAGGACGCGCTGTCCTCGCTCAACCCCGTGCTCAGCGTCGGCGCCCAGCTCGGCGAGATGTTCATCGTGCACCGGGGGATGTCCCGCAAGGACGCGCGCGCCAAGGCCGTCGAGCTGATGGACCGGGTCCGGATCCCGGCCGCCCACCAGCGGGTGGGGGACTATCCGCACCAGTTCTCCGGCGGTATGCGCCAGCGCATCATGATCGCGATGGCGCTCGCGCTGGAACCCTCGCTGATCATCGCGGACGAGCCGACCACGGCCCTCGACGTGACCGTCCAGGCCCAGGTGATGGACCTGCTCGCCGAGTTGCAGCGCGAGCTGAACATGGGGCTGATCCTGATCACCCACGACCTCGGTGTCGTCGCCGACGTCGCCGACAAGATCGCGGTGATGTACGCGGGCCGCATCGTCGAGACCGCGCCGGTCCACGAGATCTACAAGGCACCGGCCCACCCGTACACCCGGGGGCTGCTGGACTCGATCCCGCGCCTGGACCAGAAGGGCCAGGACCTCTACGCGATCAAGGGCCTGCCGCCCAACCTGCTGCGGATCCCGCCGGGCTGCGCCTTCAACCCGCGCTGCCCGCGCGCCCAGGACGTGTGCAGGACGGACGAGCCGCCGCTCTACGAGGTGTCGTCGACCCGGCGGAGCGCCTGCCACTTCTGGAGGGAGACCCTCGATGACTGAGCCCATCCTGGAAGTACGGGACCTGGTCAAGCACTATCCGCTGACCCAGGGGATCCTGATCAGGAAACAGGTCGGCGCGGTGAAGGCCGTCGACGGCGTCTCCTTCGACCTCGGCCAGGGCGAAACCCTGGGTGTGGTGGGGGAGTCGGGCTGCGGCAAGTCGACGGTGGCGCGGATGCTGGTGCATCTGGAGGACCCGACGGCCGGCACGATCCGGTACAAGGGCGAGGACATCACCAAGCTGTCAGGGCGCGCGATGAAGACCGTCCGCAGGAACATCCAGATGGTGTTCCAGGACCCGTACACCTCGCTCAACCCGCGGATGACCGTCGGCGACATCATCGGCGAGCCGTACGAGATCCACCCCGAGGTGGCGCCCAAGGGCGACCGGCGCCGCAAGGTGCAGGACCTGCTGGACGTCGTCGGCCTGAACCCGGAGTACATCAACCGCTATCCGCACCAGTTCTCCGGCGGCCAGCGCCAGCGCATCGGGATCGCGCGCGGCCTCGCGCTGCAGCCCGAGGTCATCGTCGCCGACGAGCCGGTGTCGGCGCTCGACGTGTCGGTCCAGGCGCAGGTCATCAACCTGATGGAGCGGCTCCAGCAGGAGTTCGGGCTGAGCTACGTCTTCATCGCCCACGACCTGTCGATCGTGCGGCACATCTCCGACCGGGTCGCCGTGATGTATCTGGGCCGGGTCGTCGAGATCGGTTCGGACGCCGAGATCTACGACCACCCCACGCACCCGTACACGCAGGCGCTGCTCTCCGCCGTACCGCTGCCGGACCCGACGGCGCGCGAGCACCGCGAGCGGATCATCCTCAGCGGTGACGTGCCGTCACCGGCGAACCCGCCGTCCGGCTGCCACTTCCGTACCCGCTGCTGGAAGGCGCAGGAGAAGTGCGCGGTGGAGGACCCGGTCCTGGCGGTCCCGATGGTCTTCCGCGACGACACGGGCCCGGCGTCGCACCCCTCGGCGTGCCACTTCGCCGAGGAGAAGCAGATCGTCCCGGTCACGGGCCCGGAACCGGAACCGGACGGCGGCCGGGAGGCGGCGCCCGGCGCGGGCAGCGAGTCCGGTACGTGGCGGGAACTCGGCACGGGGCCCGGTACGGGCACGGAGCCCGGTACGTGGACCGAGCGTCCCGACGACCGGTGAGCGTGGGAGGATTCCGGGCATGCGTGACGAGACGATCGGCGACTTCCTCGACCGGCTGGCCGACCGGGTCCCGGCCCCCGGCGGCGGCGCTTCGGCCGCCCTGCACGCGGCCCAGGCGGCGGCCCTGCTCGGCATGGTGGCCCGCTACAGCACCGGTGAGAAGTACGCCGCCGACCGGGCGACCATCGAGCGGATCATCACCGAGACCGACGAACTGCGCGCCGCCGCGCTGCAGTTGGCGCAGGACGACGCCGTGGCGTTCACCGCGGTCACCGACGCCTACCGGCTGCCCAGGGCGGACGACGAGCAGAAGGCCGCCCGTTCGGCGGCCATCGCCACGGCCCTGGTCGGGGCGGGCCGGCCGCCGGCCGAGGTGATCGTCGTCGCCGACGTGGCCGTCACGCTGGCCGAGGAACTGCTGCCGATCGGCAACCGCAACGTCATCACCGATGTGGCCGCGGCGGCCGAGGCGGCGCGCGCCGCCGCCACCACCGCCCGGGTCAACGTCGAGATCAATCTGGGCGGGATCAAGGACACCGAGGTCAGCGCCGCGCTCGCGGCCGAGGCCGACCGGGTGGACCAGATCGCCGCCCGCGCCGAGCAGATCACGGTGGCCGTGCGCGAGGAGATCAAGAAGTGAGCGCGACGGTCCTGTCAGGCAAGGAACTCGGCGCCGCCGTACGCGCCGAGGCCACCGCGGCTGCCGCCGAGCTGGCCGCGTCCGGCACCCCGCCGAAGCTGGCGGTGGTGGTCGCGACCGCCGACGAGTCGAGCGCCTGGTACGTACGCTCGATCGCCAGATCGGCGGGGAAGGCCGGTATCGACTGCGAGATCGTCGACCTCGGCGCCGAAGCCACCGCAGAACAGATCGGCGACCGGCTGGCCGCGCTCAGCGCCGACGCGTCCGTGCACGGCATCATCCTGCAGACCCCGCTGCCCGCGGGGGCGGCCCTGGAGGACCTGGCGTCCGCCATCGCGTTCGAGAAGGACGTGGACGGCGCCAACCCGCTCTCGCTCGGCCGGCTGGCGGCGGGGCTCCCCGCCTTCGCCCCGGCCACCGCCGAGGCCGTGGTCGCGCTCCTCGACCACCACAAGGTCGAGCTGACCGGCCGTCATGTCGCCGTCGTCGGCCGCTCGACGGTCGTCGGCAAACCGGCGGCGCACCTGCTACTCGACAAGAACGCCACCGTGACGGTCTGCCACTCCCGCACCCGCGACCTGGCCGCCGTCACGTCGGCGGCCGACGTGGTGGTCGCAGCGGTCGGCAGGCCGGGGCTGATCACCGCAGCGCACGTACGGCCGGGGGCCGTCGTCGTGGACGTCGGCACCAACCCCACGGCCGACGGCGGCCTCGTCGGCGACGTGGACCCGTCCGTGACCGACCGGGCAGGCGCCCTGACACCGGTGCCGGGCGGCGTCGGCCCGGTGACCACGGCGCTGCTCCTCCAGCACACGGTCAAGGCCGCACAGGCGGCACGGCTCCGGTAGACGAGATCGGGCCGTACTCCGCACGAGACGCCCCCGGGCGGCCGGTACGGGCCGGACCCGCGCTGCCTGGGCCGGCGGCCTCGCACGGCGTCGTGCCGGGAGACGCCGTGGCGCGCTTTCCGGCCACGCCTGGGGTGGCCGGAAAGGGTCGATCAGCCGGCGGCCGGTCGGCCGCCCGGCAGGGACCGCTTGAGGAAGTCCACCTGGAGCAGCAGCATGTTCTCCGCGATCTCCTCCTGCGGCGTCATGTGCGTCGCGCCCGTGAGCGGCAGCACCTCGTGCGGCCGGCCCGCCGCCAGGAGCGCCGCCGACAGCCGCAGGGAGTGCGCGACCACCACGTTGTCGTCGGCGAGGCCGTGGATGATCATCATCGGCCTGGCCGGCTCCTGGGGCGCCGAGAGGCCGTCGTCGGTGACCAGCGAGTGCGCCGCGTAGACCTCGGGCTGCTCGTCCGGCAGGCCGTAGTAGCGCTCCATGTAGTGCGTGTCGTACAGCCGTACGTCGGTGACCGGCGCGCCGACGACCGCCGCGTGGAAGATGTCGGGGCGGCGCAGGACGGCGAGTCCCGCGAGCCAGCCGCCGCCCGACCAGCCGCGGATCGCGACCCGGCCGGTGTCCAGCGGGAAGCGTCCCGCGAGGTCCTGCAGCGCCTCGATCTGGTCGTCGAGGGCCAGCAGCATGTTGTTCTTGATCGACTTCTCCCAGCCGGGCGACCGGCCGGGCGCGCCACGGCCGTCGGCGACGATCACCGCGAAGCCCTGGTCGGCGAACCACTGGGACGTGAGGTGCGCGTTGTGTGAAGCGAGCACCCGCTGGCCGTGCGGGCACGCGTACGGGTCCAACAGAACCGGAAGCGGACCGTCCGATTCCTGATAATCGGTGGGGAGCAGGACGGCGCACGGAATCCGCCGTGCGCCCCCTTCGACGAACCGCGCGCGAGCCGTGAGCACCGGCTGCTCGGCGTACGAGACGATCGTCACCAGCGGCTTGCCGTCCCGCAGCACCTGCGCCGAGGTACCCGGCGTACCGGGCCTGGCCGAGGTCAGCACGGTCACCCGGCCGCCCCGTACCGCCGAATGCACCCCGGGCCCGGCGGAGAAGCGCTCCGTCCCCAGCTCGTTGACCCGGTACACATGGATCTCGCCGATCTCCGGCGCCGCCGCCTCCTCGCCGGCCACGGCCGACACCAGAACGTCGTGCTCACCGATGTCCAGCACCGACCGCAGCTGCAACTGCGGCCCGGTCAGTGCCCGGTCGCCGACCACCAGGACCCGTGCGCCCCCCTCGTCGGCGATCCGTACGAGCCGGCCGTCCGGCGCCCACGCCGGCACCCCGGCGAACAGCTCCAGCCAGGCCGGGTCCTCGTCCCTGTGCACCATCTGTGTCGCGCCGCTCGCCGGGTCCACCGCGAGATACAGCTGACTGCCCTGGTCACGGGTCTGGACGAGCAGCAGCGGGGCGCCGGCGGCCGACCAGTGCACCCGGGCCAGGTACGGGTAGCGCGCCCGGTCCCAGACCACCTCGGTACGCGACCCGTCGAGCCCCAGCAGGAACAGCGTCACGTCCGCGTTGGGCGTGCCCGCCGCCGGATACGCCACCTGCTCCGGCGCCCGGTCCGGGTGGGCCGGGTCGGAGATCCACCACCGGTTGACCCGCGCCGTGTCGGACCGCGCGACCAGCAGCCGGTCGGAGTCGGGCGACCACCAGTAGCCGCGCGAGCGGTCCATCTCCTCGGCCGCGATGAACTCGGCCAGGCCGTACGTCACATCGTCGTTCTCGGGGCCCGCCAGCTCCCGGTCACCCGTACCGTCCGTCCCGATCACCCGCAGCGCCCCACGGGCCACATAGGCCACATGGCGGCCGTCCGGGGCCGGCCTCGGGTCGATCACCGGACCCGGCACGGGCAGTTCACGTACCGCCGCGTCCCGCAGCCCGGTCGTGAACAGCCGCCCCGACAGCGTGAAGGCCGCCAGCTCGACCGCCCCGTCCACGGCGTACCCGACGATGCCCGCCGAGCCCTCACGGCTCCGCTCGCGTCTGGCCCGCTCCTGCGCCGAGAGCCGCTCACCGGCGCCGCCGAGCAGCAGCTCCGGATCGGCGGCCACCCGCTCGCGCACCTCACCGGCCGCCGCACCGGAGAGATCGACCACCCAGAGGCGGTTCACCCGGTCGGTGCCGGAGGCGGAACGCAGGAAGACCACCCGGTCGCCGTCGGGCGACACCGTGAACGAGCGCGGGGCCCCGAGGCTGAACCGCTGGGTGGTCGCGTACTGACGAGGGAACGAGAGCTGCGGCCGCAAGGTCATGAACCGAATCCTATGAGGCCGCGGTGGCCGTGCGCCCCCATGTGCTGCCGTGCTCCGATCGATGCGTTGGCACGGATAGTTATGATCCGTAGCGCTTGGTGGGTATGACTCTGCCGGGCACATGCACGCTGCGATGTTCCGACTGAATATCTATGGAGGTGAACCGCCGTGGCACTCTCGATTTCGGCGGTGGTGCTGCTGGCGATCGTGGTCTTCCTCCTGGTCCGGAAATCCGGGCTCAAAGGTGGACACGCGGTTGTCTGTGTGCTGCTCGGGTTCTATCTCGCCAGCTCCACCATCGCGCCCACCATCAGCGACCTGACCTCCAACGTGGCGGGCATGATCGGGGGCATCAAGTTCTGAGTGCGTCCCGTCCGGATCGGGCCGCCTCGTAGGCTGTCCCCATGAGCGATCTACCCGGTCGGCGTCTGATGCTGGTGCACGCGCACCCTGACGACGAGACGATCAACAACGGCGCCACCATGGCCAAGTACGCGGCAGGTGGCGCCCTGGTCACGCTCGTGACCTGCACGCTCGGCGAGGAGGGTGAGGTCGTCCCGGCCGCTCTCGCCCGGCTCGCGGCCGACAAGGACGACGCCCTCGGCCCGCACCGCGTCGGTGAACTCGCCGCCGCCATGCGGGAGCTGGGCGTCACCGACCACCGCTTCCTCGGCGGCGCGGGCCGCTACCGGGACTCCGGGATGATGGGCCTGCCGCAGAACGACCGCGAGAACGCGTTCTGGCACACGGACGTCGAGGCGGCGGCGCCGTACCTCGTGGAGATGATCCGCGAAGTGCGCCCGCAGGTGCTCGTCACGTACGACCCCGACGGCGGCTACGGCCACCCCGACCACATCCAGGCCCACCGCGTCGCCACGCGCGCCGCCGAACTGGCCGCCGACGCCGCGTACCGGACCGACCTGGGAGCGCCGCACACCGTCGCGAAGGTGTACTGGAACCGGATGCCGCGCTCGGTGGCCGAGGCGGGCTTCGCCCGGCTGCGGGCCGCGGGACCGGTCTTCGCCGGCACGGCCGCGGTCGACGACCTTCCGGGCGTGGTCGACGACGCGCGGATCACGACGGTGGTCGACGGCGCGGAGTACGCCGGACGCAAGACGGCCGCGATGCGTGCCCACGCCACTCAAATCACCGTCGACGGGCCCTTCTTCGCCCTCTCCAACGGCCTCGGCCAGCCGCTGTTCGCCCAGGAGTACTACGAGTTGGTGCAGGGCGAGCGGGGCGCCCCCGCAGGCGAGCGGGAGACCGACCTGTTCGCCGGCATCGCCGGTGCGGAAGCCACCGCGGGGGCCGGCCGATGAGCGTGGACCGGACGCCCGGCGGCTGGCTCGCGCAGCCGCCCAGACCCGCCAGGATCGCCGCCTACGCCGGGCTGCTCGTCCTCGGCGCCGTCGTCGGTGTGGCGGGCGCGCTGGCCCAAGGCGGCTGGTTCCCGGGGGGTTTGGTGCTCGCCCTGCTCGCCACCGCCGGTGTATTCGGCGGCGGACTGCTGGCGACCGGCACCCAGCTCGGGGTGGGGGCGCCCGCGGCCGGCTGGCTGATTGCTGTCATTCTGCTGAGTATGGGACGGCCGGAAGGCGACGGTGTCTTCGCGGCCGGTATCGGACCCCTCGTCTATCTGCTGGGTGGGATGGTGGTCGCTGTGATCTGTGCCACCATGCTCCGGTTGCCGCAACCGGGCACGAAGTCCGGCCGACTTGGGAAGTGAAGCGTCCGTCTGCTGCTGAATTGACCATGTCCGTACGGCCGGCTGAGCAGCCGCTTCACGCGGTCGGCGGATGTGTGTCGGCGGAGGACAGTATGGTGGTGCGCGCTCCGGGCCGTCCCCGGCCTCCGGCATGGGGACCTGCGTAGTTGAGTACCAGTAAGAACGGGCGGCGGAGCCAACCGGGAGATCCTGCTTTGAGTCGTGAAACTGACAGTTCGTCCTCCGGGCCCCAGGGGCGCGGCGGAGCCGCGTACCCCTCGGGGACACCGCCGTACGGATCACGCCAGTATCCGGGGCCGCCCCAGCAGGACGCGTCGGACGAGACCGAGATCCCGCCCGTCCCGCAGCCGGACGAGCCGAGAACCGAGACCACACTGACCACCCGCATCCGGATCAACATCCCGGGTTCGCGGCCGATCCCGCCCGTCGTCATGCGTACGCCGATGGGCGAGGGCGAGTCCACCGACGGCCGGGGCATCCCGGCGGCCGGGCAGAACGGCGACCGTACGGGCAGCACACCGCGCCCCGACGGGGCGGGCCAGGACCCCGCCGGGTCCGCGGCCCCGGAGGGCGAGCCGCCCGCCGGCCAGGACAAGCAGCCCCCGAGCGACTGGTTCGCCCCCCGCAAGGCGGGCGCGGCCCCCGGCCCCTCGGGCGCGGGCACCGGTACGGCGGCCGGCATGGGCGCAGGCGCCGCTGCGACGGCCGGCGGACCCACCCCGCCGCAGCCCGGCGCGGGCGACGGCACGGGCGGCGGCTCCCTCGCCGACTACGCGGCGCAGCCGGGCCCGCAGGGCCAGGGCGCACCCGGGCAGCAAGGCGCACCAGGTCAGCAGGGCGACCCCGGCGCGGGCGGCTACGCGCCCGGCAGCCACGGCACCCCGCCCTACGGCGTGCCCGTCGGCATCCCCGGCCCCGACAACGGTCCGAACGGGCCCACCACGGGCCCCGCGACGGGCAGCTCACCGCTCACCCCGCTGGGCGGCGCACCGGGCGGCCCCGGCGCACCCGGCTACCCGGGCGGCCCCGACCAGGGCGGCGTGCCCCGGATGTCCGACGACACCGCCGTACTGACACCGCAGCAGCCCGCCCCCGAACCGCCCGGCGGCCATGTCTCGGGCGACACGCTCACCAGCGGCATCCCGGTCATCCCGCCGGAGCACCGCGCGCCGTTCCCCGGCTCCGGTACGCCGACGGGCGGCCCGCAGGGCGGCAGGCCCGACCTCACGCCCAGGACCGACGACCGGCCGACCCCCGGCCGGGGCTTCCCGCCCGGCGTCTACCCGGGCCCCGAGGGACCCGAGCGGTCAGGACCCGCGGCGGCGCCGGCCCCCGCGCCCGCGCCGCGCCCCGCGGCGCCGGCCAAGAAGGGCCGCTCCAAGGGCATGCTGCTCGTCGCCCTGCTCATCGTGGCCGCCGTCGGCGTCTACGGCGCCGGACTGCTCATGAACCACTCCGACGTGCCCAAGGGCAGCACGGTCCTCGGCGTCGACATCGGCGGCGGCACCCGTGACCAGGCCGTCAACAAGCTGGAGAGCGCGCTCGGCAAGCAGGCGAAGGCCCCGCTCAAGCTCGACGTCAGCGGCACGACGCAGGAACTGGCCCCCGACAAGGCGGGCCTGACCCTCGACACGCAGGCGACCGTCCGGTCGGCGGCGGGCAGCGACTACAACCCGGTCACCGTGGTCGGCTCGCTGTTCGGCGGCGCACGGGTCGTCGAGCCGGTGATCCCCGTCGACGACGAGAAACTGACCGCCGCCCTCACCGACCTGGCGGGCACCTCGGGCTCCGCCACGGAGGGCACGATCAAGTTCGAGCCCGGCAAGCCCGTCGCCGTGCCCGGCAAGGCGGGCCAGTCCCTGGACGTCAGCCAGTCGATGATCTCGGTGCGCGACGCCTACCGCACCCAGGTCCAGACGGGCAAGGTCAGCGTCGTCAAACTGCCGCTCACCAGCCGCGAACCCACCATCAGCGAGGCCGAGATCGACCGCGCGATGAAGGACTTCGCCAAGCCGGCGATGTCCGGGCTCGTCACGATCAAGGCGGGGAACGCCTCGATCCAGTTCGGCCCCGACCGGTCGCTGCCCAAGATCCTCTCGATGAAGGCCGTCGACGGGAAGCTCCAGGACAGCTACGACCTCAAGGCGCTCAAGGAGCTGTACGGCTCGGTGTTCGACGGCGTCCTGATCACCAGGGGCGACGGCTCGAAGACCGCGGTCACCCCGCAGGACGTGGCGGGCGCGCTGCGCGAGGCACTGCGCGGCAAGACGCAGGAGGAGCGCACGAAGGTGATCGAGACCGACCCCAGCTGACCCGGCGTCCGGACATGAGTCGTGGCCCTGGGATGACGGATGTCATCCCAGGGCCACGACCGTCGGCACTGCCGGAAGCGGGGGCGCGGCGGCCACGATGAGGGCATGACGACGACAGCCCCTCCCACCGCCACCGGTACAGCGGTGGCGAGCTTCGAGAACGTGAACAAGAGCTACGGAGACGTCCACGCGGTGGCCGGTCTCACGCTCACGCTCCACCCCGGCGAGACCGTCGCGCTCCTCGGCCCCAACGGCGCGGGCAAGTCCTCGGCCCTCGATCTGCTGCTCGGCCTCAGGAACCCCGACTCGGGCACCGTCAGCGTCTTCGGCATGAGCCCGAAGGAAGCCATCTCGGCGGGCCGGGTCGGCGCCATGCTGCAGAGCGGCGGCTTGATGGAGGAGGTCACGGTCCGCGAGCTGGTGAACCTCGCGTGCGCCCTGCACCGCAAGCCGTTCCCGGTCTCCGAGGTGCTGGCCAGGGCGGGCATCACCCAGATCGCCGACCGCAAGGTCAACAAGCTCTCCGGCGGCCAGGAGCAGCGGGTCAGGTTCGCGCTCGCCACCGCGGGCGCCAACGACCTCATCGTCCTCGACGAGCCGACCACCGGGATGGACGTCACGGCGCGGCAGGCGTTCTGGGCCACCATGCGCGAGCAGGCGCGGCACGGCCGTACGGTGCTGTTCGCCACCCACTACCTGGAAGAGGCGGACGCGATCGCCGACCGGGTGCTCGTGCTGTACAAGGGCAGGCTGCTGGCCGACGGCACGGCCGCCGAGATCAAGGCCAGGGCGGGCGCCCGCCGGATCTCCTTCGACCTGGACGGTCCGATCGACGAGACAGCGCTGCGCGCGCTGCCGTCCCTCGGCGCGCTGTCCGTCTCCGGAACCACCGTCCGTATGCAGTCCCACGACGCGGACGCGACCGTGCACGGCGTGTACGGGCTCGGGCTCTACCCGCGCAATCTCGAAGTGGCCGGGCTCGGCCTTGAGCAGGCGTTCGTCGCCATCACCGAGGCCGAGGAGGCCAGGACCGCGTGAACACCCTGATCAAGCTCGAAATCACCCGCACCCTGCGGAACAAGAAGTTCATGTTCTTCTCGGTGATCTACCCCGCCGTGCTCTTCCTGGTCATCGCCGGGCCGCAGGACAACGCGAAGAAGGTGGCCGGCAGCGACCTGTCGCTCAGTTCGTTCTACATGGTCGCGCTGGCGTCCTTCGGGGCGCTCACCGCCGTACTGATGGGCAACAGCGAGAAGATCGCCAAGGAGCGCGAGAAGGGCTGGGTGCGCCAGCTGCGGCTCACCTCGCTGCCCGGACGCGGCTACGTCCTCGCGAAGATCGCCGGCGCCGCCGTGGTCAGCCTGCCGTCCATCATCGTCGTGTTCGTCATCGCCGCTTCGGTCAAGGGCGTCACGCTGGACACCTGGCAGTGGCTGGCGCTCACCGGCGTCATCTGGGCCGGCAGCCTGTGCTTCGCCGCGCTCGGGGTGGCCATCGGCTACGTCGCCTCCGGTGACGCCGTCCGGCCCATCACGATGATCATCTACTTCGGCCTGTCCATCCTCGGCGGCCTGTGGCTGCCCGTCTCCAGCTATCCGCAGTGGCTGCAGAACATCGCCGAATGGCTGCCCACGCATGCCTACGCGGCCCTCGGACAGGCCATCGAGCTGGGCGGCGCGCCGCATCTCAAGGACGTCGCGATCATGGTCGGATACTTCGTGGTCTTCGCGGGCGGCGCCGCCTGGCTGTACCGCAAGGACACACTGAAGGCATGAGCGAAGTGACCTTCTCCGGCGTCGGCATCGGCCAGTCACCCGACGGCCGCAGGCACTCCTTCGTGAAGCTGATGTGGTTCGGCATCTGGCTGGCCTTCATGGGCGCGCCGGTGAGCGACCTCTTCGACCACGACGGGTCGCCGTGGAGTGTCGTGCTCGGCGTGGTCGGCCTGGTCGCCTTCGTGGGCGTCTACCTGATGGTGATCTTCCGGCACACCGGACGGCCGCTCCGGCCACGCACCGTCTACAGCGCGCTGCTGTTCATGCTCGCCCTGGCGGTGCTGCTCTCCCTCACGCTGGACAGCGCGTGGCTGGTGCTCTTCGTCTACGTGTCGGTGTCGTGCGGCGCCGCGCTGCCGATCCGGGTCTCCCGGTTCGCGATCCCGGCCGTCACCGGGGTGATGGCGGCGGTCGGCCTGCGGTCGGCGGACAACCACGACCTGCTCAGCGCGCTGGTGGTGCCCGCGCTGCTCGGCGGCTTCGCCATGGCGGGGGTGGGCCAGCTGGTGCGTACGACGATCGAGCTGCGCGAGGCGCGGGCCACCGTCGCCGAACTGGCCGCCAACGAGGAGCGGCTGCGGCTCGCCCGCGACCTGCACGACCTGCTCGGCCACTCGCTGTCGCTGATCACGCTCAAGAGCGAGCTGGCGGGCCGGATGCTGCCCGCCCACCCCGACCGGGCGGCCGAGCAGGTCGCCGACATCGAGCAGGTCAGCAGGCAGGCCCTCACGGACGTACGGGAAGCCGTGAGCGGCTACCGGCGGCCCACCCTGCCGGGCGAGCTGGCGGGGGCCCGTACGGCGCTGGCCGTGGCCGGTGTCACCGCCGACGTACCGCAGGACGTCCCGAAGGAGCTGGGTGCCACGCTGTGCGCCGAGTCGGAGACGGTGCTCGCCTGGTCGCTGCGGGAGGCCGTCACCAACGTCGTACGGCACAGCGGCGCCCGCCGCTGCGTCGTCGCGCTCACCCCCCGGCAGACCCTGGAAGGACCTGTGGTGGAGCTGACCGTCGAGGACGACGGACGCGGCGCGAGCGGCGCGGACCGGGGCAACGGGCTGACCGGGCTCGCCGAACGGCTCGCCCAGGTCGGCGGCACGCTGGAGGCGGGCTCCACCAAGGGCGGCTTCCTGCTCACCGTCCGCGCGCCTCTGGCCGTCCCCCTAAACTCCCCGGCATGAGCAGCGTGACCGGCACGACCCGCATGATCAGGGTTCTGCTCGCCGAGGACCAGTCCATGGTGCGCGAGGCCCTGGCGGCGCTGCTCGGCCTCGAACCGGACATCGAAGTGGTCGCCCAGGTCGCCAGGGGCGACGAGGTGCTGGCCGCCGCCCGGGCCGCCGAGGTGGATGTGGCGCTCCTCGACATCGAGATGCCGGGCATGACCGGGATCGAGGCGGCGGGCGAGCTGCGCGACGCGCTGCCCCGGGTCAAGGTGATCGTGCTGACCACCTTCGGCCGCCCCGGCTATCTGCGCCGGGCCATGGAGTCGGGCGCCGACGCCTTCCTGGTCAAGGACGCCCCGGCGGCCCAACTCGCCGAAGCCGTACGCAAGGTGTTGGCAGGGGAGCGGGTCATCGATCCGACGCTCGCCGCCGCCGCGCTGGCCGACGGCGCGAATCCGCTGACCGACCGGGAGCGCGAGGTGCTGCGGGCGGCGGCCGGCGGCTCCACCAACGCCGAACTGGCCGCGCTGCTGCACCTGTCCCAGGGCACCGTCCGCAACTACCTCTCCACGGCGATCCAGAAACTGGCAGCCCGCAACCGCACCGAGGCGGTCGGTATCGCACGCGAGAAGGGCTGGCTCTGACGGCCGGCGGCCCGGCGGCCCGGTCAGTTGAGCATCGCCCGCGCGGCGCGCGCCCTGCGGCGCAGCGCCTCCGCCGTGGACGGCTCCACCGCCGACACCACCTCGGCGTACTCCTCCAGGGCGGCGGCGCCCGTCAGATAGTCGCCCCGCTCGATGAGCAGCCGCGCCCGGTCGTAGCGCAGCCGCGCCGGATGCGCGGGCAGCAGCAGGGACAGCTCGACCGCCCACAGCGCCACGTCCGTACGCTCCGGCCGGGCCGCCGCCCAGGCCCGGATGTTGTTGAGGATCCGTTGGACGATGTCGAGCGGATCGGCGGGGACCGGCGGGCCAGGCGGCGGGGGAGCGCCCGTCGCGGCGGTGACGAGCCGCGTCGCGTCGTCGCCCGTCAGCAACTGACCGCCGGCGAACGGGTCGGCCAGCACCCGCTCGGCCGGGTCGCCGAAACCGACGACGAAATGGCCGGGCAGCGCCAGGCCGTACACCGGGGCGCCCGCCCGTCGTGCCACCTCGATCCAGACGACCGAGAGCAGGATCGGCAGCCCGCGCCGCCGTCGTAGCACCTCGGGCAGGAGCGAGGACTCCAGCAGCTGGTAGTCGGCGCCCGAGCCGTGGAAGCCCAGCCGCGCGCCCAGCAGTTCGGCGAGCGCCGCCGCCCAGGCGCGCGGTCCGGTGAGGCCGAAGGGCAGCAGGCCCGCCAGCCGGTCCAGCTCCATCTCCGCGGCGTCCGTCCGGGCCTCCACAGCTGCGTCGTCCTGCCCCTGGCCGGCCTCGGCGCCGATCAGCAGGCACAGCGCCGCCAGATCGGGGCGCTCGGCGCGCGCCTCGTCGGCGAACCGCCGCCGTCGGCCCGCGGGGCCCGGCTGCTGTTCCGGCTCGTCCGGTTCTGATTCGTCCGGTTCTGGTTCGTCCGGCTGTTCCGGCCTCATACGCGACCCGTACCCGTTCAGGAGAAGCGGAAGTGCTGATACCGGTGATGGGTGACGAAGCCCAGGCGGTCGTACATCGCACGCGCCGCCTCGTTCTCCGTCTCCACCTGGAGCCAGGCCGCCGAAGCGCCCTGCGCCAGCGCGTCACGGGCGAGGGCCGTCATCACGGCGGTGGCAAGCCCCTGGCGCCGGTGGGCGGGGTCCACCTCCACCGCCATGAAACCCGCCCAGCGCCCGTCGACGACACACCGGCCGATCGCGGCCGGCGTCTCCGTAGCGCCGGGCACGGTCGCGAACCGGACGGAGGGAGCCGTGTTCAGCACGTGCAGCACCTCGGGGCCCGGCGCGCTGAACCGGTGGTAGCCGCGCAGCCAGCTCTCGTCGCAGACCGGGCGCAGCGCGACCTGCTCGGCGTCCGCGTCGGGCGCCGCCTCGGCCAGCGGCGCCAGCGCCCCGATCCGTACCTCGACCGACACCTCGGCCACCCAGCCGCGCCGCGCCAGCTCGGCGCCCAGCAGCTCCTGGGTGCCCTCGGCGCCGCTCGACACCTGGATGTACGGGGGCAGCCCGCGCGCCCCGTACCAGGCGCGCACCCGCTCCAGCGCCTCGTCCAGCGGCAGCCCCGGGCCGCCCAGCGGCACCACGGAGTTGGCGCGCCGGGTGAAACCGCCGGAAGCGCCGAGCCGCCAGTCGCCGAGCCGCTCGGTCTCGGCCGGCTGCCAGGCGCGCGCACAGACGTGGGCCAGCTCATCGAAGGACGCGGCGGGACCCCGCCGTCTGGCGGGCGCCGCCGGTACGACCTTGGCGGCCACGAGCGCCGACTCGGGGATGCTGACACGCTCGCCGGTGCGGCGTGTGACGAGGACCACACCGTCGTCCCACGATGTGAGAACACCCACCGTGTCGGTGAACTGACCCGCGCCGGGGCCCGCGCCGGTCAGCTGTCTGACTGATACGCGTTTGCCCACGTCGGTGGGGGTCACCCGGACTTCGAGCCGGCCTCCGGCGCTGAATTCCACAGCTGTGCCCACCCCTCCTGTTCGGATCGTGCCCAAGAACGGAGATACTAGGTGGCGGGCATCGACGACGCCGCGCTCCCGCGCGCCTGTGGACGGAGCCGCACATCGGCCCGCCGCCGCCCTATCGAGGAGGAACGACAGCGTGACCTACGTCATCGCGCAGCCTTGTGTCGACGTCAAGGACAAGGCGTGCATCGAGGAGTGTCCGGTCGACTGCATCTACGAGGGCTCCCGGTCCTTGTACATCCACCCGGACGAATGCGTCGACTGCGGGGCTTGTGAGCCGGTCTGCCCGGTCGAGGCGATCTTCTACGAGGACGACACCCCGGACGAGTGGAAGGACTACTACAAGGCGAATGTGGAGTTCTTCGACGAACTCGGTTCGCCCGGCGGTGCCTCGAAGCTCGGTCTCATCGAGCGCGACCACCCCTTCATCGCCGCGCTGCCGCCCCAGAACGGCTGACAGCGCACCGCACCGGCCCCGTACGGCACTGCTCGCCGTACGGGGCTGAGGCGTTGGCGTCCGCCTGAGCCGGCGGCACGAGCCCGCCCGCAGGCGGACGCCGGTACGAGCACGTCCGTACGAGAAAGAGTGAGCACCGTGTCCGCAGTCTCTGCCCGCCTGCCCGTCTTCCCCTGGGACAAGCTGGAGCCCTACAAGGCGACTGCCGAGGCCCATCCGGACGGGATCGTGGACCTGTCCGTCGGGACCCCGGTCGACCCCGTCCCCGAACTGATCCAGCGGGCACTGGCCGGCGCCGCCGACTCGCCCGGCTATCCCACGGTCTGGGGCACGAAGGCGCTGCGGGACGCGCTGACCGGCTGGGCCGTGCGGCGGCTCGGCGCGCGCGGGGTGACCCATTCGAACGTGCTGCCGGTGGTCGGCTCCAAGGAACTGGTGGCCTGGCTGCCGACGCAGCTCGGCCTCGGCGCGGGCGACCGGGTCGCGTACCCGCGGCTCGCCTACCCGACGTACGAGGTGGGGGCGCGGCTCTGCGGCGCCGAACCCGTCCCGTACGACGACCCGACCGAGCTGGACCCGGCGGGACTGAAGGTCCTCTGGCTCAACTCGCCGTCGAACCCGACGGGGGCGGTGCTGGCCAAGGACGAACTGACCAGGATCGTCGGCTGGGCGCGCGCGCACGACGTGCTGGTCGTCAGCGACGAGTGCTACCTGGAACTCGGCTGGGAGGCCGAGCCCGTCTCGGTGCTCGACCCGGACGTCAGCGGCGGCACGTACGAGGGCCTGGTGGCCGTCCACTCGCTCTCCAAGCGCTCCAACCTGGCCGGATACCGGGCCGCCTTCCTGGTGGGCGACGCGGCCGTGCTCGGCGAACTGCTCCAGATCCGCAAGCACGGCGGGATGATGACGCCGGCGCCGGTGCAGGCGGCGACGGTCGCCGCGCTCGGCGACGACGAACACGTCGCCCGGCAGCGGGAGCGGTACACCGCCCGGCGTATCGCGCTGCGCGCGGCGCTGGAGTCGCACGGCTTCCGCATCGAGCACAGCGAGGCGGGCCTGTACCTCTGGTCGACGCGCGACGAGCCGTGCTGGGACACCGTGGCGCACCTCGCCGAGCTGGGCATCCTGGTCGCCCCCGGTGACTTCTACGGGCCTGCGGGCGAGCGCCATGTGCGGGTCGCGCTGACGGCGACGGACGAGCGGATCGAGGCCGCGGTCAAGCGACTCGGCTGAGCGCCGGCCGGTGCCGTGGCGCCGCGAACGACCGTGAACGACCGCGAAGGGCCCGGGGAGACGGAAGCTCCCCGGGCCCTTCGCCGCGCTACGCCGGTGTCAGCCGATCGGCAGAGCCGGCAGGCCGCCGCCGAGCCCGCCGGCCGGAGCCGCGCCCTGCGCCGCGGTCGACGTGGTCTGGCCCAGCACCTCACCGGTGCTGCCCGCGGTGTCGCCCGCCACCTTCTGCGCGGCGGGGGTCGCCGTCTTCGCCGCGCTCCCGACGGTCTTGCCCGCAGCCGGGACGGCGGACTCGACAGCGGCGCCGCCGGCCTTGCCCGCCACGTCGGTCGCGCTCTGCGCGCCGCTGTCGATGCTGTTGCCGACCGAGGCACCGTCCAGCGCGGTCACCGCGCTCAGGTCGGTGGCCTGCGGCAGCGTCGCGGCACCGGCGGAGCCGGCCGCACCGACCACGGGAGCTGCGCCAGCCGCGATGAGCAGTGCGGCACGGGCGATCCGACGGGTCAGGGGGAGGGACATGATGCTCCTTTGACGGGAGAGAAACAGTGCTTGTCCGTCGATCGGACACTGTGACAACCGCTCAGGGGGGCATACGGGTTGCGGTGACCGTACGTAAAGAGTTGGTAATGCGTCGCATTATCAGGTACGGATAAAAACGGGCAAACGGTTGTGTTCCGTATCGCCTGCCGAACCGTCACTTCGCAGGCCCGGCACGGGATTTGGTCATCCTTCGAATCTGCCGGCCGGATATGCCACGACCACCCCCTGCGGGCGATCCGCCGTACTACTGCGCGATCCGGATCCGCACGTCGTTCGAGGCCTCTTCCGCCTTGGCCTTCGCCTTCGACGACCCGTCGTCCGCACGGCGCCAGCCCTGGTCGGCCTTTGCCGCGCTCCACACCCGGCCCGCGTAGCCCACCTCGGAGATGTGCAGCTCGGCCGCCTGCGCGACGGCCCACTGCGCCAGCTCCCAGCCGCGCCTGCCGCCCTCGGCGGGGGGCAGGGCGTCCACCGGCACCGACACCTCGGGGCCGGCCGGGCCGCCGACCTCCTCGGACGCCGGCGCCTGCGACGGATCCGGCTGCGGCAGCACCTTCCGCCCGAAGTTGCTCACCAGCGCCGCCCGTACCTTCTTCGGGTCGCCCGCCACCGCGGGGGCCGGCGCGGGACACGTCAGCACGGCGGCTGCCCTGCCGGTGAACGCGGCGGCCAGCAGCGTCGCGTCCGGCTCGTGCTTCGCGTACGCCTGCGGGAAACCGCTGCGCTGGACCCGCTGCGCCGCCACCGTCAGCGGCAGCCGCGAATAGCCGGGGATCTTGGCGAGATGGTCGTAGAACTGCCCGGACGAATAGACCGGATCGACGATCTGGGCCGCCGTGCCCCACCCCTTCGACGGGCGCTGCTGGAAGAGCCCCAGCGAATCCCGGTCCCCGTGGTCCAGATTGCGCAGCGCCGACTCCTGGAGCGACGTCGCCAGCGCGATGGTCACCGCGCGCTCCGGCATACCGCGGGTGGTCCCGACGGCGGAGATCGTCGCCGCGTTGGCCGCCTGCTCCGGGCTGAGTTCGTACGACGCCTTGTCGTCCCCCGGATTCTTCGCCACGACCTTGCACTGCTGCGAGTGCGGCCCGCCGGTCACGTACTGGGTGATGACATAGGCGGCGACACCGAGCAGCACGAGGAACGCGGCGGCGATACGCAGCGGGCGACGGCGGCGCCGGGGCGCGGAGGCGGGGGAGGCGGTCTGGGACACGGGGTCACCGTACTGTGCCGCGAGGGGCCGCGTTCCCCGCCCGTGGAGGCGGCGGGAGCCGGGGGCCCGGTGCGCGGGGGAGTTAGGGTCACCAGCATGTCTGAGACCGCTCTTGACCTCACATCGGACGGGCCCGCGCTCACCGCCTGGCTTGTCGACTTCCCGTCCGTCAGCGGGACCGAGAAGCCGCTCGCCGACGCGATCGAGCAGGCGCTGCGCACACTGCCGCATCTCACCGTCGACCGGTACGGCAACAACGTCGTGGCGCGCACCCAGCTCGGTCGCGCGGAGCGGGTCGTCCTCGCCGGGCACATCGACACCGTGCCGATCGCCGACAACGTGCCGTCGCGGCTGGACGACGACGGTGTGCTGTGGGGCTGCGGGACCACCGACATGAAGTCGGGCGTCGCCGTCCAGCTGCGCATCGCCGCGACCGTGCCCGCGCCCAACCGCGATCTGACCTTCGTGTTCTACGACAACGAAGAGGTCGCCGCCGACCTGAACGGTCTCGGGCGGGTGGCCGACGCCCACCCCGACTGGCTGACCGGCGACTTCGCCATCCTGCTCGAAGGCTCCAACGCCGAGGTCGAGGGCGGCTGCCAGGGCACCCTGCGGGTCATCCTCCGTACCGAGGGCGAGCGCGCGCACTCCGCGCGCAGCTGGATGGGGTCCAACGCCATCCACGCGGCGGCGCCGATCCTGGACCGCCTCGCCGCGTACGAGCCGCGCCGGCCGGTCATCGACGGGCTCGAGTACCGGGAAGGACTCAACGCGGTACGCGTCGAGGGCGGTGTGGCCAACAACGTCATCCCCGACGCGTGCACGGTCGTCGTCAACTACCGCTACGCGCCGGACCGCAGCGCCGATGAGGCGCTGGCGCACGTCCGTGAGGTGTTCGAGGGCTGCGGGGTCGCCGAGTTCACCGTGGACGACCACTCGGGCGCCGCGCTGCCCGGACTCTCGCACCCGGCTGCCGCGGCCTTCATGGCGGCGGTGGGCGGCACGGCGCGGCCCAAGTTCGGCTGGACGGACGTCGCGCGGTTCAGCGCGCTGGGTGTGCCCGCGGTCAATTACGGCCCCGGCGACCCGGTCTTCGCCCACAAGCGTGACGAGCGGGTCGTGGTGGAGCGGATCACCCGGTGCGAGGACCAGTTGCGCGGCTGGCTGACCGCTTGAGAACGGCGGGGGACGGTGCTTCCGCCGGACCGACGGACGGAATTTCGCTGTTCGTCACGTCCTTGGACCTAACCTGGCCGGAACGGGGGAAAGCTTTCGGTTCAGCGGCGGAAGGAACAGGTCATGGGCATGCCTGAGGGAACGCAGAGGCCGGAGGAGCAGCGGCTCGGTCCGGTGCTCAGGCGACGCGAACAGGTGCAGTCCTCCACCACCGATCAGCGGCTGTTGGACACCGAGGGCGACTCGGAATGGGTGCACACCGACCCGTGGCGGGTGATGCGGATCCAGTCGGAGTTCGTGGAGGGCTTCGGCGCACTCGCCGAACTGCCCAGCGCCATCAGCGTCTTCGGCTCCGCCCGTACCCCCGTCGGCTCGCCGGAGTACGAGGCGGGCACCCGGATCGGCCGGGCGTTGGTCGAGGCGGGCTTCGCGGTGATCACGGGCGGTGGCCCCGGCGCGATGGAGGCGGCCAACAAGGGGGCCCGGGAGGCGGACGGCGTCTCCGTCGGCCTCGGTATCGAGCTGCCCTTCGAGCAGGGGCTCAACCCGCACGTCGACATCGGGGTGAACTTCCGGTACTTCTTTGTTCGGAAAACGATGTTTGTGAAGTATGCCCAGGGATTCGTCGTACTGCCGGGCGGTCTGGGCACGCTGGACGAGCTGTTCGAGGCGCTGACGCTGGTGCAGACCCGCAAGGTGACCCGCTTCCCGATCGTGCTGTTCGGGACGGCGTACTGGGGCGGCCTTGTCGACTGGCTGCGGGACACGGTGGTGGCGCAGGGCAAGGCGTCGGAGAAGGACCTGCTGCTGTTCCACCTGACGGACGATGTGGACGAGGCGGTCGCGCTGGTGACGAAGGAGACGGGGAAGTAGCCGTGCGGAGCCGCACCGCCTGACGGGCGGTGACGGCCGGCTGCCTCAGGCGAGCCCTCGGCGGGCGACCGCCGGGGGTCGCAGGCCAGCGATGGCCGAGACCATGTCCAGCACCTGCCGGGTCTCCGACACCTCGTGGACGCGGTAGACGCGCGCCCCCAGCCAGGACGAGACGGCGGTCGTCGCGAGCGTACCGATCAGCCGCTCCTTGACCGGGCGGTCGACGGACTCGCCGACGAAGTCCTTGTTGGACAGCGAGACCAGCACCGGCCAGCCGGTCTCGGTCATCTCGGGCAGCCTGCGGGTCGCCTCAAGCGAGTGCCGGGTGTTCTTCCCGAAGTCATGGCCGGGGTCGATGAGGATGCCGTCCTCGCGCACCCCCAGCCGTACCGCGCGCTCGGCGAGACCGACCGTGACCCGCAGGATGTCCGCCATCACGTCGTCGTACGCGACGCGGTGCGGCCGGGTGCGCGGCTCGGCGCCGCCCGCGTGGGTGCAGACGAGACCGGCCCCGTACCGGGCGGCGACCTCGGCCAGTGCCGGATCGACGCCGCCCCAGGCGTCGTTCAGCAGATCGGCGCCGGCCTCGCAGACGGCCTCGGCGACCTCGTGCCGCCAGGTGTCGACGCTGATCACCACATCGGGGTGGCGCCGCCGCACCTCGGCCACGAAGCCGACCGTACGGCGGATCTCCTCGGCGGCGCCGACCTCCTCGCCGGGGCCTGCCTTCACCCCGCCGATGTCGATGATCGCCGCGCCCTCGGCGACGGCCAGCTCGACGCGGTCCAGGGCCGGTTCGTCGTCGAAGGTCGCGCCCTGGTCGTAGAAGGAGTCCGGGGTGCGGTTGACGATGGCCATGATCACCTGCTCGTGCTCGCCGAATTCCCGGCGCCCCAGCCGCAGAGTCCCACCGCGCATCCCGCTCGTCCTCCTCATGGTCACGTCGGCCCGCCTGCGACCTTAACGGTCTTCGTGACACCATCGGCACCGGACGTTTTCCGGCCCCGGGAGAAGATCGTGCTGTTCTTGTTCTTGATCGTCGCGATGGTCGTGGTGGTCGCCGCCGTGACGCTCGCCGTCGTCGGCGGCGGCGACAGCGCCGTCCTCACGGACACCGCACCGGAACAACTGGTGGACCCGCTGCCGATGACACGCCCGGTCGGCCGCGCGGATGTGGACGCCGTACGGCTGCCCGTCTCGGCCCGCGGCTACCGGATGGCGGACGTCGACGACGTCCTCGCCCGCCTCGGCGCGGAACTCGCCGAGCGGGACGCCCGGATCGCCGAGCTGGAATCGGCGCTGGCCGGCGCGCAGGCCACGGCGGTCTCGTCACCCGACCTGTTCAAGCGCCCCGGCGAAGAGCCGGGGCGATGAGCGGCACGGGCGTCGTCGAAGGCGCGGACGGGCTGCCGCGCTGCCCCTGGGGCCTCTCGTCCGAGGACTACGTGGCGTACCACGACGAGGAGTGGGGCCGCCCGGTCCGCGGCGACGACGCCCTCTTCGAGCGGCTCTGCCTGGAGGCGTTCCAGTCCGGCCTGTCCTGGATCACGATCCTCCGCCGCCGCGAGACGTTCCGCGCGGCCTTCGCCTCGTTCAAGATCGCCGCGGTCGCCGAGTTCACCGACGCGGACAGGGAACGCCTGCTCGCCGACCCGGGCATCATCCGCAACCGCGCCAAGGTCGACGCGACGCTGGCGAACGCGCGTGTCCTGACGGACTGGGAGCCCGGTGAACTGACCACCCTGATCTGGTCCTACGCCCCGGACCCGGCGAAGCGCCGGGCACCGCGGACGACGGCGGACGTGGCGGCGGTGACGGACGAGTCGACGGCGCTGTCGAAGGACCTGAAGAAGCGGGGGATCAGGTTTGTGGGGCCGACGACGGCGTATGCGTTGATGCAGGCGTGCGGGTTGGTGAACGACCACTTGGCGGACTGCTTCACCCGAGACCGCTAGCCGCTGCGCGGAGCCTTTTCCCCAGCCCCGCCCCTCCCCGAAACCGGGGGCAGGCCCCCGGACCCCCCGTGGCGCGAGCTTCGCCGCGCCGGTGCCTTTCCCCGATCCCGCCCCTTCCCGAAACCGGGGTTTCGCCCCGGACCCCCAGGCGGTGGGCCGCCGTGCCCGGCCTGCGGCGCGCAGGCTTCGCTGCCGCGAAGCGGCCGGCTCGCGGCGTCCGGGGCGGAGCCCCGCGTACCGGGCCCGGCACTGACCCGGGGCCCGCCCCGAGGGGAGGGCAACGCTTGGGGTTCGGGGCCGAGCCCCGGCATCGGACCCCTGCCCACCCCTACCCCGCCGCCGCGTAGCGGTCGGCGTTCGGGGTCCGGGGCGGAGCCCCGGTTCGGGGAGGGGCGGGGTCCCGAAACCAGGGCTTCGCCCCGGACCCCCAGGCGGTGGGCCGCCGTGCCCGGCCTGCGGCGCGCAGGCTTCGCCGCCGCGAAGCGGCGGGCGTGCGGGGCCCGGGGCGGAGCCCCGCATGCCGCGCCCGGCATCTGACGCGGGGCCTGCCCAGCGGGGCGGGCAACGCTTGGGGTTCGGGGCCGAGCCCCGGCATCGGGCCCCCGCCCACCCCTGCCCCGCCGCCGCGCAACGGTCGGCGTTCGGGGTCCGGGGCGGAGCCCCGGTTCGGGGAGGGGCGGGGTGGGGAAACGTCCCCGCGTAGGGGTCAGCGGCCCACGTACTTCGGCTTCGCCTTCGCCAAGAACGCCTCCACCGCGATCACATGGTCCTCCGACGCGCCCGCCGCCGACTGCAGTTCGTCCTCCCGCTCCAGCGTCTCCGCCAGCGTGTGCTCCGCCCCGTACGCCAGCGACGCCTTGATCGCCGCGTACGCCGCCGTCGGGCCATCGGCCAGGGTGCGGGCCACCGACAGTGCCGTGGGGGCCAGGTCGGCCGCCGGGACGAGTTTGTTCGCCAGGCCCAGGTCGTACGCCTCCTGCGCCCGCACCGAGCGCGGGAACAGCAGCAGGTCCGTCGCGCGGCTGCGGCCCACCAGGCGGGGCAGGGTCCAGGAGACGCCGGAGTCGGCCGTCAGGGCCACGCCCGCGAAGGACGTGTTGAAGGAGGCCGAGTCCGCGACCACCCGGTAGTCCGCCGCCAGGGCGAACCCCATCCCCGCCCCCGCCGCCACCCCGTTCACGCCCGCGACCACCGGCTTCGGCATGCCCGTGATCGCCCGCAGGATCGGGTTGTAGTGCTCGCTCACCGTCCGCATCGTCGCGCCGGCGCCCGTCTTCCTGTCCTCGGTCAGCAGCGCCACGTGTTCCTTGAGGTCCTGACCCACGCAGAAGGCCCTGTCGCCCGCCGCCGTGAGCAGGACACCCCGTACGGCCGAGTCGGCTCCCGCGGCCTCCAGGGCGTCCCTGAGGGCGACCTTCGCCGCGATGTTCATCGCGTTCATGGCCTCGGGCCGGTTGATCGTGATCGTTGCGAGTCCGTCACTCACCTCGTAGAGCACGGTGTCGGCCATGATCAGGTCCCTTCTCGGCTGCGGCATCGGTGTCCGGGCCCAGCATGGCGGAGAAACGGCGGCGAAGTATCGCAGGCGGATCGCCGAATTGAGTCGTTTTGCGTGAGCGCGTTGCGCAAGCGATGCCGACCGATGTTGGTCATGGGGTCCCGCGATGCGGGATAATGACCTGGAAGCAATGTGTTCGATGCCGGTGACACAGCGCCTGTCATGGGGCCGCCGGCTGCGATGAGCTGGTTTCAGGAAGGGGAACGAGCATGGCGGCCATGAAGCCGCGGACGGGCGACGGCCCGCTCGAGGTGACCAAGGAGGGGCGGGGCATCGTCATGCGCGTTCCGCTCGAAGGCGGCGGTCGGCTTGTCGTCGAGCTGACTCCGGACGAGGCGGACGCACTCGGCGACGCGCTCAAGAAGGTCGTCGGCTGAGCGGAACGCTCACAGTCTTCGGGGTCGAGGGTCACCCCCGGATCGACACCATCACTGCCCCGGCGCGGACCAGTACCGTCCGCGCCGGGGCAGTGCCATGTCCGCGAAGGGGTGCGGAGGCGCGGAGGCGGGGGAGGGGGCTCGGGCTCCGGGGGCGCGGCCGAACCGCTACGCCCGCCTCACCGCGCACAACAACCCGTCCCCGACCGGCAACAGCGACGGGACCAGCTCCGGGATCTCCCGCACGGTCCGCAGCAGCTCCCGCAGCCGCAGCACCTCCGCCGGCTGCGCCGCCGAGTCCACCGTACGGCCGTCGGCGAACACGCCCTCGAAGCACACCAGTCCGCCGGGCCGCAGCAGACGCAACGATTCAGCGAGATAGTCCAGCGACTCCAGCCGGTCCCCGTCGCAGTACACGAGGTCGTACCCGCCGTCCGCGAGCCTGGGCAGGACGTCCAGGGCGCGGCCCGGGATGAAGCGGGCCCTGTTGCCGGCGAAACCGGCCGCGCGGAACGCCTGCCGGGCGAACTGCTGGCGTTCCGGTTCCGTGTCGACCGTGGTCAGGACGCCGTCGGGGCGCATCCCCTGGAGCAGATAGATACCGGAGACGCCGGTGCCCGTACCGATCTCGGCGACCGACTTCGCCGCCGCCGTGGCGGCGAGCAGACGCAGCGCGGCGCCGGTGCCTGGAGACACCGAGCGAAGCCCGCTCTCCCGGGCCCTGTCACGGGCCCAGCGCAGTGCTTCGTCCTCGGCGACAAAGGCGTCGGCGAACGCCCAGCTCGTCTGCCGGTTGGCGGTAATGACCCTCTCCTTGTCCCCGTTGGCGGCGCAACGGTGACTGTATCCGCTGGGCTCGGGAACCCGCAGATGGGACCAGTCGTTATGTAGGGGCGGACACAGGCGGATCAACAGACGGATCAAGACGAAGTCGCGGGCCCAAATTCGCGTAAAGATTCTTATCCGGAGCTAACGGGCGAGGTGGCTATGGTAGGGGCTCCACTGGACACCACCAGAGCCGATAGGGGAGGTGCGGCTGCGGCTGTGGATCGGAGGGGAGTGCTCAGGCGCTTTCTGCGGTCGGCAGGTGAGCCGAAATCCGTGACCAACATTGCTGACCGTTCTCGCCCGACCGACTCCGCAGTTACTGCGACCTTCGCATCGGATGCGGAATCGCAGGCGTGGACGCCTCCCAGCTGGGAGGAGATCGTCAGCACGCACAGCGGACGGGTCTACCGCCTCGCCTACCGACTGACGGGCAACCAGCACGACGCCGAGGATCTGACCCAAGAGGTCTTCGTCCGCGTCTTCCGCTCGCTGTCGACCTACACGCCCGGCACCTTCGAGGGCTGGCTCCACCGCATCACCACCAATCTCTTCCTCGACATGGTCCGCCGCAAGCAGCGGATCAGGTTCGACGCGCTCGGCGACGACGCGGCGGAGCGGCTGCCCAGCCGTGAGCCGTCCCCGCAGCAGGTCTTCCACGACACGCACTTCGACGCGGACGTCCAGCAGGCGCTGGACACCCTCGCGCCCGAGTTCCGCGCCGCCGTGGTGCTCTGCGACATCGAGGGCCTGTCGTACGAGGAGATCGCGGCGACGCTCGGGGTCAAGCTGGGCACCGTCCGCAGCCGGATCCACCGCGGTCGCTCACATCTGCGCAAGGCCCTGCAGCACCGTTCCCCCGAGGCACGTGCCGAGCAGCAGCGTTCCTTCGTCAGCGTGGCAGGGGAGGGCGGAACGGCGTGAGTGGCTCAAGCCCGACCCCCGCGGAGCAGCATCTGGGGGACCGCCTCGCTGCCCTCGTGGACGGCGAGCTGGGGCATGACGCGCGGGAGCGGGTGCTGGCCCATCTGGCCACCTGCGCCAAATGCAAGGCCGAGGCGGACGCCCAGCGCAGGCTGAAGAGCGTCTTCGCCGAGGCCGCCCCGCCGTCGCCGTCCGAGGGTTTCCTCGCCAGACTTCAGGGGCTGCCCGGTGGCGGGCCGCCCCGTGACGATGACGACGAGGGACGCGGCCCCGACCAGCGCGGCCTCTTCGAGGCGGCCGGCTTCGGCAGCGGCGCCGGCGGTTTCGGCGGCGGTCTGCGTACCGGCGGCTTCAGCTACGCCCCGGCAGGCGCTCACGGCGGCGTTCTGCCCGGCGGCCCGGGTTCCGGTTCCGGTTTCCGTATCCACGAGGTCGGCCGCCAGGAGGCGGAGCGCTCCCCGTGGCGTGGCCGCAGGTTCGCCTTCGCGGCTGCCAGCGCCGTCTCGTTCGCCGCGATGGCGCTCGGTGGCGCGATGCCGCTCGGTTCGGCGGCCGACGCCCCGCTGCCGCGCGGTGTGGGCGTGACCCCGATGCGCGCCCCCGGCAACACGGCCCCGGCCGGCACCGTCGCCGAGTCCGGCCGCCGCCAAGGCGGCGGAGGCGGCATCCTGCCGCAGGTCACGGACCGTACGCCGGTCTCACCGCTCAACCTGCCGACGGCGCAGGCGCTGTCGACACGGGCGTTCACCACCGAGTCGTTCTCCTCGGCGGTGCTCAACAGCGCGCGGCTGACCCCGCTCATACGGTCCACGGGTCCGGCCCTCCAGCTCGACGCCGTCGACAAGACCTTTCCCGTGACGACCACCCCGCGCTCCCCGCAGCTCACGGCGCCGTCACAGCCCGCCCAGCGGATTTCTTCCCGGCACTGAGCGGCACCGGTTCCCGAACCTGGTTGAATCCTCACCAGGGTGCCCTCGCCGGGGCGCGGAGCGGCAGTCTGCGGGGAGAGCATGGACGACGGGAAGCCCACCGGACGCACGGCGCAGTGGTGGAGCCGTCCCGACGAGGGACGGCCGCCGGTGACGACGGCCGTCCCGACGAGGGACGGCCGCCGGTGACGACCGGAGAGGCCACCGACACCACCGCCGACGTCCCGGTGGCCGACGAGGAGTCCGCCGCTCCCGCCGACGCGGCCCCTACGGTCCCGCCGCCGCGTCAGCAGCCCCTGCACGACCCGGACCCGTACAGCACCCCGCCCTACGGCGGCCCCGGCCCCTGGGCGCCCGCGCCGCCCGTCCAACTGCCGCCCACGACGCCGCCGCACGGCGTTCCCGTGCCGCAAGTGGGTCCGGCGCACTCGTATCCGCCTCCGCCGCCGCCCGCCCCGCAGGCCGCACCCCAGGCATCCCAGACACTCCAGGCACCCCAGACGTCGGAGTGGCTGCGCTACGACCCCTGGGGCGGTCCCGGCGGGCAGCCGCCGCAGATCCTGACCCAGCCCGACCCGCCGCGCCGCAGGCGCCGTGGCGGTCTCGCGGCCGCCGTCGTCCTGGCGCTGGTCACCGGTGTCCTCGGCGGCGCCGTCGGCGCGTACATCGAACGGGACGGCGGCTTCGCCGACATCAAGCTTCCGCAGGCCGGCCGGGACAGCGGCGGCCGCGCGCCGGACAGTGTCGCGGGCATCGCCGCCAGCGCGCTGCCCAGCGTCGTCACCCTCCATGTCACCGGGCCGAGCGAGGAGGGCACCGGCACCGGGTTCGTCCTCGACACGCGCGGACACATCCTGACGAACAACCACGTCGTCGAGGCAGCCGGCGCCAACGGTGAGATATCGGTCACGTTCAGCGGCGGCGAGAGCGCCGACGCGACGCTCGTCGGCAAGGACAGCGGCTACGACCTCGCCGTCGTCGAGGTCACCCGGGTCTCCGGGCTCAAGCCGATGCCCCTCGGCAACTCCGACAACGTCCATGTCGGCGATCCGGTCGTGGCCATCGGCGCCCCCTTCGACCTCTCCAACACGGTGACCTCCGGGATCATCAGCGCCAAGGACCGGCCCATCACCGCGGGCGGCGAGAAGGGCGACGGCAGCGACGTCAGCTATGTGAACGCGCTGCAGACCGACGCGCCGATCAACCCCGGCAATTCCGGCGGCCCGCTGGTGGACACCAAGGCCGAGGTGATCGGCATCAACAGCGCCATCCGCGCCGCCGACAACGGCGCGGGCCTCGAAGGCGGCCAGTCGGGCTCCATCGGGCTCGGCTTCGCCATACCGATCAACGAGGCCAAGCGGGTCGCCGAGGAGATCATCAACACCGGCAAGGCCACCCACCCGGTGATCGGCGTGACGCTCGACACCGAGTACGCGGGCGACGGCGCACGCGTCGCGCCGAAGGCGGCCGACGGCGGACCGGCCGTGGCGGCGGGCGGCGCCGGGGCGAAGGCGGGCATCAAGCAGGGCGACGTGATCACGGCCGTGGACGGCGACCGGGTGCACAACGGGGAGGAGTTGATCGTGAAGATCCGCTCCCACCGCCCCGGTGACCGGCTGCGGCTGACGCTGCTCAGGTCGGGCCGGTCGAGCACCGTCACGCTGGTCCTGGGATCCGCCGAAGGGACATGACCCCCGTGGGGAGGTACCGCGGGGACAGTTGGTGCGGGTACCGTGTAAAAGCCCCGGGCCCTCGACCCACAGCGGAGAACACAAGGAGCAGCTAGGTGTTCAATGACATAGGCGCACTTGAGGTGGTCACGCTCGCGGTTCTGGCCGTGATCGTCTTCGGCCCGGAGAAGCTGCCCAAGGTCATCCAGGACGCCGCGCGCTTCGTGCGGAAGATCCGTGAGTTCTCCGAGAGCGCGAAGCAGGACATCCGCTCCGAGCTGGGTCCCGAGTTCAAGGACTTCGAGTTCGAGGACCTCAACCCCAAGACGTTCGTCCGCAAGCAGTTGATGGACAACGACGACCTGGGGCTGAAGGAGATCCGCAGCAGCTTCGACCTGAAGAAGGAGATGGCGGAGGTCACCGACGCGGTCAAGAGCCACGCCGACGCCGCGTCCGACACACCGTCGGCTCCGGTCTCCTCGGCCAACGGATCGTCCGGTTCGACCACTCCCGACCTGCTGAAAAAGCGCGACAAGCCCGACGAGGGCGAGCGCCCGCCGTTCGACGCGGACGCCACCTGAGCCCGGCCTGTACCGGCGAGCCGGTACGGGGTGGCTATCCTCCAACTGTCCGGTAGTGAGGTGCCCGTCGGGGGCGGGCCGCTTCGGACGTCGGATACGAGGAGGCGGCCGGACAGATGGAGACCACGAGTCGGGTAGGCGAGCGGGGAGCGCTCAGCTCATCGACTGACGAGGGGGTGCCAGCGGCCCGGCTTACGATCGACGGGTATCTGCGGGCCACGTTCCCCTGGTACGGGCTGGACGACGCGTTCACAGGACCGCGCAGGCTGATGCAGGTCGGCGCTGCCGCCGACGGCACGGTCCAGCACGGCGCGATCGGCCACGGCGACGAGCCGTCGATAAGACCGGACGCGTCAGGCGCGGACACGGAACGTTTCGCCGTCGTCGTCACGGTCGCGGGCAGCCCCGAGCGGCGCAGCGGTGACGGTACGGGCCAGCTGGACGCCACCACGGCCTCGTCGGCCGCCTGGCTGGCCGGCTCGGGCCTGCTGTCGGCCACCTGGCCCGCACAGCTCGACCACTCGCTGCGTGACGACTGGCTGGACCAGCAGACGGAAGCGGCGTTCGAGGTCGCGGACGATCTGACGGGCCCTGAGTGGTCGGCGCTCTCGCTGCCGGTCGACGGGGTGCCGACGCCGTTCCACTACCGCGAGTCCGAGTTCGGCTGGGTGCTGGCCGGCTCGACGCAGAGCGGGGTGCACCTCGGCGCGTACGGCCGGGGGATGAGCGCGTACGGTCTCGGCTTCGCCGTGATCGAGGACATCGCCTCGTACGCCAACTCGGGGTCGTAGCCGAGAGCCGTACCCGAGGCACGCGAGACACATGAAGGCGTTATACGGGTGAGGGCGGCCGGTCGACCGGCCGCCCTCACCCGTATAACGCCTTCTGTACGTCTCCCGGCGAACCGCTCAGAACTTGTTGCGCGGGGTGATCCCCAGCGACATGCCCGACAGGCCCCGCTGACGGGCGCTCAGCTTGGCGGCGATGCCGCGCAGCGCCTGCCCCGCCGGCGAGTCCGGGTCGGACAGCACGACGGGCTTGCCCTCGTCGCCGCCCTCGCGCAGCCGTACGTCGATGGGGATACCGCCGAGCACCGGCACCGTGGCACCCGTCGTCCTCGTCAGGCCCTCGGCGACCGCAGCGCCGCCGCCCGTACCGAAGACGTCGATCATCTCGTCGCAGTGCGGGCACGGCAGGCCCGACATGTTCTCGACCACGCCGACGATCTTCTGATGGGTCTGTACGGCGATGGAGCCCGCCCGCTCGGCGACCTCGGCCGCCGCCTGCTGCGGGGTGGTGACGACCAGGATCTCCGCGTTCGGCACGAGCTGCGCCACCGAGATCGCGATGTCGCCCGTGCCCGGCGGCAGGTCGAGCAGCAGCACGTCCAGATCGCCCCAGTACACGTCGGCGAGGAACTGCTGGAGTGCGCGGTGCAGCATCGGCCCGCGCCACACCACCGGCGCGTTGCCCGGGGTGAACATACCGATGGAGATGACCTTCACGCCGTGCGCCGACGGCGGCATGATCATGTTCTCGACCTGGGTGGGCCTGCCGTCGACCCCCAGCATCCGGGGCACGCTGTGCCCGTAGATGTCGGCGTCGACCACGCCGACCTTCAGCCCGTCCGCCGCCATCGCCGCCGCCAGGTTGACCGTGACGGAGGACTTGCCGACGCCGCCCTTGCCGGAGGCCACCGCGTAGACGCGGGTCAGCGAGCCGGGCTGGGCGAAGGGCACCTCGCGCTCGGGGGTGCCGCCGCGCAGCGAGGCCGCCAGCTCCCTGCGCTGCTCGTCACCCATCACGTCGAGCGTCACATCGACCCGGGTGACCCCGGGGACGCGGGTGACCGCCTCCGTGACGTTGTTGGTGATGGTGTCGCGCATCGGGCAGCCGGACACCGTGAGATAGACCGTGACAGCCACCGCGCCGTCCGACCCGATGTCCACCGATTTGACCATGCCGAGGTCGGTGATCGGCCGGTGGATCTCGGGGTCGTTCACCGTCGCCAGCGCGTCGCGCACCGCGTCTTCCGCCGGGAGGGTGGTTCCGTACGTGTCGGTAGCCATACCGAGATGGTACGGCGCCGCGTACCGCCGGACGAAAGCCGTCAGCGGTCTGCTTCCTCACGTCCGTGACCAGGGTCCTGACCTGGTCGGGGCGGCGGCTGCGGCGGGCGCCGGGACGGGCGCTCCTCGTTCATGTCCCGCACCATGTCCTGCAGCTCGGAGCGGATCCAGTCGCGGGTGGCGACCTCGCCGAGCCCCATCCGCAGTGCCGCGATCTCCCGGGTCAGATATTCGGTGTCGGAGATGGAGCGCTCGTTCTGCTTGCGCTCCTGCTCCTGGGTGACCCTGTCCCTGTCGTCCTGCCTGTTCTGCGCGAGCAGGATCAGCGGAGCCGCGTAGGACGCCTGGAGGGACAGCGCCAGCGTCAGGAAGATGAACGGGTACTGGTCGAAGCGCAGTCCCCGGGGCGCCGCGATGTTCCAGATCACCCACAGGATGATGATCAGCGTCATCCATACGATGAACCGGCCCGTGCCGAGGAAGCGGGCGACCCGTTCGGAGAGCCGCCCGAACGCCTCCGGGTCGTAGTCGGGCAGCAGCCTGCGGCGCTGCGGCCGTGGCTGGTCCAGCCGGATCCGCGGACCGCCGCCGCTCTTCGCGCGCTCCCTGCCCGCGTCCTTGTCCAGCCGCTCATTCGCCACGGGCCACCCCCTCCAGGCCGCGGAAGCCGGTCTCCCGCCAGTCGTCGGGCAGCAGGTGGTCCAGTACGTCGTCGACGGTGACGGCGCCGAGCAGCGAGCCGCCGGCGTCCACGACGGGCGCCGAGACCATGTTGTACGCGGCGAGGTGGCTGGTGATCGCGGGCAGCGGGGTGTCGGGGGCCAGCGGCGGCAGGTCGCTGTCCACGATCGAGCTGACGAGCGTGAACGGCGGGTCGCGCAGCAGCCGCTGGAAGTGGACCGTGCCCAGGTACTTGCCCGTCGGGGTGTCGTCGGGCGGCCTGCACACGTACACCTGCGCGGCGAGCGCGGGGGACAGGTCCTGCTGGCGTACCCGCGCCAGCGCGTCCGCCACCGTCGCGTCGGGGCGCAGGATGATCGGCTCGGTCGTCATCAGACCGCCGGCCGTCCGCTCCTCGTACGACATCAGCCGGCGCACATCGGCGGCGTCGTGCGGCTGCATCAGCGTCAGCAGCCGCTCCTTCTCGTCCTCCGGCAGCTCGGAGAGCAGGTCGGCGGCGTCGTCCGGGTCCATCGCCTCCAGCACGTCGGCCGCGCGCTCCTCCTTGAGCTTGCCCAGGATCTCCACCTGGTCGTCCTCGGGCAGCTCCTCCAGGACGTCGGCGAGCCGGTCGTCGTCCAGGGCCGCCGCGACCTCGGCCCGCCGTTTGGGTGTCAGATGGTGCAGCACGTTGGCGAGTTCGACCGGGCGCAGCCGCTCGAAGGTCGCGACCAGGTTCTCGGCGCCCTGCCCGTCCTCCTCCAGCGAGAAGCCGGTGACGGCGGACCAGTCGACGGTGACGGTGTCCCCGCGCCGCCGCAGCGCGCCGCCCTTCCTGCCCCTGCGGACGAAGACCTTGCCGATCTCCCAGTCACGCCGGGCGGGCAGCTGCTGGATGGCGACGTCGAGCACGGTCACCTCCTCGTCGTTCTCCACGAGCCGCACCCGGCGGTCGAGGAGTTCGCCGAGCACCAGCCGCTCGGTGGGGCGCTGTTCGAAGCGCCGTACGTTGACCACGCCCGTCGTGATGACCTGGCCCGACTCGACACCGGTGACCCGGGTCATGGGCAGAAAGATCCGTCGCCTGCTCAGCACCTCGACCACCAGGCCGAGCAGCCGGGGCGGCCGGTTGCCGATCCGCAACATCGCCACCAGGTCGCGGACCCGGCCCACCTGATCGCCGTTGGGGTCGAAGACCGCCACGCCGGCGAGATGCGAGACGAAGATCCTGGGGGCGCCTGCCGCCATACCGCGCGCCTCCTCGTTCCCGAAGCCTCTTCATGCCGTTCTTCCCGGTGGGAGAACGGGTTCAGGCTAGCTCGTACCGCTTCGTCGCGCCCTCGCACATCCCCCGTCAAGACTCCGCGTCGAGCGGCGCCGACGGCCCGGGTACGCTGCGGTCTGGCCACCCCCACCCGTGCATGAGAGGCATGTGTTCGTGACTGCTCTCCCATTGTCCGACCGCGCCCGCAGGACCGCCCGCAGGGCTGTCCGCAGGGGTGTGCTGCCCGTGGCGTTGTGCGCGGGCCTCGCGACGGCCGTGACGGCGTGCGGCGGAGAGGATCCGGACGCCGGCACGAACGGTGTCGGCAGACTGTCGGCCACTCAGATCGAGCACAAGGCGCAGGCGGCGGTCGAGAGCGCGAGCGCGGTCCGGCTGGCCGGCGCGCTGGTCACGCAGGGGGAGACCTACAAGCTCAACATGCGGCTCAAGAAGACCGGCGGCTCGGGCTCGGTCACCTCGAAGAACAGCACCTTCGAGCTGCTGCGGGTCGAGGACGCGCTGTTCCTCAAGGCCGACGCCGGGTTCTGGAGCCGGGGCACGGCGGGCGCCAAGGGCGGCGCCCCGTCCGGCGACACGGACTCCGAGGCGGCGCACAAGCTCGACGACAAGTATGTGAAGGTCCCGGAGGACGACCCCGCGTACAAGCAGCTGCGCGGCTTCACGGACATGAACGTCCTGCTCGACGGGCTGCTCACGCTCAACGGCGAGCTGGCGAAGGGCGATCGGGACAAGATCGGCGGCGTACGCGCGATCGAGGTCAGCGCGGCCGAGGGCAAGGGCGGCTCGCTGGACGTGTCCCTCGAAGGCACCCCGTACCCGCTGCAACTGGAACGCGCGGGCGGCGCGGGCACGCTGACGCTGTCGGAGTGGGGCAGGGACTTCACGCTGGAGGCACCGGCCAAGGGCCAGACGGTCGACTACGGCAGCAAACTGCCGCGCGCCAAGGACTAGGTCGTTCGGATCTCGCCGGCCGCGCGTGGGCCGGCACCGCGCCTCGCGGCATCAACTCGCGGGCGTGCCCTTGCGCTTGCGCTTGAGCAGCAGGCGGCCGAGGGACGCGGGGACCGGCTCCCGCGTCGTGGCGGGGGTCGGCAGCGGCGTGGCGGCCAGCGAGCCGGTGGGCAGCTCCGGGCTCACCTCACGCGGCTCCAGCCGCAGCACGCGGCACTCGCGCGCCCAACGCTCCGTCATCTGCTCGCCGTCCGGGGCGTTCAGCCGCTTGCCCTTGAGTTCGGCGACGGCCGTTTCCCAGCCGTCGGAGTGCGGCGCCAGTTCCGTGACGGCCGCCGTCCAGGCGACGAGCCGGCCGCCCTTGTCCTTGCTGCGTACGGTCACCTCGGCGGCGCCGCCGTCGGTGAGCCCCGGCAGCGGCTGTTCCCCGGGGCCGTCGCCGACGAGCAGGACGGCCCCTTCGTGCCAGACGTGCCACAGCGCGCGGTCGGGTCCTGAGCCACGGACCCAGACGAGGCCCGACTTCTTGCCGGCCTCCTCGACGAGCGCCTGGCCGAGCAGCGGTTCTGTCATGCGCACAGTGTGACACCGGTAGCTGACGCGACGGCCGGAGCCTGTCGGGTCAGCTACCGGCAGGGGTCACCACCGGTGGGGGTCAGAGCCAGCCGTTGCGCTTCAGCGAGTGGTGGATCGCCAGACAGGCCGCGATGATCGCGGCGAGCACCATCGGGTAGCCGTACTTCCAGTGCAGCTCGGGCATGTGGTCGAAGTTCATGCCGTAGATCCCGCACACGGCCGTTGGGACGGCGATGATGGCGGCCCAGGACGTGATCTTGCGCATGTCCTCGTTCTGCGCGACCGTCGCCTGCGCCAGGTTGGCCTGGAGGATCGAGTTCAGCAGTTCGTCGAAGCCGATGACCTGCTCGTGCACCCGGGCGAGGTGGTCGGCGACGTCACGGAAGTACTTCTGGATGTCGGGGTCGACCAGCCGCATCGGCCGCTCGCTGAGCAGCTGCATCGGCCGCAGCAGCGGGGAGACGGCCCGCTTGAACTCCAGCACCTCGCGCTTGAGCTGGTAGATGCGCCCGGCGTCCGAGCCGCGCGGGCTGCCCTTCGCCGGGGCGGAGAAGACCTCGATCTCCACCTCGTCGATGTCGTCCTGCACGGCGCCAGCCACCGCGATGTAGCCGTCCACGACATGGTCGGCGATGGAGTGCAGCACGGCCGACGGGCCCTTGGCGAGCAGTTCGCTGTCCTCTTCGAGGCGGTGGCGCAGATTGCGCAGCGAGCCCTTGCCGCCGTGCCGGACGGTGATGACGAAGTCCCGCCCGGTGAAGCACATGACCTCGCCGGTCTCGACGATCTCGCTGGTCGCCGTCAGCTCCGTGTGCTCCACGTAGTGGATGGTCTTGAAGACGGTGAACAGGGTGTCGTCGTACCGCTCCAGCTTCGGCCGCTGGTGCGCGTGCACCGCGTCCTCGACGGCCAGCGGGTGCAGTCCGAACTCCGCGGCGATCCCGGCGAACTCCTCCTCGGTCGGCTCGTGCAGCCCGATCCAGGCGAAGCCGCCCTCGCCGCCCTCGCGTACCCGCAGCATCGCCTCGTGCGGCGTGACGCACGGATCGGCGGTGAGCCGCCGGCCCTCGCGGTAAACCGCGCAGTCGACGACGGCGCTCGAAGCCGAGGGATCGCGGGTCGCGTCGTACGTGTCGTACTTGCCGTAGGAGGCACTGTTCTTGCGCAGGGACGGGCGGACCGCTGCGCGCAGGTCACGAATCATCGACATGGCGGGCTCCTTCACGGAGAGGCCGTCGGCGAGGGCGTGGCACAGCCCGGAACGAGGACGTGACGCGTACGCAGGCGTACGTACGTCCGCAAAGCGGGCGGCACCGCGAGTTCGCGGTAACGGCGTTCGCTACAGACAGGCGGAAAACAGAGGCTGATACAAAGCGCTCTTCCGGCGTGTGACGTACACCGCGAGCCTGTGCGGGCGGGGGCCTCAGATCACAGAGCGGCGAAAAAAGCGGAAGAGCGGCTGGTACTGGCCGGGTGACTTCGATCCACCGCAGCCCCACCTCCTCCGGTCTGTCCCCCGTAGGGGATGACGTGTCGTCGGGACAAGGAGAGCGACGCTGCTGCGTACTGTCCCGACCGGCGGCCCAGACTATCAGCCCACCCGAGCCCAATCTTGCCTCTTGCCCCATCCATACGCGATCTATGCTCCCGGGATGGCAGAAATTCTTGCTCTGGTCGAGGCGCGGCTGCGCGCGGCGCTCGGCGAGCCGGACGCGCGCGCCGCAGTGACGTTTCTGGGCACGGAGCGCATCGAGGTCCTGAGATTCACGGATGTTTCCGGCGTCGGTGTCCCCGGCGTACGGGACGGCGGCCCCGTGGTGCGGTACGCCACGCTCGGCATGTCGGCCCAGCCGATGGCCGACCCCGCGGCGGTGCTCGCCGACCCGGAGCGGGGCCCGCGGGCCGAGCTGATCCTGTCGGTGCGGGCCGGGCGCGCCGACACCGACCAGGTGCTGCGCCCGCTCGCTGTGCTGGCCGCTTCGCCGCAGGTCGAGGGGGTTGTCGTGGCCCCGGGGGCGTCGCTGGACCTCGGCGCCCCGCTGTGGCCGCAGGCCCCGTTCACCTCGGTGCTGGTCGGCGAGCCGGGCGGTCTCGTCGAGGATCTGGAGCTGCCGGCGCCGCTGGATCCCGTACGGTTCCTGCCGCTGCTGCCGATGACACCCAACGAGGCGGCGTGGAAGCGCGCCAAGGGCGCCGAGGAGCTTCAGGAGCGCTGGCTGTCCCACGGAACGGACCTGCGCGACCCGTTGCGCGGGGCGGTTCCGCTCGGAGAATCCGAGGCCGGTGATCGTCCTTGACGCGGCGTCGGCCGGGGAGGACCGTGGGGCGCTATGAGGGGTGAACCCAGTTGCCCGAAGTGCGGTGGCCGGGTCAGGGCGCCCGGTCTGTTCGCCGACACCTGGACATGCGACACCCACGGCACCGTGCACCCGATGCAGCCCGTGATACCGCCGAGTGTCGAGGCGCTGGGCGTGGTGGTGAACCGGGCGCAGGTCCCCGTGTGGATGCCGTGGCCGCTGCCCGTGGGCTGGCTGTTCACCGGAGTCTCGTACGCGGGCGACGACCGCAGCGGCGGCCGGGCGACGGCCGTGGCCTGCTCGGGCCCCGCTCCGCTGGGCGGCGTCGGCGAACTGTTGCTGATCGCTGAGGAGATCGGGGTGGGCCTGGGCGCCCGCTACGCGGGAATCGAGGGCCCCGACCCCGGCCCCAGCATCCGCGTCGACCTCCCCCCGCACACAAAACTCCTGGCAGCGGGCCGCCCCACCCCGCTGTGGCACGTCCGGGCCGCCCCCGAGGACCGCGCCGTCTTCGCGGGCGAGGCGCTGGGACTGTGGCTGTGGGCGGTGGTCTGGCCGGGCGAGTCGGGACTGCTGATGTACGACGAACTGGTCCTGACGGACTTGCGGGACGCGGGCGCGGAGGTGGAACTGCTCCCGTGCGGGGCGCTGTCGCCGAGGCTGCTGTCGTAGGGGCGGCGGCCGAACGATCGAGCCGCACGGCTGGGCGTCCGGCCCCGCTGTCCCGCTACGCGGCCCCTGGGCCGGAGGCCGACGGGTGCCGCACCCGCGCTGCCCTGCCGGGCCGTCGGGCCGTACCAGCCGCCGACCCGGCCCCACCGACGGCGCGCATGCGCGCTGACCGTGCTGCCCTGCCGGGGCGTCGGGACCCACCTGACCTGCCGCGTTCTCGACGGTCCGCGCGGGCCGTTATCCTGCTGAGCGTTCCCCTTCTGCCCCTTCGAGCCCAGTGGAGTCACGCGCGTGCGTATCGACCTGCACACCCACTCCCGGGCTTCCGACGGTACGGACACCCCCGCCGAGCTGGTGCGCAACGCCGCGGCGAGCGGGCTCGACGTGGTGGCGCTGACCGATCACGACACCACCCGGGGGCACGCGGCGGCGATCGCCGCGCTTCCCGCCGGGCTCACGCTGGTCACCGGTGCCGAGCTGTCGTGCCGTATCGACGGCGTCGGGCTGCACATGCTCGCGTACCTCTTCGACCCCGCCGAACCCGAACTGCTCCGTGAGCGCGAGCTGGTACGGGACGACCGGGTGCCGCGGGCCAAGGTCATGGTCGGCAGGCTCCAGGAGCTGGGCGTCCCGATCACCTGGGAGCAGGTGGCCCGCATCGCGGGTGACGCGTCCCTCGGCCGGCCGCACATCGCGACCGCCCTGGTCGAGCTGGGCGTCGTCGAGACCGTCTCCGACGCCTTCACACCGGAGTGGATCGCGGACGGCGGCCGGGCGTACGCGGGGAAGCACGAACTCGATCCGTTCGACGCGGTCCGGCTCGTCAAGGCCGCCGGGGGCGTCACCGTCTTCGCGCACCCGCAGGCCGTCAAACGCGGGGCCGTCGTGCCGGAAGAGGCCGTCGCGCGCCTCGCCGCCGCGGGGCTCGACGGCATCGAGGTCGACCACATGGACCACGACGAGCCGACCCGGGCCAGGCTCCGGGGGCTCGCCGCCGAGCTGGGCCTGCTGCCCACCGGGTCGAGCGACTACCACGGCAGCCGGAAGTTCGTGGAGCTCGGCGCGTGCACCACCGACCCGGAGGTGTACGGCGAGATCACCCGCCGCGCCACGGGCGCCTTCCCGGTACCGGGCGCGGGCGGACCCGCGTAACGCTCGCAGCCACCCACGTACCGCCGCCTTCCCGTGCGCACGTACCTACGCACGGCGGCCGGCCGCTGTCCCGCGCGCCCCCGCGCCTCCCGTACTTCTCGCCCCCACTCTCGCAAGGCCACCCCGTGTTCGACTTCGCCGTGTTCGGCTCCCTCTTCCTCACCCTCTTCGTGATCATGGACCCCCCCGGCATCACGCCGATCTTCCTCGCCCTGACCTCGGGCCGGCCGGGCAAGATCCAGCGCGCCATGGCCTGGCAGGCGGCGGCCGTCGCCTTCGGGGTGATCACCGTCTTCGGCATCCTGGGCCAGCAGATCCTGGACTACCTGCACGTCTCCATCCCGGCCCTGATGATCGCCGGCGGTCTGCTCCTGCTGCTGATCGCGCTGGACCTGCTGACCGGCAAGACCGACGAGCCCAAGCAGACGAAGGACGTGAACGTCGCCCTCGTCCCGCTCGGCATGCCCCTGCTCGCGGGTCCCGGCGCCATCGTCTCCGTCATCCTGGCCGTACAACACGCGAACGGCGCCTCGGCCCAGGTCTCCGTCTGGGCGGCGATCGTCGCCATGCACCTGGTGCTGTGGCTGACCATGCGCTACTCGCTGCTGATCATCCGGGTCATCAAGGAAGGCGGCGTGGTCCTGGTGACGAGACTCGCGGGCATGATGCTGTCGGCCATCGCGGTGCAGCAGATCATCAACGGCATCACCCAGGTGATCCGCACGAGCTGACGAGAGAGTGGTCCACATCGCGCTGCGCCGCGAACGGGCGCGACGATGAGTTTCGCCGGCCCGGCCGGTCTCACCACCGTTGTCGACCACAGGAGGAGCACATGGCTCAGCTGCTGAGAGTCCAGAATTTCAACGTATCGAGCGACGGTATCGGCGCCGGTGAGGACCAGACCCTGGAGAGGCCGTTCGGTCATGTCGATCCCGGGAAGCTGTTCGCCTGGGCCGGTGCCACGGCGAGCTGGCCCATGCGCACCGACCCCGGGGGCAGCCGGGGCCTGGACGACTACCTCACGCGGGACTATCCCCGCAACATCGGCGCCGAGATCATGGGCCGCAACAAGTTCGGGCCCCTGCGCGGGCCCTGGCAGGACCACGAGTGGCAGGGCTGGTGGGGCGACGAGCCCCCGTTCCGCACCCCGGTCTTCGTCCTGACCCACCACGAGCGCCCCTCGCTCACGCTGTCCGACACCACGTTCCACTTCGTCGCCGGCGACCCGGCCACGGTCCTCGAACAGGCCAAGGAGGCGGCGCAGGGCAAGGACGTCCGACTGGGCGGCGGCGCCACCACCATCCGCCAGTTCCTCGACGCCGACCTGGTCGACACCCTGCACGTCGCGGTCTCCCCGCTGAAGCTCGGCACAGGAGTACGCCTCTGGGAGTCCCCTGACGACCTGCTCGACCGCTTCCACCTGGACGTCGTCCCCAGCCCGAGCGGAGTGACCCACCACCTCTTCTGGCGCAAGTAATCCGCCCGCACCGGCCGGGCGCGGACAGCGCTGCGCCCCCGTACGGGTGATTCGTGTACGGGGGCGCCGGGTACTGACGAAGTGCGTGAGAGTTACGAGGCCGACTGCTCGGCCGGTCGGATGTAGATGCGCTGGCCCATCGCTGCGGCCTGCTGCACGATCCGATTGACGGAGGCGGCGTCTACAACGGTGCTGTCCACGGGCGAACCGTCGACGTCGTCGAGGCGCGTGATTTCGAAGCGCAAGGCTTCTCCCTTCGTCTGATCCTCCTGCTGGAGAACTACTGGTGACGGCACATGTCCGTCGTTGGTTTCATACTGCACAACGGCTTGCCCTCTGCAAACATTCCCTACGCTAAGGAAATTTTTCGGACGGCTAACTACTGGCGGGTACGATGTCGTCCACGGAGAATGAACGGCGTATGAGTGAGGCAGAGATCGATCCAGAGACCAGCGACATCGGCGCCCGGCTGGAGCGCACCAACGCACTGCTCCAGAGGATGCTCGCCGAGGTCGCGAAGACTCCGTCCACGCATGCCATCTTCGTCGACGCCGGTTACGTCTATGCTGCGGCCGGGTTGCTTGTAACGGGTACCGAGGACCGGCGGTCGTTCGATCTTGACGCCGAAGGGCTCATCGAGGCGTTCATCGACAAGGCCAGGATCATCTTCGCGGACAGCAGGCTGCTGCGCGTCTACTGGTACGACGGCGCCAGGCGCCGTATCCACACCCCGGAGCAGCAGTCCATCGCCGAGCTGCCCGACGTCAAGGTGCGGCTCGGCAATCTCAACGCCAACAACCAGCAGAAGGGCGTCGACTCGCTGATCCGTACGGATCTCGAATCGCTCGCCCGGCACCGCGCCATCAGCGACGCCGCGCTGGTCGGCGGCGACGAGGACCTGGTGTCGGCCGTCGAGGCCGCGCAGGGCTACGGGGCGCGGGTGCATCTGTGGGGCATCGAGGCGGCCGACGGGCGCAACCAGGCCGAGCCGCTGCTCTGGGAGGTCGACAGCCAGCGCACCTTCGACCTCGAATTCTGCAAGCCGTACGTCTCCCGGCGGCCGGTCACCACGTACGAGCACGAGGGCGACCCGCCGCCCTCACGCGACCAGGTCCGGTTCGTCGGCGCGCAGATCGCGGCCACCTGGCTGGTCGAGCGGGGACGGGAGGCGATGGGCGAGCTGCTGCCGGGGCTGCCGTACCTGCCGGGCCCGGTGGACCAGGACCTGCTGATCGAGGCGGAGAGGCTGCTCCAGCGGTCCCTGCGAGGCCACTCCATGCTGCGCAGGGCCCTGCGGGACGGGTTCTGGCAGCATCTTCAGTCGCAGTACTGACCGTCGGACGAAACCCGGCCGCCTCAGCCGTACAGGTCCCAGAAGTCCGTCAGTGCCGCCGTCGTCTCCAGCGGTCTGTCCGTGTTGGGGGAGTGCTCCGCACCCTCGATCACCGTCCTGCGCGCCCGCAGCCGGTGGGCCATCTCGTCCAGGAGCGGCACCGGCCAGGTGTCGTCGCGTTCGCCGGACAGTACGTACATGGGCAACGGCGGCCGCAGCGCGGCCAGTTCGGCCACCCGGTCCGGTTCGGTCGCGAGCTGGCGGCTGGTGACGGCGAGCTGGAGCGGATTGTTGCGCAGCCAGCGCTCCCGCATCAGCGCGCCGTCCTGCGCCGTGACCTCCTCCGGCGGCTCCATCGTCTGGAAGGCGTCCCAGACCTCCGCCATCGTCATGACGGGCAGCACGTCCTGGAGGAGCTTCACCCGCTGCTGCTGCGACGGGGAGATCTGCGCGGGGCCCGAGCACATCAGCGTCAGGGAGCGGAACGCGCCCCGGTCGGCCAGTGCGGCGACGCGGGCGACCTGGCCGCCCATGGAGTGGCCCACCAGATGCACCGGGGCGCCGATCGCCGCGGTCTGCGCGAGGACGTCGGCGGCCAGCTCGTCCTGCGCGTACGCCTCTTCCGTGTCGGGTCCCGGCGTCTCGTACTGCCCCCGGCCGTCGACGGCGAACGCGCGGTAGCCGGCGCGGGTGAGCGGCTCCAGCATCGTCGTGAAGTCCTCCTTGCTGCCGGTGAAGCCGGGCAGCAGGAGGACGGTTCCGCGCGGCGGCCCTTCCGGGGCTGCTTCCAGGGCGGCGAAGTCGCCCCTGGCGGTGGTCAGGGTGCGGGCGCGTGCGCAGGGGGGCAGGACGAAGGTCGGCGGCCGGCTCATGGCATGAGGCTAGCGCGCCCGCCGCGAACGGCCCCCGCCGCACACCGACGGCCCGGCACCCCTCGCAGGGGGCCGGGCCGTCGGGCGGTGCGGTGAGCCGACGCGGGTCAGCTCTCGGTTGTCGTCGCCGCTGCCGTACTGGCACGGCGGCGGCGCTGCTTCGGCGCGGTCGGGGCGGTTTCGGCCCCGGCCTCCGGAGCGGCGGCGGGCGCCGGGACGGACTCGGCCGTCTCGACAGCCACGGCCTTCTTGGCGCGGGTGCGGCGGCGGGGCTTCTCCTCGGCGACCGGCGCTTCGGCCGGTGCCTCGGTGGGCACCGCCTTGGCGGCCACGGCCGACTCGGCCGACTGCTTGGCGACGCGGGTGCGGCGGCGGGGCTTGGTCTCCACCGCCGGTGCCTCGGCGACGGGCGCCTCGGCCGGTGCCTCGGTCGTCACCGCCGTCTCCACGGCGTCCGCCGCGGGCTTCGCCGCGCGGGTACGGCGGCGGCGCGGCTTGACCGCGGCCTCCTCCGCCTCCGCTGCCGGCTCGGCGATGACGGGCTCGGCCGTCGCCGTCTCAGGGGCGGCCACGGTCTCGACGGCGCTCGCGCGGGTACGCCGGCGCCGACGCGGCGTGCGCGGCTCGGCGGGCTCGACAGCCGGCAGGGGCGCCTGCTGGAACTGCGGCTCGTCGGCCGGCTCGGTCACGGCGACCGGTGCGACCGGCGTGACAGGAGCCACGGCGGTCACGGCGGCCGACTCGGCCGCCGCTCCGCCACGGGTGCGGCGGCGCTGACGCGGTGTGCGCGTACGGGCCGGGCGCTCCTCCCGTACCGGGGTGGCCGTCGCGGCGGACTTGCGGCCACGGCCGCCCGTCTCGCCCAGGTCCTCGACCTGCTCGGCGGAGAGCCCGGCGCGGGTCCGGTCGGTACGCGGCAGGATGCCCCGCGTGCCGGCCGGGATGTTCAGCTCCTCGAAGAGGTGCGCCGAGGTCGAGTACGTCTCGGGCGGGTCGGGGAAGCCCAGGTCCAGCGCCTTGTTGATCAGCTGCCAGCGCGGGATGTCGTCCCAGTCGACCAGCGTGACGGCGATACCCGAGGCGCCCGCGCGGCCGGTGCGGCCGATGCGGTGGAGGTAGGTCTTCTCCTCCTCCGGCGACTGGTAGTTGATGACGTGTGTCACGCCTTCGACGTCGATGCCACGGGCGGCGACGTCCGTGCAGACCAGCACGTCCACCTTGCCGTTGCGGAAGGCGCGCAGCGCCTGCTCCCTGGCGCCCTGGCCCAGGTCGCCGTGGACGGCGCCGGAGGCGAAGCCGCGCTGGGCGAGCTGGTCGGCGATGTCGGCGGCCGTGCGCTTCGTACGGCAGAAGATCATGGCGAGGCCACGGCCTTCGGCCTGGAGGATGCGCGCGACCATCTCCGGCTTGTCCATGGAGTGGGCGCGGTAGACGCGCTGTGTGGTGTTGGCCACGGTCGCGCCGGCGTCGTCGGGCGACGTGGCGCTGATGTGGGTGGGCTGCGACATGTAGCGGCGGGCGAGACCGATCACGGCGCCCGGCATCGTCGCGGAGAAGAGCATCGTCTGGCGCTTGGCCGGCAGCAGCTGGATGATCCGCTCGACGTCGGGCAGGAAGCCCAGGTCGAGCATCTCGTCGGCCTCGTCGAGCACGAGCGAGCGCACGTGCGAGAGGTCGAGCTTGCGCTGGCCCGCCAGGTCGAGCAGCCGGCCGGGGGTGCCGACGATCACGTCGACGCCCTTCTTCAGCGCTTCGACCTGCGGCTCGTACGCCCGGCCGCCGTAGATGGCGAGGACCCGCACATTGCGGACCTTGCCGGCGGTCAGCAGGTCGTTGGTGACCTGCTGGCACAGCTCGCGGGTCGGTACGACGACGAGCGCCTGCGGCGCGTTCGTCAGCTTCTCGGGCACGGCGCGGCCGGCCTCGACGTCCGCGGGGACGGTGACGCATTCGAGCAGGGGGATGCCGAAACCGAGGGTCTTGCCCGTGCCGGTCTTGGCCTGCCCGATGACATCCTTGCCGGACAGCGCGACCGGCAGGGTCATCTCTTGGATCGGGAAGGCGGACATGATGCCGACGGCCTCTAGTGCTTCGGCCGTCTCGGGGAGGATTCCGAGCTCTCGGAAAGTCGTAGTCAGGGTGCTGCCTCTTCTGTGAGACGCGACCCGAGGCGAACGATGGGGGTCGTACCGCACCTGGGTACTCGGCCGGCCGTGGGTTGGCCGGATGGCGCGGGACCACTGCCGTCGCTCGAGCGCTCGTGCCGCTGAGGGGGCCCCTCATCTGCAGGTCGTACGCAGCTGTGCGCACGGTCCACGCGGAGGGCGGTCGGGGCGGAGCCGATCGGGCCACCGACCGGGCATCCTCACACTGTCAATACTGCTAAACACTGCGATCGCCCGCCGGATACTCGGCAGGCGCATTACCACTGTACCCCGGAATCGCGCATCTGTGTTGGTGGAATTCGACGGGCCAGTGTGCGGGGCGTGTTCGGACGGCCCCTTACGAGGGGCGCCGGCCGGGCTATTGTGCGCTCCATGGAGACGCCCGACAACGCCACCGCACCCGAATCCACCGCCGTAACACCCACCGGGATCGCCGCCCAGGACTGGGCCACAGCTTCCTCGGAGCCGCAGTACCACGCGGCCGTCGTGGATCTGCTGGGAGCGCTGGCCTACGGCGAGCTCGCGGCCTTCGAGCGGCTCGCCGAGGACGCCAAACTCGCGCCGACCCTGCCCGACAAGGCCGCCCTCGCGAAAATGGCCGCCGCGGAATTCCACCACTTCGAGCAGCTCAACGAACGGCTCAGCGAGATCGACGTGGAACCCACGAGCGCGATGGAGCCCTTCGCCAAGGCACTCGACGAATTCCACCGGCAGACCGCGCCTTCGGACTGGCTGGAAGGGCTGGTCAAGGCATATGTCGGCGATTCCATCGCCAGTGACTTCTACCGTGAGGTGGCCGCCCGGCTCGACACGGACACCCGCGCGCTGGTGCTCGCTGTGCTGGACGACACAGGGCACGGCAACTTCGCCGTCGAGAAGGTGCGCGCGGCGATCGAGGCGGAGCCGCGCGTCGGCGGCCGGCTCGCGCTGTGGGCGCGGCGGCTGATGGGCGAGGCGCTGTCGCAGGCGCAGCGGGTCGTGGCGGACCGGGACGCGCTGTCCACGATGCTGGTGGGCGGGGTGGCCGACGGGTTCGACCTGGCCGAGGTGGGCCGGATGTTCTCGCGGATCACCGAGGCACACACCAAGCGGATGGCGGCGCTGGGCCTCGCCGCCTGACGGTCCGGCGACGGCGACGGCGACAACGACAACGGACCCGCCGTCACACGGCGGGTCCGGGGTACGGCGGTTACGGCGTCAGGCGTTCAGGACGGCATGGCGCGGCGCAGGGTACGCGCCGAGGGGCGCAGCAGCAGCGAGATGAGTACGGCACCGACGATGGCGGCGCCCAGCAGCGTCGCCAGCGCGTGGCCGGGGCCGAGCGCCATGTGCGTCACGAAAGCGCCGAACAGGGCGCCGAGCGGACCCGCGCCCAGCACGGTCCTGCGGGCGGGCAGCCGGTGGGCGAGCAGCCCGGCGGCTGCCAGCGACAGGACCAGCCCGAGCAGGACGGATCCGAGGGTTTCCAGGACCACTGCTGATCACCTCGCGTCATCGGGGGTGGCGTGCGGTCGGCACGGCGTCGACGGTCTTGTGTGTCACGCCGTCATTACCCGGCGTGCGCGGAACGCAACCCTCCCGTGACAGCGCAATGATCCCGCCGAAACAGCGCGAAGGCCCGGCGGGAGGTCCCGCCGGGCCTTCGCCCGAATGTCCGTCACGACCGAGGTCGGCCGGACCGGCCCAAGGAGCCGGGTACTACAGCGTGCCGAATCCGACCCGTCGTGTCGTCGGCTCACCGATCTCCACGTACGCGACCCGGTCGGCCGGTACGAGGACCCTGCGGCCCTTCTCGTCCGTGAGACTGAGCAGCTGCGCCTTGCCGGCCAGCGCGTCGGCCACGGCGCGCTCAACCTCTTCGGCGGACTGCCCGCTCTCCAGAACGATCTCCCGGGGTGCGTGCTGCACGCCGATCTTGACCTCCACGGCTATGTCCCTCCGAACGGTCACAGGTGCGCGGCCAGCCGCGCGGTACGCAGCACACATTAGCCCGGCGGGACCGCGCACAGGACGCCACGGGGAACGCCGGCAGCGAACACGCGCCGCCCGGCACGATCCGGACGCGGTCTAAGGCTTGTCGGGGTGCTGCTCGCTGCCGTGCAGCGGGAAGCCGGCGATACCGCGCCAGGCCAGTGAGGTGAGGAGCTCGACGGCCCGCTCCCTGGGGATGGCGGACTCGCTCGACAGCCAGTAGCGGGCGACCACCTGGGACACGCCGCCGAGGCCGACGGCCAGCAGCATGGACTCTTCCTTGGACAGCGCGGTGTCGGAGGCGATGACGTCGCTGATCGCCTCGGCGCACTGGAGCGCCACGCGGTCGACGCGCTCGCGCACCGCGGGCTCGTTCGTCAGGTCCGACTCGAAGACCAGCCGGAAGGCGCCGCCCTCGTCCTCGACGTAGGCGAAGTAGGCGTCCATCGTCGCCTCGACGCGCAGCTTGTTGTCGGTCGTCGACGCCAGTGCCGTACGGACCGCCTGGAGCAGCGCCTCGCAGTGCTGGTCGAGGAGGGCCAGGTACAGCTCAAGCTTGCCGGGGAAGTGCTGGTACAGGACCGGCTTGCTGACGCCCGCCCGGTCGGCGATGTCGTCCATCGCCGCCGCGTGGTAGCCCTGCGCGACGAACACTTCCTGAGCCGCGCCCAGCAGCTGGTTGCGCCTGGCGCGACGCGGCAGCCGCGTCCCCCGTGGGCGTGCCGCCTCGGTCTGCTCTATGGCTGTCACGCCGCCTCCCAAAAAAGTCGATCTCCGCGCGCGGTGCGCCGCGCCACCCATCGTACTTTTGGGTAACCCGGCGGCGGGCCGTGCGGACGCAGAATTTCACGGACCGGACGGCCAAAGACGGCCAATGCCGACGAAATCCGATCAGCGGTACTCGTCCTCGTCGGTCGGGACCGTACGGGCCTGCTCGACCGCGTCCGCCTCCGGCACCTCGATGTCGCTGTCGACGGCCGCCTCGGCCGCTTCGGTCTCGTCCGGTTCTCCGCTCTCGTCGGGCTCGTCGGATTCGGTCCTGTCCTCGTCGGGCTCTGCGGGGTCGACCGGCATACCAGCCTTCTCTCCTCGTTGCCTCACCTACGAGCGTAGGAGCGGGGCGGGTGCGGCGCCATATGGTCTGTGACGGCGAACACGCAGACCGGGGCGTGACGGTCTCGTAACATTGCCGCATGCCTTCGACCGACCTGCCGGAAACTCTCGCCGCCACCGTGGCTCCGCGCGTCGCCGCCGTCCGTGTCGCGGACGGGGAGAAGCTGAGGTCCGTGGCGCTGCCCGGACTGACACTGACCGTCCGGGCGAGACCGGCGACCCGGGCCGGCCTGCCGCCCGCGCTCTTCGTGCACGGCCTCGGCGGCTCGTCGCAGAACTGGTCGGCGCTGATGCCGCTGCTGGCCGGCGTGGTGGACGGCGAGGCCGTCGACCTGCCCGGCTTCGGCGACTCCCCGCCGCCCGACGACGGCAACTACTCCGTGTCCGGTCTCGCCCGCGCCGTGGCCCGGCTGTTGGACGCCTCGGGGCGGGGCCCGGTGCATCTCGTCGGCAACTCGCTCGGCGGCGCCGTCGTCACCAGGGTCGCCGCGGCGCGCCCCGATCTCGTACGCACCCTGACGCTGGTGTCGCCCGCCCTGCCCGAGCTCCGGGTGCAGCGCAGCGCGGTGCCGACCGGGCTGCTGGCGCTGCCCGGTGTCGCCTCGCTGTTCGTCCGGATGACCCGTGAGTGGACGGCCGAGCAGCGCACCCGCGGTGTGATGGCGTTGTGTTACGGCGATCCCGCTTCGGTGTCGGACGAAGACCTCGACCACGCGGTGGCCGAGATGGAGCGCCGGCTCCAACTCCCGTACTTCTGGGACGCGATGACCCGCTCGGCGCGCGGCATCGTCAACGCGTACACGCTGGGTGGCCAGCACGCGCTGTGGCGTCAGGCGGAGCGGGTGCTCGCACCGACCCTGCTCATCTACGGCGGGCGCGACCAGCTCGTGTCGTACCGCATGGCCCGCAAGGCGTCGCGTTCGTTCCGCGATTCCCGGCTCCTGACACTTCCGGACGCCGGACATGTCGCCATGATGGAATACCCGGACCTGGTCGCCAAAGCCTTCCGGGACCTCATCACTTCGACCGACACTTCGACCGACGACGTCAGGGGCTGATCCGGGGCGTGGGACGACACAGCCGCAAGGGCCCGGTTTCCCCGGGCCCGCAGAGCGGTACGCCGGGCACGGCGGCCGGTTCGGCCACCGGCGGCGACCGGCGCGAGCGCCCCGCCGGCCCGTTGGAACCGAGCACTCCTTTCGACCCGTTCGGTCCCGGTCAGCACACCGCCGTCGGTCACGGCGCGCCGCAGGTGCGCGGCGGCCATCCCGAACAGCGTGAGCCCGGCGGCGGTTGGGGTTCGGGGCAGCGCTACGGCGACTGGCAGGGCGCGGCGGCGCGTCCCGGGGCGACCGCGGGGCGGGCGGGGGCAGGGCGGTTGACCAATCCGGTCACCGGCGCGCCGATGATCCCGGGCCCACGACGGGAGTTCGTCGACGCGTTCGACACCTTCGACGCTTTCGACGCGCCGCCCGTCGGCCGGAGTCCTGGCCCAACTGCCGCCGGTACGAAGGACGAAGCACCGGGCGATGCCCCTGACCCGGACCCGGCCCCCGACCCGGCGGGGCCCGACGAGCCCGCATCGCCGGGCCCCGGCGCCTCCGACGAGGCGCAGCCGGCGAAGGGCGGCAAGGGGCGCACCTTCACCGGTATCGCCGCCGCCGCGGTCACCACCGTCCTCGCGATCGTCGTGGCGGGCCAGGTCGCCGACGGCGGCAAGCAGCCCACGGCCAAGGCCGACGGTGCGGGCGACATCGCCGCCAGGGCCGGTACGCAGACGGTGCCGCCGCCGCGCCCGGTGAAGGCCCCGCCGGCGGCCCCGACGTACACCCAGCTCATGGCCGAGCAGTTCCCGCTCTCGCCGAAGCTCAAGGCGTCCGGCCGCTTCACCCCCGTCTCCGGCGCGGTGAAGGCCCCCGGCAAGGGGGAGAAGTTCCGCTACCGCGTGGACATCGAGAACGGCCTCGGTCTCGACGGCGCGCTCTTCGCCGACGCCGTGCAGAAGACCCTGAACGACGACCGGAGTTGGGCCCATGACGGGGCCAAGACCTTCGAGCGGATCTCCACCGGCAGACCCGACTTCGTGATCACCCTGGCCAGCCCCGGCACCACCGCCGTCTGGTGTGCCAAGTCGGGTCTGGACACCACCGAGGACAACGTGTCCTGCGACTCGGCCAGCACCGACCGGGTCATGATCAACGCGTTCCGCTGGGCACAGGGCTCGAAGACCTTCGGCGCCGCCGCGATGTACCCGTACCGGCAGATGCTGATCAACCACGAGGTCGGCCACCGGCTCGGCCACAGCCATGTGACATGCCGCACGCCGGGGGCCCTGGCGCCTGTCATGCAACAGCAGACTAAGTCCCTTGATATCGACGGGATCACGTGCCGTCCGAACCCCTGGGTCTTCCCCAAAGGCTGACATCACGGACCCGGCCGCCCTTTGACAGAGGGGGTCGGGTCCTCCATATTTCTCGGCATGCCGTCCCGCCACGCAAGCTTCTGCGGTCACATCGCCATTGAGCTGACGCTCATCGGTGTGACGCCGCTGTGCGTGGCCGACATCCTCTGTCGCTGACGCCCGCCTCCGCGCGCGCCGGCGTCGCGTCCCGTCAGTACCCCTGCCTGGCCTCTCGCCGCGTGTGCGGGCCCGTTCCAACCGGCCCCACCCCCCGCAGTCATCCGCTGTTCCCACAGCACTCCGAGAGGTCTTCCGATGCGTCGTCAACCGTCCCTCATATCCCGCCGCCTGGCAGCGGCAGCCGTCGGCCTGGTCGTCGTCGCGGGCGCCGCGGCCTGCGCGGGACCCAAGGACAACAGCTCCAAGGACGGTGACGGGACCGGCGGCAAGCCGCAGAAGGGCGGCACCCTCTCGGTGCTGAACACCACACCGCTGACCGACTTCGACCCGGCGCGGCAGTACACCTCCGGCGGCGGCAACATCCCCACGCTCGTCTTCCGCACGCTCACCACCCGCGGCCCCGGCTCTGGCCCGGCGGGCAACAAGGTCGTCCCCGACCTCGCCACCGACACCGGCCGTCCCAACGCCGACGCCACCGAGTGGACGTACACACTCAAGGACGGGCTGAAGTTCGAGGACGGCACCCCGATCACCAGCGCCGACGTCAAGTACGGCATCGAGCGCTCCTTCGCCGCCGAACTCTCCGGCGGCGCGCCCTACTTGCGTGACTGGCTGGTCGGCGGCGCCGACTACCAGGGGCCGTACAAGGACCCCAAGGGCCTCGCCTCGATCGTGACGCCCGACCCGAAGACCATCGTCTTCAAACTCTCCAAGCCCGAGGGTGACTTCCCGCTCCTCGCCACCCAGACGCAGTTCACGCCCGTGCCGAAGGGCAAGGACACCGGCGCCAAGTACGAGACCCACCCGATCTCCTCCGGCCCCTACAAGGTGGTCAAGAACGAGGGCGACGGCGAGCACATGGTCCTCACCCGCAACACCAACTGGTCGCAGAAGACGGACCCGAGGCGCCAGCAGTACCCCGACACCATCGACGTGAAGTCGGGCCTCGACCCGTCCGTCATCAACCAGCGGCTGTCCACCAGCACCGGCGCCGACGCGTCGGCCGTCACCACCGACACCAACCTCGGCCCCGCCGAGCTGGCGCAGGTCTCCGGCGACAGCGCGCTCTCGAAGCGCGTGGGCACCGGGCACTTCGGCTACACGAACTACCTGGCCTTCAACACCAAGGTCAAGCCGTTCGACAACGTCAAGGTGCGCCAGGCGATCTCGTACGCCATCAACCGCACCAGCGTCATCAACGCGGCGGGCGGCTCGGCGCTCGCGGAGCCGGCCACCACCTTCCTGCCCGACCAGGAGGCGTACGGCTACGCGCCGTACGACCTGTTCCCGGCCGGCAAGTCGGGGAACCCGGCCAAGGCCAAGGAGCTGCTGAAGCAGGCCGGTTACCCGAACGGTCTGACCGTCACGCTCACCCACTCCACGCTGGAGGACCGGGAGAACAGCCCCACCATCGCGACGGCCGTGCAGGAAGGGCTGAAGCAGTCCGGCATCACCGTCAAGCTGGACGGTCTTGAGAACAACGCCTACAAGGACAAGACCCGCACCGCCGCGAAGGCGCCCGGCTTCTTCCTCGCCCACTGGGGCGGCGACTGGCCCTCGGGCGGTCCGTTCCTCGCGCCGATCTTCGACGGCCGGCAGATCGTGAAGGACGGCGCGGGCAACTTCAACCACGCCCAGCTCGACGACCCGGCGGTCAACAAGGAGATTGACGACATCAACAAGCTGACCGACCCGGCGGCCGCCGCCAAGCGCTGGGGCGCGCTGGACAAGAAGCTCGGCGGGGAAGCGCTCGACGTGCCGCTGTTCCACCCCGTCTACAAGCGGCTCGTCGGCAAGAACGTCAAGAACGTCGTCATCAGCGACTGGACCGGCGTGCTCGACGTGTCGCGGGTCGCCGTCAAGTGACCACGGCAGATCTGCTGGTGTCCGAGGCGGCGGCGCCCGCCGCCTCGGACGCGCGCCAGGTGTGGCGCCGGCTGCGGGCCAGGCCCTCCGCCCTCGTGGCGGCCGGTGTGCTGGTCCTGCTCGTCGTCCTCGCCGTCGCCGCACCGCTGTTCGCCGCCCTCGAAGGCCAGGACGTGAACACGTACCACGACGCGCTCGTCGACTCGGCGCGCGGCGGGGTGCCCACAGGATCGTTCGGCGGGGTCAGCGGCGACCACTGGCTCGGGGTCGAACCCGGCACCGGACGCGACCTGTTCGTCCGGCTGATGTACGGGGCCCGGGTCTCGCTGCTCGTCGCCCTCGGCGCGACGGTGGTGCAGCTCGCGATCGGGGTCACCGTCGGGCTGTGCGCGGCGCTCGGCAACCGGTGGCTCGACACGTTCCTCAGCCGGGTCACCGACGTGATGGTCGCGCTGCCGCTGCTCGTCCTCGGCATCGCCCTGACCGCCGTCGTACCGTCCGGGTTCCCGCGCCCGCTGCTGCTGATCCTGATCATCGGCCTGCTCAACTGGGGCGGTACGTCCAGGATCGTGCGGGCGCAGACGCTGACCCTGAAGGAACTCGACTTCGTGGCCGCTGCCCGGCTCGGCGGCTCCGGGCGGTGGCGGGTCGCGCGGCGCGAACTGCTGCCGTCGCTCGCCGCGCCCGTCATCACGTACGCGTCGATCCTGGTCCCCTCGAACATCGTCATCGAGGCGTCGCTGTCGTTCCTCGGGGTCGGCGTCAAGCCGCCGACCCCGTCCTGGGGACAGATGCTGTCCGGCGCGACGACCTGGTTCCGGGCCGACCCCATGTATGTGCTGCTGCCGGCGGCGGTGCTGTTCGTGACCGTCCTCGCCTTCACCGTGCTGGGTGACGGGGTGCGCGCCGCGCTCGACCCGCGCGAGGCCAGCAGGCTGCGGATCGGCCGCGGGCGCCCGCGCACGTCTTCGAAGGGTGCCGCCTCGTGACGCGCTATCTGCTCAAGCGGCTCGGCGGCGCCGTGCTCGTGCTCCTGGTGCTGTCCGCCGTGATCTACGCGCTGTTCTACATCGCGCCCGGCGACCCGGCGCGCCTCGCCTGCGGCGACCGCTGCTCGCCCGCGCAGGTCGCGCAGGTACGGGGACAACTCGGCCTCGGCGACCCGGTGTACGTCCAGTACGCGCACTTCGTCCAGGGCATCTTCGCCGGGCGCGACTACTCGTCGGGCACGGCCGCGCTGCACTGCGACGCACCCTGCCTCGGCTTCTCGTACCAGAGCGACCAGCAGGTCACCGACCTGCTGCTGGAGAAACTGCCGGCGACGCTGTCGCTCGCCGTCGGCGCGATGGTCGTGTGGCTGGTCATCGGCATCGGCACCGGGCTGCTGTCCGCCCTGCGGCGCGGCGGGATCACCGAACGCGCGCTGACGCTGCTGACCCTCGCGGGCACCAGCACACCGGTGTTCATCCTCGGGCTGCTGTTCCTGATGGTGGTCTGCGCCTATCTGAAGTGGCTGCCGTTCCCCTCGTACGTGCCACTGACCGAGGACCCGACGCAGTGGGGCTGGAACATGCTGCTGCCCTGGCTCACCCTCGGCCTCTTCGAGAGCGCCAAATACGCCCGGCTGACGCGCAGTTCGACGCTGGAGACCCTGGCGGAGGACCATATCCGCACCTTCCGCGCCTACGGCGTCGGCGAGCGGGCGATCATCGCGCGGCACGCGCTGCGCGGCGCCGTGCCGCCCGTCATCGCGCTCAACGCCCTCGACCTCGGCACGGTCCTGGGCGGGGCGGTGCTCACCGAGTCGCTGTTCGGCATCCCCGGGGTCGGCAAGACCCTGATCGACGCCGTGCGGGAGATCGATCTGCCGGTGGTGGTGGGGGTGGTGCTGGTGACCGGTACCGCCGTCGTCCTGGCGAACGTCCTCGCCGACCTGCTGTACGCCGTGGCCGACCGACGGGTGGTTCTGCGATGACTCTCGAACACAACACCGGGGCCGGGGACCCGGCCGAGCCGCTGGTCGTCGTGGACGGCCTGACGGTGGACTTCGCCACCGGGGCCGAGGCGATCAGGGCCGTCGACGACCTGTCGTTCACCCTCGAAGCCGGCGCGGCCCTCGGCCTGGTCGGCGAGTCCGGCAGCGGCAAGAGCACCGTGGCCGCGGCCCTGCTCGGCCTGCACCGGGGCACCGGCGCCGAGGTGGGCGGCGACGTCCGGGTCGGCGGTACGGCGGTGAACACCGTCCCCGAGCGCCAACTGCGCGCGCTGCGGGGCGCGGTGGCGGCGATGGTCTTCCAGGACCCGCTGTCGTCCCTCGACCCGTACTACGCCGTCGGCGACCAGATATCCGAGGTCTACCGGGTGCACACCCGGGCCTCCCGCAAGGCCGCGCGTGCGCGGGCCGTCGAAGTCCTCGACCGGGTCGGCATCCCCGACGCGGCGCGCCGGGCGGGCGCGCGGCCGCACGAGTTCAGCGGCGGGATGCGGCAGCGGGCGCTGATCGCGATGGCGCTGGCCTGCGAACCGCGGCTGCTGATAGCCGACGAGCCGACGACGGCCCTGGACGTCACGGTCCAGGCGCAGATCCTCGACCTGCTGCACGACCTGCGCAGGGAGACCGGCATGGGGCTGCTGCTGGTCACCCACGACGTGGGGGTGGCGGCCGAGAGCGTCGACGACGTGCTCGTGATGCGGCACGGCAGGCAGGTGGAGCGCGGCCCGGTGGCGACGGTCCTCGGCGCGCCGCGCGAGGAGTACACCCGCGCGCTGCTCGCCGCCGTACCGAGGGTCGACGCCGCCGTGTCCCGTACCGCAGCGCCGGCCGAGGAACCGCCGCTGGTCGAAGCCGTCGACCTGCGCAGGGAGTTCCGGCGCGGCAAGCAGACCGTCAGCGCCGTCGACGGGGTCTCACTGACCGTACGGCCGGGGGAGACCCTGGGCATCGTCGGCGAGAGCGGCAGCGGCAAGACCACCCTCGGCCGGATGCTCGTCCGGCTGCTGGACCCGACGTCCGGCCGGCTGACCTACCGGGACCAGGAGATCGGGACGCTGTCGGAGAAGGAGCTGCGGCCCTACCGGCGGGAGCTCCAGATGGTCTTCCAGGACCCGGTCTCCTCGCTCAACCCGCGCCGCTCCGTGGGCGAGTCCGTCGCCGACCCGCTGCGCGCCGCCGGCGTGCTGGACGACGCGGCGGTCATCGAGCGGGTGCGCGAGCTGCTGGAGCGGGTCGGCCTCGACCCGGACCGCTACGACCGCTATCCGCACGAGTTCAGCGGCGGCCAGCGCCAGCGCGTCGGCATCGCCAGGGCGCTGGCGGCCGAGCCGCGGCTGATCGTCTGCGACGAGCCGGTCTCGGCCCTCGACGTGACCACCCAGGCGCAGGTCGTGGCGCTGCTCGCGGAGCTCCAGCGGGAGCTGGGCCTGGCGCTGGTCTTCATCGCGCACGACCTCGCCGTCGTACGCAAGGTCAGCGACCGGGTCGCGGTGATGCGGCACGGCAGGATCGTCGAACAGGGCACCGTTGACCGGGTGTACGGATCCCCCGAGGACCCGTACACCAAGCAGCTGCTCGCCGCCGTGCCCGCACTCGACCCCGCGCTCGCCGCCGTGCGCCGCGCGGCACGCAGGGAACTGACCGGAGAGCCGGCCGCCGCCTGACCTTGCCGCCCGACCCCGCCCCGCCTGACCCCCCTGCGTGACCTTGCGTAGTCGAAAAGCACCGTAGCGCCACAGAACGCGCCCGGTACGCATAAGTTACGTGCATTCACCCCTTCCAGTGGTGCGACGGACAACCGTCCGTCGCACCACGGTCATATCCGCTTACGGTCGTCCCGCTGCGAGTCGCCGGATCAACGGCGGCCTTCCACAAGGGAGATCGGGGGTGTGATCGTGCGGATCGGACTGCTCACCGATGGTGGTTATCCGTACGCGACGGGTGAGTCCAGGCTCTGGTGCGACCGGCTCGTGCGCGGGCTCACACAGCACGAGTTCGACATCTACGCGCTCAGCCGCAGCGCCCAGCAGGAAGGGCGCGGCTGGATAGCACTGCCGCCCCAGGTCCGGCAGGTGCGCACGGCGGCGCTCTGGGCCCCCGCCGACGACGGCAGGACGTACGGCCGCCGCGACCGCCGCAGGTTCGCCGCGCACTTCAAGCAGCTCGCCGCCGCCATCTGCGCCGCCGGCGAGGACCCGGCCGCCGCGGACGACTTCGCCGCAGGGCTCTACGGACTCGCCGACCTGGCCAGGGAGCGCGGCGGGCTGTACGCGGCGCTCCGCTCCGAAGTCGCCGTCCGGCTCCTCGAAGCGGCCTGCCGTGCGCCCGGCGCGCGCCGGAGCGTGCATGCCACCGGCGTCACCGGCTACCTGGCCTTCGCCGACCATCTGGAGCGCGCCCTGCGCCCGCTGTCGCTCGACTGGTACGCCGACGGCGACGGCAGTGGCGGCGGGGACGGCGACAGCAGCGCCGGCGGTCTCGCGGGCGTCGACCTCTGCCACGCCGCCTCCGGCGGCTCGGCCGCCCTGCCCGGCCTGCTGGCCAAACGCTTCTTCGGGGTACCGCTGCTGGTCACCGAGTACGGCGTCCAGCTGCGCGCGCACTACCTCGCCAGCGGCGGCTCCGCCGCCGAACCGGCGGGAACGGCCGCCCTGGGCGCCCCCGTACGCGCCCTGCTCGCCGGATTCCAGGGCCGGCTCGCCGCCGAGGTCTACCGGCAGGCGGCCGTCATCACCCCCGGCAACGCGCACGCCAGGCGCTGGCAGGAGCGGTGCGGCGCCGACCCCGCCAAACTGCGCACGGTCTACCCCGGCATGGAGGCCGAGCGGTTCGCCGCCGTGGGCGAGAGCGACGACGGCGGCGACACCGACACCGTCGTCTGGGTCGGCAGGATCGAACCGGCCAAGGACCTCGTCTCCCTGCTGCACGCCTTCGCCGACATCAGGACCGCGCGGCCCGGCGCGCGGCTGCGGATCATAGGCGCCCCCGCCCAGGGCGCCGAGGCCGCCGACTACCCGGCCCACTGCCGCGCCCTGGCGGCCCAGCTCTTCCCCGACGAGGCGCCGGACGCGCACGCGGTCGGGGAGAACCCGGTCTCCTTCGAGGAGATCGGGTGTCCCGAGGCGCCCGAGCTCCCCGACGCGTACGCGGCGGGGAGCGTGGTCGTCCTGTCCAGCATCGTCGAGGGCTTCCCCCTCAGCCTCGTCGAAGCGATGTTCTGCGGGCGCGCCACGGTCTCGACCGACGTCGGGGCCGTCGTCGAAGTCATCGGCGGCACCGGACTCGTCGTACCGCCGCGCAACCCGAAGGCGCTCGCCGACGCCGTCGTCGGGCTGCTCGCCGACGACGAGCGCCGCGAGCGGCTGGGCGCGGCGGCCCGTGCCCGCGCCGTCGAACTCTTCACGGTCGAGCAGAATCTCGCCGCTTTCCGCTCCATCTATCTCGAAATCGTCTCGCACGCCCCCGTACGCCGCCCGGCCGAGGCCGTCGGCGCCGACGGAGCACCGCTGCCCTTCGCCCACCCGGCCGAGGGACATGTGCCGAGCCGCTGGCCGGTCGGCGCCACAGCGGGCACCACGGCCGGCGCGGGGGAGAGCGATGTCTGACGGAGGCACCACCATGACCGAAGCCCGCACCACCTCTGTGCCGGAACCCTCGTCGAGCAGCACCACCATGACCGTCCCCGTCCCTGCCGTACGGCGCGGGCCCGCCGACCCGGTGATACTGCTGATGCACCGCCACCGGCGGCTGTGCGAAGGCGCCGTCGACCCGCTGGAGATCGCCGCCGGGCTCGAAGCCCACGGCATCACCGACCGGACAGCCGCCCGCTTCCGGCACCGCGACGTCTTCTCGCTCGCCGAGGAGCTGTACGCCCGCGTCCCGCGCGACGGCGACCGGGCGGCCGCCGTCCTGCGCGCCCCGAAACAGCCGGTGCCCGTCGCCGACGTGCGCGCCGGCCGGGCGAGTTCGGCCCGCCGGCTCACGCTCTCGCTGCTGCCGGGCGCCGTCAGCGCCCTCACTCTCGCGGGACTGCATCGCACGAGCGGCCAGACCCAGCTCGCGATAGCCCTGGCGGGGGCCTTCGCCCTGTCCGGCGCGCTGTCGAGCGCGCTGCGCCGAGGGCCGCTGCGCACCACCGGGCGCCGGGTCCCCGCCGCAGGTCTCTGGGTCTACTGGCTGCTCGCCTATCTGGTCTGCGGCGACGGGCTGCTCGACGCGCTCGTCGCCGGCGGCCCGCACGGGCCGTGGCCGGCCACCCTGACCCCGCTCGTCGGACTGTCCTTCGCCGTCGCCCCCGCCGTCTGCTGCGCCCACCTCTTCTCCGTACACGCCAGGCGCCGGCTCGCCGACAGCAGCGGCCTCGCCGACTTCGCCGCGGGAGCCAGGCCGCTGCTGCTCGCGACCGTCGCCCTCTACGCCTGCGCGCTGACCGGCATCGTCCTGCTCAGCACCCTCGTCCTCGGCGCCGGGGCCGCGCTCGCCCCGACCCTCGCCCTCGGCACGCTGCTCATGCTCGCCCGGCTGCTCACCGTCCACGGCTACCCCGACCCGGCGGCGGCCGGACTCGTCTGCGCCTGCCTCGCCGAGGCCCTGGCCTGCCTGTCCGTGGCCGCCGGACGCATCCCCGGCTGCGGCCCGGTCGCCGCCCCCGTCACCGACGTCGTACAGGCCTGGGGAGCGGGCGCCGTCCCCGCACTCGCCTGCGCGGCGGCCGCGCTCGTCCTGCTCGCCCACGCCGTCGTCACCCTCGGCAGGGCCTCGGCCCACACCTGACCCCGCCCGCACCCCATGCGACATCCCGCTGCAAGGAGAACGAACGAGATGACCCCGCAATCCCCAGCTCAGACCCTTCGGCGCAGAGGGGCGGCACGATGAGGGTCCTGCTGCTCGGCGCCAACGGATTCCTCGGCCGGTTCGTGGCCGACCGGCTGCTCGCCGACCCCGCCGTGCATCTCACCGCCCTGGGCCGCGGCGACGACGCCGACGTACGGTTCGACCTCGCGGGCGGCAGCCCCGGAGCGCTCACCCGCTTCCTGGACGCCGTCCACCCCGGGGTCGTCATCAACTGCGCCGGTGCCACCCGGGGCGGGGCGCGCGAGCTGATCCGGCACAACACCGTCGCCGTCGCCACCGTCTGCGAGGCGCTGCGCCGCAGCGGCTGCGGCGCCCGGCTCGTCCAGCTCGGCTGCGCCTCCGAGTACGGCCCGTCGCCGCACGGCTCGTCCACGGCCGAGGACGCCGTACCGCGCCCCGGCGGCCCGTACGGGGTGAGCAAGCTCGCCGCCTCCGAACTCGTCCTGGGCGCGGGGCTCGACGCCGTCGTGCTGCGGATCTTCTCGCCCGTGGGACCCGGCACCCCGGCGGGCTCACCGCTCGGCCGGCTCGCCGAGGCGATGCGCCGCGCCATGCAGGGCGGCGACGGTGAGCTGAAGCTCGCCGGGCTCGGCGTCCAGCGGGACTTCGTGGACGTACGGGACGTGGCCCGCGCGGTGCACGCCGCGTCCCTCTCGGCAGCGCAGGGCATCGTCAACATCGGCACCGGACGGTCCGTGAAGCTCAGGGACGCCGCCGCCGTGCTGGCCAGGGTCGCCGGATACGCGGGCGCGCTGCACGAGTTGGACGCCCCGGGCCCCGCCCGGCACGGCCACGCGCCGATCGGCGCCCAGCGCGGCGAGTCCGCGCCGGAACAGCTCGGCGCGGGCCCGTTCCCCTACCCCGACGGCTGCGGCAGCTGGCAGCAGGCGGACGTACGCACCGCGCGCGACCGGCTCGGCTGGCGCCCGCGGATCAATCTGGAGGAGTCGCTGGCCGACATCTGGATGGAGGCGGCGTGCCGTATCTGACCACGACAGGTCAGCGCCTCTCCGCCACCGAGGCCGGCGAGGTCGGCCTCGGTGTCCCGGGCTACGCGCATCCGCTGCTGGCGCCCGCCGAATGGGCCGGACTCACCCGGCCCGCCACACCGCTGCACTGGGTCGTGCTCAACGTCGCCCAGGGCCCCGGCGTCCGGCCCGACCCGCACTGCCTCGACGCGGCGGGACGGCTGACCAACGCGGGCGTCCGGGTGCTCGGCCATCTCGACCTGGCGTACGGCAGCCGCCCGTTCGGCGAGATCGTCGCCGAGGCGCAGCGCTATCTGGACTGGTACCGCGTCGCCGGCTTCTCCCTCGACCGGTGCCCGGCCGACCGGGCGGACCTGCCGGCGGTACGGCGGATCACGGCCACCCTGGAGACGCTGGTGGACGGCGCGCATGTCGTCCTCGGCCACGGGACGCATCCGTACCCCGGATACGCGGAGGCCGCCGACCAGTTGGTGACCTTCTCCGGGCCGTGGAGCGACTACCGCTGGTCGCAGGCGGCCGAGTGGACGGCCGGCTATCCGCCGGAACGGTTCGTCCACCTCGTCCACGGACTGCCCCGCACCCACCTGGACGAGGCGATGCGCGTCGCCCGCTGGCAGGGCGCGGGAACGATCTTCTTCACCGACCGGACGGGCCCGCAGAACCCGTTCGAGGCGCTGCCCGGCTACTGGGACGCAATCGTCTCGCGGGTCGGACCTGGTGTCTCGGAATGAGAAGGGCCGTGGCACTGTTACAGAGAGAACAGATTACTGAATGAACGACCAACCCCCTTGTAGAGGTCCCTGTGTCGCTGCCCCCCTTGGTCGAGCCCGCTGCTGAGCTCACCGTCGACGAGGTCCGCAGGTACTCCCGTCACTTGATCATCCCCGATGTCGGGATGGACGGGCAGAAGCGGCTGAAGAACGCGAAGGTGCTGTGTGTGGGGGCCGGTGGCCTCGGCTCCCCGGCCCTGATGTACCTGGCGGCGGCCGGTGTCGGCACGCTCGGCATCGTGGAGTTCGACGAGGTCGACGAGTCGAACCTGCAGCGCCAGATCATCCACAGCCAGTCCGACATCGGCCGCTCCAAGGCCCAGTCGGCGCGTGACTCCGTCCTCGGTATCAACCCGTACGTCAACGTGGTCCTTCACGAAGAGCGGCTCGAAGCCGAGAACGTGATGGAGATCTTCGCCCAGTACGACCTGATCGTGGACGGCACGGACAACTTCGCCACCCGCTACCTGGTCAACGACGCCTGCGTGCTGCTGGACAAGCCGTACGTCTGGGGTTCGATCTACCGCTTCGACGGTCAGGCGAGCGTCTTCTGGTCGGAGCACGGCCCGTGCTACCGCTGCCTCTACCCGGAGCCCCCGCCCCCCGGCATGGTCCCCTCCTGCGCCGAGGGCGGCGTGCTGGGCGTGCTCTGCGCGTCCGTCGGGGCGATCCAGGTCACCGAGGCGATCAAGCTGCTGACCGGCATCGGCGACCCGCTGGTCGGGCGGCTGATGATCTACGACGCCCTGGAGATGCAGTACCGCCAGGTCAAGGTCCGCAAGGACCCCGACTGCGCGGTCTGCGGGGAGAACCCCACCGTCACCGAGCTGATCGACTACGAGGCGTTCTGCGGCGTCGTGTCGGAAGAGGCCCAGGAGGCGGCGGCCGGTTCGACGATCACTCCCAAGCAGCTCAAGGAGTGGATGGACGACGGCGAGAACATCGAGGTCATCGATGTCCGCGAGCCGAACGAGTTCGAGATCGTCTCGATCCCCGGCGCCAAGCTGATCCCCAAGAACGAGTTCCTGATGGGCAACGCCCTGGAGCACCTGCCGCAGGACAAGAAGATCGTCCTGCACTGCAAGACGGGTGTGCGCAGCGCCGAGGTGCTCGCCGTGCTGAAGTCGGCGGGCTTCGCCGACGCCGTGCATGTCGGCGGCGGGGTCGTCGGCTGGGTCAACCAGATCGAGCCCGAGAAGCCGATCTACTAGATTCACCGTCCTACTGGATCCACCGTCAGGTCGCGCATCGCGCGTACGCGGGGCCCGGACCGTACGCGGTCCGGGCCCTGCGTCGGCTGTGTGTGGTTACTTGCAGACGGTGCCGGCCTTGGGCACCGTGCCGTTCAGCAGATAGCCGTTGACGGCCTTCTGGATGCACGCGTCGCCGCTGTCGTAAGCGCCGTGCCCCTGGCCCTCGTAGGTGATCTCCACGCCGACGCCCTTGCCCAGCGCGTCCGCCATCGCCTTCGCGCCCGCGTACGGCGTCGCCGGGTCACCGGTGTTGCCGACGACGACGATCGGGGCCGAGCCCGGCGCGCTGACGTCCGGATGCTTCCAGGTGCCCGGCACGGGCCACTCGGAGCAGCTCATGACGCCCCAGCCGAGGAAGTCGCCGAAGACCGGCGATGCCTTGCGGAACTCCGGGAGCTTGGCCTTCGTCTGCGCGAGCGTGTAGCGCTCCTTGGAGTCCACGCAGTTGATCGCCGCGTTCGCCGCCTGGATGTTGCTGTACCTGCCCTGCTGGTCGCGGCCGTTCATCGCGTCGGACAGCGCGAGCAGCAACCCGCCGTTGCCGCCGTCCGCCTCGTCGAGACCCTGTTCGAGCAGCGGCCAGTACTCCTTCGAGTAGAGCGCCTGCGCGACGCCGTTGGTGGCCTGGGTCTGTGTCAGCTTGCGGTTGCCGATGCCGGCGATCGGCTGCTTGTCGAGCCGGGCGAGCAGCGAGGAGATGAACCCCTCGATCTGCTTCGGGGTGCTGCCGGGCAGCGTGCAGGCGTCGCCGCGCGACACACAGTCCTTCGCGAAGTTGTCCAGGGCGAGCTGGAAGCCCTTGGCCTGGCCGAGGGAGCTCTGCTCGGAGTCCTGCGTCGGGTCGACGACCCCGTCGAAGACGGCCCTGCCGACGCTCTTCGGATACAGGTGCGCGTAGACGCCGCCCAGCTCCGTGCCGTACGAGATGCCGAAGTAGTACAGCTTCTTGTCGCCCAGCACCTGGCGCATCAGCTCCATGTCGCGGGCCGCGTTGGTCGTCCCGACGTACGGCAGTTCCCGGCCCGAGTCGCGCTCGCAGCCGGCGGCGAAGCTCGCCAGGCCCTCGGTGAGGGACTTCTCCTCGGCCGCGTCGTCCGGGGTCGCGTCCTGCGCGTAGTACGCGTCGAGCTGCTTGTCGCTCTCGCACCGGACGCCGTCGCTGTCGCCGACCCCGCGCGGGTCGAAGCTGACCAGGTCGTAGCGGGCGCGCAGCTTCTCGTAGTCCTTCGCGAACGACGGCAGTCCGGTGACGCCGGAACCGCCGGGGCCGCCGAAGTTGAAGACGAGCGAGCCGATCCGGTGGCTCGTGTCGGCGGCCTTGGCGCGGATGAGGGCCAGCTTGACCGTGTCGCCGTCCGGCTTGGCGTAGTCGAGCGGGACGGTCATGAACGAGCACTGCCAGCTGACCTTGCCGGGCAGCGGGGACGGCGAGGGGCCGCCGCCCTGCTCGACGGACGGGGCGGCGCAGGTCTTCCAGTCCAGCTTCTGGGTGGCCAGGTTCTTGGGCCGGGCCGTCGGGTCGGAGCTGCCGCTGCCCCTCCCGCCGTCGGATCCGCTGTCGGAACACGCGGAGACGGCCAGGAGGGCGGCGGCGGTGACGGCGGCCAGGGCAGCGGCGCGCCGGGCGGAGGAGGTCGGCATCCCCCCATCCTGTGCCACGGCGCGGCGCGCCGCGCCCGGCGGGGTCCAAGCGGAGTAGCGCGGGACGCCTGCCGCGCCCGCCCCGTCCTACAGGGCTCCCTTGCGGGTGAGCTGGTTGAAGGACAGCCAGCCGGGCAGCACCGGCAGCCAGAACGTCATCAGCCGGAACAGCAGGACGGCGGGCGCCGCGACCTCCTTCGGCAGTCCGACGGCGAGCAGACCCAGCGTCAGGGCGCCCTCCACGGCCCCCACGCCGCCCGGGGTCGGCGCCGCCGAGCCCAGCGCGTTGCCCGCGAGGAAGACCACGGCGATGCTCGCGTAGCTGAGCTGCTGGTTGCCGTTGTCGAACGCGCGGATCGACGCGTCCAGACACATCACGAACATGCCGGTCAGCAGCAGCATCCCGCCGATGCCGGTGAGCAGCTTCATGGGCCGCTGCAATACGTCGAGCATGCGCGGCACGACACCTGCGAACAGCGAGCGCAGCCGCGTCACGACGAACTTGCGCAGGAACGGGATCGCCGTCACGACCAGCACCAGCACGGCCACCGTCAGCAGACCGGCGATCACCGTCCTGGACGGGGTGAGCGACGTCGTCTTCTCCGTACCCGTCAGATAGCCGAAGGACAGCAGCAGCAGGATGTGCGCGCCGAGCCCGAACAGCTGTGACGCCCCGACGCTCGCCACGGCGAGCCCGGGACGGACCCCCGAGCGCTGCAGGAAGCGGGTGTTGAGCGCCACACCGCCGACGGCCGCCGGTGCGACGAGCTTCACGAACGACCCGGCGACCTGCGCGATCACCGTCCGCAGGAAGCTGACCCGCTCGGGCACGAAGCCCAGCAGGCTCATCGCCGCCGCGATGTAACTCAGCGCGGAGAACAGCGCGGCCGCCGCCACCCAGCCCCAGTGCGCCTCGCCGACCACCATCGTGTAGTCGAGCTGGGTGAGCTGGGAGAGCAGGAAGTACGCGGCGACGGCCCCGGCGATGAAGGTGACGAGCGTACGGGCCCTGATCCGTTCGAGCCTGACCGGTTCGACCGGTGCCTGCGGCCGGATCAGCAGCACCTGCTGACGGATCTGCGAGAGCAGGTCCTCTTCGCGCGCCTCGTCGAGGGCGTCGTCTATGGCGCGCTTCTCCGCCTGCTTCTCGGCCCGCAGGGATTTGCGTACGGCCTTGCGGTCGCCGCCGCTGGCCGCCTTGGCCTCCGCCAGCCGGTGGCGCTTGTTCGCGTCGGACGCTTCGAGCACCGCCTCCCGCTCGCGCTGCGCGCGCTCACGGGCGAGCTTGCGCAGCGTCGCGCGGGTGGAGCGGCTCAGCGCGATCGGCTGGAGCAGTGGCAGCGAGTCGGCGACGGCGTCGGGACCCATCACCTCGACGGCGGCGGCGACCGAGCGGCGTGCGCCGACCCGTAGCCCCGTCGTGGTGAGCAGCTGCGCGGTGTCCATGCGCAGCACGACATCGCCCGCAGCGATCTCCCCGCCGCGCAGTTCGGTCAGGATCACCTGGCCCGACCGGTCGACCATGATCGCGTCGCCGGTCAGCGCGCGGTGCGCGATCCGCCGTGACTGAAGCGCCTTGACCTGGCGCCAGGCGCCGCGCAGCAGCTCGTCGGTGACGTCGTCGCTCTCGATCGAGTCCAGCGATCTGCCGCCCAGATGCTCGTAGACGAGCATGACGGCGTCGGGTCCCAGCTCGGAGGTGGCGATCAGCTTCGGTGCGTGCGCGCCCGCCGCGATGGCCGCGTAGGCGAGCAGCGCCTCCTGTTCGAGCGCCTGGCGCAGGGAGGGGATCGACCGGCGCGCGGTGATCGAGCGCAGCGTGAGCTGCCGCCACAGCCGGTAGAAGAAACCCTGCGCCTGCTGTTCCCGGTCGACGACCGTGACGTCGAGCGGCGCGCCCTCCTCCAGGGTGACGAAGTAGCGCCGCCCCCGGTCGGCCTGCTCGCCCGACTCGGCGCCCTCCTCGGCGCGCATCGCGCTGACCGGCCGGAAGCCGACCCTGCGCAGCCCCGCCATCAGGGTCTGCCCGGTGGGCCGTACGTTGGGCGAGCCGACCGCGTACAGCGTGCCGTACGCCACGGTCCAGCCGATCAGGACGGTCAGGGCGATCGAGAACGGCGTGGTGTAGCCGGCCACCAGCATGGCGAACGCGTCGAGCAGCAGCACCACCCACAGCACCACGCGCCAGCGGGGTCTGCGGGCCATGCCCACAGCCGTCATGTAGGCGATGACGGGGGCCAGATAGCCGTGCACCGGATCGGTGAGCCCGGAGCCGGCCTGCGACCTGGTCAGCGCCTCCTGGATGGAGCCCGGCGCCGCCCTGGTGACCCACAGGTCCGTGGCGAGCGTCACGCCGTGCGCGAGGACGGCGGCGAGCACGCCGTCGGCGATCCGCAGCCCGTCGCGTTTGATCAGCCGCTCGATGGCGAAGGCGACAGGGACGAGCAGCACGGCGATGCTGGAGATCAGCCCCGCCATCTTGGCCAGCAGGTCGGGCGCCTGGCCCGTACCCCTGCTGATGTCGTCCTCAAGGCCGGACGTGGTGCCGTGGGCGAAGGCCGAGAGGGCGAGCACCAGACCGATCGCGAGGATGCCGATGACCAGCCGCAGCAGGTCGGACGGCCGGTGCACCCGGGCGGCGAGCAGCGGCTCGTCGCCCGAGACGCGGTCGGTGGGTGTCACCTCGTCGTTGCAGGGCGGCTCGTAGGGATGGGCGCCGGTGTGCTCGCTCTCCTCGGGCCGGTCGGCGTCGGGGCGTGCCGGGGCGCCGGAGGGCGAACCCGTGGCGCGAGCGCGCGTCACGGGCTCCTCCGTGGAGTCCGAATCCGTGTCCTCTTGATCTCGTATCACCAGTCACCGCCCGGACGATGGTGGCACGAGCCGACGACAGACGGGGGCATCAGGGTGCATTGCGGGGGCGTGGGCCGCGCGAGATACCTCCCTTTGCGTGCGTACGTACGCGGGGTGACGGCGCGCGATCCGTGTACGCCAGGAGGGGACTGTCGGTGCCGTGGGGCAGGATGGACCGGATGACGAGCGAGGAGCGTGCAGGCGAACGGGACGAGCCGCAGCGCCTCCCGGAATACGCGGAGCGGGTACTGGACGTGGCCGAGCTGATCCCGCCCGGCCGGGTCATGACCTACGGCGACGTCGCCGAATGGCTCGGCGAGGGCGGCCCGCGCCAGGTCGGCCGGGTCATGGCGCTGTACGGCGGCGCGGTGCCCTGGTGGCGGGTGGTCAGGTCCGACGGTGTGCTGCTCCCCGAGCACGAGCTGCGGGCCCTCGACCACTATCGGGAGGAGTCCACCCCGCTGCGCGAGGCGGGGCGCGCCTCGCACGGCCATCTGCCGCGGCTCGACATGGGACGGGCGCGGTGGGACGGCGCGCGTACCGGCGGCGCGGATCCCGGAGCGGCGGATTCCGGAGCAGCGGATTCCGGCGGCACGGATCGCGCGGACGCGGAATCCGGCGGTGCGGAAGCGGGCGATGTGGCTCACACAGGACAGTTTCCGCCATCGGGCGGCCCGGCGTGAGCGCCGCACGCCATGCGGACCGATCCGCCGCGTGCCGGGCGGCGGCCCGGTAGCGTCTGAGGCATCCGCCCCGCGCACCCCGGCCGGTGCTCCCGGCACCACCAGCACCTCGTTCAGCACGTCCCCCAGCACCTCCTCCAGGACCGGCGATCCACGTGAGCTCCTCCTCCACCACCGGGCGCACCCCGGCACCGCAGCGCCGGGTACGGCAGCGGTCCACGGGTGCGTACCGACTGGTGCGCACGCCTCCGGAGCCGGTGGTCCCTCCTCAGCTGGACGCCGCACAGCGCAGGGTGGTTGACCACGGGACCGGGCCGCTGCTGGTGCTCGCGGGTCCCGGCACCGGCAAGACGACGACGCTCGTGGAGTCGGTCGCCGCGCGTGTCGCGGCGGGCGCGGATCCGGAGCGGATCCTGGTGCTCACCTTCAGCCGCAAGGCGGCGGTGGAGCTGCGCGACCGGATGGCGGTCAGGCTCGGCGGCACCCGCGGGCCGCAGGCCACGACGTTCCACTCGTTCTGCTACGCCCTGATCCGCGCGCACCAGGAGGCCGACCTCTTCACCGAGCCGCTGCGGCTGCTCTCCGGGCCCGAGCAGGACGTCGCCGTACGCGACCTGCTCGCGGGCCAGCTCGACCTGGCGCGCGAGGGCCGGGCGCGCATCGGCTGGCCGGACGAGCTGCGCGCGTGCCTCACCACGCGCGGCTTCGCCGACGAGGTGCGCGCGGTGCTCGCCCGCAGCCGGGAGCTGGGGCTCGGCCCGGACTCGCTGGCCGCCTTCGCCGCCCGTACCGGCAGGCCCGACTGGTCGGCCGCGGCGTCCTTCCTCGCCGAATATCTCGACGTCCTCGATCTGCAGGGCGTGCTCGACTACGCGGAGCTGGTGCACCGCGCGGTGCTGCTGGCGAGCCGCCCGGAGGTCGCGAAGCGGCTGACGGCCCAGTACGACACGGTCTTCGTGGACGAGTACCAGGACACCGACCCGGCGCAGGTCAGGCTGCTCGGGGCGCTGGCGGGCGGGGGCCGCACGCTGATCGCCTTCGGCGACCCCGACCAGTCGATCTACGCCTTCCGCGGCGCCGACGTGAACGGCATCCTCGGCTTCCCCGAGGCCTTCCCGCGCACCGGAGGACGGCCGGCCCCGGTGGAGGTGCTGACCACCTCGCGCCGCTCGGGCGCCGCGCTGCTGGCGGCGAGCAGGATGCTGACCCGCCGGATGCCGCTGCCCCGGCTGCCCGCGGAGAAGGCGCGGGCCCACCGCGAGCTGGCGGCGGTACGAGGCGGCGGGCGGGTCGAGACGTACACCTTCCCGACCCCGTCGGCCGAGCTGGACAACATCGCGGACATCCTGCGCAGGGCCCATCTGGAGGACGGCGTCCGGTGGAGCGAGATGGCCGTGCTGGTCCGCGCGGGCGGCCGCACCATCCCGTCCGTGCGCCGCGCCCTCACCTCGGCCGGTGTGCCGCTGGACGTCGACGGCGACGACGTACCCCTGCGCCACGAGCCCGCCGTCGCGCCGCTGTTGACGGCGCTCAGAGCGGTCGCGAGGGCGGCGCTGCGGCCGGCGCCGGGCGACCCGGTGGCGGACGGGAGCGACGCCGCCCCCTGGCTCGACGTCGAGACGGCGCTGACCCTCCTCTCCTCGCCGCTCGGCGGGATGGACGCCGCCGATCTGCGCCGGCTCGGCCGGGCCCTGCGGGACGACGAGCGGGCTGCGGGGAACCGGCTCCCGCCGCCCTCCGACGCGCTGCTCGCCCTCGCGCTCGCCGAGCCCGAACGGCTCGTCGCGCACGATCCCGCGTACGCCAGGGGCGCGCAGGTGCTCGGCGGGCTGCTGCGCAAGGCGCGTGAACTGCTCGAAGGCGGCGGCACGGCGGAAGAGGCCCTGTGGGAGCTGTGGGACGGCACGACCCTGCCGCGCAGGCTCGAACGGTCGGCGCTGCGCGGCGGCGCCGCCGGCCGTAACGCCGACCGCGATCTCGACGCCGTCTGCGCGCTCTTCGACGCGGCCGCCCGCGCCGAGGAGCGCACCGGCGGCCGTGGCGCGCTCAACTTCCTCGAAGAGCTGGACGCCCAGGACATCGCGGCCGACACCCTCAGCAGGCGGGCGGTACGCCCCGACGCCGTACGGCTGATGACGGCGCACCGCTCCAAAGGGCTGGAGTGGCGGCTGGTCGTCGTCGCGGGGGTCCAGGAGGGCCTGTGGCCCGACCTGCGGCGGCGCGGCTCGCTGCTGGAGGCCGACAGGATCGGCAGGGACGGCCTCGCCGAGCCGCTGACCCCCGGCGCCCTCCTTACCGAGGAGCGCAGGCTGTTCTACGTGGCGGCGACGCGCGCCCGTGAACGGCTCGTCGTCACGGCGGTCAAGGCCCCCGCCGACGACGGTGACCAGCCGTCCCGCTTCCTCACCGAACTGGGCGTCGAGCCACGCGACATAACGGGCCGCCCGCGCAGGCCGCTCGCCGTCGCTCCGCTCGTCGCCGAACTGCGCGCCACCACGGTCGACCCGGCGGCGAGCCCCGCCCTGCGGGACGCGGCGGCCCGCAGACTCGCCCGCCTCGCCGCCCTCGCCGACGAGGACGGCCAGGCGCTCGTCCCCACCGCGCACCCGAACAGCTGGTGGGGCATGTACGAGCCGACGCTCAGCGCGGTCCCGCTGCGTGACCGGGGCCAGCCGGTCGCGCTCTCCGGCAGCGCGCTGGAACAGCTCGCGAACACCTGCGCGCTCCAGTGGTTCCTCGGCCGCGAGGTGAAGGCGGCCGAGCCCGCGACGGCGGCGCAGGGGTTCGGCAACGTGGTGCACGTCCTGGCCGACGAGGTGGCCTCCGGACGCACCCCCGCCGACCTCGCCGTCCTGATGGAACGGCTGGACTCCGTCTGGGACGCGCTCGCCTTCGACGCGCCCTGGAAGTCCCGCCAGGAGAAGGAGCACGCGCGCGTGGCGCTCGAACGCTTCCTCAAGTGGCACGTCGGCGACCGCGGCGGCCGCACCCCCGTCGCCACGGAACACGAATTCGACGTCACGATCGAAGCCGGCGAGTACGAGGTGCGGATCAGGGGCTCCATGGACCGCGTCGAGAAGGACGTCCAGGGCCGGGCGTACGTCGTGGACTTCAAGACCGGCAAGGCGACCCCGACGAAGGAGGAGGTCGCCCACCATCCCCAGCTGGCCGTCTACCAGCTCGCGGTACGCGAAGGCGCCCTGGACGAGATCTTCGACGGCCACCGCCCGGACGCGGCGGGCGCCGAACTCGTCCAACTGCGCCAGCCGGCCCCGAAGCGCGAGGGCGGCGACGAACTCCCCAAGATCCAGGCGCAGGAGCCGCTGGCAGGCGAATGGGTGGGCGACCTGCTGGCCACGGCGGCAGGCCGCGTACTGGACGAACGCTTCACCCCGAGCACGGGCCAGCACTGCGCCCACTGCGCGTTCCGAGCGTCGTGCGGAGCGCAACCGGAGGGCCAACAGATCGTGGAGTGACAGGTGCCCGTCCGGGCGGCGCAGGCGCGTTCGCGACGTTGGCCGTGCGGCGCCGCCGCCAGGCCTCCGGCCGTCTGCTGGGTGGCGTGGGCACTGCCGGTTCGCGGTCGCGGTAGGTGCTCACCGGGGGATGCGCGGCGTGCGGGGCGGCTGCTGTCCGGCCGGGCAGGACGGGCTGCGCCTGGTCGTGATCCCGGGCACGTGCGCGGGTGGGGCTGGCCGGAAGGCCGGGCGGTGCCGCCCCCGGGGCTACGGGCCGAGGGGCAGGGTGCGTGGCGGGTGTTCCTCGGTCGGACGGCATCGCCGGTCACGGCACCACGCCGTCCGGCGCACGCCGGGGGGTCGGAACGCCCCACCCGACGGCTCCCCGCCGACGCGGCCCGGCATCTCGCGACGGCTGCTGCCCGCACGCTCCTCCCGGCCGGGGGAGGCCTGAGGCCGTAGCGGGGGGGGCGTTGTCGGTGGGGCCGGATAGCCTCTCTGGGGTGGCCGCACACCTCACCGATCCCGGGCAGCTCAAGGAGCTCCTCGGCATCCCCTTCACCCCGGAGCAGACGGCGTGCATCACCGCCCCGCCTGCCCCGCAGGTCATCGTGGCCGGGGCCGGGTCGGGGAAGACGACGGTGATGGCCGCGCGCGTGGTGTGGCTGGTCGGTACGGGGCAGGTCGCGCCCGAGCAGGTCCTCGGGCTCACCTTCACCAACAAGGCCGCCGGCGAACTGGCCGAGCGCGTCCGCAAGGCGCTCGTACGGGCCGGGGTCACCGACCCCGACGCCATCGACCCCGACCATCCGCCGGGCGAGCCCCGCATCTCCACGTACCACGCCTTCGCCGGGCAGCTCCTCACCGATCACGGGCTGCGGATAGGGCTCGAACCCACCGCGCGGCTCCTCGCCGACGCCACCCGCTTCCAGCTCGCGGCGCGGGTGCTGCGCGAGGCGCCAGGACCGTACCCGTCCCTCGTCAAGACGCTTCCCGCGCTGGTCAGCGATCTGCTCGCGCTGGACGCCGAGCTGGCGGAGCACCTGGTGCGGCCCGCGAAGCTCAGCGCGTACGACACCGAGCTGCTGCGCATCCTGGACGGGGCGAAACTCAGCAACGCCGAGCTGCGCAAGGCCCCCGAGGCCGCCCTCGCGCGGGGCGAACTCCTCGACCTCGTCGGGCGCTACCGCGACGCCAAGAGCGCCCGTGACCTCCTCGACTTCGGCGACCAGATCGCCCTCTCCGCCGAACTGGCCCTCACCAGGCCCGAGGTCGGCGGCATCCTCAGGGACGAGTTCCGGGTGGTGCTGCTCGACGAGTACCAGGACACGTCGGTCGCCCAGCGGCTCCTGCTGGCCGGTCTGTTCGGCGGCGGCACCGGACACGCGGTGACCGCCGTCGGCGACCCCTGCCAGGCGATCTACGGCTGGCGCGGCGCCTCCGTCGCCAACCTGGACGACTTCCCCGCCCACTTCCCGTACGCCGACGGCGCGCCCGCCACCCGCTTCTCGCTCAGCGAGAACCGGCGCAGCGGCGGCCGGCTCCTCGACCTCGCCAACTCGCTCGCCGAGCCGCTGCGCGCGATGCACGAAGGCGTCGAGGCCCTGCGCGCCGCGCCGGGCGCCGAGCGGGACGGCAGCGTGCGCTGCGCCCTGCTCGCCACGCACGGCGAGGAGATCGAGTGGCTGGCCGACTCGATCGGCCATCTCGTGCGCACCGGCAAGGAGCCCGGCGAGATCGCCGTGCTGTGCCGCACGGCGGGCGACTTCGCCGCGATCCAGGGCGCGCTGGTCGCCCGTGACGTGCCCGTCGAGGTGGTCGGCCTCTCCGGGCTGCTGCATCTGCCCGAGGTGGCCGACCTCGTGGCGGTGTGCGAGGTGCTGCAGGACCCCGGCGCCAACGCCTCGCTCGTACGGCTGCTGACCGGACCCCGCTGGCGGATCGGCCCCCGCGACCTGGCGCTGCTGGGCCGCAGGGCCCGGCTGCTCGTCCACAGGGGCGGCGCGGGCTCCGCCGACCCCGACGACCCGGCCGCCATGGACGAACGGCTGGCGGCCGCCGTCGAGGGCACCGACCCCGCCGAGGTCATCTCGCTCGCCGACGCGCTCGACACGTTCCTGGAGTCGGCGGGCGCGCCCCAGGACGGCCTGCCGTTCTCGGCGGCCGCCCGGGTACGGTTCGCCCGCCTCGCCACGGAACTGCGGGACCTGCGCAGGTCGCTGGCCGACCCGCTGATGGACGTCCTGCACCGGGTGCTGGCCACGACGGGCCTTGAGGTCGAACTGGCCGCCTCGCCGCACGCGCTGGCGGCCCGGCGGCGCGAGACCCTGGGCAACTTCCTCGACATAGCCGCCTCCTTCGCCGCGCTCGACGGCGAGGCGGGACTGCTGGCGTTCCTCGCGTTCCTGCGTACGGCAGCGCAGTACGAGAAGGGCCTGGACAACGCGCTGCCCGGCGGCGAGAACACCGTGAAGGTGCTCACGGCGCACAAGGCCAAGGGCCTGGAGTGGGACGTCGTGGCCGTGCCGGGCCTGGTCACCGGACAGTTCCCGAGCGGCAGGGCGCGCGAGGCGTGGACGGCGCAGCCGAAGGTGCTCCCGCACGCCCTGCGCGGCGACGCGGCGACCCTCCCGGACATCGAGTCCTGGGACGCGAAGGGGCTGAAGACGTTCAAGGAGCGGATGAAGGCGCATCAGCACACCGAGGAGCTGCGCCTGGGCTACGTCGCCTTCACCCGCCCGCGCAACCTGCTGCTGGGCTCGGGCCACTGGTGGGGCCCCAGCCAGAAGCGCCCGAGGGGCCCGTCGGACTTCCTGCTCGCGCTGTACGACCACTGCGCGGCGGGCTACGGCGAGATCGAGGCGTGGGCGGACGAACCGGCGGAGGACGAAGAGAACCCCGCCCTGCTGGCGGAGACGACCCCACAGCCCTGGCCGCTCCCCCTGGACGAGCGCTCCCGCCGCCGCCGCTGGGAGGCGGCGGACACGGTACTGACGTACCTGGAGTCGGGAACGCCTGAGCCGGTCGCGGACGAGCTGCATTCGGAGTCGTACGAGGAGCCGTACGCCCCCGAGGACGACGGTCCGGAGCCCGAGCAGGACCTGGCGGACTGGGACGCCTGGACGGACACGCAGGCCGAGCCCGCCGCCGAGCACGGCGGCACGGCGCGGGATGGAACCGCGCCGGACGGGAGGGAGGGCGCCCTGCTGGACGGGCCCTTCCCCGGCAGGAGTGCGCCCGGTGCGATCCGGGCTGCGGGCACTCCGACCGACGGGGCGGTGCCCGAGCCGCTGGCGGACCGGGACGCCTGGACGGACACCCGGGCGGAGCCCGGTCCCGCGCACGACGAAACCGCGCGGGATGCGACCCGGACCGGTGGGACGGGGGAGTCCGAGCCCGGCTTTGCGGACCGGGACGCCCCGGCGGAGCCCGGTCCTGTGCCGGACGGGTCCGTCCCCGGCGGGCGCGCGCCCGGCGCGACCCCGGCCGGGGATACCCCGCCCGAGGGGCCGGAGCCTGAGCTCGACCTGGCGGACTGGGACGCGTGGACCGACACCCGGGACGAGCCCGCACCCGCCCCGGACGGCGCCAGCCCCGGCGGGGCCGTGCCCGGCACGGTCGTGCCCGGTGGGATCCGGGCCGGTGGCGCCCCGCCCACACCGGACGGCACCCCGCCCGGCGGGACCCCGCACCTCCCCGCCCCCCGCCCCCCGCAGGGGACGTCGCAGGGGCCCCCGCAAGAGACGTCGCAGGGCGAATCCCTCACCCCCGAGGAGATCCGGACCCTCGACTCCTGGGACCGCGATCTCGACGCGCTCGCCCGCGAGCTCACCCGTGCCCGCGCCACCGTTCGTGATGTCGCCGTGCCGCCCTCGCTGTCCGCCTCCCAGTTGCTGCGGCTCGCCGCCGATCCCGACGGGTACGCGCAGGATCTCGCCCGCCCCATGCCGCGACCCCCGCAGCCCGCGGCCCGCAGGGGCACCCGGTTCCACGCCTGGGTGGAGTCGCGGTTCGAGGAGCTGCCGCTGCCGATGCTCGGCCCCGACGAGCTGCCGGGCGGCGCCGCCGACGAGCCCGAGATCGCGGACGAGCGCGACCTGGCCGCGCTCAAGGCGGCGTTCGAGCGGACGCCGTACGCGAGCCGCACCCCGTACCGCGTCGAGGCGCCGTTCCACCTCACCCTCGCCGGGCGGGTGATCCGCGGCCGGATCGACGCCGTCTACCGCGACCTCGACCCGGCGACCGGCGCGTACACGTACGAGATCGTCGACTGGAAGACCAGCAGGACCCGCAACGCCGACCCGCTCCAGCTCGCCGTCTACCGGCTGGCCTGGGCCGAGCAGCACGGGCTGGCGCCGGCCGAGGTGGCGGCCGCCTTCCTGTACGTGCGCAGCGGCGACGTGGTGCGGCCCGCCGTGCTGCCAGGCAGGGCGGAGCTGGAGCGGATCCTCACCGGAGGGGCGGCCGAACCGGCAGACGAGCACGCCCCCTGAGCCGGTTAGGCTCGACATCATGAGCGAGACCCCGGACAGCGTCGTCCGTACGTACATAGAGACCCACCGGGCGGCTTTCCTCGACGACCTCGCCGAGTGGCTGCGCATCCCCTCCGTCTCCGCCGAGCCCGAGCGCGCGGCCGATGTGCGCCGCAGCGCCGACTGGCTGGCCGCCAAGCTGGCGGAGACCGGGTTCCCGGTCACCGAGGTCTGGGAGACGGGCACCCCCGCGGCGCCCGGCGCGCCCGCCGTCTTCGCCGAGTGGCCCTCCGACGACCCCGAGGCGCCGACCGTGCTGGTCTACGGCCACCACGACGTGCAGCCGGCCGCGCGCGAGGACGGCTGGCTCACCGACCCCTTCGACCCCGTCGTACGGGACGGCCGGCTGTACGGACGCGGCGCCGCCGACGACAAGGGGCAGGTGTTCTTCCACACACTGGGCGTCCGCGCGCATCTCGCCGCGACCGGCCGCACCAGCCCCGCCGTCCATCTGAAGTTCCTCGTCGAGGGCGAGGAGGAGTCGGGCTCGCCGCACTTCCTCGATCTGGTCGGGCGGCAGGCGGCCCGGCTCGCCGCCGACGTGGTGACGGTGTCCGACACCGGCATGTGGTCCCGGGACACCCCCACCGTCTGTACCGGGATGCGCGGGCTCGCCGAGTGCGAGATCGAGCTGTACGGGCCCGACGAGGACATCCACTCGGGGTCCTTCGGCGGCGCCGTACCGAACCCGGCCACCGTCGCGGCGCGGCTGGTCGCCGCGCTGCACGACGCGGACGAGCGGGTGGCGGTCCCCGGCTTCTACGACGGTGTGGCGGAACTGACAGAGACCGAGCGCGCCCTCTTCGCCGAGCTGCCCTTCGACGAGCAGGAGTGGCTGGGGACCGCGAGGTCGCAGGGCACACTGGGTGAGGCTGGCTACTCCACCCTGGAGCGGCTGTGGGCCCGCCCCACCGCAGAGGTCAACGGCATCGGCGGCGGTTACCAGGGGCCCGGCAGCAAGACGATCATCCCGGCGTCGGCCATGCTGAAGCTCTCGTTCCGGCTGGTCGAGGGACAGGACCCGGACCGGATCGAGCGCTCCGTACGCGCCTGGGCGCAGGCGCGGATCCCGGCCGGCATTCGCCACAAGATCACCTTCGGCCCCGCCACCCGCCCGTGTCTGACACCGCTGGACCACCCGGCGCTCCAGGCGGTCGTACGGGCCATGGGCCGCGCCTTCGGCCAGAAGATCCGCCACACCCGGGCGGGCGGTTCGGGGCCCGCGGCCGATCTGCGGGACGTGCTGGGCGCGCCGGTGCTGTTCCTGGGTGTCTCCGTACCGTCCGACGGCTGGCACTCGCCGAACGAGAAAATCGAACTGGAACTCCTGCTCAAGGGTGTCGAGAGCAGCGCGTACCTGTGGGGCGAGCTTGCCGCGGCCCCGCACTGAGCACGGCGCGCGGCCCGAGCGGCCCGCGCAGCCTGAGCGTCGCGTGTCGCCGCCACCGAGAAATACTCACGTCGTCCGGGGGAGTTGGAAGTACTTGTGAGCACCACCAGCAACGAAGACATCGCACACCGACCGATCGGCCTCACCGCCCCGAGTGGCATCGACCGCGCCGCCCACCACCGGCTGGACGAGGCGTGGCTGGCGGCTGCCTGGAGCCATCCGACGACGCGCGTCTTCGTCGTGTCGGGCGGCCAGGCGCTGGTCGACGACACCCCCGAAGGCACCACCGAACTCGTCATGACGCCGTCCTTCGAGGCGCCCGTCACCGAGACGCACCGCTACTTCCTCGGCACGGACGACGACGGCGTGCGCTACTTCGCGCTCCAGAAGGACTCCCTGCCGGGACGCATGGACCAGTCGGCGCGCCCCGCGGGGCTGCGCGAGGCCGGGCTGCTGCTGTCGGCGCGCGACGCGGGCCTGCTGGTGCACGCCGTCGCGCTGGAGAACTGGCAGCGGCTGCACCGCTTCTGCTCGCGCTGCGGCGAACGTACGGTGATCGCGGCGGCCGGCCACATCCGGCGCTGCCCCGCCTGCGGCGCCGAGCACTACCCGCGCACCGACCCCGCGGTGATCATGCTCGTCACCGACGAGGAGGACCGCGCGCTGCTCGGCCGCCAGGTGCACTGGCCGGAGGGCCGGTTCTCGACCCTCGCGGGCTTCGTCGAGCCGGGCGAGTCGATCGAGATGTCGGTGGCCCGTGAGGTCTTCGAGGAGGCCGGGGTCGTGGTCGGCGAGGTCGAGTACGTCGCGAGCCAGCCGTGGCCGTTCCCTTCGAGCCTGATGCTGGGCTTCATGGCCCGCGCCACGTCGTCGGAGATCACCGTGGACGGCGAGGAGATCGAGGAGGCGCGCTGGTTCTCCCGCGAGGACCTGCGGACGGCGATCGAGACGGGCGAGATCCTGCCGCCGCTCGGCATCTCGATCGCGGCCCGGCTGGTCGAGCTCTGGTACGGCAAGCCGCTGCCCAAGCCGCAGCGGTGACGCGCGCTTCGGTCTGAGACGCGAAGGAGCCCCCGCCGTCGGGCGGGGGCTCCTTGACGCTGCCGTACGTCCGGCTCGCGGCTCGTACGTCAGGCGCCGATCTTCTGCTTGACCTGGGCGAGCGACGGGTTCGTCAGCGTGGAACCGTCGTCGAACAGCACGGTCGGCACCGTCTGGTTGCCGCCGTTGGCCTTCTCGACGAAGGCCGCCGACTCGGGGTCCTGCTCGATGTTGATCTCCTTGTACGCGATGCCCTCACGGTCCATCTGGCCCTTGAGCCGACGGCAGTATCCGCACCACGTGGTGCTGTACATCGTCACAGTGCCCGGCATGTCCCTCGCGCTCCTCTGGCTCGTCCGTCTCGCCCTACGCGTGTGAACGTAACCGAGGCGGCGGCCATTCCCGTACCGGGGCGTGGTGTCGGGCGCGCGGCTGACCGGGGCCGCGCGGCTGACCGGGGCCGCGCGTTCGTACGACGAATACGCATCGCCTGTGGACAACTTCCGCACCTGTCACTGGCGACCTGGCAGCATGGCGGGGTGACACCAGCAACGCACTCCCCACTGTTCCCGCAGGATTCCGACGCCGGCCAGATCGTGGCCCCGCCGCGCGACGCCGACGCGGTGCTCGAAGGGCTCGACCCCGAGCAGCGGGCCGTCGCCACGGCGCTGCACGGTCCGGTGTGCGTGCTGGCCGGGGCCGGCACGGGCAAGACGCGCGCGATCACCCACCGGATCGCGTACGGGGTCCGGGCGGGCATCCTCCAGCCCGGTACGGTCCTGGCCGTCACGTTCACCAACCGCGCGGCGGGCGAGATGCGGGGGCGGCTGCGCCAGCTCGGCGCCGGCGGGGTCCAGGCGCGTACGTTCCACTCGGCGGCCCTGCGCCAGCTCCAGTTCTTCTGGCCGAAGGCGGTCGGCGGCGATCTGCCCCGGCTGCTGGAGCGCAAGGTGCAGCTGGTCGCCGAGGCGGGGGCGCGCTGCCGGATCAGGCTCGACAGGAACGAGCTGCGGGACGTGACGGGCGAGATCGAGTGGGCGAAGGTCACCCAGACGGTCCCCGCCGACTATCCGGCGGAGGTCGCCAAGTCCCTGCGCGACGCCCCGCGCGACCCGGCGGAGATCGGCCAGATCTACGGGATGTACGAGCAGCTGAAGCGGGACCGCGGGGTGATCGACTTCGAGGACGTGCTGCTGCTGACCGTCGGCATCCTCCAGGACCGGCATGACATCGCCGACCAGATCCGCCGCCAGTACCAGCACTTCGTGGTGGACGAGTACCAGGACGTGAGCCCGCTCCAGCAGCGGCTGCTGGAGCTGTGGCTGGGCGACAGGGAGACCCTGTGCGTCGTGGGCGACGCCAGCCAGACGATCTACTCGTTCACCGGCGCCACCCCCGACCACCTGCTGAACTTCCGCACCCGGCACCCGGGGGCGACGGTGGTCAAGCTCGTCAGGGACTACCGCTCCACGCCCCAGGTCGTCCATCTGGCGAACGGCCTGCTGAACCAGGCCCGTGGCCGCGCGGCCGAGCACCGGCTCGAACTGGTCTCGCAGCGCGAGGCGGGCCCCGACCCGGTCTTCACCGAGTACGCGGACGAGCCGGCCGAGGCCGAGGGCACCGCCCGCCGGATCCGCGATCTGATCGCCGCGGGTGTCCAGGCGGGCGAGATCGCCGTGCTCTACCGGATCAACGCGCAGTCGGAGGTCTACGAACAGGCCCTGGCCGACGCGGGAGTGCCGTACCAGCTGCGCGGCGCCGAGCGGTTCTTCGAGCGCCAGGAGGTACGGGAGGCGGGCGCCGCGCTGCGCGGGGCGGCCCGGTTCGGCTCGAACGACTCGATCCTCGACGATGTGGTCGATCTGCCGTCGCAGGTGCGCGCCGTGCTCTCCACGAAGGGCTGGACCACGGAACCGCCCGCCGGTTCCGGCGCCGTCCGGGACCGCTGGGAATCGCTGGCCGCGCTCGTCCGGCTCGCCGAGGACTTCGTCAGGGCCAAACCGTCGGCGACGCTCTCCGACCTGGTGGCCGAGCTGGACGAGCGCGCGGCCGCCCAGCACGCGCCGACGGTGCAGGGCGTCACGCTCGCCTCGCTGCACGCGGCGAAGGGGCTCGAATGGGACGCCGTGTTCCTGGTCGGCCTCACCGAAGGCATGATGCCGATCACGTACGCGAAGACGGACGAGCAGGTCGAGGAGGAGCGCAGGCTGCTCTATGTCGGCGTGACCAGGGCGCGTCAGCATCTCTCGCTGTCCTGGTCGCTGGCCCGCTCACCCGGCGGCCGGGCCTCCCGGCGGCCGACCCGCTTTCTCACCGGGCTGCGCCCCGGCTCGGCCGCGCCCGCCGGGCGCGGCGGGTACGGGACGTACAGCGCACCGGCGGCGGCCGTCGAGCGCGGCGGTGCGGGCGCCCGGCGCGAACGGCGCGGACCGGCGCTGTGCCGGGTGTGCGGCAAGACCCTCACGGACGCCGGCGAGATGAAGCTGATGCGCTGTGAGGACTGCCCCTCCGACATGGACGAGGCGCTGTACGAGCGGCTGCGCGACTGGCGCGCCGGCCAGGCCGAGCTGATCGGCCAGCCCGCGTACTGCGTCTTCACGGACAAGACCCTGATGGCCATCGCCGAGGCGGTGCCGGGCGGCGAGGGCGAGTTGGCCGGTATCGCCGGGGTCGGCAGCCGGAAACTGGGCCGGTACGGGGCCGATGTTCTGGCCATCTGCGCAGGCGGGGAGCCCGGGGACGCCGTCGCGGGCACGGCGGGAACAAGCTGATTCAAACTCGTCGGGAAAATAGTTTGCGCGCGCCCCGTCGGTCCCCATAGGTTCTTAACCACGGAAACAAGCGCTTCACTGAAGCCCTGTCGCCGTGCTCTACTTATCCGAATACGTGTGACCGGCCCCGGCCGGTCCCCTAGACGCCGAGAGGAGGCGATTCCAGTGATCAGCATCAACAGCGGTAGCAGCGCCAAAATGACCGATCGTCCGGTCGCCTCTGTCTGCTCTCTCGGCGTCTCCCGCCCGGAGTTCATTGTCGTCACCGATCTGTCCGGCGCCTTTGCCGTGCGTTCGGGCTCCGTCGTGGAGACAGGTGTCAACCTGCTTCCCGGTCGGCGCGTCAATGACCCGCGACGGACCAAGGCAGTGGCAGCAGGAGCGACGGCGGCCGAGGCTCAGGCCACGGCCTATGCGCTCGCGGCAGCCACTGCCGAACCCCAGCAGCAGATGAAGCACCAGCACAAGATGTGGGCCTTCCGTGGGCTCGAACCCTGGAGCGATCCAGTCTGATCGAGAATCAGGCCGGCGCCTTCAGGGCCGCGGAACCCCACCCGGGATCCGCGGCCCTTTTGTTTGTCCCGAACGGGACGGACAGCGCGAAGGGGCCTCGGGGACAAGAAGCACCAGGTACCAAGCCGCAACCCGGCCAACAGGCCGGACCGACCAGACGAGGAAGAACAACCCGTGCAACTCGAAGCGCACGCCCCGTCCGTACCGCCTTCCGAAACAAACCCCCCGCCCGGTCTCACGGAGGACTCCACCTTGACCCCGCTCACCACCCTCACCGCGCTCGACGACGCCATCGACAGCCTCGGCGTGCCCGTTCCCTGCCGTGCCTACGACCCGGAGGTCTTCTTCGCCGAGTCCCCGGCCGACGTGGAGTACGCCAAGTCGCTCTGCCGCACCTGCCCGCTGGTCGAGGCCTGCCTCGCCGGGGCGAAGGAGCGGCGCGAGCCCTGGGGCGTCTGGGGTGGCGAGCTCTTCGTCCAGGGTGTGGTCGTTGCCCGCAAGCGGCCCCGTGGCCGTCCGCGCAAGAACCCGGTCTCGGCATGAACGCGACCGGAACCATCGACCGCCCCTTCACTCACGATCCCCAGAAACAGGATCCGATGACCCCTTCCACCCGTGAGCCGTCCGGCTCCGCCACACCAGTCGTCACCACGCTGGGCGCGAATGACTCGCGCCAGAACAGGACCCGCGAGATGCAACTCATTCCAGAAGCCCTTGCCCGCGCGCATATGGACGAACGAATGCGGGACGCCGAGGCGCAGCGCCAGGCCTCGCGCCTGGTCGCCGCCCGGCGTATGCAGAGACGTGCTGAGCGCGCGTCGATGCGTGCCCGCCGCGCGCTGGCCATGGCCGTCATGCAGTGACCGCCGCCGTGCGGTAGCCGTAGTGCGCAGATCGACATGAAGACGCGGGGGCCGGTCCTTGAGGGGACCGGCCCCCGCGGCGCGTTCAGCCCTCGGTCCCGCCCTCGGTCCCGCCGTCGGTCTCGTCGTCGGATCCCGAGTCCGGCAGGAAGCCGGGCAGCCAGTCCTCCAGCTCCTCGCGCAGCCGTACCGTCGCGTTGAGCTGGCAGAGGACACCGATCGTGCTCAGCGTGACGCGGTGGATCAGCAGATACGCCGGCGGCAGATTCAACTGCCGCCCCAACTGGTGGGCGGGGGAGCGGGGATCGGCGATCCGCGCCGCCTGCGTACGCATCCAGGTGCGGGTGAAGGTGAACTCCTCCACGGCGGCCGGCTCGATGATCGGCAGCAGATAGTCGAGCACCGCGTCCGGGTCCAGGTCGATGGTCTCCCTGACGAACCCCTCCTCCCGCAGCAGGTCGTAGACCGCTTCGGCGTCCCCCTCAAGCGTCGTACGCAGCGCCTCGCCGATGGTGTCGGGCAGGCCGCCGGGCAGCCGGTCGACCGTGCCGAAGTCGAGCACGCCCAGCCGGAACTCACCGATCCGCTCCTCCAGGGAGTCCGCGTCGTCGTCCTCCGCGCCGACGGGCGGCAGCAGCCGGAAGTTGCCCGGATGCGGATCCGCGTGCAGCAGCCCGGTGCGCGCCGGACCGGAGAAGAGGAATCTCGCCAGCAACTGGCCCGCCCGGTCCCGCTGTTCGAGGGTGCCGTCCGTGATGATGTCGGCCAGCGGCCAGCCGTCGATCCACTCCGTGACCAGCACCTGCTCGCTCTGGTGCACCACCTCGGGGACGACCACGTCGGGATCGTCGGCGAACTCCTCCGCGTGCTCCTGCTGGGCCTGTGCCTCCAGGCCGTAGTCCAGCTCCTCGGCGACCCGGTTCCGCAATTCCGTGATCAGCGGTTTGATGTCCATGCCCGGGATCAGCGGCCCCAGCAGCCGGGCGAACCGGCTGAGCTGCGCCAGGTCCGACAGCAGCGCCTCGCCCGCCCCCGGATACTGCACCTTCACGGCGACCTCGCGGCCGTCGTGCCACACGGCCCGGTGCACCTGGCCGATCGAGGCGGCGGCCGACGGCTTGTCCTCGAACTCCAGGAACAGCTCACGCCAGTCCTCGCCGAGCCGCTCCGTCAGCACCGCGTGCACCGTGCGGGTCGGCATCGGAGGCGCGGCTTCCTGGAGCTTGGTGAGCGCGGCCCGGTAGGGCCCAGCGACCTCCTCCGGCAGCGCCGACTCGAAGACGGACAGCGCCTGTCCGAACTTCATCGCCCCGCCCTTGAGCTCGCCGAGCACCTTGAACAGCTGGTCGGCGGTGCGCTGCTGAAGCTCGCGGCTGACGATCTCCGCCGACTTGCCGCCGATCCGTCTGCCAAGACCCCAGGTGGCTCTGCCGGCGAACCCGATCGGTAGCGTGGCCAGCTTCGCGGTGCGGGTGACCGCCTTCCGGGGAAGATCAGACATGAAGCCCCTCCTAGGGTCTGTCCGGCGGCCATGGAGCGTGCGGCGGTTACCCGACCATTGTGTCGTGCGGCGGGCCGGTCCCGGCGACTCGCTCCCCCTCTGTTCTGCCTGCGGCCCCGCAGGAGCAGTCCCGATGCGGGGTGAGCCGCTCCGCACGCCAGTCCAGCAGCGGCATCGACACCTCCCAGCGTGCTCCGGTGCTCGCGGGCAGTTCCCCGTCGAGGAACGACAGCGCGTGCGCGGCCGTCAGTCCCGCGACCGTCGTGGCGAGGCCCAGATCACAGGCGGGTACGGTGACAGCTCTGCGCCCCGACCTCCACTGTGCCAGCATCCGCGGCCAGCCGGGATCACCCCCGGCCCGCTCCAGCGCCAGACAGCCCGCGCAGGCCGTGCCGCCCGGCAGCACCAGCGGTCCGACCAGGCCTGTGGCTTCGATCACTCCCGCGTAGAGATGCGGGGTGCCCGTGCCGATCCAGGACCCGGCGGCGGCCGGGTCGGGTGCGTACGCCGCGAGGCCGTCACGCGGAGCGACGATCACCAGCGAGAGCGGGGGCTCGGCTGCCTGCCGCTGTCCCGTACGGCCCGGGGCCGAGCGCCGGACGAGCCGGCGGGCCGCCGCGTCCCTGCGCTCGCCGACGGACCGGGCGGGCGGGCCGCCGGGCGCGACGTCCCACTCCTGGACACAGCCGCCGTCCAGCACATCGACCCTGCCCACCCCGGCGGCGGACAGCAGCGCGGCGACGGCCGCCCCGACCCGGCCGGCACCCCGCACCTGCACCCGTACCGCCCGCCGGGCCGCCAGTCGCCGGGCCGCGGCTCCCGGCTCCCGGTGCACCACGGACAGGGACGCCAGCTCCGGGCGCAGCCGGTCCAGCGCCTCCGCTTCCCTTAATGCCTCGGCCGCCTCGGCCGCCGCCCCCGGATCGTCCAGCAGCCCCGCCGCCGTCAGCCGCTCCACCAGCGCGTCCGGCTGGCCGTCCGGCAGCCCCATCGCACGGGCCTGCTCCCGCAGCACCGGCAGGTCACGCGTCCCGTCCAGCAGCTCCAGAAAGCTGCCCGTGGCCGTGTCGACAGGACCGACGAGCACCGCGTGCGCCGGCGTCACGCCGAACTGCACCGTCTGCCGCTCCCGCCAGGCCCGCCGCAACGCGGGTTTCACCATCGGACGCATATCGGCCTCCCCGTTGATCAATCCGATCCTTCGTCCCGGTCTCCAGCATGCGACGTCCTGGGAAACGGCGTGAAAAGTTATCCACAGGGTGGGGAATTAGTCGTTCAAATGGCGCAGGCGCCGGATTGATCAAGGCTGAACCGTCCCGTGGACGGGACTTCCCGTACACACAGCGGGTAACGTCGTGGCGTGTCCGCCGATCCTTCCCCTCGCCTCGCGGGGGAGACCCCACCGCACAGCGCGGGAAACCAACAGCGCAGCGTGAAAAGCCGCCAGCAGCGCGGATCGGCGACGAGCGCTGTCGAGGTGCGCAGGAGCACCCGCCGCAGCAGGACCGTCTCGGCGTACCGCGAGGGCGACCGGACGATCGTGCTGATCCCCGCCCGGATGTCTGAGGCGGAGGAGCGGCGCTGGGTGACGGTGATGCTCGACAAGCTCGCGGCGCAGGAGAGCAAGCGCATGCTCGGCGACACCGAGCTGACCGAGCGCGCCGAGCGGCTTTCGGCCCAGTACTTCGACGGCAAGGCGCGGCCCGACTCGGTGCGCTGGGTGACCAACCAGAACACCCGCTGGGGCTCCTGCACTCCCGCCGAAGGCAGCATCCGGCTCTCGCACCGACTGCAGGGCATGCCGGAGTACGTCGTGGACTATGTCCTCGTCCACGAGCTGGCCCATCTGCTGGTGCCGGGCCACGGCCCGCGCTTCTGGCGGCTGCTCGACGCCTACCCCCGCACCGAGCGGGCCCGCGGCTATCTCGAAGGTGTCGTGGCCGCCGACCGGTTGCCGCACCTGCCCGCGACCTGATTCGTCGATCCTGTACCGAATGTGTACCGGCTTGCTTCAATGTCCGATCGAGCCGTTAGCCTGACGCGACGTATTCGCATTCGGGATGGGGGACGGTCGTTACGCATGGCCAGGGAATTCCAACGCGGCCACAAGGCCAAGATCAGTGACCTCACGCCGGGGACGGATCTGTACGTAGGTGTGCAGATCTCGGGTCCTGGGCTGACCTTCGACATCAGCTGCTTCGGCCTCGACGCCGAGGAAAAGCTGTCGGACGACCGTTACTTCATCTTCTTCAACCAGCCGAAGTCGCCGGAGGAGTCCATCTCGCTCCTCGGCGCGCAGGCAGGTGACACCGAATCGTTCCGGGTGACGCTGGACCGCATCCCTGCGAACATCCAGCGGCTCTCGTTCACCGCCACGATCGACGGCGCCGGGCAGATGTCCCAGGCCGCGCCGGGCTATCTGCGGATCGTCGCCGGCGGTGAGGAAGTCGTCCGCTACTCCTTCACCGGCGCCGAGTTCAGCACCGAACGCGCCGTGATGCTCGGCGACTTCTACCTGAAGGACGTCTGGCGGTTCGCCGCGGTCGGCCAGGGCTTCGACGGCGGGCTCGACGCCCTGCTCAAGAACTTCGGCGGCGAGGTCGCCGAGGAGCAGCCCGCACCGCCGCAGACCGGCGGCCAGGTCCCCGGCTTCGCACCGCCGCCCGGCGGTGCGCCCGCCCCGGCGTTCGGCGCACCCGCAGCCCCCGCCGCCCCGCAACCGCCCGCTCCCGCGCCCTCGTTCGGCGCGCCGCAGGCACCGGCCGCGGCCCCACCGCCCGCCCAGGCGCCGCCGCCGATCCACCACGCGCCGACGATAGCGGCGCCGCTGGCCCCGCCGGGCGCACCGTCGCCCTTCGGCCAGCCGCCCGCGCCTGCTCCGTACGGCCAGCAGCCGCCCCAGCAGCCGCAGTTCGGCCAGGTCCCCGGCCAGGCACCGGCGCCCTTCGGCCAGCCCGCGCCGTCCCCGTTCGGCCAGCCGCCCGGTGGCGCCCCGCAGGGCGTCGTCCCGCAGGGCGCGCCGCCCGGTGGCGCCGGTCTCCAGGCGGCCCTCCAGCCGTACAAGGAACTGCCCACGGGCCAGCGCTGGACGTCGCAGAACGGCCATCTGATGCGGGTCGACCTGTCGATGGGCGGCTCGCCCGTCCTGGCCCGCCAGGGCAGCATGGTCATGTATCAGGGCAAGGTCGACTTCGGCTACAAGGGCGCCGGCTTCGCCGGACGGATCGTCGGCAACGCCACGGGCCAGGAGATGCAGCTGATGCGCTGCACCGGCCGAGGCCAGGTCTTCCTCGCCGAGGAGAGCGCGCATCTGCACCCCGTGGAGCTCCAGGGGGACGGGATCTGCGTCTCCGCGGAGAACGTGCTCGCTTTCGACGAGTCCCTCCAGTACGAGGTCCGTCGCATCGAGGGCCACGGCATCCCCGGCGGCGCCCTGTTCACCATGCTCTTCCAGGGCACCGGGACCGTCGTCGTCAAGACGCACGGCACACCCGTCGTGCTGCCGGTGACGCCCACCACCTTCGCCGACTGCAACGCGGTCGTCGCCTGGTCGGCGGCGTCCCAGGTGATCCTCTCCAGCCAGGTCAGGCTGCGCAGGAACGCCTACCCGGGACACAGCGGAGAGACCGTCAATCTCCAGTTCCGGGGAGCCCCCGGCAACTTCATCGTCGTCCAGCCGTACGAGGTCTGAGGGAGCCCGAAGAATGAACCAGCAACTCGCGGGCTTCGCGCCCACCCCCATCGCCGCCCGGATGGAGAACCACGGCAGCGCCATGCTCAAGGTCGCCATGGCCACCGGCCAGGACCTGTTCGCGCGCACCGGCTCGATGGTCGCGTACGAGGGCTTCATCCAGTACGAGCCCAACCCGCCGGCCGTGCGCCAGATCGCCTCCCAGTGGGTCACGGGCGAGGCCACGCCCATCATGAAGTGCTCGGGTGACGGGCTGCTCTACCTCGCCGACTACGGCGCGAACGTCGTCGTCATCAACCTCAACAACGACGCGATCTCGGTCAACGGCACCAACGTGCTGGCTTTCGACGCGCATCTCCAGTGGGGCGTCGAGCGGGTCAAGGGCCTGGCGAAGTTCGCAGGACAGGGCCTGTGGAACGTGCAGATCTCCGGGACCGGCTGGGTCGCCCTGACCTCGCGCGGCACCCCGATGGTCGTCGACTGCGGCCGTGGCGAGGACGAGACGTACGTCGACCCGGACGCGCTCGTCGCCTGGTCCCCGAACCTCAAGGTCAAGGGCAAGCGCAGCCTCAAGGCGTCCGCGCTGATAGGGCGCGGCAGCGGCGAGGCCTTCCAGATGGCCTTCTCAGGACAGGGCATCGTCGTCGTCCAGCCGAGCGAGGACAGTACCGACCGCCTGCGGGTCCGGGGCTGAGGGGAGCCAGACAATCATGCAGAGCCCGCTTTTCGCACTCACCGAACAGCAGTCCCAGGACCGCTACACCATCCAGAACCCACAGCTGCTGCGGGTCGCCCTCACCGGCCAGGACGACGTCCTGGCCCGCAAGGGCGCCATGGTCGCCTACCAGGGGCTGATGGACTTCGACGGCGAGTACCAGTCCACCAGCCAGCGGCGCGCCCGCGCCCGCACCGGCGAAGGCCTCGACCTGATGCGCTGCTCCGGGCAGGGCACGGTCTATCTGGCCAACCTCGCCCAGTACATCCATGTCGTGGACGTCGACCAGGACGGCATCACGGTCGACAGCGCCTACGTCCTGGCGCTCGACTCCGCGCTGCACACCGAGGTCATCGCCGTCGACAGCCAGTACGGCGTCTCGGGCACCGGCAAGTACCAGCTGAACATCTCGGGGCGTGGCAAGGTCGCGCTGATGACCTCGGGCCAGCCGCTGATGATGCAGGTCACGCCGGACAAGTACATCAACGCCGACGCGGACGCCGTCGTCGCCTGGTCGACGTCCCTGCGGGTGCAGATGCAGTCGCAGACGCACTCGTCGGGCGTCTTCAGGCGGCGCGGCAACACCGGCGAGGGCTGGGAGCTGAGCTTCCTCGGCCAGGGCTTCGCGCTCGTCCAGCCCAGCGAGGTGATGCCGCCGCAGAACGCGGCGATCGGGCAGGGCCTGGCCGCGCAGTTCGGGGCCGGCCAGCACGGCTCGCACGCGCAGAACCAGAACAACGCCTGGAGCTGAGCCGGGCAGCCGGGCACGGAAGCGTGTGCACGGAAGGGGTCGGTCCGCCGGGCGGACCGGCCCCGTCCTCACGCCTCCGGTCCGGCCCGCTCCGTCAGCGCGGCGCGGGTACGCTCCAGCAGCCGCGCGACCGAGCCGTCGGCCACCTCTGCGGCGCGCGCGTAGTCGAACCAGCGCAGGTCCAGCGACTCCTCGCTGATCCGCTCCACCGCCTCCGGCGGGGCGAGCGCCGCGTACTGGACGTCGAAATGCCAGTGGCAGGGCGCCGGAATGCGATGCCGGTCCAGCTGGACAGGGCCGCCCGGCAGCAGCGTCAGACCCGGGATGCCGGACTCCTCCGTCGCCTCGCGCAGCGCTGCCGCTTCGAGGCTCGTGTCCTGCGGCTCGCAGTGGCCGCCCATCTGCAGCCACATGCCGAGCTTCTTGTGCAGCGTCAGCAGCACGCGCTGCCGGGACGGATCGATCACCAGCGCGCTCGCCGTGAGATGCCCGGCCTCGCAGCGCTTCCACATCGCGTCCGGGTGGTCCGCCAGATGCCCGAGATAGCCCAGGCGCAGCTCGTCCTGGTCCTCGTACCCGTTCAGTACGAGGACGGCGTCGTCATGCAGGCTCACTTGTCGGTGTCGCCCTCGCTGTCGCCCTTGTCCGGGGCGTCGTCCGAGGCGCCGTCGGCCTTGTCGTCGCCGCCGTCGTGCTTCCGCAGGTCGGGCTTGCCGTCCGCAGCGTCGCCGAGCATCTTGTCCAGCTCGGAGAAGTCCAGCTGCTCGTGGTGGACGAAGCCGTCCGGGTCGTCCAGGTCGGAGGCGGTCGGCAGATTGTCCGGGTGCTCCCACAGGGCGTCCCTGCCGTCGACCCCGCGCGCGTCCGTGAGCGAGGCCCACAGCCGCGAGGCGTCCCGCAGCCGGCGCGGCCGCAGCTTGAGGCCGATGAGCGTGGCGAACGTCTGCTCGGCCGGACCACCGGTGGCGCGGCGCCTGCGCAGCGTCTCGCGCAGCGCGTCAGCGGCCGTCAGACGCGACTTCGCGGCCTCGTGGACCACCGCGTCCACCCAGCCCTCGACCAGCGCCAGGGCCGTCTCCAGCCGGGCCAGCGCCGCCTTCTGCTCCGGCGTGTCCTCCGGCTGGAACATGCCCTGCTGGAGCGCTTCCTGCAGCTCCTCCGGGTTCTGCGGGTCGAACTGGCCGACGATGTCTTCCAGCTTGCTCGTGTCGACCTTGATCCCGCGGGCGTAGCCCTCGACCGTCCCGAAGATGTGCGAGCGCAGCCACGGCACATGCGTGAAGAGCCGCTGGTGGGCGGCCTCGCGCAGCGCCAGATACAGCCGCACCTCGTCCTTGGGGACCCCGAGGTCCTTGCCGAACGCCTCGATGTTGAGCGGGAGCAGCGCGGCCTTGCCTGCCGGGCCGAGCGGCAGGCCGATGTCGGTCGAACCGACCACCTCGCCCGCCAGCACGCCGATGGCCTGGCCGATCTGCTGGCCGAACATCGCGCCGCCCATCGAGCGCATCATGCCGATCAGCGGGCCCGCGACGCTCTGCATCTCCTCGGGCAGTACGTCGCCCATGGCCATCCCCACGCGCTCGGCGACCGGGTCGACGAGCTGCTGCCACGCGGGCAGGGTCGCCTCGACCCACTCGGCGCGGCTCCACGCCACGGCCGTGTTCGCGCCGGACGGCAGCGACGTCACGCCGTCGAGCCACAGGTCGGCCAGGCGCACCGCCTCACCGACCGCCGCACGGTCCGAAGGGCCGATGCTCGCGTCCTTCGTGCCGTCCGGGGTGCCCTGGGCGACCGTCTGGCGGGCGATCTGCTTGGCCATGTCCCAGTTGACCGGACCGCCCTCGAAGCTGAGCATCTGCCCCAGCTGCTGGAAGGCCGCCCCCAGGTCGTTGGGGTTCAGCGAACCGAACATCGCGGCGAACGGATTGTCTCCGCCGCCCGCGCCGCCCGGCAGCCCGAACCCGAAGTCCCCGAAGGGGTTGCCGGAACCGCCTTGACCACCGGAACCCTGACCACCTCCGGCCGGGTCCTTCTTCTTGCCGTCGCCGTCCTCCGGCTCCTCCGGCGGAAGGCCGAATCCGAATGGGGTGTCACTCACGGGTTTCCTCGGCTCGTAGGGCCGCCGGCTTACCGCCGGCGGCGACTGCCCGACTACACCACCCAGCCTAACGACCTGGTCGTCAGACCGGCCGTCCACAGCGGGCGACACCCGGGCGGCTTCCGGGCTCGGTGCCCCGCAGGCCGACGGCCTGCGGCAGGATGGACGTCACCTGGTACGCACGCGTCATTCACGTACGTACTGAAGACAACCGCTGGAGACGCCCGGTGAGTTCCCCAGATCCGCAGGTTCGCGCAGCGCGAAACCACTCAACCCCGAGCAGATCGCGCGGCCCCGTCGTCGCGGTCACCGGCGCCGCGACAGGCGTCGGTGACCTGCTTGTCCGCCGGCTCGTGGCGTCGGAGGAGATCAAGCAGGTCATCGCCATGGACGAGCGCAGGGGCGAGGTCCCCGAGGCGCAGTGGCACATCCTCGACGTCCGGGACCCGGCCATCGCGGAGAAGCTGCGCGGTGCGGACGTGGTGGTGCATCTGGCGCTCGACCTCGATCTGGAGACCGACGCCGCCGCCCGTACGGCCTACAACGTCCGCGGCACTCAGACCGTCCTGACGGCCGCCGCCGCGGCCGGGGTGCACCGGGTGGTGCTCTGCACCTCCGCCATGGTCTACGGGGCGCTGGCGGAGAACGACATCCCGCTCTCCGAGGACGCGGAACTGCGCGCCACGGCCGAGGCCACCGGCGTCGGCGACCTGCTGGAGATCGAACGGCTCGGCCGCCGCGCGCCACGCGCGCACCCCGGGCTGCATGTCACGGTCGTACGCCCCGCCGTCCTCGTCGGCGGTACGGACACGGCCCTGACCCGTTACTTCGAGTCGCCCCGGCTGCTCGTGGTCACCGGATCCCGCCCGACGTGGCAGTTCTGCCACGTCGACGACCTGGTCAGCGCCCTGGAGTACGCGGCGCTCGGCAAGGTCGAGGGCGAGCTGGCCGTCGGCTGCGACGGCTGGCTGGAGCAGGAGGAGGTCGAGGAGCTGAGCGGCATCCGGCGGATGGAGCTGCCGTCGGCGGTCGCCCTGGGCGCCGCTGCCCGGCTGCACCGGATCGGGCTCACCCCCTCGCCCGCCGGGGACCTCGCGTACACCATGCACCCCTGGGTGGTCAGCGTCAGCAGGCTGCACGACGCGGGATGGCGGCCGAGCTGGACCAACGAGGAGGTGCTCGCCGCGCTCCTGGAGGAGGTCGAGGGCCGGCACACCGTCGCGGGCCGCCGGCTGGGCCGTAAGGACGCCACGGCGGCGGGTGCGGCGGGGGCGACGGTCGCGCTGCTCGGCACGGCGGCGCTGGTGCGCCGGGCCCGCAAGGCGCGCCGCCGGCTCTAGCGCCGCTGCCTGTCGCGCCGCTGCTTGCGGTGCCGCTCCGGCGCCGCTTCGGAGCAGTACCGTCCGCCAGGCACAATGGGCCTATGGGAAGCATGTACGACCACCCCGGAGAGCAGACGGCGCACGACCCGATCCGGCTGCTGGCCGTCCGCGACACACCGCTGAGCCTGGACGAGGTCTTCCGGGCCGTCGGGGACGAAGCGGCGGGCGGCACGGCGATCTTCGTGGGGACGGTACGCAACCACGACGGCGGGGCCGACGTCGACGCGCTCGGCTACTCCAGCCACCCCTCGGCGGAGGCGGAGATGCGCCGCGTCGCCGAGAAGGTCGTGGCCGACTTCCCGGTGCGCGCGCTGGCCGCTGTCCACCGTGTGGGTGATCTGGCGGTCGGGGATCTCGCCGTCGTCGTCGCGGTCTCCTGCCCGCACCGCGCCGAGGCCTTCAAGGCGTGCCGCAAGCTCATCGACGACCTCAAGCACGAGGTCCCGATCTGGAAGCACCAGACGTTCTCGGACGGCTCAGACGAGTGGGTCGGGGTTTAGCGACCGGGGGTGGGCGCGTAGCGCCTCGTATCCGTGTGGGCCGATTTGCGTAACCGTATCCCTGCCAGCAGCGTTGGTCCTGCAGATGGTTCATCTGCTGATCAGTCGGATGCAGGACACTCACGGGGTCGGGAGATCGAGATGGCCGCACTTGCCTGGTTGCTGATTCCGCTCGTCGCCGCGGTCGGCGCGGCGATATGGGGCGGCTGGGCCGCCAAGAACAGCACGATAGGTGACATAGCCGAGCTCAACGGCTACGCCAGGTTCCGGGACGCGATGGACCCGCCCGAATCAGGCCCCGACGCGCTCTGAGCCGGGTCGGACGGCCGGCAGGGCCGGACGTCGCTCTCACAGCGCATTACCGTACTGTCGTGCCATGCCACGCCGCACCGCGACGATGCTCGCCTCCACCCTCGTCCTCATCGCGCTTCTCTGCGCGGGCGTGCTCATCAATGTTCCGTACGCGGAGATGAGCCCCGGACCGACGGTGAACACACTCGGTGACGCCGGCGGCGAACCGGTTCTGCAGATCTCCGGGCACAAGACGTACAAGACGACCGGCAATCTGAACATGACCACCGTCAGGGTCACCGGCGCCGACTACAACATGAACATCGTCGAAGCGGTCTACGGCTGGCTGGCCCACGACGACGTGGTGGTGCCGCACGACACGCTCTACCCGGACGGCAAGACCGAGCAGCAGTCGACGCAGGAGAACGCCGAGGAGTTCAGCCAGTCCCAGGAGAGCGCCAAGGTCGCCGCCCTGACGACGCTGAAGATCCCGGTTCCCTCGCGGACCATCGTCTCGACCGTCCTGAAGAAGAGCCCCGCCGAGGGCAGGCTGCACGCGGGGGACGTCATCAAGGCCGTGGACGGCACGGCGGTGCGCGAGCCCGACGACGTCGCCAAGCTGGTCACCAAGCACAAGCCCGGCGAGCAGGTCGTCTTCACGATCATCCCGGTCAAGGCGGCCGACGCGGCGAAGAAGGCGGGCAAGGAACCGGCGGCCGAGCAGAAGGTCACCGTCACCACCCGGAAGTCCGACGACACGGGCAAGCCGCGCGCGGTCGTGGGCATCTCGGCCGGGACCGACCACACCTTCCCGTTCCCGATCGACATCAAGCTGGCCGACGTGGGCGGCCCGAGCGCCGGGCTGATGTTCTCCCTCGGCATCGTCGACAAGCTCACCCCGGGCTCGCTGACGGGCGGCAAGTTCATCGCGGGTACGGGCACGATCGACGACAAGGGCGCCGTCGGACCGATCGGCGGCATCGAGATGAAGCTGGTGGGCGCGCGCAACGCGGGTGCCCGGTTCTTCCTCACACCCACCGAGAACTGCGCGGCGGCGGCCGCCGACACCCCGTCGGGTCTCACGCTGGTCAAGGTGAAGAACATCTCCGACGCCAAGGCGTCGCTCGACAAGATCCGCAGCGGGGACACGGCCGGCCTGCCGAGCTGTTCGGCAAGTTGACCGGTCGTGCCCCGCGGGACCCGGCAAAGCGGGTGGCGCAAAAGGGGTGTTACGCCTCGAAGGTGGCGGAAAGTGCCTCGGCGAGCCCGGGGACGAGTCCTGACCCGGTGAGGACGTCGGTCGCGGAGTCCTTCTCCCGCAGCCGCAGCGCCGACTCCCGTGTGCCGTCACGCAGTACGGCCACGGTCATCCGCACCTCCTGACGGTCCGGATGCGCGGCGACCCAGTCGACGAGTCCTGCCTCGTCGAGTCCTTCCGGTACGGACGCCTCGGCGGACGGCGGCAGCATCAGCCGCTCGACCGTGAGCGCGCAACCCGCCACTGCGGCCGGCCAGGCGATGGTGGCGAGGAACTCGTCCAGCGGGGTGCCGGCCGGGATCTCGTCCTGTTCGATGGGGGTCAGCGGGGCGGTCGCCCCGCCGTCGTCGAGGCCCAGTTGGGCGGCGAGTTCGGGTTCGTCCGTGCGCAGCCGCGCGGTGTCGACGAGAGCGAAGAGCCGGGCCGGCTGGTCCCAGCCGAGACCCGACGCGTACTCGTCGATTTCGAGCACCGCGCGGGTGAGGGGGCTCGCCGCCATGGGCGTGCCTGAGGAGGGGGAAACGTTGGACATGGCCGATATCCTGCCTCCTTCGGACCCGGGGGCGGGAACTAGGTAAAGCCTCAGTAAGTTGCATGTGTGGGCTCTACGATCGCGGGGCCCGCTCCACACCTGCCAGAAACGATGCTGGCGGACACGACCGCGAACTTAGAGGTGCGCACGTTGGCTTTCCAGATGCCGGACCGCGGCGGAGGCCCGACCGGGCCACGGATCAGGGTGGGCCGGCCGTCGAGACGCGTCCGGACCCTGCTCATGACGTTGGGTGTCCTGGCCGTACTGGCCATGGCGTTCGTCATGTTCGCCGGGTTCTGGACCGACTGGCTCTGGTACCGCTCCGTCGATTACTCGTCCGTCTTCACCACCACGATCTGGACCAAGATCGGTCTGTTCGCGGTCTTCGGGCTGCTCATGGCGGCGGCCGTGGGCGTGAACATCTGGCTCGCGCACCGGCTCCGGCCGCCGCTGAGCGCGATGTCGATGGAGCAGCAGAACCTCGACCGCTACCGGATGAGCATCGCCCCGTACAAGAAGTGGGTGCTCCTCGCGATCACCGCCCTGGTCGGGCTGATCGCCGGAGCCTCCGCCTCCGGTCAGTGGCGCACGTGGCTGATGTGGGTCAACGGCGTCTCCTTCGGACAGAAGGACCCGCAGTTCCACCTGGACGTGTCGTTCTACGCGTTCGACCTGCCCTGGTACCGCTTCCTGCTCGGCTTCGGCTTCGCCGCCATCATCCTGGGCCTGGTCGCCGCCGCGCTGACGCACTACCTGTACGGCGGGCTGCGCGTCACCAGCCCCGGCGCGCGTGCGACGGCCGCGGCCACCGGCCATCTGTCGGTGCTGCTGGGCCTCTTCGTCTCGCTGAAGGCCGTGGCGTACTGGCTCGACCGGTACGGCCTCGCGGTGAAGTCCAGCGACTTCAAGGCGGCGGGCAACTGGACGGGCCTGCGCTACGTCGACGCGAACGCGTACCTGCCGGCGAAGACGATCCTGTTCTGCATCGCCGTCATCTGCGCCCTGCTGTTCTTCGCGACGCTCTGGCGCCGCACCTGGCAGCTGCCGGTCATCGGCTTCGGCCTGATGGTGCTCTCGGCGATCCTGATCGGCGGCCTCTACCCGGCCATCGTGCAGAAGTTCCAGGTCCAGCCCAACGAGCAGGCCAAGGAAGCGCCGTACATCCAGAAGAACATCGACGCCACCCGCACCGCGTACGGCATCGACACCTCGGACGTGACGGACTACTCCGGCAAGGGCGACCCGGACAAGAAGGCCGAGCAGCGCAAGGCGGCGGACTCGGCGGCCAGCTACCGGCTGGTCGACCCGAACGTGGTCTCGCCGGCCTTCCAGCAGCTCCAGCAGGAGCGCAAGTACTACCAGTTCCCCGCCACGCTGGACGTCGACCGGTACAAGAACCCGCAGGGCCAGCAGCAGGACACGGTGGTGGGTCTGCGCGAGCTGAACATCACCGGTATCCCGAAGCGGAACTGGATCAACGACCACTTCACGTACACCCACGGCTTCGGCGTGATCGCGGCCAAGGGCACGGGCACGGTCACCGACGAGAACCAGGGCACCGTCGGCGCCCCGGACTTCACCGAGTCGGGGCTGCCGACCACCGGCCAGCTGGGCACCTACCAGCAGCGGGTCTACTACGGCGAGAAGACCGAGCAGTACTCGATCGTCGGCGGGCCCCAGAAGGAGCTCGACTACGAGAAGAACGGTGAGAAGACCACCAGCTACGCGGGCAAGAGCGGGGTCAACCTCTCCAACCCGGTGAACCGCGCGGCGTACGCGGTGGCCTTCAACGAGCCCCAGATGCTGTACTCGGGCGCCATCGGCAAGGGTTCGCGGATCCTGTACAACCGCACCCCCAAGGAACGCGTCGAGGCGGTCGCGCCCTGGCTGACCATCGACGGGGACGCCTATCCCGCCGTGGTCGACCACCGGATCCAGTGGATCGTCGACGCGTACACGACGACGAACGGCTATCCGTACGCGTCCCGTACGACGCTCGGCGACACCACGACCGACTCGCTGACCAACAACCAGCGCGCGGTCGTCGCCCAGCAGAACCAGGTCAACTACATCCGCAACTCGGTGAAGGCGACCGTCGACGCGTACGACGGCACGGTCAAGCTGTACCAGTGGGACACCAAGGACCCGGTCCTCAAGACCTGGATGAAGGCGTTCCCCGGCACGGTCAAGCCGAAGTCCGACATCAAGCCGGACCTGCTGGCCCATCTCCGCTACCCGCAGGACATGTTCAAGGTGCAGCGCGAGCTGCTCACCCGCTACCACGTGACCGACTCGGCGCAGTTCTACAGCGGCAGTGACGCCTGGCAGGTGCCGGACGACCCGACGAACAACAACAGGAACGCGGTCCCGCCGTACTACCTGAGTCTGAAGATGCCGGGCCAGACGGACCAGCGGTTCTCGCTGACGACCACCTTCACGCCCAACGGACGTCCTAATCTCGGGGCGTTCATGGCGGTGGACGCGGACGCGACCAGTCCGGACTACGGCAAGATCAGAGTGCTCAGAGTGACCTCCACCGTCCAGGGGCCACAACAGGTGCAGAGCGAGCTGAACGGTGTCGACAAGGTCGCCGAGTTCGTCAGGAACCTGAGAGGCACCGACTCGGACATCGAGTACGGGAACCTGCTGACGATCCCGCTCGACAACGGCTTCCTGTACATCGAGCCGGTCTACGCACGCGGCGGCAGCGCCAACTACCCGCTGCTGAAGATGGTCGCGGCCTCGTACGGGGGCAAGCCGGTCTTCGAGACGAGCCTGACGGGGGCGCTCAACGCGGTGTTCGGGGCCGAGGGCGCCGAGCCACCGACGACGACGCCACCACCGCCCGGCGACACCACGAAGCCGCCGCCGGCGACCGGCAACAAGGAGCTGCAGAAGGCCATCACCGACGCCCAGAAGGCGTACGACGACGGTGAGGCGGCGCTGAAGAAGCAGGACTGGACGGCGTACGGCAAGGCCCAGCAGCAGCTGCAGGACGCCCTGCAACGGGCGGCCGACGCGCAGTCCGGTTCCTCGGCCGGCGGTGGCGGGAGCACCAACAAGAGCTGAACAGGGCTCACCCCGCGCCGTGGTACGGTTGGGACACAACGGCGCGGGGTGGAGCAGCTCGGTAGCTCGCTGGGCTCATAACCCAGAGGTCGCAGGTTCAAATCCTGTCCCCGCTACTCATGGTCAAGGGCCCGGATCCTTCAGGATCCGGGCCCTTGACGTACGTCTGTACGGATGGTGTCCCAAGTGTGTTTCAGGTCGGAGGAGTTGGCCCCGACCGTGTTTGACTTATCTCTCTGTGGGCATGTCGACAAAACGCTGAAGTGACCTTGTTGCACGCGATATACCAGGTGTGCACGGGTAGCGGGTGATGCGACGATGGAATTTATGGGGGATAGGACAACTCTGTTGGAGACAGGGCGGTTTGTGCAACGGTCCGAAACGGGAGTTTTCGGGGCCGACAGCGCTGCCGACAGTACGGCGTCCGCCGTGGAAACCGCCGACGCCGAGGCCGAGGCGCGCCATCGCGCCGCCGCCGACGCCGGCGACACGGCGGCGATGAGCACGCTCGGCGCCCTGCTGCTGCGCCGCGGCGACCTCGACGCGGCCGAGCCCTACCTCCGTGCGGCCACCTCCGAGGGCGACCGCGCCGCGGCCAACAACCTGGGCGTCCTGCTCCAGCAGCGCGGCTACCCGGACGAGGCGGCCGGCTGGTGGCGGATCGCCGCCGTCGCCGGGTCCGCCGCCGCCGCGCACGCGCTCGGCCGGCACTACCGCGAGCGTGGCGACGAGCCCGCCGCCGAGTACTGGCTGCGCCAGTCCGCCGAGCAGGGACACGCGCTGGGCGCCTACGCGCTCGCCGACCTGCTGGAGCACCGCAGCGACGTCGGCTCCGAGCGCTGGCTGCGCGCCGCCGCCGAACAGGGCCACCGCGAGGCGTCGTACCGGCTCGCCATGGCCCTGGAGCGGCGTGCCCGCGAGGCCGTACGGTCCACCGAGGACGCGGCGCCCGCCCTGCTCGCCGAGGCCGCGCAGTGGTACCGGCAGGCAGCGGCGCGCGGCCACCGCAGGGCCGCCCTGCACCTGGGCTCGATCCTGGAGCGGCGCGGCGAGCTGAAGGAAGCGGGCCGCTGGTATCTGAACTCCGCCAAGGACGGCGAGGCGCGGGCCGCCTGCGCGCTCGGCTTCCTGCTGCGTGACGCGGGCGACGAGGAGAGCGCCGCCATTTGGTGGCTGCGCGCCGCCCAGGACGGCGACGGGAACGCGGCCAACGCGCTCGGCGCGCTGCACGCCGCCCGTGGTGAGCAGCAGAGCGCCGAGCGCTGGTACCGCGCGGCGATGGACGCGGGCGATGTCAACGGCGCGTACAACCTCGGGCTGCTCTGCGCCGCCCAGGAGCGTACGGCCCAGGCCGAGCAGTGGTACCGGCGCGCCGCGTACGCGGGCCACCGCGAGGCCGCCAACGCGCTCGCCGTCCTGCTGCTCCAGGCCGACGACCCGACCGGGGCCGAGCCGTGGTTCTCCAAGGCGGCCGAAGCGGGCAGCGTGGACGCCGCGTTCAACCTCGGCATCCTCTACGCGGGCCGGGCCGACGACCGTTCGGCGCTGCGCTGGTACGAGCGCGCGGCTGCGGCCGGACACACGGAAGCCGCCCTCCAGGTGGGCATCGCCTGTCTGCGGGACGGTGACGAGCAGTCGGCCGAGCGGCATCTGCGCTGCGCCGCGGGCGGCGGCAGCGCCGAAGCGGCGTTCCGGCTCGCCGCCCTGCTCGACTCGCGGATGCCCGCGCCGGGCCCCCCGGCACTCGGCGAGACGCACACCGAGAAGAGCGAGTGCGAGCAGTGGTACGAGCGCGCCGCCGAGCAGGGGCACCGCCGTGCCCAGGTGCGGGTCGGCATGCTCGCGGCCGGCCGCGGCGACATCGCGGAGGCCGCCCGCTGGTACCGCGAGGCGGCCGAGGCGGGCAGCCGCAACGGCGCCTTCAACCTCGGGCTGCTGCTCGTCCGCGAGGGCGGCGAACGGGAGGCCGCCCTGTGGTGGACCCGGGCGGCGCAGGCGGGGCACGGCCGCGCCGCGCTGCGCCTTGCCCTGCTGGCCGCCCGCAGGGGCGAGTTGACCGAGGGGCAGCGCTGGTGCGCCCGCGCCATGGACCTCGGTCCCGCCGAGGTGTCCGAGCGCGCGGCCCGGCTGCGCGAGGCGCTGCACCAGGAACTGACCGCCTGACGAACCACGGTCCGATCCTGTCAGGAGCATTGACACCCTGAGAGATCAAGTGATCTATTCACTTTATGAGTCGCAGTGAAGGGTCACTGTCCGAGCATCTGGCGGACAGCATCGTCGAGATCATCCGGACCGAACGGCTGGTTCCGGGAGACGCGTTGGCGTCCTCCCGTGACCTGGCCCGCCGGTTCGACGTCACCACGCCCACGGTCCGCGAGGCTTTGCGCAGGCTGGAGGCCACGGGCGTGGTGGAGTTCCGGCACGGTTCGGGCACGTATGTGGGGCCAGGCAGCGAGCGGCGGCTGCTCGCCAACCCCCATCTGCCCCGGGCCAGTCGGCGCTCGGTCCTCGAACTCGTCGAAGCACGGCTGGTCGTGGAGCCCGCCGTGGCGGCAGCCGCGGCGCGGGTCCGCGAGCCCGCGGCGGTACGGCAGTTGGAGGCGGCGGCCGTCAACGCGCTGCATCCGCCGCAGGGTCAGGTGCCGCTGCCGGTGCACTTCCATGTGGCGCTGGCCGCCGCCAGCGGCAACGCGCTGCTGCGCGAGGCCGTCGAGGCACTGCTGCAGGTACGGGCGCGTGAGCAGGTCGAGATCCGGCACCGCTACAACGACCGTGCGCGGGACCACGCCGAGCATGTGGAGATCTTCGAGGCGGTACGGGACGGTGACGCGGAAGCGGCCGAGCGGCTGACCCGTACCCACCTCGCCGCCATCCGCACGGCGATCCTCGCCGCCGACTTCCCGGACCCCGACCTTCCGGCTCCACGGTCCACGGGTACGTCGTCCTCCGTCGCCGGGGAGGGCCGATGAGCACCGGACGCCCGGCCCGGCTGGCGGAGATGACCACGGTCGAGGCGGCCGCCGCCGTCACGGCCAGCCCGGTGGTGATCATCCCGGCCGGCGCGTGCGAACAGCACGGGCCCGGCATGCCGATGGCCACGGACACGATCCGGGCCGAAGGCGTGGCCGACGCCGTGGCGGCCCGGCTCCCCGGGCGCGTGGTGATCGGCCCGCCGCTGCCGATCGGCGTCTCCCCGCACCACCTGGCCTTCGCGGGCACGGTCACCCTGACCACGACCACCCTGGCCGCGGTGGTGCGGGAGTACGTGGAAAGCCTCTACCGGCACGGCTGGCGGAAGATTCTCGTGGTGACAGGTCACGGCGGCAACAACGCCACCCTGACCACGGTGGCGCAGGACCTGCTCACCACCCACCCCGACCTCCAGTTCGCCTGGACCCCCGTCACCGCGCTGGCCGCCGACGTCGTCACGGAAATGGGTGTCAGCGAGGTGCACGGTCACAGCGGAGAGGCCGAGACCGCCCAGATGCTCTACCTCGCACCGCAGTTGGTGCACGCCGACCGGCTGGCCGCCGGGACGACGTCCACCGGGCAGCTCGATCCGCTCTCCCGGCTGGCCCGTGGCGTGAACCACCCCGCGCTCACCGTGCGCTACGACCGGCTCAGCGAGAACGGAGTGCTCGGCGACCCGCGCCGGGCGAGCGCCGAGGACGGCAAGGCGATCCTGGAGGCGGTCGCGGGCCGGGTGACCGCCTTCGTCGAGGAGTGGCTGGACATCTGACCCGTAACCGCACACCGCGGCCCGCCCCCTGAACACCACCTACCGCACAGCCGCGCCGCACAGCACCGACCGAAGAGCGCCCGTCTCACCCGCCCGGCTCTCCTGACCGACCGGCCCGCCGACCGGCGCCGCGCCCGCCCCACCCTCCACGGCGCGCGCGGTGCCGCAGCACCGACCGCTCGTACCGCCCGGCCGTACCGCCGGGCCCGTACGTCACGCGTCACTGTCACGCGCCGCGCGCGTCCCGGCCCCCGCACGCCCGGGGCACCCCCGTCCCCAAAACCGTCCAGCCGTCCGCCCCCCGGCGTCCGGCAGAAGGAGCCTGCCATGAACCGCACCACCGGAAGCGACAGCAGGAGCAGCGGCCCCCTCCGGCGGCTGGCGAGCGCCGTGATCGGCCTGACGCTGGTCGCGGGAGCGGTCGCCGCGGCCGGACCCGCGGCCGCCGCGACCACCGGCGCCCGGCCGGCGCCGAAGGCCGCGTGCGGGCTGCCCGCACCCCAGCCGGCCGGCACCAGCGCTCCGCACACCATCAGCAGCGGCGGCCGGGAACGCGCGTACCGCCTGCATCTCCCGGCCGGGTACGGGACGAAGCGGGACTGGCCGGTGGTGCTCGCCTTCCACGGGCGCGGCAACACGGGGGCCGGTACCGAGGAGTTCTCCAAGCTGTCGACCCTGCCGGCCGTGGTCGTCTACCCCGAGGGTGTGATCGGCACGGGCGACGGTGACCGGCAGGCCTGGCAGGGCGCGCCCTACGCGGCGGCCGGCGTCGACGACGTCGCCTTCACCGGTGATCTTCTCGACCGGCTCGAAGCCACCCTGTGCGTGGACGAGCGGCGGGTGTACGCCACAGGGAAGTCCAACGGGGCGGGGTTCGTCAGTACGTTGCTCGCCTGCCGGATGGCCGACCGGATCGCCGCTGTCGCGCCGGTGGCGGCTGCCCTGTACCCGACCGGTGAGGAGTGCAGGCCCGCCCGCCCGATGCCCATGATCGACTTCCATGGCACCGGCGACGTGACGATCCCGTACGCCGGGGACGCCGACCGGGGCCTGCCCGCGATCGACACCTGGGTGGCGGGCAAGGCCGCGCTCAACGGCTGCCGGAGCCGCGCGAGCGTCCAGGTCATCGAGCCGGACATCACCGTCTCCCGCTGGAGCGGCTGCGACCGGGGCGCCGACGTCCGGCACGTGGCCGTCACGGACGGCGGACACACCTGGCCCGGCGCCGACAGCTACAGCGGCGGCGGATACACGACCCAGACCGTGGAGGCCGCCGACGTCCTGTGGGACTTCGTGCGCGACTTCCGTACGCCCCAGCCCCAGCCCCGGCCGCACCGCCACCACTGATCCGCCGACCCGAGCAAGGAGCCGCTCCCCATGACCACGTCGACCGCACCGCCGAACAGACCGGACGGGCCGCCGCCGCCCTCCGACGGGGCCGAACTGCCGCGCCTCGTCCGTGCGATGGCCGTCATCGAACGCGCGGGCAACGCCCTGCCGCACCCGTTCTGGCTCTTCTGGATACTCTCCGCGATCCTCGCCGTGGTGAGCGCCGTCCTGGCGGCGGCCGACGTCTCCGTGATCTCGCCGAGCGACCACAAGACGGTCGTCGTCCAGAACCTCCTCAGCGGCGACGGTCTGGCCATGGCCGTCTCCACCATGATCGAGAACTTCGCCACCTTCCCTCCCATGGCCACCATCGTCGTGGTGATCATGGGCGTCGCCGTGGCCGAACGCACCGGATTCCTCGACGCGTTGATGCGGGTCAGCGTCTCGCGGGTGCCGGCGTCGTGGGTCGTGTTCGCCGTCGCCTTCGCCGGGACGGTGGCCCATGTCGCCTCGGCCGCCGCGTACATCATTCTCGTACCGCTGGGCGGGCTGGCCTTCCGGGCCGTCGGGCGCTCGCCGATCCTCGGCATCGTGGTGTCGTACACGGCCATCGCCTCCGGGTACGACGCGAGCCCGGTGCCGACCCCCAACGACGCGATCTTCGCCGGTATCACCACGGCGGCGGCGAAGATCGTCGGCGGGGACGACGCCTATGTCTCGCCGCTGAGCAACTGGTTCTTCAACATCGTCTCGTCGCTGCTGCTGGCGGCGGTCATCACTCTCGTGACGCGGTTCGTGCTCAGCCGCAGGCCGGACCTGGACGCCGATCCGGACGCCGACCTGGAGGACCTGGGCGCGCTCACCCTCAGCGCCAAGGAGCGCTCGGCGCTGCGCGCGGCCGTCATCACGCTGCTCGTGACGCTGGTGGTGCTCGTCGCCGCGATGGTGCCGGCGTCGTCGCCGCTGCGGGGCGAGGGCGGCAGCATCGTCGAATCGCCCTTCCTGGACGGGATCGCGGCGGTGGTGGCGTTCGTCTTCGGCCTGGTCGGCACTGTGTACGGGTACCGGTCGGGGTCGATCACCTCGGCGGCCGACGTACCGAAGCTGATGGCGCAGGGCATCAGGCAGATGGCTCCGGTGCTGGTGCTGTTCTTCGCTATCGCCCAGTTCCTCGCGTACTTCGACTGGACCCGGATCGGCGATGTGCTGGCGGTGCGGGCGGCGGAGGCGCTGGAGCGCAGCGGGATGCCGATCGTGCTGGTCTTCCTGCTGATCCTGTTGCTGCTGACGCTGGTCAACGTGATGGTGACGAGCGGTTCGGCGATGTGGGCGCTGGCGGCGCCCGTCCTGGTGCCGATGCTGATGCTGGTGAGTGTCCCCGCAGAGACGACCCAGGCGCTGTTCCGGATCGCGGACTCGGGGTCGACGGCGATCACGCCGATGAGTCCGTACTTCGTGATGGCGCTCGGCTTCCTCCAGCGCTACCGCAAGAGCGCGGGGATCGGCACGCTCGCCTCGTACACGCTGCCGCTCGCGGTGGCGATGACGGTGGCGTGGACGGCGCTGTTCCTGATCTGGTGGGCGGTCGGCATCCCGCTGGGGCCGGGGGCGCCGGTGCGCTGAGAACGGCATTTGCTCTGGTCGGCGCCTTGACGTAACGTTCAGTTCAACGGCGCGGGGTGGAGCAGCTCGGTAGCTCGCTGGGCTCATAACCCAGAGGTCGCAGGTTCAAATCCTGTCCCCGCTACTGAAACGGAAGGCCCGGAACTCGAAAGAGTTCCGGGCCTTCCGTCATGAGCGTTCCAGGCATCCGTCATGCACGGCCACGTCTCAGGCCGAAGCGCACTCCGGGCAGGTGCCCCGGTAGGTGACCTCCACGTCCGAGACCGTGAAGCCGAAGCGCTCGCCGCTCGGCAGCTCGGCCAGCGGGTCGCCGGTCGGGTGCACGTCGCGGATCGTGCCGCACGTGGAGCAGACCAGGTGATGGTGGGGGCGGTGCGCGTTCGGGTCGTAGCGCTTGGCGCGGCGGTCCGTCGACACCTCTATGACCTCACCGAGGGTGACCATCTCGCCCAGGGTGTTGTAGACGGTCGCCCGGGAGATCTCCGGCAGCCTGGCCACGGCACGCGCGTGCACCTCGTCGGCCGTCAGGTGCACATGGTCGCCGTCGAGGACCTCGGCCACCACGCGCCGCTGCGCCGTCATGCGCCAGCCGCGTCCGCGAAGTCGTTCCAACAGGTCACTCATAGGGGCAAGCCTAACAGGGAGGCACCCCAGGTCCCGAACGAGTACGGCTTTGGATGCTTACTTGACTTGGACAAAGTCCAATGTAGGGCGGCTCAGCCTGCCAGTACGGGCTGCACCGCGGCCGGGGCCCAGCAGCGGATGATGTCGCGCACGGAGACGATGCCGACCGGCTCCCGCTCGTCGAGCACGATCAGATGGCGGAAGCCGCCGTTCGACATGGCCCCGGCCGCCTCCTCCAGCGTCCAGTCCGGCGACGCGAAGACGACGTCGGTCGTGGTGTGGGAGCATGCCGTCTCGGTGTCCGGGCTCTGGTCCTTGCCGATCGACACGAGAATGTCGCGTTCGGTGAGGATGCCGATCCCGCAGTCGTCGGTGTCGAGCACCACGGCCGCGCCGACATGGCGCTCGGCCATCAGTCTGGCGGCCTGCCGGAGCGTATGGGTGGGCCCGATGGTCAGAACCACCGAGGTCATTGCGTCGCGTACCAGCATGGCCGCAGCCACCTCCTGGAGTGGACCGCCTCGTGAGAAAGAATTCACAAGTTCACAAGTAGGGGGACTCTTAGAGTGACACGCCTACGCGGAGTCAACAAGGGGGCGCACGGAGCAGGAGCGCACGCCCGGCGCCAGCGGCGCTGTCAGTAGCGCTGGTTGAGATATCCGAGCAATTCCTCGTGCAGCACACCGTTGGAAGCCGCCGCGTTGCCGCTGTGCGGACCCGGGCGCCCGTCGAGGCCCGTGAAGTCGCCGCCCGCCTCCTGTACGACGATCGCGGTGGCCGCCATGTCCCACAGGGACAGCTCCGGCTCCGCGCACATGTCGACCGACCCCTCGGCGACCATCATGTACGGCCAGAAGTCGCCGTAGCCCCGGGTGCGCCAGCAGGCCCTGGTCAGGTCCAGGAACCCGTCGAGCCGGCCCTGCTCCTCCCAGCCGCTCAGCGACGAGTACGCGAACGACGCGTCCTTGATCCGCCCGACCTTCGAGACCCGCAGCCGGGTCGCCGACGACAGGCTGCGGCCCGTGTAGGCGCCGCCGCCCTTCGCCGCCCACCAGCGGCGGCCGAGCGCGGGCGCCGACACCACGCCGACCACCGGCTCGAAGCCGCCCTCGGCGGCCACCATCAGCGAGATCAGCGTCGCCCAGACGGGCACGCCGCGTACGTAGTTCTTCGTACCGTCGATCGGGTCGACCACCCAGCGGCGCGGTCCCGTGCCCTCGATGCCGAACTCCTCGCCGAGGATCGCGTCGCGCGGCCTGGCGCGCTGCAACTGGCCGCGGATCAGCTCCTCCGCCGACTTGTCGGCCTCACTCACCGGAGTCATGTCCGGTTTGGTCTCGACCTTCAGGTCCAGAGCCTTGAACCGGTCCATCGTCACCGCGTCGGCGGCGTCGGCGAGGACATGGGCGAGGCGCAGATCATCGTGGTAGTCGGGCATGGTCGTCACAGTATCGACCGGTCAGGACCCCGGGCCAGCGGGCCCGCCCGAGGGTGGCTGCCGCTGCTCTTGACAGTGAGCGACGACGCGTCAACTCTGTGCGCAGAGCCGACCGGCCCCGGAGGCGCTGATGCCTGCTGCGCGTGAAGCCCTGTTGACCGCCGCACTGTCGGCGATCGGCGACCTGCCCTGGACCGCCGTCCGGATGGTCGACGTCGCGTCGGCCGCCGGAGTCTCCCGGCAGACCCTCTACAACGAGTTCGGCGGCAAGGAAGGGCTGGCCCGCGCGCTGGTGCGCCGCGAGGCCGACCACTATCTGCTCGGTGTGGAACGGCTGTTGGCGCAGCGCGGCGACGCGGGGGACCGGCTGGTCTCCGTCGCCGAGTGGACCGTCGGCGAGGCCGCTGCCAGACCCGTGCTGCGCGCGCTGCTCACCGGCTGCTGGGGGGACCGGCTGCCGGCGCCCCGAGCGGCCCGCTCGGCGCCCGCCGATCTGGTGGCGCTGGTACGGGACAGATCGGCCGCCGCGCTCGACCCCGAACCGCCGGACCACTGCGAGTTGGCGGTACGGCTCGCGCTCGCCCAGGTGGTCGCCCCGGCCGACGAGCCCGTCGGACGGCTCGTCAGATCGGCGATGGCGGCAGCACCCGTAGCGGACTCCCCAACGGAATCAGCGGCGGAAGCCGTCAGTGCGCCGAGCCCGAGAGCTGCAGACCGATGACCCCTATGATCACGAACGAGATCGAGACCAGCTTGAGCACCGATACGACGTCGTTGAGGAAGATCATTCCGTAGATCGCGGTGCCCGCGGCCCCGATACCGGTCCACACCGCGTACGCGGGACCGACGTCCAGCTTCTTCAGAGAGAGCGTCAGCAGCCCGAAGCTGCCGAGGGCGAAGCTCGCGAAGGCGATCGTCGGCCACAACCGGGTGAAGCCGTGGGACAGTTTGAGACAGACGGCGAAGCCCGTCTCCAGGATTCCGGCGACCACAACCAGCAGCCACGCCATTGTTTCGATGCCTCCCCGTCGGTGACTGCTTCGTATCGCTTGGGTGCGATTATGCACTTACCAACGTCGGCGGGCCGCAAACGCCGGTCCGTCAGTCACCTTCGCGCCGCTCGCGCGTGGCGAGAAGCCGCCGCAGCGAATAGAGCCTGGCCGGGTCGGCGTGACCCTCCGCCACCCACGCGTCCAACGCACAGTCAGGTTCGTCATGGCTGCACGCCCGCGGGCAGTTCTCCGTGCCGGGTACGAGGTCGGGGAAGGCGAGCACGATGCGCGAGGGGTCGATGTGGTGCAGCCCGAAGGACCGGATCCCCGGGGTGTCGATCAGCCAGCCGTCCGCCTTGGCCAGCGGCAGCGCGAGCGCCGATGTCGTGGTGTGCCTGCCGCGCCCCGTCACCGCGTTGACCAGGCCGGTACTGCGTTCCCTGTCCTTCGGGACCAGCGCGTTGACCAGGGTCGTCTTGCCGACGCCCGAATGCCCGACGAACGCGGTGACCCGGCCGTCGAGATACTCCCGCACCTGCTCGGCCGCCTCGCCGGTGGCCAGCTCGTCCCGCCGGGTCACGACGTAGCGGATCCCGAGCGTCCGGTAGATCTCCAGGAGCTCGTCGGGCGACTCCAGGTCCGACTTGGTCAGCACCAGCAGCGGTTCGAGCCCCGCGTCGAAGGCGGCGACCAGACAGCGGTCGATCAGCCGGGGGCGCGGCTCGGGGTCGGCGAGCGCCGTGACCACGGCCAACTGGTCGGCGTTCGCGACGATCACGCGCTCGTACGGGTCGTCGTCGTCGGCCGTGCGCCGCAGCACCGAGGTGCGCTTCTCGATCCGTACGATCCGCGCCAGCGTGTCCTTCTTGCCCGACAGATCGCCGACGAGACCGACCCGGTCGCCCACGACCGCCGCCTTGCGGCCCAGCTCGCGCGCCTTCATCGCGAGGACGGGCCGGTCGTCGACGAGACAGGTGAGCCGGCCCCTGTCGACGGTCAGCACCATGCCCTCTGCCGCGTCCTCGTGCTTGGGGCGGATGTTCGTACGCGGCCGGTTGCCCTTGGGATTGGGGCGCGAGCGGATGTCGTCCTCGTCGGGGTTCTTGCCGTAGCGGCGCATCGCGTCAGGCTCCCGCACCCGCGAGCATGTCGGCCCACATCTGCGGGAAGTCCGGCAGGGTCTTGGCCGTCGTCTCCACGTTCTCGATCTGCACCCCGTCGACCACCAGGCCGATGATCGACCCCGCCGTCGCCATCCGGTGGTCGTCGTACGTGTGGAAGACGCCGCCGTGCAGCGGGCGCGGCCGGATGTGCAGCCCGTCGGCCGTCTCCGTGACATCGCCGCCCAGCTCGTTGATCTCCTTGGTGAGCGCGGCCAGCCGGTCCGTCTCGTGGAGCCGCAGATGGGCGACGCCGCGCAGGGTGGACGGCGAGTCGGCGAGCGCGGCGACGGCGGCGATACCGGGGGTCAGCTCCCCGACCTCGCTCAGGTCGACGTCGATGCCGTGGATCCGTCCGGTGCCGCTGAAGGTGAGGCTGCTGCCCTCGGTGGTCGCCTCGAAGCGGCACGAGCCACCCATTTCGGTGAAGATCGCGCGCAGCGCGTCCCCGGGCTGCGTGGTGCGCACGGGCCAGTCGGGGACGGTGACCCGGCCGCCGGTGACCAGCGCGGCGGCGAGGAAGGGCTGCGCGTTGGAGAGATCCGGCTCGACGGTCAGATCGCGGCCCAGCAGCGCGCTGGGGGAGACCCGCCACACATCGGCCTCACCGCCGGTCTCCGGCTCGTCGACCTGGGCGCCGACCGCGCGCAGCATGTCGACCGTCATCCGGATGTGCGGCATCGACGGCAGCGCGGAGCCGACATGCCGCACCTCCACGCCCTGGTTGAACCGGGCCCCCGACAGCAGCAGCGCGGAGACGAACTGCGAGGAGGCCGAGGCGTCGATCCGTACCGGACCGCCGTCCAGCGCGCCCGCGCCCTGCACCGTCAGCGGCAGGGCGCCACGGCCGTCGTCGTCGATCCGCGCGCCGAGGACCCGCAGCGCCTCGATGACGGCGCCCAGCGGGCGGACGTACGAGCGGGGGTCGCCGTCGAAGCGGACCGGGCCGTCGGCGAGGGCGGCGACCGGCGGCAGGAAGCGCATGACCGTGCCGGCGTTGCCGACGTCGACCGTGGCGGGGCCGTGCAGCCCCGCCGGGATCACCCGCCATGCCTCGCCCGTGCTGCCCGCGGTGCTCGCGGTGCCGGCCCCGCCCGAGCTGGACGAGACGGTCTCCTCGATGCCGACGCCCATCGCGCGCAGCGCGTCCGCCATCAGCAGGGTGTCCCGGGAGCGCAGCGGCCGGCGCAGCCAGCCGGGCTCGGCGGCCAGCGCGGCGAGGACGAGACCACGGTTGGTGACCGATTTGGAGCCGGGCACGGTGACCGTCGCTTCGACGGTCCTGCTCGCGTAGGGGGCGGGCCAGAGGGCGGGCTGCACGGAACTCTCGGTCATGCCTTCACTTTAGTGGCTGAGGGACGACCCTGATCCTGATCAAATAACCGGAAACCAGGACGTAACCAGCACGTACTCAGACGTAATCAGCGAGTGCTACGACGGAATCGACGGCCGGGCGCCGCAGAGACCCGCAAACAGCCGCAAACAGCCGGAGAGCGCCTCAGAGCCCGAGCAGCCAGCGTCCGCCGCCGATCAGCGAACAGAGCGAGACGGCGTGGAAGAGGAACAGCCACATCGCCGCCGGCGCACCGGTCAGCCGCGCGAGCTGGTCGGCGTCCGAGTCGGCGGCCCCGCCGCGCCGCCGCTTGGACTGGAGCTCGAACGCCGGGCGCACCCCGCCCAGCAGCAGGAACCACACGGCCGTGTACGCGAACGCCGCCTGCACCTGCGGTCCGGTCAGCCAGGAGACCAGCAGGAAGGCCGCTCCGGTGACGACGACGGTGAAGACCCCGTACGCGTTGCGGATCATCACCAGCATCGCGATCAGCAGGACCGTCGCCAGCCAGAGGAACAGCGTGATGTGGTGCGCGACGAGCAGCCAGGCACCGCCGAGTCCCAACAGCGGCGGCGCCGTGTAGCCGGCCGCCGCCGTCAGCACCATCCCCAGCCCGGAGGGCTTGCCCCGGCTGACGGTCAGCCCCGAGGTGTCCGAGTGCAGCCGGATGCCGTCGAGTCTGCGGCCGGTGACCAGGGCCGTCAGCCCGTGGCCGCCCTCGTGCGCGATGGTCACGGCGTTACGCGATATTCGCCAGACCTGGTGCGGCACGACGACGGCCAGGGCGAGCACCGCCGTCACGTACACCACCCACTCGTCGGGCGCCGGCTGGCTGCCGAAGACGCGGTCCCACAGTTCGCCGATCGAGGCGGGGTCGATGCTGGCCATTTCTCCGGCGGCTCCTCAACAGGGTTTGCGTCGTGGCAGTCTGGCATCTATGTGCGGACGGTATGCGGCGAGCAGGCGGCCCGAGGACCTTCAGGGACTCTTCGGGGTGGAGAAGTGGGACCCCGAGGAGACCCTGGCGCCCGACTGGAACGTGGCGCCGACCAAAGAGGTCTACGCGATCCTCGAACGCGCCGTGAAAGACGCGAACGACCCCGCCCCGGTTCGCCAGCTGCGCACCTTGAAATGGGGACTCGTGCCGTCCTGGGCCAAGACGCCCGAGGGCGGCGCCCGGCTGATCAACGCGCGTGCCGAGACCGTGCACGAGAAGCCGTCGTTCCGTAAGCCCTTCCTCTCGCGCCGCTGCATCCTGCCGGCCGACGGGTACTACGAGTGGGTCACCGGCAGCGACGAGCGGCAGCTGGAGGAGCAGGGCAAGAAGAAGCGGCCGCGGAAGCAGCCGTACTTCGTCACGCCCGCCGACGGCTCCGTGATGGCGCTCGCCGGGCTCTACGAGTTCTGGCGCGACCGGACGCTGCCCGACGACCACCCGCGCGCCTGGTGGGTGACCTGCTCCGTGATCACCACGGAGGCGGAGAAGACACCGCTCGGTGTGGCCCCCGCCGAGGGGCCGGGATCGCTGGCCGACATCCACCCCCGGATGCCGCTGATGCTGACCCCGGACCGCTGGGACGCCTGGCTCGACCCGGCCCGTACGGACCCCGACGAGCTGCGCGGACTGCTCGCGCCGCCGCCGGCGGGGCTGATGCGGGCCTACCCGGTCACCACGTCCGTCAGCAACGTCCGCAACAACGGACCCGAACTGCTTGAGGAGCTGGCGGCGCCGGAGGAGAGCACGCTGTTCTGAGCCGCCACCCGGCACGATGGCGCTGTGACAAGCGATTCCGTGCCAACCAATCCTGGGCCAACCAATCCTGGGCCAACCGATCCTGCGACAAGCGTGACGAGCGTCGAGACACCGGCCGGGCAGGCCAGGATCACCTGGCACCACGCCCGGCGCCCCCGGCTCGTCCTCGCCGTCAGCCATGGCGCGGGCGGCGGTATCGAGGCCCGTGACCTCCAGGCGCTCGCCGCCGCCCTGCCCGCGCGCGACGTCACCGTCGCCCTGGTGGAGCAGCCCTGGCGGGTGGCGGGCAAGAAGCTCGCTCCCGCCCCGAAGACCCTCGACGCCGGCTGGCGCGCGCTCTGGCCGGCGCTGGGCGCACCGGGACTGCCGGTGGTGGCGGGCGGCCGCAGCGCGGGGGCGCGGGTCGCCTGCCGTACGGCGGCGGAGCTGGGCGCCCACGCCGTGCTGGCGCTGAGCTTCCCGCTGCACCCGCCGGGCAGGCCCGAGAAGTCACGCGCGGCCGAACTGCTCGGCGCCGGAGCACCCACGCTCGTCGTCCAGGGCGGCAACGACCCGTTCGGGAAGCCCGCCGAATTCCCCGCCGAATTCTCCGCGGGCGGACACGAGCTGCTGGAGATCCCGTACGGCGACCACAGCTTCGCCGTTCCCAAACGGGCGCCGCTCAGCCAGGCCGAAGCGCTCGGAACGCTGGTCGAAGGCGTCGCTTCGTGGCTCGGAAAACCCCGGGAATGCTGAGGATGCGACCACTGTTGACAGAAGCGTTGGTACACCAAGCGTAAGAGGGAGTCCGTCGTATGGGTTCGACCATGTGCCCCCGCCGTCCGGACGGCACTGACCTGGCGTGGACGGTCCTGGCCGCCGGTAAGCCGGCGCCGGCTGTGACGGTCGGCGCACCGGACCGAACCGCCCCGTCGAAGCAAGGTCGACTATTCTCCGATTCGAGTGGGTCCGCTTTTGGATCCGCCACAGCGTTGGAGGAGGTGGGTCCGGTCACTGGGACCGACGCGGGGACTTCAGGGACCGACGACGGCCGCGCGGAAGAGACCACTGCGGAGCGCAGTGCGCGCTTCGAGCGCGATGCCCTGGGCTACCTCGACCAGATGTACTCGGCCGCGCTGCGCATGACGCGCAACCCGGCCGACGCCGAGGATCTGGTGCAGGAGACCTACGCGAAGGCGTACGGCTCGTTCCACCAGTTCCGTGAGGGCACGAATCTCAAGGCATGGATGTACCGCATCCTCACGAACACCTTCATCAACTCGTACCGCAAGAAGCAGCGGGAGCCTCAGCGCAGTGCCGCCGAGGAGATCGAGGACTGGCAGCTGGCACGCGCCGAGTCGCACATGTCGACCGGGCTGCGTTCCGCCGAGTCGCAGGCGCTCGACCATCTCCCGGACTCCGACGTGAAGTCCGCCCTGCAGGCGATTCCCGAAGAGTTCCGCATCGCGGTTTATCTCGCCGATGTAGAGGGCTTTGCCTACAAGGAGATCGCGGACATCATGGGTACACCCATCGGCACGGTGATGTCGCGGTTGCACCGCGGTCGCCGTCAGCTGCGCGGCATGCTGGAGGACTACGCCCGTGAGCGCGGGCTCGTCCCGGCGGGTGCCGGAGAGTCGTCCGACGATCGGAAAGGTTCGGGCTCATGAGCTGCGGAGAGCCGCATGAGACGGATTGCAGCGAAGTCCTCGATCACTTGTATGAGTTTCTCGACCACGAGATGCCCGACAGTGACTGCACCAAGTTCGAGGTGCACTTCGAGGAATGCTCCCCGTGCCTGGAGAAGTACGGTCTCGAACAGGCCGTGAAGAAGCTCGTCAAGCGGTGCTGCGGTCAGGACGACGTACCCACCGACCTGCGGGCCAAGGTCATGGGCCGGATCGACCTGGTCAGGTCGGGACAGACCGTGCCGGACCATGACGTGACGGCTTCCGGCGCCGACCTGCCGGGTGCCACGAAGGACTGACGCGGGCCAGCAGGACCGGCAGGGGCGTACGGCGCATCGCGCGCTGTGCGCCCCTCCGTCGTCTCCGCACCGTCTCTACCGCTTGTTCCGTCCGTTTGTCACCCGAAGGTGCTAATCAGTCGCATAATTCCGCTCGCCGACGCCCAACTCGCTAGCCTGACCGTCTGTTTGAGCCCTGCGAGGGCTGGGTGAGCCCCTGCCGGGGGCCGGGCCGAGGAGGGGCGGCGACGCCGTGAGGGCCATACCGGGTGCGGCGCGCGCGTACATCTTGTGCACCGCGCTCTTCGCGACCCTCTGCGTGCTGCCCGCGCTGCGCCCCGGCCGGCCGTCGCCCGTCCCCTGGGCGGCCGTCGTGCTGCTCGCCGCGCTGTACGCCTTCTGTGAGATGCCCGCCCGCTACCGGCTGCACTTCCCCGGCCGCGGGCTCGGCGGGTCCGTACCCGTCGCGGCCGGATCGTTCTTCCCCGTCCTGCTCGCCGCCGCCTTCCTGCTGCCGCCGTCCGCCGCCGCGCTGGTCGCCGTACCCGGCGCCGTGCTCGGCCGGGTCGAGCAGCGGCCCCGGGGCGCCCGGCGGACCTGGCGCGCCGCCCAGCTCGCCGTCGCCACCTGGGCCGCGGCGCGGGCGCATCTGCTCTTCGGCGGGCCCGTCGCCCTCGGCGGCGGAGGGTACGGCCTCGCCGCCCCCGACTTCCCGTACGTCCTGCTGCCGGCCGGCGCCGCGGCGCTCACGTTCTGTCTGGTGCTCGCCGCCCTGGACGGCGGCATCCTCGTCACCGCCGAGCGGCTGTCCGCCCGTACCGCCTGGCGCGGCCTGCTGCCCCGCTCGCTGGCCTCGCACGGCGCGCACGGACTGGCCGGGCTGATGATGGCCGTCCTGTGGCGCAGTCCGTACGGGCCGCTCTCCGCGCTCTTCGTCCTGCTGCCGATGTACATCTCCTGCTGGGTCTTCGCCCAGTACCACCGGGAGCGCGCCGCGCACCAGGCCACCATCAGGGCGCTCGTCCAGGCCGTCGACATCAAGGACAAGTACACGCGCGGCCACAGCGAACGCGTCGGCAGGGCGTCCGTGATGATCGCGCACGAGCTGGGCATGGAGCGCGAACGGCTGGAGGTCCTGCGGTTCGCCGGGATCCTGCACGACGTGGGCAAGCTCGGCGTCCCCACCCGGGTGCTCCGCAAGGAGGGCCCGCTCACCCCGGAGGAGCGCCGCGTCATCGAACTGCACCCCGAGTACGGCCACGAGATGGTGCGCGGCATCGGTTTCCTCGGGGAGGCGCGCTCGGCGATCCTGCACCACCACGAACGGCTCGACGGCACCGGCTACCCGTACGGCCTCGTGGGGCGGCAGATTCCCGAGTTCGCCCGGGTGGTCGCCGTCGCCGACGCCTTCGACGCGATGACCTCCACCCGCTCCTACCGGCGGGCGCGGCCGGTGCGGACGGCCGTGGCCGAGCTGGAGCGGTGCGCGGGCAGCCAGTTCGACCCGGAGATGGTGCGGGCGCTGGTCAGGGCCCTGGACCGGCACGGCTGGCAGACGGCGGTCACGGCGGACGACACGAACGCCGCGCGGAACATCGCGGCGGGTGCGGCGGCGTCCGACCTCGCCGCCGACCCCGAAGCCGAAACCGGAGCTGCGGCTGAGACCGGTCCTGCTCCCGAGGCCGACCCGCGCGGCAGCGTCCCGCCGCCCGCCCGTTCGACCACCGCAGGACGCACCCCGCGCGGCGGTACCCGGTGAGCGCCGCGGCCACGGCGGGCGCCGTCCCCCGCACCCGGCGGCGGGTGTCCCGTACCGTCGTCGCGGTCTACGGCGCCGCCGCGCTGCTCACCGCGGCCGGGCTCGGCTCCACGCTGTGGCGCGGCGTCACCGAACCCCGCGACGCGCTCGCCTTCGGGGTGCTCATCACCGTCGGCGAGCTGGCCCGCTGGGGCGCGCTGCCCGGTGAGCGCGAGCCGGCGCCGCTCGGTGCGGCGGGCGCGCTCGCTTACGCCCTGCTCGGCGCGAACGGCGGCCAGCCCACCAGCCACGGCGCGCTCCAGACGGTCGCCGTCGCCGTGGCCGCGGCGCTCGCCGGGTCCGTACCGCACATCGCGCGCGGCAGCGGCCCCGCGCTCGACCACATGGTGCGCCGGGTGCTGACCGTCGGCTTCGCCGCCGTCTGCTTCCAGCCGCTCTACAACTCCGGCGGCTTCGGCGACCTGACCCGGCAGGGTCCCTACTACGCCGCGCTGCTGCTCCTGCTGCTGGCGCTGACCGCCCTGTGCGACGCCGTGCTGGCCGCGCTGATGGCCCGCGCCCGCACGCACCACCCCTTCGGCCCCCTCCTCAGGGAGGAACTGCGGGCCCTGCTCGGCATCGGCTCCGCCGTGTGCGCCACCGGCGCTGTCATCGCGCTCGGGGTCGCCGTCGCCGGGCTCTGGGCGCTGCCGGTGTTCTGTGTGCCGCTGCTGCTCACGCACCTGTCGTTCCGGCGCTACGCGGCGGTCCGTACCACCTACGGCCAGACCATCGCCTCGCTGGCCCGCGCCACCGAGATCGCCGGGTACACCCCGCCAGGGCACGCCCGGCGGGTCGCCGAACTGAGCCGCGCCGTCGGCCGTGAGCTGGGCCTGTCGGGGCCTGACCTGACCGTGCTGGAGTACGCGGCGCTGATGCACGACATCGGCCAGCTCTCGCTGGTGGACCCCGTGCCCGAAGGGGCCACCGCCCTGCTGCCGGTCGCCGAGCAGCGCCGGATCGCGCTGCTCGGCGGGGCCGTCGTACGCCAGACCGGGGTGCCGGCGGCGGTGGCCGTCGTGGTCGAACGCCAGGCCGACCCCTACCGGGAACAGCCGCTGCCTGCCAGGATCGTCCGCGCCGTGAACGCGTACGACGATCTGACCGGGGAAGGGGCCGGAGAAGGAGCGGGCGCGAGCGGCGCGCTGAGCGCGCTGGAGCGGCTACGGCTGGGCACGGCGCACGACTACCAGCCCGAGGTGGTGGAATCCCTGGCACGCGTGCTGTCCCGGGGCGGTCTGACGTCGGGCGGGGCTGGGTAACCCATGGGTAAGGAGCGGGCGTCCGACCCGGCATGGTTGGATGCGAAGAAGAGGGTGTCCGGGAGTATGGCCCGAGCGACCGGCAGGCGGGAATCGTGAGGATCTTCGGGAAGGTACGGCATCGGCCATCCGCCTCGTGGCGGCAGGCCACCGACCGCGCGTTCACGCTGATCGGTGACGGCCGGTACGAGGACGCGGGCGCGCTGCTGACGCGTGCGGCCGATCTGGAGCCCTGGCTCTCCGAGTCCTGGTTCAATCTGGCGCTGCTGCACAAGTTCCGGCACGACTGGGAGCAGGCGCGGGCGGCCGGACTGCGGGCCGTGGCCCTGCTCGACAAGGAGACCGGCGCCCCCGACTGGTGGAACGTGGGCATCGCGGCCACCGCGCTCCAGGACTGGCCGCTGGCCCGGCGCGCCTGGCAGGCGTACGGGCTGCGGGTGCCCGGCAATCCGCACAGCGCCGAGGCGAACGGCGAACCCGACGGGATGGAGCTGGGCAGCGCCGCTGTCCGGCTGTCGCCCGAGGGCGAGGCCGAGGTCGTCTGGGGCCGCAGACTCGACCCCGCGCGGATCGAGGTGCTGTCGATCCCGCTGCCCTCGTCGGGGCGGCGCTGGGGCGAGGTCGTCCTGCACGACGGCGTGCCCAACGGCGAGCGCACGACGGCGGCCGCCCCGGACGGCGCCACCCGCGCCTACCCGGTCTTCGACGAGATCGAGCTGTGGGCGCCCTCGCCCGTACCCACCTGGGTGGTGCTGCTGGAAGCGGCGACCGAGGACGACAGGGACGCGCTGGAGCGGCTCGCCGCCGACGCGGGCTTCGCCGCAGAGGACTGGTCGTCGTCCGTACGGCTGCTGTGCCGGGCCTGCTCGGAGAGCCGGATGCCGAGCGCCGAGGGCGACGGTGAGCATCTCGACCCGCACGACCACAGCGAGCCCGGCCATCCGGGGCCGCTCGGCCACCGCACGGCGGGCGAGCTGTGGGTGCCGGAGCGCGAATGCGGCATCGCGGCGCCGCAGGCCCTGGTGAAGGGCCTGCTGGACGGCTGGGTCGCGGACAGCCCCGAGACCCGTGAGTGGCGGGATCTCGAAGAAGTCTGCTGACGAACGACCGGAGCCTCCCGCGGCTGCGCTTAGGCTGTACGGGCACATCGTGCGGACCCGCGCGACGTGCGGGCAGCAGCATCGGGTACTGAGGAAGGCGTACTGCGGACATGGCGCAGCAGGAGACGGACCAGCGGATCGACAGTGAGGCCCCGGTGACGGACGGGGACGGGTTCGTCGACGACACCACGGACGCCGAGGCGCGCGAGCTGGCGCACCGGGAGCGCGGCACGGCCCGGCCGATCACCGTCGTCGGCAATCCCGTCCTGCACAAGGAATGCCGGGACGTGACGGAGTTCGGCGACGAACTCGCCGCGCTCGTGGACGACATGTTCGCCAGCCAGCGCGCCGCCGAGGGCGTGGGCCTGGCCGCCAACCAGATCGGTGTCGACCTGAAGGTCTTCGTCTACGACTGCCTGGACGACGACGGTGTCCGGCACGTCGGCGCGGTCTGCAACCCCGTGCTGGTGGAGCTGCCGCCGGGGGAGCGGAACCTGGACGACTCCAACGAGGGCTGCCTGTCCGTGCCGACCGCGTACGCCGCGCTGCCGCGCCCCGACTACGCCGTCGTCACCGGCGTCGACCTGAAGGGCCGTCCGGTCAAGCTCCAGGGCACCGGGTACTTCTCCCGCTGCCTGCAGCACGAGACGGACCATCTGTACGGGTACCTCTACATCGACCGGCTCTCCAAGCGCGACCGCAAGGACGCGCTGCGGCAGATGGCCGAGGGCACGGCGCGCTACGAGACCGTCCCCAACGACTGAGCGCCCCCCGCCGCGCCGGCCGACGCGGGCACCCGGAAGGTGCGGCGGTAGGCGTTCGGGGTCGTCCCCAGCGTCCGCAGGAAGTGGTGGCGCAGCCCCGCCGCGCTGCCGAACCCGGAGCGCCCGGCCACGCTGTCCACCGTCTCGTCCGTCGCCTCCAGCAACTCCTGGGCGAACAACACCCGTTGACGCAGCAGCCAGCGATAGGGCGTCGTCCCCGTCTCCTGCTGGAAGCGGCGGGCGAAGGTGCGCGGCGACATATGCGCCTGCTCGGCCAGCTGCTCGACGGTCATCTCGCTGTCCAGATGCCGCTCCATCCAGCCGAGCACGTCGGCGACCGTGTCGCAGCGGTCCCTGGGCAGCGGTCGCTCCACGAACTGCGCCTGGCCGCCGTCGCGGTGCGGCGGGACGACCATGCGGCGGGCGACGGCGTTGGCGATCTCCGGGCCGTGCTCCAGCCGCAGCAGATGCAGACACGCGTCGATCCCGGCCGCTGTGCCGGCCGAGGTGATGACGCGGCCGTCCTCCACGTACAGCCCGTCCTGCTCGACCTTGGCCTGCGGAAACGTCCGGGACAGCAGTTCGGTGTGGCTCCAGTGGCTGACGCACCGCCGCCCGTCGAGCAGCCCGGCGGCGCCCAGTACGAACACGCCCGAGCACACGCTGAGCACCCAGGCGCCGCGGTCGACGGCGCGGCGCAGCGCGTCGAGCAGTTCCTGCGGGTAGTCGCGCACGGCGTACGAGGCACCGGCCGGTACGGCGATCAGATCGGCCTCCTCCAGCCGGTCCAGGCCGTACAGGTCGCCGAGGGTGAACCCGGCGTGGGTGCGCAGCACGGGACCTTCGGCGGACACCACGCCGAAGTCGTACACCGGCAGGCCTTCGTCACTCCGGTCGAGGCCGAACACCTCGCAGATCACGCCGAGTTCGAAGGGATGAACGCCGTCGAGGAGGACCGTCGCCACGTTTTTCAGCATGGCACCAAGTGTGGCAGCAATTCGATGCTTGATGACAGTCCTGCCACTGCTTTTCCTGGGGCCGAGCGACGACAGTGAAGACATGGACACCTTCCTCACCATTCTCGCCCTGATCGCCCTCTTCGTCCTCCTCGCGCTGCCCCCGCTGTACTGGCACGTCAAGGACCGCGCGACCGACCGCCGGGTCCGGCTGGCCCGCATCGACCACGAGCTGCGCGAGCTGCACGAGCGCCGCAGCCCGAACCGCGACGACTACTCGCGCACCAACTGAGTGTCGCGGTTCCGGTCCGGGCGCCGGCCGAGCGCGGCGTGCACCGCCCACCCGGCCGCCGCGCCGACCCCGTACCAGAACAGATCGGGCGCGTTGAACGTGGAGCCGAGGACGAGCCGCGCGATCTCACTGCGCGCGGCCAACTCGGCAGGTACGTCGGTCAGTTGCAGCAACTCGACACCACAACTGACCGCGAGAGCGACCAACGCGGCCGTCAGCGGCCTGACGCGGGGAGCGACGACCACCACCAGCGCCTGCACAAGCACGGTGTAGAGCGCGTCCCCCGTGTACTTGGCGGCGTCGCCGGACCCCACGCTCCGCACCCCCAGCCCGGCCGCCACGGTCAGCACCGCGCAGACCCCGGCCACGAGACACGTCCCCCTGAGCGTCCCTGGCCGCACCCGGCGCCTCACGTTTGCGGCTCGCCGGGCCGGTAGCTGGCCCTGATGTGGACGCGTTCGCCCTGGGGGCCCAGGATGCTGAGGAACTCCACCGCGTGTTCGTCGGCATTGCCGAACCAGTGCGGCAGATGCGTGTCGAACTCCGCGGCCTCACCCTCCGTGAGGATGAAGTCCTCGTCGCCGAGGACGACGCGCAGCCGCCCGCGCAGGACGTACAGCCAGTGGTAGCCCTCGTGCGAGCGCGGATCGGGTTCGCGGCCGTCGGTCAGACCGGCCGGCATGATGTGCTTGAACGCCTGCGGGCCGCCGGGTTTGCGGGTCAGCGGTACGACGGTCATGCCGTACCGGGTGAAGGGCCGCGGGTACACCCGCGGATCAAGATCGGCCGGAGCGCCGATCAGCTCGTCGACCGGCACCTGATAGGCCCTCGCCAGCGGCAGCAGGAGTTCGAGGCCCGGCTTGCGGTGGCCGGACTCCAGCCGGGAGAGCGTGCTGACCGGGATGCCGGTGATCTCCGACAGTGCGGTCAGGGTGACGCCGCGCCGCGTGCGCAAGGCGCGCAGCCGGGGCCCGACCGCCGCCAGCACCGCGCCGAATTCGTCGCTCATGCAACCACGGTGCCCGTGTTTTGCCATTTCCGCAAAGAGCTTTGCCCGAATGCCGTTCCGAGCGCATCGTTGCGTCGCAGTCACCGCACAGTCAGGACGCAGCCGTCCCGAAGCGACGAAAGGCCGACCCCCATGGATGCCCAGGGCTGGAACGACATGTACCGCAGCCGCGAGCAGCTGTTCAGCGGCAACCCCAACGGGGTGCTCGTCGCCGAGACCGCGGAACTGCCGCCCGGCCGGGCGCTCGACGCCGGGTGCGGCGAAGGCGCCGACGCGCTCTGGCTGGCCCGGCGCGGCTGGCAGGTCACCGGGGTCGACATCGCCGAGACCGCCCTGCGGCGCGCGGCGGCGGCGGGCACCGACGTCGAGGACCGGGTGACCTGGAGACGCGCCGACCTCAGCACCACACCGCCCCCGGCGGACGCCTTCGACCTGGTGTCCGTCCAGTACTTCCCGCTGCGCCGCACGCCGGACCACGCGGCGCTGCGCGACCTCCTGGCCGCCGTCGCCCCCGGCGGCACCCTGCTCTTCGTCAGCCATGACCTCGCCGACCTGACCCACCGGGAGGGCGACGACTTCGACCCCGCCGACTACTACCAGCCCGGCGACGTCCCGCCGCTCCTCGGCCCCGGCTGGGACGTCCTGGTCGACGAGACCCGTCCGCGCGCCGTCCCGCCCCCGGCCGGCACCCACCACACCCACGACACCGTCCTGCGGGCGCTGCGCCGGCCGTGAGCGGTCCCTTGCCGCGGCTCAGAAGTCGTCGTCCAGGCTGACCGAACCCTCCACCGCCACCTGGTAGGCGGACGGGCGGCGTTCGAAGAAGTTGGTCAGCTCCTGGACGCCCTGCAGCTCCATGTACGAGAACGGGTTCTCCGAGCCGTACACCGGGGCGAGGCCCAGGCGGCGCAGCCGCTGGTCGGCGACGCACTGGAGGTATTCGCGCATCGACTCGGTGTTCATGCCGGGCAGCCCGTCACCGCACAGGTCGCGGCCGAACTGCAGCTCCGCCTCGACCGCCTCCTTGAGCATGTCCGTGACCTGCTGCCGGAGTTCGTCGTCGAAGAGGTCGGGCTCCTCCTTGCGGACGGTGTCCACGACCTCGAACGCGAAGTTCATGTGCATCGTCTCGTCGCGGAAGACCCAGTTGGTGCCCGTGGCGAGACCGTGCAGCAGGCCGCGCGAGCGGAACCAGTAGACGTACGCGAAGGCCCCGTAGAAGAACAGGCCCTCGATGCAGGCCGCGAAGCAGATCAGGTTCAGCAGGAAGCGCCGCCGGTCCGCCTTGGTCTCCAGGCGGTCGATCGTCTCGACCGAGTCCATCCAGCGGAAGCAGAACTGCGCCTTCTCGCGGATCGAGGGGATGCTCTCCACCGCGTCGAACGCGGCGGCCCGGTCCGCCGGATCGGGGAGGTAGGTGTCGAGCAGCGTCAGATAGAACTGGACGTGCACGGCCTCCTCGAAGAGCTGGCGGGACAGGTACAGCCGCGCCTCGGGCGAGTTGATGTGCTTGTACAGCGTCAGGACCAGGTTGTTCGAGACGATCGAGTCGCCCGTCGCGAAGAACGCGATCAGCCGGCCGATCATGTGCTGCTCGCCGGGGGAGAGCTTGGCGAGGTCGGCGACGTCGGAGTGGAGGTCGACCTCCTCCACGGTCCAGGTGTTCTTGATCGCGTCGCGGTAGCGGTCGTAGAAGTCCGGGTAGCGCATCGGCCGCAGCGTCAGTTCGAACCCCGGGTCGAGCAGGTTCTTCACGACGGTCTCGGTCGGTTCGGTGGTCTCGGTCGGTTCGGTCTCGGTCGTCATTACTGGCAGGCCTCGCAGGACTCGGGGTTTTCCAGGGAGCAGGCGACGGCGTCCGCGTCGGGCGCCATCGGTACGGGCACGGGCACGGGGCCGGGGCCGGGGCCGGGGGCGACGCGCGCCGCCGGTACGTCGGCGCCGGCCGCGCGGGCGATCCGGGTCGCCGGGCGCGAGCGCAGGTAGTACGTGGTCTTGAGGCCCTTCTTCCAGGCGTACGCGTACATCGAGCTGAGCTTCCCGATGGTCGGCGTCTCCAGGAACAGGTTCAGCGACTGGCTCTGGTCGAGGAACGGGGTACGCGCCGCCGCCATGTCGATCAGACCGCGCTGCGGGATCTCCCACGCCGTGCGGTACAGCTCGCGCACCTCGGCGGGCAGCCAACTGAAGCCCGCCACCGAGCCGCTCGACTCGCGCAGCGCCTCACGGCTCCTTGCGTCCCAGACGCCGAGCCGCTTCAACTCCGCCACCAGGTACGAGTTGACCTGAAGGAACTCACCCGACAGCGTCTCGCGCTTGAAGAGGTTCGAGACCTGCGGCTCGATGCACTCGTAGACCCCGGCGATCGAGGCGATGGTCGCGGTCGGCGCGATGGCGAGCAGCAGCGAGTTGCGCATACCGCTCCTGGCGACCCGGGCGCGCAGGGCGTCCCACCGCTCGGGCCAGTTCAGCTCCACGCCGTAGTGGTCGGGGTGCAGCACCCCGCGCGCCGTACGCGTCTGCTCCCAGGCGGGCAGCGGGGCGTACCGCTCGGCGAGCCCGCAGGACGCCTCGTACGCGGCGAGCATGACCCGCTCGGCGATCTTCGTGGAGAGCGCGGCGGCCTCGGCGGAGTCGAAGGGCAGGCCCTTCTTGAAGAAGACGTCCTGCAGGCCCATCACGCCGAGGCCGACCGGGCGCCACTTGGCGTTGGAGCGGCCCGCCTGCTCGGTCGGGTAGAAGTTGATGTCCACGACCCGGTCGAGGAAGGTGACGGCGGTGTGGACCGTCGTGTCCAGCCGCGCCCAGTCGATCTCGCCCGAATCCAGCACGAAAGCGGCCAGGTTGACCGAGCCGAGGTTGCAGACGGCCGTCTCGCCGTCGTCCGTGACCTCCAGGATCTCCGTGCAGAGGTTGGAGGAGTGGACCGTGCGGCCGGGCTCCGCCGTCTGGTTGGCCGTACGGTTCGACGCGTCCTTGAAGGTCATCCAGCCGTTGCCGGTCTGGGCGAGGGTGCGCATCATCCTGCCGTACAGGTCACGGGCCGGGATCGTCCTGATCGCGAGGCCCGCCGCCTCCGCCGCGCGGTACGCCGTGTCGAACGCGTCGCCCCACAGGTCGACCAGCTCCGGCACGTCGGACGGCGAGAACAACGACCAGTCGGTGTCCGCCTCGACGCGCCGCATGAACTCGTCGGGGATCCAGTGCGCCAGGTTGAGGTTGTGCGTACGGCGCGCCTCCTCACCGGTGTTGTCCCGCAGCTCCAGGAACTCCTCCAGGTCGGCGTGCCAGGTCTCCAGGTAGACGGCGGCGGCGCCCTTGCGCCTGCCGCCCTGGTTCACGGCGGCGACCGAGGAGTCGAGCGTGCGCAGGAACGGCACGATGCCGTTGGAGTGCCCGTTGGTGCCGCGGATCAGCGAACCCCGGGAGCGGATACGGGAGAACGGGATGCCGATGCCGCCCGCGTGCTTCGAGAGCCGGGCCACCTGGTGGTAGCGGTCGTAGATCGAGTCGAGTTCGTCGGCGGGGGAGTCCAGCAGATAGCAGGAGGACATCTGCGGGTGCCGGGTGCCCGAGTTGAACAGGGTCGGCGACGACGGCAGATAGTCCAGCCGGCTCATCAGCCGGTAGAGCGCGGCGACGTCCTCCAGCGCGGCCGGGCTGTCGTCCTCGGCGAGCCCGCACGCCACGCGCAGCATGAAGTACTGCGGGCGCTCGATGACCTGACGGGTGATCGGGTGGCGCAGCAGATAACGGCTGTAGAGCGTGCGCAGACCGAAGTAGCCGAACCGGTCGTCGGCCGCCGGGTCCACGAGCTCGTCGAGCCGGTCGGCGTGCAGCGCCACGAAGCGGGCGGTGGCGTCGGCGATCAGCCCCTCGGTGTGTCCGACGCCGACCGAGGCGGAGAACGACACCGCGCCCTGGCCGGCGGCCTCGTCGGCGATGGAACGGGTCAGCAGCCGGGCGGCGAGCCGGGAGTACGCGGGGTCCTCGGAGATCAGCCCGGCGGCGGCCTCGGTGGCCAGCTCGCGCAGGCCCGCAGCGTCCGATCCGGCGTTACGCCCCCGGAGCGCCGCCGCTGCGACCTTGCCCGGGTCGGTGTCGGGCAGATCGGCGGTGAGGTCCGTCAGCGTACGCAGCAGTGCCTCGCCTGAAGCGGCGGTGTGCGTGGCCGGACGGTCTGGCGCGATGGTCACGTGATGCTCTCCCTCGCTCGGATCGGGTCCGGCGGGCAGGAGGCAGGCATACGACGGACCGCACCCAGGGCAGGGCGCACCGCCGTGTCCGCCGGCCCTACCGCGGGGCCCGGGACGTCTCGGCGCCCGGCTCGGTCGAACCGGACGCACCGTCGGCAGGTCTTCGGACTCGCGGGTACGACAAAGCGCACCACAGCACACCGTTGCGGGACAGTTCCGGATTCGCACCGGATTCCCCTGTGTCGACAGCGAGACGAGCATACATCTGGTGGGCGTCTCGGGAGTCACCCCCCACATCTTGTGTCGCATCGAGTTTCGTCTGCCCGCTACGGGATTCATCTCGGCATCACGCTGGATACCGAGCAGCTCAAGGAATGGGTGCGCTGATACGCGCGACGGGCCGCCGGCGGTGCCGGCGGCCCGTTCCCGTGACGGTTTTCTCGGTGGGTCAGTGAGCCGGTTCGGCCGGTGTTGTCAGGGGGAGTTCGGCCTTGACGTCCGGGTCGCCCGCGTCCGCCGTGTAGTCGGACGCCGTCGTCTCGTCGATGCCGTCCGGTGCCTTGACCGCGCGCAGGATCAGGGTGAGGACCACCGTCACCACCACGTTCAGCACGAACGCGGTGAGGCCGATGTAGCCGATCTCGCCGAGCCCCGGGATCTCCTTCGACGAGCCGCCGAAGTGCTTCTGGGTCGGGCTCGCGACGCCGTACGCGGCGAGCGTCCCGTAGACCATGCCGACCGCCCAGCCCGCCAGCAGCGCCCAGCGGTGGAACCAGCGGGTGAACAGGCCGCCGACCAGGGCCGGCAGGGTCTGCAGGATCCAGATGCCGCCCAGCAGCTGGAAGTTGATCGCGACGGTCGGGTCCATCCCGAGGACGAAGACCAGCGCGCCCACCTTCACCAGCAGGGACACCAGCTTGGAGACCTTGGTCTCCTGCGCCGGGGTCGCGTCCGGCTTGATGAAGTCCTTGTAGATGTTGCGGGTGAAGAGGTTCGCCGCGGCGATCGACATGATCGCGGCCGGCACCAGCGCGCCGATACCGATCGCGGCGAAGGCGACGCCGGCGAACCAGTCGGGGAACATGTTCTCGAAGAGCTGCGGGATCGCCAACTGGCCGTTGTCGACCTTGATCCCGGCGGCGATCGCCATGAAGCCGAGCAGCGCCAGCAGCCCCAGCATCAGTGAATACAGCGGCAGGATCGCGGTGTTGCGCCGGATCACGTCACGGCTGCGGCTGGAGAGCGTCGCCGTGATGGAGTGCGGATACATGAAGAGCGCGAGCGCCGAGCCGAGCGCCAGCGTCGCGTACCCCCACTGGCCGGCCTCGGGCGGCGCCAGCGCGCCGCGCGGTTTGCCGGTGGCCGGATTGACCTTCGCGAAGGCGTCGCCCGCCTTGGCGAAGATGTCGTCGAAGCCGCCGAGCCTGATCGGGATGTAGATGATCGCCACGAGAATGACGATGTAGATCAGACCGTCCTTGACGAACGCGATCAGCGCGGGCGCCCGCAGCCCCGACGAGTACGTGTAGGCGGCGAGCACGGCGAACGCGATGAACAGCGGCAGGTCCTTGACGAACCAGTTGGTGTCGTTGCTGCCGCCGATGCCCATCACGTCGAGCACCGACTGGATACCGACCAGCTGGAGCGCGATGTACGGCATCGTCGCGAGGATGCCGGTCACGGCGACGGCCAGCGACAGGGACTTCGACCCGAAGCGCCCCCTGACGAAGTCCGACGTCGTCACGTACCCGTGCTTGTGCGACACCGACCAGAGCCTGGGCAGGAAGGTGAAGATCAGCGGGTAGACCAGGATCGTGTACGGGACGGCGAAGAAGCCCGAGGCGCCCGCCGCGTAGATCGCGGCCGGCACGGCCACGAAGGTGTACGCCGTGTAGAGGTCACCGCCGAGCAGGAACCAGGTCACCCAGGTGCCGAACGACCGGCCGCCCAGGCCCCATTCGTCGAGGCTGTGCTGGTTCTCCGCCCTGCGCCAGCGCGCCGCCAGGAACCCCATGGCCGTGACGGCCAGGAAGAAGAAGATGAAGACGCCGAGCGCGACGCCGTTCACACCGTCCTTCATCGCGACGCACCTCCCTTGCGGGCGCGCTGGTCACGCTGCCACAGCTTGTAGGCGGTCATGGTCAGCGCGGTCGAGATGAAGACCCACAGCAGCTGGTACCAGTAGAAGAAGGGGATGCCGATGAACGCCGGGTCGACCTTCGCGTACGACCCGACCCAGAGCATCGCCACGAACGGTGCCAGCAGACAGACGCCGATCACCACCCGCAGCGGTGTCACCGTGGGCGGTTTTTCTTCCGGGTTGTCCAGCATTCGGCGTACCGTCCCCTCACTGATCACCTGTTGTAATGCGCAGGCAATCTAGGGGAGGAGGCCGACCGCCGTCACCCCCGCCGCCGTCTCGGAACGACAACGGTGCGGCTAAACCGCTCAATGGGCGGGTCGTTTGAGCCGCGCGACGAACTTGTACCGGTCGCCGCGGTACACCGAACGCACCCATTCGACCGGTTCGTTGTCCGCGTCGACCGAGTGCCGCGAGAGCATCAGCATCGGCAGGCCCACGTCCGTGCCGAGCAGTCCGGCCTCGCGCGGGGTGGCCAGCGAGGTCTCGATGGTCTCCTCGGCCTCGGCCAGATGGACCCCGTACACCTCGGCCAACGCCGTATAGAGAGACGTATATTTGACCAGCGAGCGGCGCAGCGCGGGAAAGCGCTTGGCCGACAGATGCGTGGTCTCGATCGCCATCGGCTCACCGCTCGCCAGCCGCAGCCGCTCGATCCGCAGCACCCGGCCGCCCGCGGTGATGTCGAGCAGCCCGGCCAGGGTGTCGTCGGCGGTGACATAGCCGATGTCCAGCAGCTGCGAGGTCGGTTCGAGGCCCTGGGCCCGCATGTCCTCGGTGTACGAGGTGAGTTGCAGGGCCTGCGACACCTTCGGCTTGGCGACGAACGTGCCCTTGCCCTGGATGCGTTCGAGCCTGCCCTCGACCACCAGCTCCTGGAGCGCCTGCCGCACGGTCGTACGCGAGGTGTCGAACTCGGCGGCGAGCGTGCGTTCCGGCGGAACCGGGGTCCCTGGCGGTAGAGTCTCTGTCATGTCCAGCAAGTGCCGCTTGAGGCGGTAGTACTTGGGCACGCGCGCCGTGCGGGTCGCCGCCGGTCCCTCGGTCTCCGTGCCGCCCCCGTCCGTGGCCATGCCCTGCCTTCCCGACTGCTGCGCTGCTGCCGTCACCGGCTCCTCCGTCTGTCGCGGCTCACATGGTGGCACGGTCCGGTCACAAGACGTGGGCCTGCCTCTCAGGTGTCGGTCCGATAACGGACGTCACTGCCCTTCTTATACACCCTTGACACCCCCAAAGGTCTAGGCCAAGCTCCCCGTACTGGTCTAAACCATTAAAGACCAGGTCCCAGCCCCAGTCAGTACTCGGCGTAAGTCTTCGCGGTGGGCGGGGGGTTGCAGGAATCCCTGAGGAGGGTGGCGTGAAGCGCAAGCTCATCGCGGCGGTCGGCGTCGCGGGCATGTTGGTCAGCATCGCGGCGTGTGGCTCGGACAGCAAGTCCGACAACGGGTCTTCGAAGTCGGAGGACGCCAAAGCACTCACCGTGTGGCTGACGGTGGATGCCCAGAACAACTGGCCGGACCTGGTGAAGGCAGCCGATGCCGCACTGGTCAAGAAGCACCCCGGCGTCAAGATCAAGCACGAGTACTACGGCTGGCCCGACAAGAACACCAAGCTCGACGCCGTCCTCGCCACCGACAAGGCGCCGGACGTGGTGGAGATGGGCAACACCGAGATGCTCGGCTACATGGTGAAGGGCGCCTTCGCCCCGGTCGACGCCTCGAAGTTCGACAACTCCGGCGCCTGGCTGGACGGCCTCAAGCAGTCCGTGACCTACTCGGGCAAGACCTACGGTGTGCCGTACTACGCCGGCGGCCGCGTGGGCAACTGGCGCAAGGACGTCGCCAAGAAGGCCGGCATCACCGCGCCGCCGAAGACCTACGCCGAGCTGACCTCCGACCTGGACAAGATCCAGAAGAAGGAGGGGACCAAGTTCAACGCCTGGTACCAGCCCTCCCGTGACTGGTACGCGGCGATGTCCTTCGTCTACGACGCCGGCGGCTCCATAGCCACCGACAACGGCGGCACGTTCAAGGCCAACCTCTCCTCGGCGGAGTCGCTCAAGGGCCTGAACGACTGGAAGAACATCGAAGACAAGTACATGCACGGCGACAAGACCAAGGACGAGTCGGACCGTTTCACCATCTACGGTCAGGGCAAGTCCGGCATGATCTTCGGCGCCGCCTGGGAAGGCGCGTCCGCCGAGGACCCGAAGGCCGACACCACCGGCAAGCTCAAGGGCAACCTCGAGAACTTCGTGATGCCCGGTCCTTCCGGCAAGAACATGCCCGTCTTCCTGGGCGGTTCGGACCTGGCCGTCCCGGTCAAGTCCAAGGCGCAGGACCTCGCCGCCGAGTGGATCAACGACTTCACCGGCGCGCAGGGCCAGAAGGGCCTCGTCGCCAAGGGCAACCTGCCCAACAACACCACGGACCTCGCTCCCATGAAGAGCGACCCGGCCACGGCAGTGCCGGCCACCGCCGCCGAGTCCAGCTGGTTCGTCCCGCAGGCTCCGGGCTGGGGACAGGTCGAGAAGGCCCAGGTACTGCAGACGATGCTGCAGTCCATCGCCACCGGCAAGGCGTCGGTCGAGGACGCCGCGAAGACCGCGGACGCCGCGATCGACAAGGTCATCAACACCAAGTGACCTGAGCACGGGGCCCCGTCGGATCCGACGGGGCCCCGTCCGGCGGGCTGCACCAGGAGAGGGACCCCGAGGAGCGCGCGATGAGTGCCGCAGAGACAACCACTGTGAAGGTGCCGCCGGCGCGGCGCGACCCACAACCGGGCACCGCACCCGGCAGACCCGGGAAGCCCGGCGGAAAGCGCAGAACGGGCGGGAGTTCGATCCCCTGGCTGCTGCTCGCGCCAGGACTGCTCGTCATCGGTCTCGTCTTCGGCTACCCGCTGGTGCGGCTGGTCACCCTGTCGTTCCAGAAGTTCGGCCAGCCTCAGCTGTGGGGCTTCCAGCCGGCCGAGTCGGCAGGCTTCAGCAACTTCACCGAGGTGCTCGGCGACAGCGAGTTCTGGACGGTCGCCCTGCGCACCGTCGTCTTCGCCGCGGTCTGCGTCATCCTGACGCTGGTCCTCGGCATGCTGGTCGCGCTGCTCCTGCAGCGCGTGTCCGGCTGGGTGAAGACCCTCATCAACATCGCCCTGATCGCGAGCTGGGGCATGCCCGTCGTCGTCGCCATCACCATCTTCAAGTGGATGTTCGACTCCGACTACGGCGTCCTCAACTGGCTGCTCAGCAGGGTCCCCGGGGTCGATCTGATCGGCCACAACTGGTTCGCCAGCGGCACCCAGGGCCTCGCCGTGATCATCCTGCTGGTGGTCTGGGGCGCCGTACCGTTCGTCGCCATCACCCTCACCGCGGGACTCACCCAGGTACCCGCCGAACTCGAAGAGGCGGCGCGCCTCGACGGCGCCGGCGCCTGGGGTGTCTTCCGGCACGTCACCATGCCGCTCCTCAAGCCCATCGTCGTCATGCTGGCGACCCTGTCGGTCATCTGGGACATGGGCGTCTTCCCGCAGGTGTTCGTGATGCGCGACGGCCACCCCGAGGCCGAGTTCCAGCTGCTCACCACCTACTCGTACGACAAGGCGTTCGTCGTCAACGACTACTCCCAGGGCTCGGCCATCGCACTGATCACGGTCGCGCTGCTGCTGGGCGTGATCGCCGTCTACATGCGCCAGATGCTGAAGATCGGAGAGGTGGAGTGACCACGACCGCCGCGACCCCTGTCGCCGCCGCCACCCCGGCGCCCGCCCGCACCGCGGGCAAGCGCTCCCGCAAGAGGGGCAAGCTCGGCTGGAACATCGTCGGGCTGCTGGTCTTCGTCGCCATCGGCTTCCCCGTCTACTGGATGCTGAACACGGCGTTCAAGCCGGCCAAGGAAGCGATCGACCCGAACCCGCACTTCTTCCCCCGGACCTTCACCCTGGCCAACTTCCAGCGCGCGCTGGACATCGCCGACTTCTGGGGCCCGGTCACCCGCTCGCTGATCGTCTCGGCCGCCGCCGTCCTCATCGCGATCGTGGTCGGACTGCTCGCGGCGCTCGCCATCTCCCGGTTCGCCTTCCGCGGCCGCAAGATCGTGATCGTCGGCATCCTCGCCGTCCAGATGGTCCCGCTGGTCGCCATGATCATCCCGGTCTTCCTGCTGCTGAACGACCTCAAGCAGTACGACAAGCTCAGCGGGCTCGTCCTCACCTATCTGACGCTGACCCTGCCCTTCACGGTGTGGACGCTGCGCGGGTTCATCGTCAACATCCCCAAGGAGCTGGAAGAAGCGGCGATGGTCGACGGGTGCAGCCGCACCGGCGCCTTCGTCCGCGTGGTCTTCCCGCTGCTCGCCCCCGGCCTGGTCGCCACCTCCGTCTACGGCTTCATCCAGGCGTGGAACGAGTACCTCTACGCCCTGATGCTGATGAGCCAGCAGAACCAGACGGCGACCGTATGGCTGTCCAACTTCTCCACCAAGCATGGAACCGAGTTCGCACCGATGATGGCCGGCTCCACGATGATGGCTGTGCCCATCGTGGTCCTCTTCCTCATCGTCCAGCGCAAGATGGCCGCAGGTCTGACGGCCGGCGCGGTGAAGGGATAACGCCGACCCATGACCACCATCACCACCAGTACGGACACGCTGACGCGTGACGCGCTCGCGGTCCTGCAGCCCGGCTTCGTCGGCACCACGGTCCCCGACTGGGTGCTGCGCCGCATCGGCGAAGGACTCTCCTCGGTCGCCCTGTTCGGCCGCAACGTCGCCGAGGCGGAGCAACTGGCCGCGCTCACCGCCCGGCTGCGCGCCGAGCGCCCCGACGTCCTGGTCGCCATCGACGAGGAGGGCGGCGACGTCACCCGGCTCGAAGTGCGCACCGGCTCGTCCTTCCCCGGCAACTACGCCCTCGGCTCCGTCGACGACACCGACCTCACCCGGGACGTGGCGCGCGAACTCGGCCGCAGGCTCGCCGAGTGCGGGGTCAACTTCAACTGGGCGCCTTCCGCCGACGTCAACTCCAACCGCGACAACCCCGTCATCGGCGTACGGTCCTTCGGGGCCGACCCCGCGCTGGTGGCCCGGCACACCGCCGCCTACGTGGAGGGCCTGCAGTCCGCCGGGGTCGCCGCCTGCACCAAGCACTTCCCCGGACACGGCGACACCGCGGTCGACTCGCACCACGCGATGCCCAGGGTCGACGTGGACTTGGACACAGTCCACGCCCGTGACCTGCTGCCTTTCCGCGCGGCCATCGCGGCGGGTTCCAAATCGGTGATGAGCGCGCATATCCTGCTCCCCGCGCTCGACCCGCACCACCCGGCGACACTGAGCCCGCGGATCCTCACCGGTCTGCTGCGCGGCGAACTCGGGTTCGAGGGTCTGATCGTCACCGACGGCATCGAGATGCAGGCCGTCGCCTCGGCGTACGGAATCGAGCGCGGCTCCGTCCTCGCGATCGCCGCGGGCGCCGACGCCATCTGTGTCGGCGGCGGGCTGGCGGACGAGGGCACCGTACTGCGGCTGCGCGACGCCCTGGTCGCCGCGGTACGGAACGGCGAACTGCCCGAGGAGCGACTGGCCGACGCGGCCGCGCGGGTGCGCGACCTCGCCGACTGGACTCATCGGGTGAGGGGGGCTTCGGGGCCGGGCGCGGCTGCACAGGAGGGGACCGCGCCCGGCGCCGTGAAGAGCGCGCCGGTCGGTCTGGTCGCCGCCCGCCGCGCGGTACGCGTGAGCGGTGAGGTCACCCCGCTCACGTCGGCGCCGTACGTCGCCGCCTTCACCCCCGTCGCGAACATCGCCGTGGGCAACGACACCCCGTGGGGCGTCGGGGCCGAGCTGGCGCGGCTGCTGCCCGGCACGGAGACCGGCTCGTACACCGCCGGTGACGACGGGGCGCGGGCCGTGGCCGCCCAGGTGGTCGAAGCGGCGGGCGACCGTACCGTGGTCGCCGTCGTACGGGACGTCCACCGGCACGCCTGGATGGCGGAGGCGCTGGACGCGCTGCTCGCGGTCCGGCCGGGGACGGTCGTGGTCGAGATGGGCGTCAACGAGGCGGAGCCCAGGGGAGCGGTGCACATCGCCACCCACGGGGCCGCCCGGGTCTGCGGCGAGGCCGCCGCCGAGGTCATCACCGGTCGTACGGCGGGCTGAACCGACTCCGTACGGCGGGCTGAACCGCCTCCCCGCCACCACGGGAACACGAAAGCGCCGGGCGGCCCTCGCGGGTCGCCCGGCGCTTTCGCGTGCCCTCACGGGGTCAGAGGCCCTGCCAGTCCGGCTTGGAGGCGTAGGTGGCGCGGAAGTAGTCGGCCAGCTTCAGCTTGGACGCCGCCGCCTCGTCCACCACGACCGTGGCGTGCGGGTGCAGTTGCAGCGCTGAGGCCGGCACCAGCGCGGCCACCGGGCCCTCGACGGCCTGCGCCACGGCCTCGGCCTTGGACTCGCCGGTCGCGAGGAGCACCAGATGGCGCGCCTCCAGGATGGTCCCGATGCCCTGGGTGATGACGTGGTGCGGCACCTGGTCGATGTCGTTGTCGAAGAAGCGCGCGTTGTCCACCCGGGTCTGCTCGGTCAGCGTCTTGATCCGGGTGCGTGAGGCGAGCGACGAGCACGGCTCGTTGAAGCCGATGTGCCCGTCGGTGCCTATGCCGAGCAGCTGGAGGTCCACCCCGCCGGCCTCGGCGAGCGCCTTGTCGTACACCTCGCAGGCGGCCTGCACGTCGTCGGCCCCGCCGTCCGGGCCCATGAAGGACTTCTCGGAGAGCCCCAGCGGCGCCACGACCTCGCGCAGCACCACCGAGCGGTACGACTCGGGGTGGCCGGCGGGCAGTCCGACGTACTCGTCGAGCTGCGCGATCCGGGCGTCCGAGACATCCACGGCCCCCGCGCGGCGCTGGGCCGCCAGCGCCAGATACACGGGCAGCGGGGTCGAGCCCGTGGCGACCCCGATCAGCGCGTCGCGCTTGCGCCGCAGCAGGCGGGCGATGCTGTCCGCGACGATCTCGCCGCCTGCCGCGGCGTCCTGGACGATGACAACTTCCACGCTGGCCCTGCCGATCTGGGGGAGTGACGATGTCCGAAGTGTGGTATAGACCAATCTAGCAGAGCAGTCAGCCCTGGTTGAAGGGGCCCTGACCAGGGGATCGGGCCTCCCCGGCTGGCGGCGCCGTACCCGCCCATGGTCGACTGGACAGGTTGCGGGAAGGCGTACGAACCCCGCCGTACGGAGGCAGAGACGATGTCGGAGAGCGAGCAGCCCGGTCTGATCATGGCGGGCGAGATGGCGGAGCAGCCGGCGGTGCTGCGGCGCATCCTGCGGGACGGCGCCCCGGGTGTCCGGGAGGTGGCGGCGGCGATCCGCGAGCGGCGGCCACGTTTCGTACTGCTCTCGGCGCGCGGCACGTCCGACCACGCGGCGCTCTACGCGAAGTACCTGCTGGAGATCCGGCGCGGCATGCCGTGCGGCCTGGCCTCCATGTCCACCATCACGGCGTACGGCGCCCGCCCCGACCTCACCGACGTGCTGGTGATCACGGTCAGCCAGTCGGGCGGCTCGCCCGACCTGGTGACCTCCACCCAGGCGGCCAGGGACGCGGGCGCGATCACCCTCGCCGTGACCAACAGCCCGGACTCGCCGCTGGCCGCCGTGTCCGAGTTCCACATCGACGTCCTGGCGGGGCCCGAGAAGGCGCTGCCCGCGACGAAGACGTACACGGCGACCCTGCTGGCGCTCTACCTCTTCGTCGAGGGCCTGGGCGGCGGTGACGGGGTCGCGGCGGCCGTCCTGCCGGACCTCGCCGAGGAGATCCTCAGCCGCAGGGCCGAGGTGCGGACGCTGGCCTCCCGCTACCGCTTCGCCGACCGGATGGTCCTCACCTCCCGCGGCTACGGCTACCCGACGGCCAAGGAGGCGGCGCTGAAGCTCATGGAGACGAGCTACATCCCCGCGCTCGCCTACTCGGGCGCCGACCTGCTGCACGGCCCCCTCGCGATGGTCGACAACATCTCGCCGGTGATCGCCGTCGTACCTGACGGCAAGGGCGGTGAGGTGCTGCGCCCCGTGCTCGACCGGCTGCGCGGCCGGGGCGCCGACCTGGTGGTCATCGGCCCCAAGTGGGAGGTCGAGACGGCGTCCGCCGGATTCGTCCTGCCGACGGACGGCGTCGCCGAGGAGGTGCAGCCGGTCCTGGAGATCCTGCCGCTGCAACTGCTGGCGTACGAGGTCACCATCGCCCGGGGCCAGGACCCGGACGCCCCGCGCGCCCTGGCGAAGGTCACCGAGACCCGCTGAGGCGGTCCTGAAGCGGCTTGTCACCCGGTCACAGGGCCCGCGAAAACACCCGCGGGCCGCGGCGCCGGGACGGGACCCTCAGCCCGTCCGGCACCGCAGCCCGGAGTTACTACGGCCGGACGGGTGTGCGGTCCCGTACGGCCGTGGAAGAGGCAGCGGCGCGGTCAGGGCAGAGGGCGCCGGATGCCTCGGTCCCGCCTTCCTGTGCGGGGAAGGCGGAAGCTTTACCCGTTCATTGTGGACTAGACCATTCTGTGCTGTCCATCCGTAGGGGCGGGTCAATTCCACGGGTACGCTCGCTGTGTGCCCTCCATGAACGACCTCGTACGCCAGCACACCGCCCTGAGCGAGTCCGATCTCGAGTGGCTCCATCTGCTGGTCTCCGAGTGGCAGCTGCTCTCCGACCTGTCCTTCGCCGACCTGGTGCTGTGGGTCCCCACCCGCGACGGCACCCGCTACGTGTCCGTCGCACAGATGCGCCCCAACACCGGACCCACGTCCTACCAGGACGACATGGTCGGCCATCTGATCCCGCGCGGCCGGCGCCCGCTGCTCGACGCGGCCCTCGACGAGGGGCGCATCGTCAGGGAGGGCGACCCCGAGTGGCGCGAGGAGGTGCCGGTACGGGTCGAGTCCATTCCCGTACGGCGCGACGGCCGGGTGCTCGGCGTGATCGCGCGCAACACCAACCTGCTCACCGTCCGCACGCCGAGCCGGCTGGAGCTCACGTATCTCCAGTCCGCCTCCGACCTGGCGCAGATGATCGCCGCCGGCTCGTTCCCCTACCCCGGCGAACAGGTCGACATGGACGCGTCCCCGCGCGTCGGTGACGGGCTGATCCGGCTCGACGCCGACGGGGTCGTCCAGTACGCGAGCCCCAACGCCCTGTCCGCCTACCACCGGCTGGGGCTCGCCTCCGACCTCGTCGGCCAGCACCTGGGCCGGGCCACCGACGAACTCGCGCCCGCGCGTGGCCCGGTGGACGAGGCGCTGGTCAAACTGGCCAGCGGGTACGCCCCCAAGGAGACCGAGGTGGAGAGCGCCGTCGGGGTCATCCAGCTCCGGGCCATCCCGCTCAAACCCAAGGGCACCCGCATCGGTTCACTGGTGCTGCTGCGCGACGTCACGGAACTCCGGCGCCGCGAGCGTGAATTGATAACGAAGGACGCGACCATCCGGGAGATTCACCACCGGGTGAAGAACAATCTCCAGACGGTAGCTGCGCTGCTCAGGCTCCAGTCCCGGCGGATGGACTCCGAGCAGGGCAGGGAAGCGCTCAACGAGGCGGTACGGCGCGTCGGTTCGATCGCGATCGTGCATGAGACGCTTTCACAGAATCTTGACGAGCGGGTGGAATTCGACGAGATCGCCGACCGGGTTCTCGCAATGGTTTCCGAAATTTCACCCGGCAAGGTCGTCTGCCGACGGTCCGGCAGGTTCGGGATTCTCGACGCCGAAGTGGCCACGCCGCTTTCCATGGTGCTGACGGAAATTCTGCAGAACGCCCTTGAACACGCTTTCGCCCCCGCGGACCAGGGCCGGGTCGACGTCTCCGTGATCCGCTCGGGTGAGACGCCGGGCAAACAGCGGAGCGAGGGCGCCCGTTCGGACGCCCGGCTGCTGATCACCGTCCAGGACGACGGCCGTGGGCTGCCCGAGGGGTTCGACCCGCAGCGGGCGGGCAACCTCGGGCTGCAGATCGTACGGACGCTGGTGGAGGGCGAGTTGGGCGGCAGCTTCGACATGGTGCCGGCCCCGGAGCGCGGCACCCAGGTGGTGCTGGACATCCCCGTCGAGCCGCAGAAGTGACGTACGGCTGAGGTGCCGCACCGCTGACGCGGGATCAGGCCGGAAGGGATGCGCACAGCAGCGAGCCCCGAACCGTGGTAACGGTTCGGGGCTCGGCTCGAAGCTCATTTGCTATGCGCATCGGTGGGGGTACTGCGCGCTGCGGTTCGGGGGCGGGACTATGCGTACACGCTGTACGCTCCGCCTGCTGAGGCTCGTGCGGGGTGGATCAGGCGGTCGCGTTACGCGCCCGGTTGCGAGCGGCACGGCGCTTCATCGCGCGGCGCTCGTCCTCGCTGAGGCCACCCCAGACGCCCGAGTCCTGGCCGGACTCAAGCGCCCACTGCAGGCACTGCTCCATGACGGGGCAGCGACGGCAGACGGCCTTGGCTTCCTCGATCTGCAGCAGCGCAGGACCGGTGTTGCCGATGGGGAAGAACAGCTCGGGGTCTTCCTCGCGGCAAACGGCGTTGTGACGCCAGTCCATGGCTGCTACCTCTCTGGGTGTGTCATTCATGTTGCTTGTGAATGTGAACGCTTTCACGAATCCCTCAACAAGGGAAGGGCCGACCGTCAGGCGGACTGACGTCGTCCTTGGGATGAGGAGGGGTTCTGGTTCTCAGGGAGGCCGGTGTTGCGGGCCGTCCCGATCGCCATGTAGAGATTCGCAAACCTCGGCGGCGGATACAACCCCTTCCGGAAACTTTTTTTTGATTCCTCGGTGTCGACTAGGTCACAGCCGTACTTCCATGGGGTGGATGCCAGCCTAAACGTTCGAGTGGAAGGAGTTTGGCCCCTTCCACTCACACAATCACACGCAGTGCACGGCGTACGCCTGTGAACGTCACGCTCGTTCGCAGTCCCAGGTGGTCGCCGTCCAGTTGGAAGGGCAGGGGGACCTTTGAATGCAAGGTGAAGTCCGTCAGGTCGTGCAGGGCGACGGCATGCTTCCCATGAAGGCCCTTTTCGGGCGTCGAAGTGAGCAGCTGAGTCGCGTATCTGGCGACCGCCGCCGACGACAGCCGGCTCAGTCCGATCACGTCCAGAGCCGTGTCGAAAGAGGCGCCGGGGGAGCCGTACACCGGACGATTCCCCAGGTAGGTCCAGGGGCCCGTGTTACAGACTATGGACAGCACGAGATCGGTCACCGGGTCGGCGCCGGGCCGCTCCAGGGTGATCATCCCCTGTCTGCGGTGCGGCTCTTCGAGGAACTGGCGTATCACCTGGCGCACGTAAAGGGCGTGCGTCGAACGCTTCCCGCGCTCCCGCTGCTGTTCGACCCGGCCGACGACCCCGGCCACGAGTCCGAATCCGGCGCAGAACGTGAACCAGCGCGACGGCACCCCTTCGTCGTCCGTACCTGGAGTGCCCGCGGCGAGCCCCAGACCGACCGTACGGCCGCTGCCGTCCCGCAGGGCGTCCAAGATCGCTCCGGTGGCCTCCACGGCGTCGTTGGGGATGCCGAGCGCCCGTGCGAAGACATTGGTGGAGCCGCCGGGCACGACGGCCAGCCGGGGCAGCCGGTCCGGATCGGGGCCGTTGTGCAGCAGCCCGTTCACGACCTCGTTGACCGTGCCGTCCCCGCCGAGGGCGACGACCAGCTCGATGTCCTCGGACTCGGCCGCCTTCCTGCCGAGGTCGCGCGCGTGTCCGCGGTACTCCGTCGTGACGGCCTCCAGCTTCATCTCGCTGGCGAGTGCGTGGATCAGAACGTCACGTGTCCGGGCACTGGTGGTGGTTGCTGCCGGATTGACCACGAGGAGTGCGCGCATGCCTGGAAGATTACCGGCCGGTGACCCCGGGGGCCGATCCCGGCCCGTGGGCGGCGGCTACGCTGCTCGGGTGAGCAGCAGTGAGAAGAAGACCCCCGAACCCGCAGCCGACGCCGTCCGAGGACCGCGTCCCGCGCGGCTCGCCGTCGCGGCCGCCGTGTGCCTGGCCGAGGCCTTGGCGCTGCTGGCCGGCGGGGTGTATCTGCTGGTCGAAGCGGTGAGCGGAGACCCGGACAGTCCGCAGCAGGCGGTGACGCTCGGGGTGACCGTGCTCGTCCTCGGCGCCATTCCGCTGATCGCGGCGCGCGGTCTGTTGCTGCGCCGCCGGTGGAGCCGGGGCCCCGCGATGATCACGCAGATCATGGCGCTGCCCGCCGCCTGGGCGCTGCTGACGGCGTCCGGGGCGCTGGTGCCGGCCGGCATCGCGCTCGCGGTGGTCGCCGTGGCCGGGCTCGTGGCCCTGGTCAACCCGACGACCACCGAGGCGCTCGGCATCCGGGGCCCGGCAGGCGACGACGCCTGACGCACGGGCCCCGACCTGCCCCGTCGTCCCGCCCCGGTGATTCCCCGACGGACGTTGCCCGACGGACATTGCCCGACGGACATTCCCCGAGGGTTACTCCCCGACGGTCACTCCTCGACGAGCAGCCGCTCACGCAGCTGCGCCAGCGTCCGGGCCAGCAGCCGTGACACGTGCATCTGGGAGATGCCGACCTCCTGCGCGATCTGCGACTGGGTCATGTTGCCGAAGAAGCGCAGCAGCAGGATCCGCTTCTCGCGCGGCGGCAGATCCTCCAACAGCGGCTTCAGCGACTCCCGGTACTCGACGCCCTCCAGGGCCTCGTCCTCGGAACCGAGGGTGTCGGCGACGGCCGGCGACTCGTCGTCCGTGTCCGGCACGTCGAGCGACAGCGTCGAGTACGCGTTCGCGGACTCCAGCCCCTCCAGGACCTCCTCCTCGGAGATCCCCAGCCGCTCGGCCAGTTCGTGGACCGTGGGCGAGCGGCCGTGCTGCTGGGACAACTCGGCCGTCGCGGTCGTCAGCGACAGCCGCAGCTCCTGGAGGCGGCGGGGTACCCGTACCGCCCAGCCCTTGTCGCGGAAGTGCCGCTTGATCTCGCCGACGACCGTGGGGGTCGCGTACGTCGAGAACTCGACACCGCGGTCCGGGTCGAACCGGTCGACCGACTTGATCAGGCCGATCGTCGCCACCTGGGTCAGATCGTCCAGCGGCTCACCGCGGTTGCGGAAGCGCCTGGCCAGATGCTCGACCAGCGGCAGATGCATCCGCACCAGCCTGTTGCGCAGATCCGCCTTCTCGGACGAACCGTCAGGCAGCTCGCGCAGCTCGATGAACATCGCCCGCGCCCCGCTGCGGTCATGTGGATCGTGGTGTTGCTCGCTCATAAAGGCCGCCCGCTCCGCCCGCGCCTGCTCCGCCGCCGTCCCGCCGTCCGGTCCGTCAGATCCGTCCACCGGGTGGGGGCGGGCCTGTTGCTCCGGGACACCCGCAGGAGTGAGCACCCGCTCGACGGAGCCTTCGTGCCCTCCCCCAGGACCCCGGGGGACGCGCCCCTCGTCCTGCACCGGCCTTCCCCCGTCCCTCACGCCGGACCGGGTCCGGCGCCGCGCTGTTTGTACAGGCTGATTGCGACCGTACGGTCCTCTGCCACCGTCGAGTCGACCTTGCCGGCCAGCGCCGAGAGCACCGTCCACGCGAACGTGTCACGCTCCGGCGCGCGCCCGTCGGTGGTCGGGGCCGAGACGGTGACCTCCAGCGAATCCTCGATCAGCCGGAAGACGCAGCTGAGGACGGAGCCGGGCACGGCCTGCTGAAGCAGGATCGCGCAGGCCTCGTCGACGGCGATGCGCAGGTCCTCGATCTCGTCGAGGGTGAAGTCCAAGCGCGCCGCGAGGCCGGCCGTGGCCGTACGCAGCACGGACAGGTAGGCACCCGCAGCGGGCAGCCGGACTTCCACGAAGTCCTGGGTCCCGGGCTCGCCTGCGATCTGGGACACCCTCACCTCCAAGGTGGCACAAGCTTTCAGGGCTCAGGACCGGGAGAGGTCCGGAGCCTTGCGGTACGTGGTCGGCACGCAGCCGGTCTGGACTGGCGACGCTATCGCGATCCATAGTGCCCTGTCGCCGGACCCTCTCCGCACGGCTGTCACCGATGGTAAGTCCATGTGCACGCAAAGTCGCTTGAGGTGTGGACCGCCCAATGCGGAATAACCGGCGGAGGGTTGACGTACCCAGACGTCAGACGATCGAACCGTCGACAAAGCACCAGCGCCAGCTCTCGCCCGGCTCGAAGGACCGCATCACCGCATGACCCGTGTCCTTGAAATGCCGCGTCCCGTGGCGGTACGGAGAGGAGTCGCAGCAGCCCACATGGCCGCAGACCAGGCACATCCGCAGCTGTACGGGGTGGGTACCGGCTGCCAGACACTCCAGACACGTGTCACTCTGCGGTTCGGGCTCGGGGCGCGGCAGATCCGCGACGTGTTCGCACTCGCTCATGATGACCAAGGTTACGACGCATGTGAGGACACCCGGATGGATGTATTGCAGCTGGTAGCACTGGTGGCGGGCAGCGCCGCCGTGGCCGGGGCCGCCCGGCGCACGCCGGTGCCCGCGCCGCTGCTGCTCGTGACGGTCGGGCTGATCGCCGCGTACGTGCCCGGCGTACCCGACTACACGCTCGACCCGCACATCGTGCTGCCGCTGATCCTGCCGCCGCTGCTGTACACGGCTTCGGTGGACAGCTCGTACCTCGACCTGCGGGCCAACATGCGGCCCGTCGCGCTGCTCTCGGTCGGCTACGTGCTCTTCGCGACGCTCGTCGTCGGCTATCTCGCCTTCCTGCTGGTGCCGGACCTGCCGCTGACCGCTGCGCTGGTGCTGGGCGCCGTCGTCGCGCCGCCCGACGCGGTCGCCGCCACCGCCATCGCCAGGAAGCTCGGGCTGCCGGGCCGGGTCACCACGATCCTGCAGGGCGAGTCGCTGGTGAACGACGCGACCGCGATCACCGCGTTCAAGGTGGCGCTGGCCGCCGCCGTCGGCGCCGGGGCCGGCTGGGGCGAGGGGTTCCGCGAGTTCGCGCTGGCCTCGCTGGGCGGTGTGGCCGTCGGGCTCATCCTGATGGTGCCGATCCACTGGCTGCGCACCCACCTCAAGGAAGCGCTGCTGCAGAACACGCTCTCACTGCTCATCCCGTTCGTCGCCTACGCGCTCGCGGAGCAGTTCGGCGCCTCGGGGGTGCTGGCCGTCGTCGTGGTCGCCCTCTACCTCGGACACCGCTCCTGGCAGGTCGACTTCGACACCCGGCTCCAGGAGCACGCCGTCTGGAAGATGGTCGCCTTCGTGCTGGAGTCGGCGGTCTTCGCGCTGATCGGGCTCCAACTGCCGTTCGTGCTCAGGGGACTCGGCGAGTACGGGGTCGCCGAGTCGTGCCTGTACGCCGTCGGCGTCTTCGTGGTCGTCGTGCTCGCCCGGTTCGTCTGGGTCTACCCGGCGACCTTCCTGCCGCGCGCGCTGTCCCGGCGGATCAGGGAACGTGAGACGGACACCAACTGGAAGGCGCCGCTCATCGTGGGCTGGGCCGGGATGCGGGGGGTGGTGTCGCTGGCGATCGCCTTCTCCATCCCGCTGTCCATGGACGACGGCGACCCCTTCCCGGGACGCAACCTGGTGCTGTTCCTGACCTTCACGACCGTCATCGGCACGCTCGTCGTCCAGGGGCTCACCCTGCCGCTGCTGATCCGGCTGCTGAAGCTGCCGGGGCGCGACAGACAGGCCGAGACGCTCGCGGAGGCGCAGGCGCAGAGCGAGGCGTCACGGGCCGCCGAGCGGCGGCTGCGCGAGCTGCTGGCCGACGACCGCAACGCCCTGCCGAAGCCCCTGGCCGACCGGCTGCGAGCGGTCCTGGAGCGGCGCCGCAACGCCGTCTGGGAACGGCTCGGCACGGTCAACGAGACGACGGGGGAGTCGGCGGACGAGACGTACCGGCGGCTCGCGGGCGAGGTGCTGCAGACGGAGCGCTCGGTCTTCGTCGAGCTGCGGGACCGGCGGAGCATCGACGACGAGATGCTGCGGACGCTGCTGCGCAGGCTGGACCTGGAGGAGGCGGCGGCCTACCGGGAGGAGACCTCGGACTGACGGTCCTCCGGCCCCTACGTTTTGCGCGGGGCGTGTGGGGTCGGCGGTGCCTGCGGCTCAACCGGTGCCTGCGGGTCCGCCGGTTCGGGGCGGCCGGTGATGACGGCGGCGACCGTGCTGCCGCGCGCGAAGGCGCCCTCCGTGACGAGCGTCGTCAGGCCGTAGAGCATCTTGGCGACGTAGAGCCGCTCCACGGGCAGTCCGTGCCGGTCCTCGAAGTCGTCGGCGAAGGCGTCGAGGACGGCGGGTACCCGGGCGAAACCGCCGAAGTGGAACCGGTCGTCAAGACTCCACTCACCGACGGGGCCGCCGAAGGCCGCGCGTTGCAGCTCGCGCGTCTCCCGGCCGATGAAGCCGCCTCTGAGGACCGGGAAACCCACCGCCCGCTGCCCGGCCCCGAGCCCTGCCGCCAGGCCCGCCAGGGTGCCACCGGTGCCGCAGGCGACGGCGGCGACCTCGGCGGCCCCGCGCAGCTCCTGGCCGAGACCGGCACAGCCGCGGGCCGCTCTGGCGTTGCTGCCGCCCTCGGGCAGCAGATAAACGGAATCCCGGTCCAGGCCGCTGCCCGCGAGCGCTGCGGTCACCAGCGACGCCGCGACACCGGGCTCGGCCTTACGCCGGTACGCGGCCCGCGAGACGAACCGCAGCCGCATCCCGTCGGCAGCGCAGCGCGCGAGTGAGGGGTTCAGCGGCCGGTCCGCCAGCTCCTCGCCCCGTACGACCCCCACGGTGGCGAAGCCGAGCAGCCGGCCCGCCGCGGCCGTGGCGCGCAGATGGTTCGAGTACGCGCCGCCGAAGGTCAGCAGGGTGCGCAGCCCGGCGGCGGACGCGGCCCGCAGATTGGGCGTCAGCTTCCGCCACTTGTTGCCCGGCAGCTCCGGATGGATCAGATCGTCGCGCTTGAGCAGCAGCCGTACGCCGTGCCGGGCGAAGCGCTCGTCGTCGGCGGGCTGGAGCGGCGAGGGGAGCAGGGGCCGCAGGCCTGCGGGATCGAGCGCTTCGGGCGAGGTCACCCTTCATTGTCGGCGCGCGGTCGGCCAGGTGTCATGTCGGTCCGTGGTCGGTCAGGTCGCGATACGGGTACACGGCGCGCACCGCCTGCCACCACCCGCGCGGGCTTATCGGGGCAATTGGCCCATCGGGGTGGACTTTTGCGTGTTGTGCCCCGTCCTGCGGGAATCAGTCCCACTCATTTGTGTAATGGCGCGGCCACGCTCGGTACTGAAAGTCTTTGTCCCGCAGGTCAGCACATGATCGAAGGGGAGACTTCATGTCGGTTGGTGACGAGGTCCGTGAAGCACAGGCGCCGCCCCAGCAGAGTCTGGGAACCGCCGCCGCGCGGAACCTGGCGACCACCACCAAATCGGTTCCGCAGATGCAGGAGATCACCTCGCGGTGGCTGCTGCGGATGCTGCCGTGGGTTCAGGTGCAGGGTGGTACCTACCGGGTGAACCGGCGGCTCAGCTATGCGGTCGGCGACGGACGCGTGACGTTCGTGCAGACCGGGGACCGGGTGGCGGTCATCCCCGCCGAGCTCGGGGAACTGCCTGCACTGCGTGATTACGAGGACCAGGAGGTGCTCGCCGAGCTGGCGAACCGCTGCGAACAGCAGGAGTTCGCCGCCGGCCAGGTCCTGGCCACGAGCGGGGACACGGACGACCGGGTGTTCCTGCTCGCGCACGGCAAGGTGGAGAAGATCGGCACCGGCCCGTACGGGGACGAGACGGTGCTCGAAGTCCTCGGCGACGGGGCGTACTTCGGCGACCAGGCCCTGCTCGACCGGGACGCCACCTGGGAGTACACGGCGCGCGCGGCGACGAAGACGACGGTCCTGGTGCTGACCCGCCAGGACGTGCTGAACCTCGCGGAGCGCGCCGACTCGCTGAGCGGGCATCTGGCGGGTCTGGCGTCGATCCCCGGGCAGCGGACGAACCAGTACGGCGAGGCCGCGATCGACCTCTCGGCCGGCCATGTGGGGGAGGCCGCCATCCCCCACACGTTCGTGGACTACGAGGGCGCGCCGCGCGAGTACGAGCTGAGCGTGGCCCAGACCGTGCTGAAGGTGCACAGCAGGGTCGCCGACCTCTACAACCAGCCGATGAACCAGACCGAGCAGCAGTTGCGGCTCACGGTCGAGGCGCTGCGCGAGCGCCAGGAGTTCGAGCTGATCAACAACCGCGAGTTCGGTCTGTTGAACAACTGTGACTACGGCCAGCGGCTCCAGCCGCACGACGGCGGCCCGAGCCCCGACGACATGGACGAGCTGCTGTCGCGGCGGCGCGGCTCGAAGCTCTTCCTGGCCCATCCGAAGGCCATCGCCGCCTTCGGCCGCGAGTGCAACAAGCGCGGGATCTACCCGGACAGCGTCGAGGTCGCGGGTCACCATGTGCCCGCCTGGCGCGGGGTGCCCATCTTCCCGTCCAGCAAGATCCCGATCTCGGACGCGCGGACGACCTCGATCATCTGCATGCGTACGGGCGAGGCCGAGCAGGGCGTCATCGGGCTCCAGCAGAGCGGCATCCCCGACGAGATCGAGCCGAGCCTGTCGGTCCGGTTCATGGGGATCGACGAGCAGGCGATCATCTCGTACCTGGTCACGGCGTACTACTCGGCCGCGATCCTCGTGCCGGACGCCGTCGGTGTCCTGGAGAACGTGGAAGTGAGCCGCTGGTAGTGGGGCGGCAGACCGGGTGACGACAGCCCGGAGGGGCCGGCCGGCCGTACGAGCCCGCCGGCCGGCCCCTCCGGCACCCGGCCCCGCCCCGCCGCACCACTGCCCCGGTCTCCTGACCACGTCTTCATCTCGCACCACCCAGCACCACCTGGCACCACCCAGCACCACCTCGCGCCGAAGGAAGCGATCATGACCATGACCAGCACGGACGCCCCCGCCGAGGGCCATGAGGCGGTGGCTCTCCTGGAGCGCACCCGGACCGTCGTCGATCCGGAACTACGCTCCACCGTCGAGTCGTTGCCGGGCTCCATACGGAGAGTCGCGATGTACCACTTCGGCTGGGAGCACGCCGACGGCACCCCCGCGTCCGGCCGGGCGGGCAAGGCCATCAGGCCCGCCCTCGTCCTCTCCGCGACCCGCGCGCTGGGCGGTGATCCGCAGCAGGCCGTACGGGCGGCGGTCGCCGTTGAGCTCGCCCACAACTTCACCCTCCTCCACGACGACGTGATCGACGAGGACCCGACCCGCCGCCACCGCGCCACCGCCTGGACGGTCTTCGGCACCCCGGACGCGATCATCACGGGCGACGCCGTGATGGCGCTCTCGCTGCGGCTGCTCGCCGAGGACCCGCATCCCGCGTCGGCGGCGGCCTCGGCCGCGCTGGCGTCCTGCGTCATCGAACTCTGCGCCGGCCAGCAGGCGGACTGCGCCTTCGAGGAGCGGGGCCCGCACGAAGTCACCCTGGAAGAGTGCCTTTCCATGGCGACGGCCAAGACGGGCGCCCTGCTCGGCACGTCGTGCGCGCTCGGCGCGCTCTACGCGGGCGCGGGCGCCGAGGAGGTCGCCGCGCTGGACGCGTTCGGCAGGGAGGCGGGCCTGGCCTTCCAGCTCATCGACGATCTGATCGGCATCTGGGGCGACCCGGACCGTACGGGCAAGCCGGCCGGCGCCGACCTGGTGGCGCACAAGAAGTCCCTGCCGGTGGTCGCGGCGCTCGCCTCCGGCACACCGGCGGCCGAGGAACTGGCCGAGCTGTACCAGGGGCCGATGGACGCGGCGGCCGTCCAGCGCGCGGCCGCTGCCGTCGAACGGGCCGGCGGTCGGGACTGGGCGCAGCTCCAGGCGGCCGACCGGATGTCCCGGGCGGTCCATCAGCTCTCCCGGGCCGTCCCCGATCTCACGGCCGCGGGCGATCTGATGGCCCTGGCGGAGTTCGTCACGCGCCGCAGCCGGTAACGACTCCGTCGCCCGCTGGGACAGCCGGGCGCCCCAACTCTAAGATCGCCTCGTCCTATTGACGACACGACGATCAGCGAGGAGGGCCGGATCATGAGCCAGACGACAGACACGGCCGCGGAATCAGGCACGGGGCCGGGCGGGCCGCCGGGCCGGGTGCCGGGCGTGGGGATCCGACAGGCCGGGGAGGAGGACCGGGCGACCCTGGTGCGGCTGCTGGACGAGGCGTTCATGGACGACCCGGTGAGCAGTTGGGTCTTCCCCGACGAGGCGCAGCGGCGCACCCTGCACAGCAAGTTCCTCGGTGTGTTCGTGGACGTGGCGCTCACCGAGGGCCGCGCGGACATCACGGAGGACGGCAACGCGGCGGCGCTCTGGCTCCAGATACCCGCCGGGCTGCCCGAGGAGGAGGACGACACCCCGGCCAGGATGCGGGAGGTCTCCGACCCGGACAACGAACGTGCCGAGCTGATCGGCCGGCTGACGGGGGCGATCCATCCGCACGACAGGGCCCACGAGTATCTGCTGATGATCGCGGTCTCCCCGGAACACCAGGGCAAGGGCCTCGGTAAAGCGCTGATCGAACCGGTACTGGAGCGCTGCGACCGCGAAGGGACCCCGGCCTATCTGGAGGCGAGCAGCGAGCGCAGCGGCCGGCTCTACGAGCGGCTCGGCTTCGCCTTCACCGGGACCACCGTCGATCTGCCGGACGGACCACATATGTGGCCCATGTGGCGCGATCCGCAGGGCGGCTGACGGTGAAAGATCCCGTTAGCGCTACAGTCCGCGCCATGACAGCGGAGTTGACGGATTCATGGGCGGGTTGGTACCGGGACCGCCAGGGCGCGGAAGCGATCACCTTTACGACGAGCGGGCATCAGGTCCGGACCCGCATCAGGGAAGTCGAGTACGAGGGGCCGGATTTCGCCACCCTGGAACCGGTGGGCGCGGGTGAGGTGCTGTCGTCCTGTGTCATGGAGTGGGACGTCCGGCTGCCGGTCGTCGCCGCCGGGGTGGCGCAACAGGCCACGCTCAACTGCCTGCTGACGCTCGGTGAGCGGCAGACCGGAGCACCGGCCGGCCGCGCCGAGCTGAGCCTGACGCTGCACTGCGCGGGGGCGGCGTACGAATCAGGTATCTCGGGCGGCGGTTTCGGTGAGGCCCTGGAGCGGATCAGACGCCAGCTGCCGACCGACACCGAGCTGGGCGGCAGGCCGCTGGTGGGCGCCTGAGTCCGGCCACCGGCACCAGCGTCAGTCTGGCGAGCCGCGGCCGGGTCAGGTCCGGCCCGGCCAGCTGAACGGGGGGTTGTCGTCGAGGAGTACGAACCCCTCCTCGACATCGGCCGGCTGGAAGCCCGCCGAGAACAGCGCGTCCAGCAGCCCGTCCAGCCGGGCGCGTGCCCCGGTCCGGCCGGCCCCCGGCACCCGCTGGACCACGGACCGCTCCTGTACGCCGGGGGAGAGCACCCGGCGTGCGGTGCGCGCCACCTGCGCCGAGTGCCGCTCGGCGAGCGCGGCCAGCCGCTTCGTGTCGTACGGGATGGCCAGCCGCAGCGTGACCCGGTGCTCGAAGTGACAGTGCGGCGGCAGCGCCGCCGCTTCGGTGTCCGTCAGCGGCACCCCGTCGTTCCAGGCAGCCGCCTCGATCCGCGTCCGTACGACGGCGAAGCCGGCCTCCGCCAGCAGCGCGGCGCACGCGTCGGCCGCGCGCCGCTGCTCCTCGAAACTGCCCGTGCCGCGCCGGGTGAGCGTCGGGCGCCCCGGCGTGCGGCCCCGGTCGAGGACGGTCGGGGTCAGGGTGAGGCCCTGGGCAGCCGCCCAGTCGGCCAGCTGGACGCTCGTGCGTAACGTCGTCCGTACCGTGAGCTGGGTCTGGAAGTCGCCGTCGACGGCCGGCAGAAGGCCGCTCCCGGGCGATGCGCCCGTGTTCGTACTGAAGTCCACCGAGCGACGCTACCAAGGGAAAGGGCGCCCCACCGTACGCGGCGTACGGTGGGGCGCCCTCCTGGCGTACGGACGGGTCAGGACACCTTGGCGAGCGCGGCGGCGATGCCGTTGGCCCACAGGGCGTTGACCTGGGCGCGCTCCGACGCGTCCGGCTGGCTGTTCGTGCACGACGTACCGGGTCCGCCGCCCGACATCAGCTCACTGCACGGACCGTCGTAGGTGTCGGGCAGACCGAGCACGTGCCCGGTCTCGTGCGTGGTGACACGGACCGAGTCGTACTGCTGGTTCTGGGCGTAGTCGAGGAAGACGTAGCCCCGGCCGTGCCCGTCGGTGCTCGCGTACGAGCCCGCCGGGTCGTTGCCCTCGTAGTAGTCGAAGTCGGCGTTGCTGCCGGCCTGGAGCTGCACGTTGGAGACCGCGCTGTTCCAGATCGACGCCGCGTTCGATATCTGGCCGGCGAAGCTGGGCGCCTGCGACGGGTCGTAGACGACGGTGACAGCCTGCGCACCGGGGTTGGCGGCGCGCTTCTGCGCTGCGGACTTGAGGACGGCCTCGAAGAACGCCTTGTTGTTGGCCGCCTCTTCCTTCGAGCCCTCGTACGCGGCGACGGACGTCGCGGCGGGCGAGGAGAGGGAAGTGGCGCCGGCAGCGCTGGTGGGGGCAGCGCTGCCGGTGGCTGCGGTGGCGGGAGCGCCGAAGGCGGTCGCGAGGCCGAGGCCGATTCCGCAGATTGCGGACATCACCGTCTTGGGGTGTCTCATGTGGGGGGACTCCTACTCGTCCGTAGAACGGGTTCGGTACCGCAGAGTCTCGGTGAGTCCGGCCCCGCGCGGATGATGGCAACAGCCGATAGCACGGACCAATCACCGGCGAAGTCCGCGCCTATTGCAGCGGTTTGGACCCCTGGTGTAAGCGGAGCAGCACGCTCTACGCTCGGGGGATGGAGCTGGAGGTAAGGCATTTGCGTGCCGTCTGCGCCATCGCCGACACGGGGAGTCTGCACAAGGCGGCGCGACAGCTGGGGATGAGCCAGCCGTCCCTGACCACCCAACTGCGCCGGATCGAGAACACCCTGGGCGCGGAGCTGTTCTCCCGTGAACGCACCGGCTGCCGGCCGACCCCGCTGGGCCGCTCCGTGCTGAGCCGGGCCCGGCCGCTCGTCGCGGGCATGGCCTTGCTCGTCGCCGAGGCGCGCGCGGCGGCGGGCCGGGCCGACGGCCCCTGTCTGCGGGTCGGCTCCACCGCGAGCCGCGCCCTGGCGGGCTGGCTGCGCCGGCTGCGCGACCGGCTGCCCGGCACGGACATCACCCTGCACATGGACGTGTCAGCGGGCGCCCTGCTGAAGATGGTCGCAGCGGGACAGCTCGACGTGGCGTTCGTCCACGAGGTGGAGGGCTGTCCGCTGCCCGTCCCCGACGGCCTGGAACAGCGCGTACTGGTCGAGCGTGAGCCGCAGTTCGTCTCCATGTCGCTGGACCACCCGGCGGCGGCGAGCTCCGTCGTCGAGCTGGCCGACCTCGCCGAGGACCGCTGGATGATCGACCCGACGGTGGACGGCGAATCGGACGGCCTGCGCCGCGTCCTGGGCGCCGCCGGCCTCAACCCCCGTGTCATGCACGGAGATTATCTAACGGCGGCAAATCTGATCGCGGTCGGCGAGGCGGTCGCCCCCTGCCAGCCCACCTCGGGTCCGCGCGACGACATCGCGATCAGACCGCTGCGCGACGACCCGCTGGCGGTACGGCTGCTGCTGTTCTCCCGCCCGGGAGGCGACGGCGCCGAGGCGTACGCGGACCTGACGGCGGCGTACCGCGAGGCGGCGCTGCGCACCGTCGCGTACCGCCAGTGGCTGACCCACCACAAGAGCCCGCTCCTGCACGCGCCCGCCGCGTAGGCCGCACCGGTCAGTCGGCGCGGGTGCGTCCCACCGTGCCGAGCAGCGTCCGCGCCTGGTCCCTGGCGTGGCCGACCGGATCCGGGAACGTCCGCAGCCCGTGGGCCACGAGCGCGCCTTCGTGCAGCAGCGCGAGGGTGCGGCCCAGGGACTCGGGCTCCGGCGCCGCGGGATCCGCGGTCCGCGCCTCGCGGGCGAGCGTGGTGAACAGGTCCAGCATCCAGGCCTTCTGGCCGGTGATGATCGCGTACGCGGGGTGGCCGGGGTCGTCGATCTCCGCATGGGCGTTGACCATGCTGCATCCCCGCCGGCTGAACTCCTCCATCCAGTCCCGCGAGGCGTCGAACACCGCGACGATCCGCTCCACGGCTCCGCCGCCCGCCGCGTCCGATGCGGCCAGCCGCTCGGCGAGGAAGGCGCGCCAGCGCTCGTCGCGGGCGGCGAGGTACTCCACGACGAGCTGCTCCTTGGAGCCGAAGCGGTCGTAGAGCGTCTTCTTGGTGACCCCGGCCTCGGCGGCGATGAGGTCCACGCCGACGGCATGGATCCCGCGCTCGTAGAACAGCCGGGATGCGGCGTCCAGTGCGCGGCGGGCGCCCGGCGTCAGTACGATCCGTTCCATCCGTCCACTATACCGTTCTGTTTACTCCGGGTTCGGGTCGGGCAGGCGAGTAAACAGAACGGTTTAGTTGTCTCTCCCGGACGGGTGATGCGTGGTGCAGGTCCTCTTGGCGGTCGGATTCGTCGTCTGCTGGAGCTCCGGATTCATCGGAGCCAAACTCGGCGCGGGCAGCGCCGGCGCTGTGACGATCCTGATGTGGCGCTTCCTGCCGCTCGCCGCCGTCCTCGGGCTGGCAGCGCTGACCGTCACCCGCGCCTCCTGGCGCGGTCTCACGGCGCGCGACCTGCTCCGGCAGGCGGCGGTCGGCCTGCTGTCCCAGAGCGGCTATCTGCTCACGGTCTACTACGCGATCCAGCTCGGCGTCTCCAGTGGCACCACCGCCCTCGTCGACGGCACCCAGCCCCTGGTCGCCGGAGCCCTGGCGGGCCCGCTGCTGCGCCAGTACGTGTCGGCGCGGCAGTGGCTCGGGCTCTGCCTGGGCGTCGCGGGCGTCGTCCTGGTCACCACGGCCGACGCCACGGCGACCGCCTCGGCCGGGGTCCGGCCGTGGGCGTACGGGGTGCCGTTCATCGGCATGCTCTCGCTGGTCGCCGCGACGTTCGTGGAGGGCCGCAGCCGTACCCGTACCGCACCGTCGGTCGCCATGACGGTCCACTGCGCCACCAGCGCCGTCGTCTTCACGGCCCTCGCCCTGGCCACGGGCGCGGCGGCACCGCCCGCCGACCCCGGCTTCTGGCTGGCGATCAGCTGGCTGATCGGCCTCGCGACCTTCGGCGGCTACGGGCTGTACTGGCTGGTGCTACGGCGCTACGGCATCACCCGGGTCAACGCGCTGATGTTCCTGATGGCCCCGGTCACCGCGGTCTGGGGCGCCCTGATGTTCCACGAACCCTTCGGCCCACGAACGGCCGCGGGCCTCGCCATCGGCCTGACAGCGGTGGCCGTCGTCGCCACCGCTCCCGGGTCACGCCGTTAGCGACAGGGTTACCGAATGCTGTGTATTGCTGTCTGTGTGTGAGCGGGTGCTGCCTCTGTGTGCCCATTCGCACCGGAAATGCCCATCAGGAAGAAGCTCGGGATGCACATGTAGAGGGCAAATTTCCTGATGAAGTCGAGCATGGGTATTCTCCGCACAATTCGCTGTGGTCCGCCGACGGGGAACGATCTTCCCCTGGGCGTCTGGTTTACCCCAGCGACGGGGAGTCCGGCAACTCCCGTTTCAGTTCCGTCCAACCTCGGGTAGGGTGAGGTGACGGTCAGTCAGATGTCCCGCAATGCGGGCGACTTCTGCTGTGTCGGAAAGTTCCGTGAAAGCTGCGCATGCGCGAAGCCAAAGCGCTCTCGCGCGGTCCGGTTCGTCGGTCTCGGCGCAGAGCAGAGCCAAGCTGTCGAGGGCGTGCGCGGTTTCCTTCGTCGCGCCGGTCCGGTCGGCCAGAGCGACTGCTGCCTCAAGGTGCGCCGTGGCGGACGCCAGTCGGCCGAGCCGGTGTTCGGTCATTCCCAAGTGGCGCAGAGCTTGGGCCTCTTCGTGAGCGGCGCCGATGCTCCTGGCCAGGTCGAGGGCTCGCTGGTGGTGAGTTGCGGCCTCGGCCAGCAGCCCCGCCACTTGATGGGCGACCCCCATTCCGTGCAGGGTGATGCAGGCGTTGCGGCGGTCTCCCAGTCGGTGAAAGGTGACAAGTGCCTGTCGATACAAATCCAAAATCGCTTCGAATTCCGTGGCGGCGTCCATGGTGTCCGCGAGATTGACCTGGGCGGTTGCCTCGTCGGACGCGCCGCCTGTGATGTGGAGTAATTCGATGCATTCTGCCAGCAACTTACGTGCTGTGTCGCGGTCTCCCATTTGGAGTGCATGATCCGACATGTTGTTCAATACATGGGAGACCTGTCGGAGATCCGCTGTCTCGCGAAAGCCGGCGAGCGCAGATTGGAAATATTCGAGCGACGTCGAATAATTCGCGCGGAAGAGGTGGGTGATGCCCAGATTGTTGGCGCAGCGGGCGAGCTGCCAAATGTCGCCGGATCGCCTGCGGAGTTCCAACGCTTTTTCCTGGATGGCGAGGGCGTCGTCCAGGCGGCCCAGATTCCAGTACACCACTCCGAGCAGATGAAAAGCCGATGCCGCTACTTGGCTGTCGTTGATGGCGGCAGCCGCATCGAGAGCACTGTTTCCCGCTTCCATGGCGTGCTCGTAGTCACTGGCGTGGGAGCGGGCCGAGCCCAGGTCGATCAAGGCCAGGGCCTCGGCCTGTCGGTTGCCCTCCTCGCGCCAGTGGGCCGCTGCCGCCGTGTGCATCTCGCGGGCCTCCGGCCAGTAGCCCTCCTCGTCGAGGAAGCGCGCCAGCACGTGGGCCAGTCGCGCGGCCTTCGCGGGGCTGCCGTGATCTCTCGAACGGCGTTCGGCGGCGATCAGCGCCGCGCGCTCGTCATTCAGCCACTGTCTGGCGCCCTGCGCGTCGTCCCATCCATTTATTCGAATGTCGGATAAAAGTTCGAAGAGGTCGAGCTGGAAGTGGTGCGGGTATACGGCGCGGTCCGCCTGTGCGCAGGACTCCGTGTAGAAATCGATCAGGCGTTCAACGGCCGTGTCGCGTACGGCCGGTGGGTCCTCGGTGGTCGTCAGGGTGCGGGCGAATTCGCGGAGCAGGTCGTGGTAGGCGTACCGCTCGGGGGACGGTTCACGTATCAGGTGCGCGTCGAGGAGTTCTTCCAACATCCTTTCGGATTCATCAGGTTCACGGCCCAGCAGAGCCGCAGCCGCGTGGAGATCGAAATCCGGCCCGAGGTGCAGGCTCAGCAGCCGGAACGCGGTGCGTTGATCTGCGGGAAGCGTGTGGTACGACATCTCGAACGCGCGCGCGATCTCCATCGAGAAGCCGTCCCGGATTTCGCCGAGCCGGCCGTCCTCCCGCGACAGCCTGCGGATCAGGTGCGCCGTCGTCCACGAAGGACGTGAGACCAGCCGGCCCGCCGCCAGTTCCACGGCCAGCGGAAGGTTTCCGCACAGCCGGGTTATCTCGGACACCTCCGCCTGATCGCGACTGCGCTCCTCGCCCGCCAGCTGCCGGAACATGGCGTCGGCCTCGTCCGCCGTCATGACGTCCAGGAACAGCGACCGCACCCCGGGCAGACCGGTCAGCCGCCGGCGGCTGGTGATGATGACCAGCGACGGGGAGTCGCCCGGGAGCAGCGGGCGGACCTGCTCCGCGTCGGCTGCGTCGTCGAGGACGATCACCGCGCGGCGGGTGGCGAGCAAGGTCCGCCAAAGAGACACCAACTCGCCCAGCTCACCAGGGATTTCGGAGGCGGGTACGCCGAAGATCCGTAACAGCGCGGACAGTGCCGCCTGCGGGGTGAGCGGGTTACGGCCCGGGGCGTGTGCCTCCAGGTCGAAGTGGACCTGGCCCGAGGGGTAGGAAGGGGTGAGGCGCCGGGCCGCGTGGACGGCGAGGGTGGATTTACCGATGCCCGGCATGCCGCTGATGGCCTGGAGGGCGATCACAGCGCCGCCCGGCCCCGGCCCCGGCGCCTGGAGCGCCCGCATCTCTCGTTCCCTGCCGACGAGTTCACCGTGGCTCGGCAAGGTGTGCGGCGCCGCCGAGACCGGTTCGGGCCGCACGAGCAGGTCCGCCACGGGAGCCTGGTTCAGGATGAGTTGCTGGAGCCGCGAGAGTGCGCCGCCCGGCTCGGCGCCCAACTCCTCGCTCAGCCGGCGCCGTACGGTGTCGTACACGCGTAACGCGTCCGCCTGCCGGCCGCAGCCGTAGTCGGCGACCATCAGATGGCCCGCCAGGCCCTCGTCGGTCGGATGCTGTTCGAGCAACGTCGTCAAGTCCGGTATCAGCTCGGCGAAATGGCCCATCCGTAACTCGACGGCGATTCGGGTGAGCTTCGCGGCCAGATGCTTCTCCGCCATATTCGTCCGGACGCTTTCCGCCCAGAGGCCGGGCAGGCCCGACAGCGGCTCGCCCCGCCAGCCCGCTTCCGCCTCCTCCAGCAAGGCGAGTGCCTGGACGTCGTCCCCCGCGTCGGAGAGGGATCGCGCCTCCGCGGTCAGTCGCTGGAAGCGGTGCAGATCGACCTGATCGGGGTCGATTTCGAGCGTGTACGAACCCGCCTGCTGCGCGAGACGGACATCGCCGTCCGCGCTGTCGAGTCTTCGGCGGATCCGCGCCGCGTACACATGCAGGCTCGCCCGTGGCTTGCGGGGCGGATTGTCGTCCCACAGCCGGTGGATCAGGGTGTCGAGGGGGACGGGGCGGCCGGCGTCCACGGCCAGCGCGGCCAGCGTCAGCCCCTCCCGGGCGGTGCCGAGGGCGTCACGGCGACCGCCGGAGCGTAATTCCACCGGCCCCAGGATGAGTATCTCGAAGGTCACCAGCGCCCCCATACCCGGTCCGCTGCCCGCGGGCCCCTGCCAAAGGGTCCCACGATGTCAACTTCGGTCAAAAGGTGGCGTCAGTTGAATACTTATCTTGGCTTGAACGTTCATTAGCTGAATTATTCAGTCTGCAATAGACAAAGTATGGGTAAGTTCCGATCAATCAATGGGCAGGCGCCTCTTCTGGCCGGCCGCGACCGGACGTCGGGGAGAATGCACTTACGGGGGAGGGCGGTTGCATTGGGCGAGGTCACGGCTGTCGAGCTGCGTGTGGCTATGACGCAGGCATATGCCAGACCGGGTGTGTGGCGGGCTCTCGTCGGCGCGCTGGAAGGCGTGAGGGGCGTGGATCCGGCGACGGTGTTACGGGTGCGGGCGGCGGCGGAGGGCGACGTCGGTGGGTTGGCTGACGAGCTGGCCGAACAGGCATCCACAGCACCGGAGTTTGCTCGGGCGTTGCGGGGGTGGGTCGATGCGGGCGGGGGAGTGGGAGGGCCGGTCGGCAACACCGTCTCCGGTGACACGTCGATCGACGGGCACCTCGTCCAGGCGCACCACATCCAGGGCGGAGTGCACTTCCACGCCCCGGCCTCCGTCGCCGTACCGGCCGCTCCCGCCGTCCCGCGTCAACTGCTGCCCGTACCTGCCGACTTCACCGGGCGTACGAGCGAACTCGCCACCTTGGACGAGCTGGTGGGCCGGCCCTTCGGCGGGCCCGCGATCGTCGTCATCAGCGGCTCACCCGGGGTCGGCAAGACCACCCTCGCCTCCCGCTGGCTGAGCGCTCTGGCCGACGAGTTCCCCGACGGGCAGCTCTACGCCGATCTGCGCGGTCATTCAGGCCAGGACCAGATGCCCGCCGGGCCCGGCGAAATCCTCGGCCAGTTCCTCCGGGCGATCGGCGCGCCGCACTCGCCGGCCGGGCTCGGCGAGCAGGCCGCCCTGTGGCGGTCGCACACTGCCGGGCTGCGGCTCGCCGTGATGCTCGACAACGCGGTGAGCGCCGCGCAGGTACGTCCGCTGCTGCCGGGCGGCTCCGGCACGCTCGTCGCCGTCACCAGCCGGTCCCGGCTGACCGGACTCGGCGTCGACGGCGCGGCGTTCGTCCAGCTCGGCGCGCTCGCCGTGAGCGACGCCGTCGATCTGCTGAGGCGCCGGATCGGCGCCGACCGGGTCGGCAGGGAGCCCGAAGCGGCCCGGCAGGTCGTCACCGCGTGTGCCGGACTGCCGCTGGCCGTGTGCGTGGCGGCGGCGCGGATGGCGGTACGGCCGCGGCAGCCGCTCGCCGCCATGGCCGGGGCCCTTGACCGGGACGGCGGCGCGGGCCGGCTCGACACCCTCAGCATCGAGGGCGGGTACGCCGTGCGGGGCGCGCTGGACGAGTCGTACCGCCATCTGCCGCCCGGACTGGCCGTGGGCTACCGGCGGTTGGGGCTGCTGCCCGTCGTCGTGTTCGGCACGGCCGTCGCCGCCGCTGCCTGTTCCGTACGCCCGGACGAAGCGGCTCTGCTGCTCGACGATCTCGCCGAGGTGAATCTGTTGGAAGAGCTGGGCCCCGATCCTGTCTCCGGCGCCGACCGCTACCGGTTCCACGACCTGACCAGGGCCCACGCGGCAGACCTGGCGGGCGAGTTGGAGACATCCGCCGACCGGCGCGACACCGTACGCCGGGTCGTGGACGCGTATCTGTTTACCGCCACGGCCGCCGAGGCCCTGCTGGCTCCGAGCCACCGCACACTGCCCCGCGACTACGCGTTCCCACCGGACCCCGGGCAGCGGCCGCCGTTCAGCGCCGCACCCGGCGCCTTGAACTGGCTCAGTGCCGAACTGCCCCATCTCATGGCCGCGTTACGAGCAGCCGCCGAACACGGCTGGGACGCCACCGCGTGGCAGCTCGCCGACGCGATGTGGCCCGCCTTCCTCCGATTACGGCCCTACGACCTGTGGATCGAAGCGCACGAGATCGGACTCGCCGCTGCCCGCCGCGCCGGCGAGCGGCAGGCCGAGAGCCGGATGCTCACCTCGGGCGGCACCGGACTGCGCAACGCGGGGCGCCATGACGACGCCGTGGAATGGTTCGCGCAGGCGCGCGAGGAGGCGGTCAGGGACGGCGACCGGCGCGCCGAGGCACAGGCGCTGCACGGCCTCGGCCAGTCGCACCGGCTCGCAGGACGGCTGGCGGAAGCCGCAACGTTCTTCACCCCGGCGCTCGATCTGCGGGAAGAGATCGGTTACCGGCGCGGCGCGGCACTCACCCGGATCTGCCTCGGCGACGTGGCCCTCGCGGTCGACCGCCCCGAACAGGCCGTCCCGCTGCTCGAACGCGCCCGCGCGGACCTGCTCGCCGAACACGACGCGTACGACGCCGCCCGCGCCCTGGCGTTTCTCGGCCGCGCGTCCGCCCGACTCCCGCGCGCCGGGCGGACCGTCGACGACATTGAGCGCCAACTGATCGCCGCATTGGGTGAGTTCGAGGAGACCGGGTCCCGGCACTGGCAGGGCCGGGTGCTGGAGATGCTCGGCGAATCGGCCGAGGAACGGCAGGACGGCGCACGGGCCAGGAACTGGTACGAGCAGTCCCTGGCCCGCTACGCCCAGGTCAGCGCGACCGACGTACGGCGTCTGGAGGAGCGCCTGGACCGTCTTGACCGGCCGTCCGGCCGGTCGCCGGACCGGCCGTCCGAGCCCTGACCAGCCAGACGTACAGCAACGACGAGAAGCGCACATAACCCTCGGTGGAGAAAGCGGCCCCGACCGGCAGCCACCTCACGACGACCCGGTCACCGGCGCGGGCCGCCGCCACACATCCGCCGTCCGCGCACCGTACGACGGTCAGCAGGCACCCCGGCCACCGCCGCATCGTCCGGCGGGCGAGCCGTAACGCCTCGCCGTACGGGCGGAGTGCCGTCGCGTGGAGCACGTCGGCGCACTGCAGCCACCGCTCGTCCACCCCGCCGTCGAGATCGATGTTCAGATGGCCGTCGGCGACCATGTCAGCCCCTCCTCCGACTCCAGCGGTTCCGGCAACGGCAGTGGCCGGACGGCAGGTTGATGGGCCGGTCGGCCGAGGCCCAGGATCCGGTACATCAGCTTGCGCATCAGCTCGTTGAAGCGGCCGGGCTCCGACGAGATCCGCGCCGCGATCCGCGCGTACTCCCGCGCCGGGTACTCGGCCGCCGCGTAAGCCAGTTGCTCGGGCAGCGGGTGAGCCGGGGACAACGCCGGTGCGGCCTGTGCCAGTTCGGCCCCGGGCGACTCCGGGTTGACGTCCCCGTCAGGGAATCGGGCCAGCAGGATGGTCGCCCGCGTCAACGTGGCGTACAGCGTGACGGAACCGTGGTCCCCGATCACCCAGTCCGCCGCGATCAGATGCGAACGCCAGTCGGCGTCCGGCGGTACGACCGCGACGCCGCGCCGCCGGAAACCGGCCAGCCACGCCTTCACCTGCCAGTCGCCGTGGCCGGCGTGGATGTTGGGGTGCAGCAGCACCGCGATCCGGTACTCATGGCGCGGCAGCTCGGCCACCAGCCTCGGCAGCAGCGCGTCGATCCGGTTGAACGACGACCCCAGTCCCCACGTCGAGCAGACCATTATCAGCTTCTGCTCGGGGCGCAACCCCAACGCCTCGCGGTAGGCGGCGCGATGCGGAAGGCTGGCGGTGATCCGGTCGTGGTCGGCGTCACCGACCACCTCGGCCACCGGCAGCGCCTCCGGGCACCAGCGCTTCAGAGCCGTCAGGTCGGACCGGTGGGCCAGCGCGAACGCCTTCGGTACGACCCGACCGTCCCACATGAGGTACGAGCGCCCCAGCCCGCCGACCGTCCTCGGCTCCTCGCTGTCAGCCGTCTTGCTGTCGAGCACGCGCGACAGCTTCATGTGCCCCGCCCCGTGCGGCAGACGGATCAGCGGTGCGCGAAGCCGCTCAACTCCCTGCGACCCGGCGGCGAGTGCGAGGTCGAACTCGGTACGGACCGCCTCCTCCCACGGCATTACGGTGCTTCCCATCGCGCGCAGCGAGCGTGCCGCGCCCTCGTTGAACGCGTGCGGCGCGATGGTGAACACCACCTGGATCCGCAGATCGGACTCCAGCAGTGGCAGCAGCTCGCGCAGCCGCTGCCCGTACACCTCCGTGTGCACGACGACCAGTACCTTCCGGCAGCCGGTCAGTGTCAGCCACTGACCGGTCTCCCGCTGTACCGGGCCGGTCTCCCGCTCTACCGGGCCGCCGCTCAAGGGCCGCCCTCTCACATCAGTCATCAGATCCCCCGACGCTGTTTTCGGACCTTTCTTCCGGGCCTTGCGTGACGTGACATGCCCCCGCAGGTCGGTCGGAGGCTTGACCGGGCCTTGCCGAAACCTTGCAGCGGGCCGCCCGTGCCGACACGCGCGCGGCGCGGGAAAACCGGTGGGCGCGGAGGGGGAGGAGTGACGACAATGCCGGGGCCGGTACGTGTGGGCCCGGCACGAGGAGTGACATCGATGGTTCGCCGTACGACCGTGCCCGAGCTGTTCCCGCCGCCGGACTACGCGCATGCGGCGGTCGTCGACACCGGCCGGCGCCTCGCGTTCCTCGCCGGGGCCGTACCGCTCGACGCCGAGGGGAACCTCGTAGGGCCCGGCGACTTCGAGGCGCAGACCCGGCAGGTGCTCGCCAACATGGAGACGGCGCTGCGGGCCGTCGGCTGCGGGCCCGGCGATGTGGTGTCCACCGACGTGTACGTGGTGTCGCAGGACCCCGCCGATCTCGGCCGCGTGTGGGCGGTCGTACAGGCCGGCGGCCTGACGCTCGGCCCGCACACGTCCACGCTGCTCGGGGTGGCCTGCCTCGGGTACGCGGGGCAGCTCGTGGAGATCACCGCCGTTGCCGAAGTGCCGAGTTGACCGCCCCGCGAACCGGCCGGGTCGCTGTCGTGTCCGACATCCACGGCGTCCTGCCCGCCCTGGAGGCGGTGCTGGCCGAGCCCGAAGTCGCCGCCGCGGCACGGGTGGTGGTCACCGGCGACATCGCGGCGGGACCGCAGCCCAACGAGGTGCTGGAGGTGCTGACGGGCCTCGGCGACCGGGCCGTACTGATCGGCGGCAACGCCGATCGCGAACTGGTAGAGCTGCGAAAGGGGTTGATCTCGGAGGTCCCCGGCGACCCCGTCGCGACCTGGGCGGCCGGCCGGCTCACGGCGGACCATGTGGCGCTGCTCGCGGGACTTCCGCGTACCCGGCGGCTGTCGGTGGCCGGCCTCGGCGACGTCCTCTTCTGCCACGCGACGCCGCGCGACGACGAGGAGGTGGTCCTGGTGGACTCGCGCCTCGCGCGTTGGGCCGAGGTGCTGGCCGGGCTGGACGACGACGTACGCACCGTCGTGTGCGGCCACACCCATATGCCGTTCGTTCGGCTCGCGCACGGCCGCCAGATCGTCAACCCGGGCAGCGTCGGCATGCCGTACGGCCGGCCAGGCGCGCACTGGGCGCTGCTGGGCCCCGGCGTCGAACTGCGCGTCACCCACTTCGACACCGAGGCGGCGGCGGCCCGGCTCGGCGCCGAGTCCGGGTATCCGGACATCGCGGAGTGGGCGGAGTACTTCCTCAACGCCCGTGCCGGTGACGCGGAGGCGCTGGCGATCTTCGGCCCGAGAGACGGCAGGAAGGGCCCGAACGGAGCCTGATCGGGCAGCTGTTGACGGGGTCAAACCAGCAGAAAACCCACAAAAGCCCGAACGAACCATCGATTACCATCGAACGCGTGCATGAGGACATGCCTGGTCGGCGCCGGCGCTCCCGCAGGGAGCAGCGACGCCGCCGCAAGGCCAAGAGACGGCGGGTGACGTGGGCGGTCACCGCCGCTGTCCTGCTGCTCGGCGGCGGCGGTACGTACGCGGAGACAAAGGCCCACCAGGACGACAACGGCACACCGACAGCCCAGCGGACGCCGCGCTCGCCGCAGTCGTCGCCCACCCCCACCCCCGTACCGATGGACCTGAAGCCGGCCCTCGACCCGCTCGCGGCCACGCTCTCCGGCAACGAGCTGTCCGTCGCGCTGCTGGACACCGAGAGCGGCAAGTGGGCGACGTACGGCGACGGCGCTTTCGACACGGCCAGTATCGTCAAGGTCGACATCCTCGCCACACTCCTGCTCCAGGCGCAGGACGCGGGGCGCGAGTTGACGGCGAAGGAACGGGCCTACGCCGCCGACATGATCGAGAACAGTGATAACGACGCGACGAGTGCCCTGTGGACCGCCATCGGCAGCGCCGTCGGCCTCGACGCCGCCAACAAACGCCTCGGCCTCTCGCAGACCCAGGGCGGCGGCGGCACGGTCTGGGGCGTGACCAGGACCACCGCACAGGACCAAGTGCGCCTGCTGCAGAACGTGTTCGGCGAAGGTCCACCCCTGTCGGCGGCCTCCCGCAAGTACATCCAGGACCTCATGCGGCACATAGCCAAGAGCCAGCAATGGGGCGTCTCGGCCGTGGCCGACACCGGCACCACGACAGCACTCAAGAACGGCTGGCTCCAGCGGAGCGCGACGAAGAAGTGGGACGTCAACAGCATCGGCCGGGTCGAGTCCGGCGGCCGGGTCTATCTGATGGCGGTCCTGCTGAACGGCTGCACCACGGAAGAGGCGGGCATCAAGATCGTCGAACAGGCGGCCCGCGTGGCGATGAAAGGTTTCGCCTCCGCCTGAACGGCCAGCCGCCCCGGCCGTACCGTCCCACATCGACTGACCGCCGCGATTGAGCGCGCCCCCACTTATTCCTTGACGAGAATATTCTCCATGACGAATACTATTTCCCATGGACGCACTCCTCATCGCACTGGCCGATCCGGCCCGCTGGCGACTCGTGAGACTGCTGGCCGAGCGGCCCCGCTCGGTCGGGGTCCTCGCCCAGCTCGCCGAGGCGCGGCAGCCGCAGACCACCAAGCATCTGCAGACCCTGGAGCGGGCCGGGCTCGTCACCTCGCAGCGGACAGGGCAGCGCCGGGTCTACGCGCTGCGGTCCGCTCCGCTGCGGGAGCTGGCGGAGGCACTCGGGCGGCTCGCCGACACCGCCGACCGAGCGGGCGGCGTGCGGGCCGACTACGAACGGCACGGGCTGAGCCTTCAGGCGGAGCGGCTCGCGGCGGACGAACAGGGGTGGGCGGACGGCCGTTCGTTCACCTTCCTCCGGTCGCTGACGGGCGGACCCGAACAGGTCTGGCGCCACCTGACAGAGCCGTCCCTGCTCGCCCACTGGTGGACCCCCGACGACCTCCGCGTCTCCGAGCTGGTCTTCGAGACGCGGCCTGGCGGCCGGATCGTCCAGGAGTACCGCGACGCGGAGGACGCCGACGGCTCCGACCGGGTCGCCGGGCGCGCCGAGGGGGTGGTCGAGGACGTACGCCCCGGTGAACGCCTCGCCTACCGGCTCTCGCCGCTGTTTCCCGGCGGCGGGTTCGCCTTCATCGCGCATGTCGAATGCGGCCTCACCCCCACCGACGCGGGGACGGACCTGACCGTCCTCTACCGGATCACCGACAGCACCGTCGACTCGGCGGACTTCGTCGCGGGCATCGAGATCGGCTTCGGCCAGAGCCTCGACAAGCTCGCCGCGACCCTCGCCGCCGGTGAGCACGACATCCAGTGCAGCCCCCGGACAAGGAGCACGAAGTGACTGAGCAGACAACCGGCCGCCGGGTCGTCACCAACATGAGCCTTTCCCTCGACGGCCGTTACGCCGGCCCCGGCGACGCCCAGGACATGAGCTGGGTGATGCCGTACGCGGTCACCGACGTCGCCCGCGACCATCTGGCCGGCCTCTGGGGGTCGGCATCGACGGCCCTGCTCGGGCGGGTCAACGCCGAGGGCTTCCTGGGCTTCTGGCCGACCGTCATCGGCATGGAGGGGGCCGACCCGCGGGACGAAGGCTTCGCGACGTGGCTGGTCGAGAGCGAGAAGGTGGTCCTGTCCTCGACCCTCGGCGAGGCGCCGTGGGAGCGTACGACGATCGTGGACAAGCCGGCCGCCGAGGTCGTCGCCGACCTCAGGGCGACCGAAGGGGGCGACATCCTCGTCCTGTCCAGCGCGAGCGTCATCAAGGCGCTGCTCGCCGCCGACCAGGTCGACCGGCTGGCGCTCAACGTCTTCCCGGTCTTCCTCGGCGGCGGCCCGCGCCTCTTCGACGACGGCCTGCCCGCCGGGCAGTGGACGCTGGCCAGCCAAGAGGCAGGCGAACACGGCACGTTGGCCCTGGTCTACGACCGGGTCCGCTGAATCCCCCCGTCCGCAGACAGGACGACTGAGGGCCCGACGGCAACTGCCGTCGGGCCCTCAGTCGTCGCGCAAGGCGGTCACGCCTTCTTGGTCTCCCAGAAGATCTTGTCGATCTGGGCGATGTAGTCCAGCGCCTTCTGGCCCGTCGCCGGGTCCGTCGAGGCCTTCGCCGCCGACAGGGCCTTCAGGGTGTCGTTGACCAGCTGGTGCAACTCCGGGTACTTCTCGAAGTGCGGGGGCTTGAAGTAGTCGCTCCACAGCACCGAGACATGGTGCTTGGCGAGCTCGGCTCGCTGCTCCTTGATGACGGTGGCGCGGGCCTGGAAGTGGGCGTCGTCGTTGCCCGCCATCTTCTCCTGGACGGCCTTGACCGACTCGGCCTCGATGCGGGCCTGGGCCGGGTCGTAGACGCCGCAGGGGAGGTCGCAGTGGGCGCTGACCTTCACCTTCGGGGCAAACAGTCGGGAGAGCATTGAGCTGTCCTTCCTCGTGATCGTCTTCTCAGGTGGGACATTACTCCGTGAGAAGCCTGTTTTCGCGAGTGCCCCCGTGGGCTTAGGACAAAAGTCCGGCGTCAATATGGGACCTGTGGCGGAACATACGGTGGGACCGGGAGGTGCCGCATGACGGAGTCGGGGCGGGAGTCGGGGCGGGAGCCGAGAGTGCCGTTGGGGATCGCCGAGGTGACGGGGCCGTCCATGTACCCGACGCTCAAGCACGGCGATCAGCTCTTGGTGCACTACCGGGCGCCCGTGAAGGCGGGCGACGTGGTCGTGCTCAAACACCCGTTGCAGCAGGATCTGCTCATCGTGAAGCGGCTGATCGAGCGACGCGAGGGCGGCTGGTGGGTGCTGGGGGACAACCCGGGGGCCGAGGGTGACAGCAGGCTGTTCGGGACGGTGCCCGAGGAGTTGCTGCTGGGGCGGGTACGCGGCCGGTACCGGCCGCGCGGCGAGGATCAGCGCTCGGTGCGCGGGGCGGTCTCCTGGCTGGCCTCTTCGGTGCGCCCGGTGCTCGCCGACCGTTCCGTCTCCAGGCGCTTGCGGGCCCGGTAGGCGGCGACGTTGGCACGGGTCGCACAGCGGTCCGAACAGTAGCGTCGCGAGCGGTTGGTCGACGTGTCGAGGTAGGCGTTGCGGCACGGTGCTGCCTCGCACAGGCCGAGCCGGTCGACACCGTGCTCGGTCAGATGGAAGGCGAGCCCCATCGCGGCCGTCGCCGCGTACCCGGCGGTCGCGTTCGAGGGGTGCTCGGCGAGGTGCATGTGCCAGTCGGGGCGGCCCTCCTCGTCGAGGAAGTCGTGGCCGGAGATCTGCGGGCTGACCGGGAATTCCAGCAGCAGCGAGTTCAGCAGGTCGACGGCCTGGGTGGGCTCACCCGTGTCGGCGGCGGTGAAGACCGCGCGCAGCCGTGCCCTGACCGACCGGAAGCGGGTGATGTCCGCCTCCGTCGCGCGGCGGGCGAGCTGGGTGCTCGCGCCGAAGAGGGCGCGGACGTCCTCGACCGAGGTCAGGGTGTCCGTGCCACGGGCCGGCTCCTCGGTGTTGACCAGGCGTACCGCGTAGTCCGAGTAAGAGGCCAGTTCCACTTGTAGTCCTTACGGCTGCGTTCTAGAGTCGGGAGAGCCGACCGTAATGGCCGACTGACGTTCCAGGGTATTACTCAGGGGAGGGTTTATGACGGAGGCGACGACCGGAACCGACTGGCGGGCCTGGCAGCGGAGCTGGGACCGGCAGCAGGAGTGGTACATGCCCGACCGCGAGGAGCGGTTCCGGGTCATGCTGGACATGGTCGAGGCGCTGGTGGGCCCGCGGCCCCGGGTGCTCGACCTCGCGTGCGGCACGGGCAGCATCTCGGACCGGCTGCTGCGCAGGTTCCCCGAAGCGACCAGCACGGGCGTCGACCTCGACCCCGCCCTGCTCGCCATCGCCCGCGGGTATTTCGCCGGCGACGAGCGGGTCAGCTTCGTGACCGCCGACCTCAAGGACCCCGGCTGGCCGGCCCTGCTGCCGTACGGGACGTACGACGCCGTCCTCACCGCCACCGCCCTGCACTGGTTCCACGCCGGGCCGCTGACCACGCTGTACGGGCAGCTCGCCGGGCTCGTGAGGGACGGCGGAGTCCTGATGAACGCCGACCACATGATCGACACCGCCACCCCCGGGATCAACGAGGCCGAACGCGCCCACCGGCACGCCGCCATGGAACGGGCCAGGTCGGCCGGCGCGCTCGACTGGACGCAGTGGTGGGACGTCGCCGCCAAGGACCCCGTACTCGCCGGACCCACCGCCGAGCGGTTCCGGATCTACGGGGAGCACGCCGAAGGTGACACGCCGTCGGCCGACTGGCACGCGCGTACGCTGCGCGAGGCCGGCTTCGCCGAGGCGAGGCCCGTCTGGTCCTCGCCCTCCGACTCCCTCGTACTGGCCCTGAAGTAGCGGCGGGCGGGCGGTACGGACGTCACTGGCCGTACCGCCCGCGTGCGTGGCACCTACAGCACCTTCGACAGGAACGACTGCGTCCTGGTGTGCTGCGGATTGCCGAGCACATCGCGCGGATGGCCCGTCTCGACGACCATGCCGTCGTCCATGAACACCAGCGCGTCCCCGACCTCGCGCGCGAACCCCATCTCGTGGGTGACCACGATCATCGTCATGCCGTCGGCCGCGAGGTCGCGCATCACGTCCAGGACATCACCCACCAGCTCCGGGTCGAGCGCCGACGTCGGCTCGTCGAACAGCATCAGCTTCGGCTCCATCGCCAACGCGCGCGCGATGGCCACCCGTTGCTGCTGACCGCCGGAGAGCTGCGCGGGATAGTTGTCCGCCTTGTCGGAGAGACCGACCCGGTCGAGCAGCTTCGCCGCCCGCGCGCGGGCCGCCGCCTTCGACTCGCCGCGCACCTGGATCGGTGCCTCCATGACGTTCTCCACCGCCGTCATGTGCGGGAACAGGTTGAAGCGCTGGAAGACCATGCCGATGTCCCGGCGCTTCCTCGCGACTTCGCTGTCCTTCAGCTCGTAGAGCTTGTCGCCCTTCTGCCGGTAGCCGACCAACTCCCCGTCGACGTACAGCCGTCCGGCGTTGATCTGCTCCAGGTGGTTGATGCACCGCAGGAACGTCGACTTGCCCGACCCCGAGGGACCGATCACACAGAAGACCTCACGCGGCGCGACCTCCAGGTCGATGCCCTTGAGAATGTGGGCCGTGCCGAAGGACTTGTGGACGCCCTCCGCCTTCACCATGGCAGTCATCAGGCACTCCTCGGGCTGCGCAGGGAGGCCATGTTCGCCTTGACCTTCTGCCACGGGGTGGCAGCGAGACTGCGGCTCGTGCCGCGGGCGTACCGGCGCTCCAGATAGAACTGACCGACGCTGAAGACGCTGGTCATCGCGATGTACCAGATCGAGGCGACGAAGAGCATCTCCATCACCGCGTACGACGTGGAGCCGATGCTCGACGTCGCGCGCAGCAGATCCGGATAGGTGACGGCGACCACCAGGGACGAGGTCTTCAGCATGTTGATGAACTCGTTGCCCGTCGGCGGGATGATGACCCGCAGCGCCTGCGGCAGCACCACCCGGCGCATCGTCTTGCCCTGGGTCATCCCGAGCGCGTGCGACGCCTCCGTCTGCCCCTCGTCGACCGACTGGATGCCGGCCCGGCAGATCTCCGCCATGTACGCGGCCTCGTTGAGACCGAGCCCCAACAGGGCGCACATGAAGGGGGTCATGACGTCCGTCATCTCGTTCTTGTAGATGAACGGGATGTTCAGGATGGGGAAGATCAGCGCCAGGTTGAACCACAGCAACAGCTGGACGTAGACCGGCGTGCCGCGGAAGAACCAGATGTACAGCCACGCGACGCCGCTGGTCACCGGGTTCTTCGACATCCGCATCACGGACAGGATCACGCCGAGGACCACACCGAGCACCATGGACAGCACGGTGATCAGCAGGGTGCGGCCGGCGCCCTTCATGACACTGCCGTCGAAGAGCTTGTCGGAGACCGCGTGCCACTGGACGTTGCCTTGCGCGAACGCGTAGACCAGCGCCACCAGCAGGGCGACCACGATCACCCCGCTGAGCAGCCGCCCCCAGTGCCGTACGGGAATGGCCTTGACGGCCCCCGCGGGGATCGCCGCGGCGCCCCCGGAGCCGGGCGCGGTGTCGGCCGGTATCTTCTCGATCTTGTCACTCACCACGGCTGCCCCTCAGTACCGCGCCCGCTCACTTGCCGCCGTTGATGGCCGCGGCGTCGATCGCGCCGGTCTGCGCGCCCCACTTGTCGAGGACCGCCTTGTACGAACCGTCCTTGATGATCGCGTCGACAGCGAGCTTCAGCGCGTCCCTGAGCTGGGTGTTCTTCTTGCTGACCGCGATGCCGAACGGTCCGGCGTCGTACTGCTCGCCGACGATCTCGAACGCCTTGCCGTTGTCGGCCTTACGGGTCAGGTCGAGGGCGACCGGGTAGTCGTTGACACCGGCCACCGCGCCACCGGACTTCACCCGGGTCTGCGCCTCGGTGTCGTTCTCGAAGGGCTCGATGTTGATGGCCTTCTTGCCGCCGTCCTTACACGCCTTGGACTGCGTGTTCAGGGCCTCCTCGTACGTGGTGCCCTTCTGCACGGCGGCGGTCTTGCCGCACAGGTCCTCGATGGACTTGATGCCCTCGGGGTTGCCCTTCTTCACGTACACGGCGGTACCGGCGATGAAGTAGTCGACGAAGTCGACGCCCTCGCCGAGCTTCTTGCCCTTGTCGTCCAGGCCTTCCTGGCGCTGCTTGTTGTCGGTGATCGACGACATCGCGACCTGGTAGCGGCCCGAGTTCAGGGCGCTGATCAGACCGTCGAACGAACCGGAGGTGAAGTCGAAACGCACACCGAGCTGTTTGCCCAGCGCGGCGGCTATGTCCGGGTCGACACCGATGATCTTGCCGCCGGCCTCGGACTCCATCGGCGCGTACTCGGCGTTGGTGCCGACCTTGATGACACCGGCGTCCTGGATGTCCTTGGGCAGCTTGCTGAAGAGCGGCGCGGTCTTCGCCGTGCTGTCGGTGCCCTTGGAGCTCTTGTCACCCGCGCTGTCGGTCTGGTCACCACAGGCGGTCAGGAGCAAGGCGCCCGCGACCGCTACGGCGCCGACCGCGACGATCCGGGACTTCGCTGCGGACGTACGGCGAGTGCTGCTTGCGGTCATGATCGGGGACCTCCGGCGGTCAGGGAGCGCTGGCAAGTGAACGGGCACGTACTTTCGGGTTTCGCGACCGTGTGTGATTACCGGCATCTTGCCATTCGGACTGGTCCATTCAGGGGCGCAGCCATGTCAAAATCGGGTAACGGGTCACCCCCGTCCCCCTGCCGGCCGGCGCATCACTACCGGACCATCTGCCGGGATGCCTTCCTCCGGCCGGAGAATCTCCGGTTCCGCCAGCCCTTCGCGCGTGCGCGGGCCGGACCGTCCGGTAAGAAGGACGTTCACACCCCCTCATCCGGGGCTCAGGGCGCGTGTGCGGCGCGCCCGCGCGTGGTTACGCGATGCCTGACGTAGCGACGCGGTGCCCACCCACCCCTCCTCAACCAGGAGTGGCCACCCTCAACTGATGAAGACCTAAGGGGTACGACCATGGCAGCGGAGATCGTCAATCCTCGCAGCGAGACCGATACGGCCGAAAGCGCTCCCGACGAGCCCTTCGATCCGGCCTTCGCGCTGCACCGCGGCGGCAAGATGGCCATCACGGCCACCGTCCCCGTGCGCGACAAGGATGACCTGTCCCTTGCGTACACGCCCGGCGTCGCGAAGGTGTGCACCGCGATCGCCGAGAATCCCGAACTCGTCCACGACTACACCTGGAAGTCACAGGTCGTCGCCGTCGTCACGGACGGCACCGCCGTCCTCGGCCTCGGCGACATCGGCCCGGAGGCCTCGCTCCCCGTCATGGAGGGCAAGGCCATCCTCTTCAAGCAGTTCGGCGGGGTCGACGCGGTGCCGATCGCGCTCGCCACCACCGACACCGACGAGATCATCGAGACCGTCGTCCGGCTCGCCCCCTCGTTCGGCGGCGTGAACCTCGAAGACATCTCGGCCCCCCGCTGCTTCGAGATCGAGCGGCGGCTCCAGGACCGGCTCGACATCCCCGTCTTCCACGACGACCAGCACGGCACGGCCGTCGTCACCCTCGCCGCCCTGCGCAACGCGGCCAAGCTCACCGGGCGCGGCATCGGCGAACTGCGCGCCGTCATCTCCGGCGCCGGCGCGGCGGGCGTCGCCATCGCCAAGTTCCTGCTCGCCGCCGGGATCGGGGACGTGGCCGTCGCCGACCGCAAGGGCGTCGTGAGCACGGACCGCGACGACCTGACCGACGTCAAGCACGAGATCGCCGCGCTCACCAACAAGGCGCGGCTCAGCGGCCCCCTGGAGGCAGCGCTGTCCGGCGCCGACGTCTTCATCGGCGTCTCCGGCGGTACGGTCCCCGAGCCGGCGGTCGCCTCGATGGCGCCCGGCGCCTTCGTCTTCGCCATGGCCAACCCGAACCCCGAGGTCCACCCCGACGTGGCGCACCGGTACGCGGCCGTCGTGGCGACCGGCCGCAGCGACTACCCCAACCAGATCAACAACGTGCTCGCCTTCCCCGGCATCTTCGCCGGCGCCCTCCAGGTGCGCGCCTCGCGCATCACCGAGGGCATGAAGATCGCGGCGGCCGAGGCGCTCGCGGACGTCGTCGGCGACGAACTCGCCGCGGACTACGTGATCCCCTCGCCGTTCGACGAGCGCGTCGCCCCCGCCGTCACGGCGGCGGTGGCCGCGGCGGCCCGCGCGGAAGGCGTCGCGCGCCGCTGAGGCGGCTGGCGCCGCTGACCGTTCTGGCGCCGTCCGTGCCCCCCCACCGGGGCGCGGACGGCGCTATCGTCATGGTCATGTTCGCCGCCTACGCAGCACGCATCGACCGCGACCAGCCCCTCAACGGCCTTGAACTGGGGGAGCGTCCGGCCCCCGAGAAGCGCCCCGGCTGGACGACCGTGACCGTCAGAGCCGCCTCCCTCAACCACCACGACCTGTGGTCGCTGCGCGGGGTGGGCCTCGCCGAGGACAAACTCCCGATGATCCTCGGCTGCGACGCCGCGGGCATCGACGAGGACGGCAACGAGGTCGTCGTCTACTCCGTCGTCGGCGCCACGGGCCACGGCGTGGGCCCGCGCGAGCCCCGCTCGATCCTCACCGAGCGCTACCAGGGCACGTTCGCCGAGCAGGTCACCGTCCCGGCCTGGAACGTCCTGCCGAAGCCCGCCGAGCTGAGCTTCGAGGAAGCCGCCTGCCTGCCCACGGCCTGGCTGACCGCCTACCGCATGCTTTTCACCAACGCCGGTGTACGACCGGGCGATTCGGTCCTGGTGCAGGGCGCGGGCGGCGGCGTCGCGACGGCGGCGATCGTGCTCGGCAGCGCGGCGGGTCTGCGCGTCTACGCCACGAGCCGCTCGCCGGAGAAGCGCGCCCGCGCGGTCGAACTGGGCGCGCTGGACGCGTTCGAGCCGGGTGCGCGGCTGCCGCAGCGGGTCGACGCGGTCATCGAAACGGTGGGCGCGGCGACGTGGTCCCACTCGGTCAAGTCCCTGAAGCCGGGCGGCACGCTGGTCATCTCGGGCGCGACGAGCGGCGACAGCCCGTCACGCGCGGAGCTGACCCGGGTCTTCTTCCTGGAGCTGAAGATCGTCGGCTCGACGATGGGGTCGAAGGACGAGCTGGAGGACCTGCTGTCGTTCTGCGCGACGACGGGGGTACGACCGGTGATCGACGGGGTGCTGCCACTGGACGGGGCGCGCGAGGGCTTCGAAAAGATGGCGCGCGGCGACGTCTTCGGCAAGATCGTCCTAACGACCTGAGGCGTTCGCGCCGTCCGGCGGGGTGTGCGGGTTCTTGGCTGCGCCGCGTGTTCGGGTGCCGGGTTCCGGGTCCTGCGGTGTCGCCTTCCGGCGGGGGGTGCGGTTTGTGGCTGCGCCGCGTTCGTCTGGTGGCGGTGTCCGGGTCCTGCGGAGGGGGGTGTCCGGACTGCTTGTCGCATGAGCTCCTTCGCTTTACGTCCGGACACCCCCCTCCTCCGGCCCCGGCCCCCTCCCGCCGGTGGGTCCCACCCAGCCGCCCGCGTGGGCGCGGGTGAGCGGTGTCGTGCGGGCCGGGGGCACGTCCCTGGCGTGAACGCCCGGCCGCCGGCCCTTGGTGGTGGGGCAGCCGTCCCGATGGGGCGGGGGCTGAAGGGGGTCGTGCAGGGGTGGTGTCCGGAGCGTAGAGCGTGATTTGTGGCGCATCTTTGCGGTGGCTCCGCGTCTGGGGAGTACGCGCCGTAAATCATGCAGCGCAGGACGCCTCCCCGGAACGGCACCCGGCAACAACCGCAACCCAAACCCGCAACCGAACCCGCGCCGGACGGCGACGCCGCGCCGGACGGCGACGCCGCGCCGGACGGCGACACCGCGCCGGACGGCCACACCGTTACCCCCGACCGCCCACCCTCAGCAGCGCCGTGATGTGTGCCGCCGCCGTCGACAAGTGCCTGCGTGCCTCGCCCAGTTGTGACTCCGTCACGCCGTTGTCCCGCGCCGCGTCGCGGATGTCGTCGCGGAAGCGGTCCAGCAGGCGGTCCAGGTCGCGGGCCGGGTCGCCCGTCTCCGGGGTGTCCTTCGCCCACTCCGGGGCGGACGACGGCGACTCCGGCGCGGGCCGGGCGCCGCCGGACGGCGCGCTCGGGGGCCAGGTCATGCCGCTCAGCTGGCCGGCCAGTTCGGACAGGCCCTCGCGGACCCCCGTCGGCCAGTCGCCGCGCGCGAAGTGGCCCTGGACCTGGTCCTGGACCTGCTTGGCGATGCGCTGCATCTCCTCGCGCGCCGACTCCTGCGCCTCCTTCGCCTGGCGGCGCGCCTGCTGGGCGTCCTCGCGGGCGCGGCGCGACTCGTCCTTCGCGCGGCGGGCCTGCTCCTTCCAGCCCTGCTTGGCGGCGCGCCAGGACTCCGCGTCGTCCGAAGGGGACTGGCGGCGCGATTCGGACGCCGCCGCGCGCATCTCGTTGCGCAGCTGGCCCGCCGCGCCCCGTACGTCGTCGCGGATCTCCGCGGCCAGTTCGGAGACCGAGTCGCGGATCTCCAGCTCCAGGTCGGCGAGTTCGCCGCTGCGGCCCGCCAGTTCCTCGCGGCCCGCCTCGGTGATCGAGTAGACCTTTCGGCCGCCCTCGGTCGCGTGGGTGACCAGGCCCTCAGTCTCCAGCTTGGCGAGCCGGGGGTAGACGGTGCCGGCGGACGGCGCGTACAGGCCCTGGAAGCGTTCCTCCAGGAGGCGGATCACCTCGTAGCCGTGGCGCGGTGCCTCGTCGAGCAGCTTGAGCAGGTAGAGCCGCAGTCGGCCGTGGGCGAAGACAGGAGGCATGTCAGTGCTCCTTCGTTTCGGGCGTCGAAGGCGCGTCGGCCGGCGAGTGCGCGTCGGCCGTCGGCGGCCTGCGCAGCAGCGCGATCGAGCCGGAGACCGTGGTCGCCTTGAGCGTGCCGGTCCCGGCCCCGAGGGTGCCGGTGATCTTCTTGGCGCCCCACATGCCGCTGACGCGCAGGTCGTCGAAGGCGCTGGAGACCGAGCCGCTGGCGGTGTTCGCCTCGACCTTGGCGTCCGTGGGATGCGGCAGCCGGATCGCGACCTCGCCGGAGACGGTGGTGAGCTTGATGTCGGTGGGTTTGCCCGCGGGGTCGAGGTCGATGACCATGTCGCCGCTGACCGAGTCCGCCCGTACGGAGGACCCCGCGCCCTCGACGAACGTCAGGTCACCGGAGACCGAGTGGTACTGGAGGTCGCCGGTGACGGCCTGGGCCTCCAGATTGCCGCTGACCGTGTCGGCCCGTACCGGACCGGCGAGGCCGACCAGCGTCGTGTCGCCGTTGACGCCCCGTACGTCCGTGCGGCCCCGCATGCCGGAGATCATCGCGCCGGCGCCGACCACGCCGACCTCGACGCGCGCCGTCGCGGGCACCGTGAGCGAGACGACCGCGGTGCGGTGCCTGCCCTTGGGGTCGAGCCAGTCGAGGAACCCCTTCCAGGGCAGGTCCTCGTAGGTGACGGTGAGTTCGGAGCCGCTGCGGGTCACGATCAGCGGCGGGCCCTCGATCTGCGAGATCTCCAGCCGGGCACCGCCCTGCGCGGCCAGCGTCGCCTCGTCGGCACCGACGACATTGACCGTGCCGCTGACGATGCGCACGCTGAGCGAGGTCACCGGCTCCTCGAACGTGAGCTTCCGCGGCTCGGCGACGCGCCATGTCGATTCCGCCATTGCTGACCTCCCCAGTCACGACGCAACATATCGCGTCTTCTGCAAGACACGATATATCGCGGATGGGGGAAGTCAAGGCACGGCTTACTCGTCCTCGTCGTCGTCCAGCCGGGCGAGCCAGGTCGCCAGCCGTTCCACGGGGACCTCGAAGTCGGGGTTGAGGTCGACGAACGTCCGCAGCTGGTCGGCCAGCCACTCGAAGGTGACCTCCTCCTCGCCGCGCCGCTTCGCCAGCTCCTCGATGCCACGGTCGGTGAAATACACGTCAGACTCCTGCTGGTACGGGCGCGGGGCCCGGTCCGCAGAAGCTGCGGACCGGGCCCCGGGTGCTGTCGGTTCAACTGGCGGGCGAGCGGACGCTACGCGTCGAAGACCTCGTTCACCAGCTGCTGCTGCTCCGTCTTGTGACGGTTGGCCGAGCCGACTGCGGGGGACGAGGAGTGCGGCCGCGAGATGCGGCGCAGGCGCTCGCCGTGCGGGACGTCGGCTCCGACGGCCAGGTCCAGGTGGTCGATCAGGTTGAGCGCGATGAACGGCCACGCTCCCTGGTTCGCCGGCTCCTCCTGGGCCCACAGGTACTTCTCGGCGTTCGGGAACTTGGCGATCTCGGCCTGGAGTTCCTTGCCCGGCAGCGGGTACAGCCGCTCAAGGCGGATGATCGCCGTGTCCGTGACGCCGCGCTGCTGACGCTCCGCGTCCAGGTCGTAGTAGACCTTGCCGGCCGTGAAGACGACCTTGCGGACCGCTGACGGGTCCACGCTGTCGTCGCCGATGACCGGGCGGAACCCGCCGGTGGTGAACTCCTCCGCCTTCGACGCCGCCGCCTTCAGACGCAGCATCGACTTCGGGGTGAAGACGATGAGCGGCTTGTGGTGCGGGTTGTGGACCTGCCAGCGCAGCAGGTGGAAGTAGTTCGACGGCAGGGTCGGCATCGCGACCGTCATGTTGTTCTGCGCGCACATCTGCAGGAAGCGCTCGGGGCGCGCGGACGAGTGGTCCGGGCCCTGGCCCTCGTAGCCGTGCGGCAGCAGCAGCGTGACGCCGGACGTCTGGCCCCACTTCTGCTCGGCGGCCGAGATGTACTCGTCGACGATGGTCTGGGCGCCGTTGACGAAGTCGCCGAACTGGGCCTCCCACATGACCAGCGACTCGGGCCTGGCCAGCGAGTAGCCGTACTCGAAGCCCATCGCCGCGTACTCGCTGAGCAGCGAGTCGTAGACGTTGTAGTGCGCCTGGTCCTCGGAGAGGTACAGCAGCGGCGTGTAGTCGTTGCCGGTGTCCTGGTCGACCAGGACCGCGTGGCGCTGGCCGAACGTGCCGCGCCGGGTGTCCTGGCCCGACAGCCGGACCGGGGTGCCCTCCATCAGCAGCGAGCCGATGGCGAGCGTCTCGCCCATGCCCCAGTCGATCGTGCCGTCCTCGACGGAGGCGGCGCGGCGCACCATCTGCGGCATCAGCCGCGGGTGGACGGTCACGCCGTCGGGGATGTTGACCTGGGACTCGGCGATCCGCTTGACGACCTCCTGGGAGACCGCCGTGGTCACCGAGACGGGGAACTCGGCCTGCGCGTCCGGGACATGCGTCGGACCCGGCTGCGAGGTGGCCTCGCGGACCTCGGCGAAGACCTTCTCCAGCTGACCCTGGAAGTCCTGGAGCGCCTGCTCCGCCTCTTCCAGCGTGATGTCGCCCCTGCCGATGAGCGATTCGGTGTAGAGCTTGCGCACCGAGCGCTTCTTGTCGATCAGGTTGTACATCTGCGGGTTGGTGAACTTCGGGTTGTCGCCCTCGTTGTGACCGCGGCGGCGGTAGCAGATGAGGTCGATCACGACGTCCTTGTTGAACGTCTGGCGGAACTCGAAGGCGAGCCGCGCGACGCGGACCACGGCCTCCGGGTCGTCACCGTTCACATGGATGATCGGCGCCTCGATCATGCGGGCGACGTCGGTCGCGTACATGGACGAGCGCGCGGACTCCGGGGCGGCGGTGAAGCCGACCTGGTTGTTGATCACGACATGGACGGTGCCGCCGGTGCGGTAGCCGCGCAGCTGGGACATGTTGAGCGTCTCGGCCACGACGCCCTGGCCCGCGAAGGCCGCGTCGCCGTGCAGCGCGACGGGCAGCACCGTGAAGTCGGTGCCGGCCTTGTTGATGATGTCCTGCTTGGCGCGGGCGATGCCCTCGATGACCGGGTCGACCGTCTCCAGGTGGGAGGGGTTCGCCGCCAGCGAGACCTTGATCTGCTCGCCGTCGAGCCCGGTGAAGGTGCCCTCGGCGCCCAGGTGGTACTTGACGTCGCCGGAGCCGTGCATCGACTTGGGGTCGAGGTTGCCCTCGAACTCCCGGAAGATCTGCGCGTACGACTTGCCCACGATGTTCGCGAGGACGTTGAGCCGGCCGCGGTGCGCCATGCCGATGACGACCTCGTCGAGCCGCGACTCGGCCGCAGCGTCGATGACCGCGTCGAGCAGCGGGATGACGGACTCGCCGCCCTCCAGCGAGAACCGCTTCTGGCCGACGTACTTGGTCTGCAGGAACGTCTCGAACGCCTCGGCCGCGTTGAGCCGGCGCAGGATCCGCAGCTGCTCCTCGCGCTCCGGCTTGCTGCCCGGGCGCTCCACACGGTCCTGGATCCACTTGCGCTGCTTCGGGTCCTGGATGTGCATGAACTCGATGCCGGTGGTGCGGCAGTACGAGTCGCGCAGCACACCGAGGATGTCGCGGAGCTTCATCATCGACTTGCCGGCGAAACCGCCGACGGCGAAGTCGCGCTCCAGGTCCCACAGCGTCAGGCCGTGCTCGGTGACGTCCAGGTCGGGGTGCTTGCGCTGGCGGTACTCCAACGGGTCGGTGTCGGCCATGACATGGCCGCGCACCCGGTAGGAGTGGATCAGCTCGAAGACCCGGGCGGCCTTGGTGACGTCGTCGTCGTGCGAGGCGTCGATGTCCTTGAGCCAGCGGACCGGCTCGTAGGGGATCCGCAGCGACTCGAAGATCTCGTCGAAGAAGCCGTTCTCGCCGAGCAGCAGCTGGCTGATGATCCGCAGGAACTCGCCGGACGCCGCACCCTGGATGACCCGGTGGTCGTACGTCGAGGTCAGCGTCATGACCTTGGAGATGCCCAGCTTGTTCAGGGTGTCCTGGGACGTGCCCTGGAACTCCGCCGGGTACTCCATGGCGCCGACGCCGAGGATCATGCTCTGACCGGCCATCAGGCGCGGCACGGAGTGGACAGTGCCGATACCGCCGGGGTTGGTCAGCGAAGCCGTGACGCCGGAGAAGTCGTCCATCGTCAGCTTGTTGGCGCGGGCCCGCCGGACGATGTCCTCGTACGCCTGCCAGAACTCGAAGAAGTTGAGCGTCTCGGCCTTCTTGATGGCCGCGACGACGAGCTGGCGGTCGCCGTTGGCCTTCACCAGGTCGATGGCGAGGCCGAGGTTCACATGGTCGGGCTTGACCAGGGTCGGCTTGCCGTCCTTCTCCACGTACGAGTGGTTCATCGACGGCATGGCCTTGAGGGCCTGCACCATCGCGTACCCGATGAGGTGGGTGAAGGAGATCTTGCCGCCCCGCGCCCGCTTCAGGTGGTTGTTGATGACGATGCGGTTGTCGAAGAGCAGCTTCACCGGCACCGCGCGCACGGACGTGGCCGTGGGCAGCTCCAGCGACACCTTCATGTTCTTGGCGACGGCCGCCGCCGGGCCACGCAGCGTCACATACTCCGGGCCCGCGGGCGCCTCGGTGTCCTTGCTCGCCGCACCGCCGTTCGAAGCGGCCTTGGCCGCCGCCGGCTTGGCGACGGGCTCGGCCGGCTTGGCCGGAGCGGGCGCCGTGGCCACGGGCTTCGCGGGAGCGGCCACCTGGGCGGGGGCCGCCGGCTGCGCCGGAGCCGCGGGTGCGGCGGGCGGAGCCGGCGCGGCAGCCGCCGGCTGGGCCGGGGCGGGCGCCGGTGCCTGCGCGGCAGGCGCGGCGGTCACCGCAGCCCCCGCGGCTGCGGTCTCCGCCGGCTTGTCCGCCGCGCCGGAGGAACCCGGCTTGTAGTCGGCGAAGAAGTCCCACCAGGCACGGTCGACTGAGTTCGGGTCGTGGAGGTACTGCTGGTAGATCTCGTCGACGAGCCACTCATTGGGCCCGAAGGCAGCGGCAGGGTTCTTCCCCTGCCCGTCTGCGTCGGTCGAGATGCTCGAGTTACTGGTGGACTGAGACGACACGGCGTGAACCGCCCTCTTCCGCTTCACAAAAAGTAATGGACAGCGGGAATCAAGGCTACGCCTACCGGGCGCGCAGGTGCAGGCCGGGCGTGCCATCGTCGTGCAAGTCACATCCGACAGCGGGTTTCAGCGTATGAAATGGCGGGAAACAAACCCGGTTCACCTTCACCGGGACTGTGCGGAGCCCCCGATAGCGGAGAGTGGCCAGGCTCGTGGCCCGCCCGTCCCCGACTCCGTATCCGGAGATCGTGCGCTTTCCTTACGAATTGTACGTCAACCGGGTGTTCTGCTGGACTCCCGGAAGAGTGACCCGTATCCGGCAGCCGCGCGCTGATTCGGCCACTCCGATGCGGCCGCCGTGCAGATCCACCGCCCAGCGGGCGATCGCGAGACCGAGACCCGTACCGCCGTCCGTACCGGGTCCCGGCGCCGGGGTGCTGCCCCGGTTGAACCGCTCGAAGACCCGGCTGCGCTCCGGCTCGGGGATCCCGGGGCCCTCGTCCAGCACCTCCAGGTCCAGCGACTCGGGCTGCGGGCCGCGCCGGGCCCGTACGGTGACCCGGCCGTGCGCCGGGCTGTGCTTGACAGCGTTGTCGATCAGGTTGGCCACGACCTGGTGCAGCCGCTCCGCGTCCGCGTGCGCGGTCAGCTCGGGCGGCGACACGTCCAGATGCAGATGCACGTCCGTACGGGTGTGGTTCCCTGACCCCGAGCTGAGGCCGCGCTGCGAGGCCGCCAGATTGGCCTCCTTGAGCACGCCCGACAGATACGGCCACACCTCGAAGCGGCGGGCCCGCAGCGGCACCACGCCGTTGTCGAGCCGCGACAGGTCCAGCAGCGTCTCCACGAGCCGGCCCAGCCGCTCCGTCTGGCTCAGCGCCGTGCGCATCGTCTCCGGGTCGGCGGCCGACACCCCGTCCACGACGTTCTCCAGCACGGCGCGCAACGCCGCGATGGGGGTGCGCAGTTCGTGCGAGACGTTGGCGACCAGCTCCTTGCGGTGCCGGTCGACCGCCTCCAGGTCGTCCGCCATGCGGTTGATGGTGGACGCCAGGTCGCCCAGCTCGTCCCGCCGGTCGGCGCCGCTGACCCTGCGGGTGTACTCACCGTGCGAGATGCCCTTGGCGACGGTGTTCATCTCGTCCAGCGGGGCGGTCAGGCCGTGCGCCACGAACTGGGTGATGAGCAGGGTCGCGATCACCGAGAAGACGGTGATGAACCGCAGCTCGGTCTTGGTGCGCAGGGCCACCATCAGCAGCCCCGTCGTGATGAAGACGGAGACCACGACGAGGGTGCCGAGCTTGGCCTTGATGGAGAACGGACGCAGATTCCTGCTGGGCGGGCGTCTGCTCGGCAGGTTCATGGCGCCGGGGTCTCCAGGGCGTACCCGACGCCGTGCACCGTACGGATCCGCTCGGCGCCGATCTTCCGGCGCAGCGCCTTGATGTGGCTGTCGACGGTACGGGTGCCCGAGGCGTCCGCCCAGTCCCACACCTCGGCGAGCAGCTGCTCGCGGGAGAGGACGGCGCGCGGCGTGTTCGCCAGGCAGACCAGCAGGTCGAACTCGGTCGGCGTCAGATGGACGTCCTCGCCGCGCACCCGCACCCGGCGCTGCGCGTGGTCGATCTCCAGCTCGCCGAGGCGCAGGATCCCGCTGCGCGGGGTTACGGCGGCCAGCGCGGCCCGCTCGACGCGGCGCAGCAGCACATGCACCCGGGCGGCCAGCTCCCGCATGGAGAACGGCTTGGTCATGTAGTCGTCGGCGCCGACCCCGAGACCCACCAGCATGTCGGTCTCGTCGTCACGCGCCGTCAGCATCAGGACCGGCACCGGGCGCTGCGCCTGTACCCGGCGGCAGACCTCCAGGCCGTCGAAGCCGGGCAGCATCACGTCGAGGACCATCAGATCCGGCTGCCACGCCTCGGCGGCGTCGACCGCCGCCGGGCCGTCGAGCGCCGTCTGGACCATGAACCCCTCGGCCCGCAGCCGCGCCGCGATGGCGTCGACGATCGTCGCGTCGTCCTCCACGACCAGGACCCGGCGCTGGGCGCCGGGCGTCGCCGCGACCCCGTTCTGGCTGGTGTGTGTCTGCTCCATCGCCCCGCCCCTGCTACGTGTTCGCTGTCCGTGTTGCCCGTACCGCGGGTCCTCGCGCTGCGGTCCTCGTACCGCCGGGGGCCGTCGTCCGCGCGCGTCCGCACACCGTCGAAGAAACCCTGTGTGGGGAGCAGCGTAGAGGCAGCGAAGGGGTCCCGGCTACGCAGTGCGAACGCCGAGATGGACCACGTCGGGCACTCCCCGGGCAACCTGGATCTCTTGGGTGGTTACCCCGTTGAATCCGGCATTCCGCAACGCATCGCCAAAGGTCGGAGAGGGTTGCGCGGACCAGACGGCGAGGACGCCGCCGGGGTTCAGCAGGGCCCGGCAGGCAGCCAGTCCTGCCTGTGTATACAAGCTTTCGTTGCTCTCGGTCACGGTCCAGTCGGGGCCGTTGTCGATATCCAGACAGAGTGCGTCGTAGCGGTCCGTCGTGGTGCGGACGTGCTCCACGAGGTCGGTGTGAAGGATCACAGTCCGCGGGTCGACCAGCGCGGCCCCGGAGATCCTGGCCAGCGGCCCGCCGTGGTGCCAGTCGATGACGGCCCGCTCCCGCTCGACCACCGCGATCCGCCCCCAGTGCGGATCGGCCGCCGCGTGCGCGAGCGAGAAGCCCACCCCGAGGCCGCCGATGAGGACCGACGGCATACTGTTGCGCCGCTCCTCGCTCAGCGCGCCGAGCGCGGCGTCGATGAGCAGCCGTTCGGAGCGCCCGTCGGAGGTGTCCATCAGGAACGTCCCGTTGGCGATGATCTCCAACCGGTCCCCCTGCCGCCGCAGCACGACCTCCCCGTACGGACCGTCCCTGCGGTCCAGCGTGACGGGCACGGCATCGGGATCGGGAACGGTCTGGGGCACGGTACGGATCCCTTGTTCGGTCGTCAGGAGTGGTGCACGCCATCCTGCTGCGCCGACGGCGGCCGGGACAATCCGGCACCCCTGCTTGTGCCCCGCTCCCGCGCTGTCAGCGCCCGTCTGTTGTCAATCCCCGTCGGGGCGCGCGCCCCGCCACGCGTACAGCGCGGCGCCGCAGACGTACGTCGCGCACGCCGCCAGCCACGCCCCCGGCTGCGGTCCCGGCTGCATCGGCCAGGCCCAGACCGTCGCGACGCCGTCGTGCGTCGAGGGTGCTGACAGGTAGGTCCCGCTGAGGTACACCGTCGTCGGCAGCCAGCTCAGCCGCGCCCCGAGCAGCGCCGCCGACCCGGCCGCGATGCCGGTCGCGCCGAGTACGTTGCGGACCATCGCCTGCCCGCCGAACACTTCGGGACTGCCCGGCACCGCCAGAGCCAGGCCGCCGGCGGCCAGTGCCGTCAGCGCGAACAGATGGGCGAGTCTGCGGGGCCACCAGGCCCGTACCGCCGTCCGGTCCAGCTCGTCGCTGTGGGTGTACAGGCCGGTCCCGACGATCCCGGCCGCCAGCATCGGGGCGAGCGTGACGACCGGGATGCGGGCCGTGCCGCCGAACCGCCGGGCCGCCTGGAGTTCGTACGCCGCCCAGCCGGCCAGCAGCGCCGCCGCGACCAGCGAGGAGGCGACTGCGGGCAGCGCGCGGGAACGGAGGTACAGCGCACGGCTCATGGGACGGGCACCTGAGCCGGGTCGCAGCGGTCGGCGGCGAGATAGCGGGTGAGATACGTACGGGTCTGCGCGGCGTCCATCGCTTCCAGCCGCTTCCGATGGAGCCTTGCGCCCCGCGCGGGGGAGTTCGCGAAGTTGCCGCGTGGCACGAGCCACTGCCGGACGGCGATCCCGATGTCGGACGCGCGCTCGTCCAGCGGCGTGTCGGCCCCCTCCGATGCGCAGTCCGCGCCGTCGACCAGCGCACCCGCCGCCGAATCGGCGAACAGGTCCGGGTGCGTCAGCCGCCCCCGTACGGTGTCGTCGACCCGGTCCGGCAGCGACACATCGCCGGGACCCGGCGGGACGGGGTGGTGCACCCAGCGCCTGGGCGCGCCCGGCACTCCGCGCAGCTTGGCGTCCACCCCGGCGAGCGCCTTTCTCATCTCCGGGAGCATGTTCCGCTCGACCGCCGGCGCGCAGATCCGGGGCACCCCGTCGTCGCAGACCGGCCGGGCAGCCGCCGGATCGTCCCGCCACAGCCCGTCGCCGGTCGCCACGATCGGTACGGCGACGGCGGCGGCCAGGGCGAGCGGGAGCAGCGCGGTCAGCCTTCGCCGCGCGGCGAACCCGAGCAGCGCGGATGCCGCCAGCCCGCCGGTCCACAGCGCGCTCGCCGGGCCGAACCACCACAGGGGCGCCTGCAACGAGGAGTCGTACTCAAGGGCGGGATCCAGCCAACGAGCGCTCGACCGCCCGTACCCCGGCACGGCCAGTACGACATAGCTGAGGACGGCGAGCAGCGGCGCGACGAGCCGCCACGGCAGCAGCCGTCCCGCGACGAAGCCGAGGGTGCCGAGCGAGGCGATCGCCACGGCGTCGGCCGCGATCAGCGACACGTACGGATGGCCGCCGCTCGTGTACGGCCAGGTGGCGAGCAGACAGCCGGCCGCCGCCACGAGATACCCGGCGGCCGGCCACAGCGCGGCGGGGGCGGCAGCCACGAGGGTCTGCCGGAGCCTGCTCCTCGCGAACGTGGCACGCAACTCCTCCGTACCGCGCCTGCGTTCCCTGCCGCCCTGCCAGCAGCCGGCCGCCACGGCGAGCGGCCCGCCGAGGATCAGACCCGCGACGCGCAGCAGGTCAGTGGTCTCCGCCCAGTGCTGCTGCCACTGGTCGGCCTTGCTGTACATGGTGACGCCGATCAGGGTGGCGAGGGCGACGCCGGTCCACGGTCCGGTCCCACGCAGCAGCTCGGGCCGGAGTACGCGGCTCGCGCCGCCCGGTTTCCGGTCGGCGGCCGGGGCGGTCACGGGAGCCGTCACGAGACTCATCGCACGCCCGCCCGGTGGGTCCGCAGCGCCGCCGTGTAGCCGCGCTCGATCGGGTTGGCGTCGCGCTCGTCGGCGGCGGTCGCCCCCGAACCGGCGGCGGTCAGCTCCGCCGTCGTGCCGCGGAAGGCCACCCGGCCCGACTCCAGCAGCGTCACCTCTGAACACGCGGTGGCGACGTCCTCCACCAGATGCGTCGAGACGACGACCGTGGCCGCGCTGCCCACCTCGCGGAGCAGCGCCCTGAACTCGACGCGCTGTTCAGGGTCGAGACCTGCCGTCGGCTCGTCGAGCAGCAGCAGATCCGGGTCGTTGACGATCGCCTGGGCGATGCCGACGCGGCGCACCATGCCGCCCGACAGCGTCTTGATCTTCGCGTCGATACGCCCGGCGAGTCCGACCCGCTCCACGGCGCGCTCGACCGCCCCCGCCACCCCCTGCGCGGGCATCTCTTTCAGCCATGCCACGTACGAGACGAACTCCCGCACCGTGAAGCCCGGGTAGTAGCCGAACTCCTGCGGCAGATAGCCGAGCCGCCGCCTGACCTCCGAGCGGGCCCGCCGGTCCGACACGTCGTGTCCCAGCAGCTCCACCTGTCCTTCGGCCGCCGCCGAGACCGTCGCGAGCACCCGGATCAGGGACGTCTTGCCGGCCCCGTTCGGACCGAGCAGCCCGTGCACCCCCGTGCCGAAGCCGAGCGCTACGGCGTCGAGCGCGACCGTTCTCCGGTGTCTGACCGTCAGCCCGCTCACCGCGATGGTCTGTTCCCGCACTTCCGGCACTGACTGCTCTCTCTCGGTCGGTCGCGTCATGAGGATCTCGGGAGGTCGTACGCCTGCCGCCGCAGCGCCAGCAGCCCCGCGCAGAGCAGAGCCGCCACCGCCCAGCCGCCCTGCGCCGTCGCACCCGCCAGCAGTTGCGTGAGCTGCTCGGCGAGCGCCCGGGCCGGCGGCAGCGGGAGCCCGTCGCCCGCGCGGGGCTGTACGGCGGGGGCGGCCAGCACCGCCAGCAGCCATCCGCCGCCGATCACGGCCGTCGCCGTCCGGCAGCCGGTGTACGAGCCCAGCGCCAGCGCGGCCAGCGTCAGCGTCAGCCCCGGCAGCAGCCAGGCGGCGGCCCCCGGCACCCCGGCGTACGCGGGCAGCAGGGCGCCGGCGAGCGTCAGCAGCGGAAGGCTCGCCGCCAGCACGGCCACCGAGCGGGTGAGCAGCAGCCGCAGCCCGCCGCCCGGGGTCGAAGCGGTGATCTCGTGCATCGGGTCCGCGTACGGCCCGTACGAGACGGCGACGCCTGCCAGCGGCAGCACCGGAGCGAGCGCCAGCAGCACGGGGCGCCCCCCGGCGTACCCCGCGCCGTACGCGAGAGCCACCGCCCCGGCGGCGACCAGCACCAGCGCCACCGCCCAGGCCCCGCGCAGCGCCGGACCGGCCGCCCACAGCAGCCGCCCGGCCGCGCCGATCCGGCGCGGCCGGGACGTGGGCGCGGGCGCGGGCACCGCGGCGAGCACCGCGGCCCGCACCCCCGCCAGTACGGGTCCTGCGGCGCCCGCCCGTACCGCCGCCGACACCCGCACCGCGCACGGCCCGCACGCCTCGACGTGCTTCTCCAGCGACCAGGCGTCGGGCTCGCGCGCCGCGCCCGCCGCGTACAGCTCCGCCAGCTGGTCCGTCACATGCCAGGTGGTCACGCGATGCCTCCCAGGCCCGGTCCCGGCGCGATCCGGCCGAGTTCCAGGCGCAGTTCCTTGCGGGCGCGCATGGCGCGGGTCTTGACCGTGCCCTCCGGTATGCCGAGGAGCCGCGCGGTCTCGCCGGTGGTCAGCCCGTCGACGACGGTGGCGCGCAGCACGTCGCGCAGTTCGGGGGAGATCCGGTCGAGGGCGGCGCCCACATCCCCGTACTCAAGACCGGTCAGCACCCGGTCCTCGGCCGACGGGGCCACGTCGGCCGGTTCGTACTCCACGCGCCGGGCACGTTCGGCGCGCTCCTGTGCCCGCCGGGCGTCGACCAGCCGGCGGGCGGCGATCACCCACAGCCAGCCACCGGCCTCACCGCCGTGGTGGCCCGCGGCGGAGCGCCAGACGGCGACGAAGGTGTCCTGGAGGACTTCTCGCACGGTCTCGGGATCGGCGCACCGTCGGGTCAGCCGCGCGTGCAGCCAGCCCGAGTGCCGGTCGTAGAAAATGCCGAGGGCCTCGGCATCCCCTTTGGCGACGGCGCGCAGCAGCGCGTCGTCGGCCAGGTCTCCCCCCATGGGGCGGAACAGTCTCACGCCCTGTCTGTCGCTCGCGGGCACCCGACCGGTTCACCGCGTCGCGTGACGCTCAGTGGGTGTGGTCGCCCGGGTGGGGTGCCGGGGCTGCCGGGCGGGTGTTGGTGTGGCCGCAGATCCAGGACAGTGCTTCGTGGACGCCGTGGATGTAGTCGCGCGGGACCGTCCGCTGGGTGGCGTCCTCCAGTTGGACGACCGCCGCGTCCGTCTCCGCCGTCAGCAGGGGCAGGTCGGGGGCGCCCGTGCTGACGGCGCCGGTGACCGGGGCCGTTTCGCCGCGGCCGAGAGCCCAGAGGTAGGCCGTCAGGGAGCCGCGGGAGAGCTGGGTCTGCTGGGCGGTGCCCGCTGCGACGTCGGCGAGCGCGCGGTACGCCTGCTCCACCTCGGCGCGTGGCCTGGCGCCGACGCGCAATTCGTCGGGGGGTCCTGTCTGTTGAGTACTCATACCTGTTCACTTGTCCCCGGACGCGCGGGAGATGTCTCGCCGGAACAGGTATGGCCGAGTCACGCACGGCGCCCGCAGGGGGCGCGCGGCGCGCGTGGTCAGCCGACCCGTACGACGCCGGTGATTGGACCGTGCAGCCGCCATCCGAGCGCGCTGTACAGCGCGCGTCCGTCGGTCGTGCCCGCGAGGATGCCGGTCGTGGCGCCCGCGTCGGCCGCCGCCGTTTCGAGGGTGCGCATCACGAGCCGGCCGAGACCCTTTCTGCGGTGTCCCGCGTCGGTCTCGACCTGGTCGACGACGGCGGTCTCCCCGGCCAGCCCCGCCTGCCCGCGCGCGGCCGGCCCGCCGTCCCCGGTCGGCACCCGTACCCGTACGACCCCGTCCGTCCGCTCGGTGCGCACCGCGTACCCGGCGGGCGGCTCGGGCAGGGGTGACCGGCGCAGGGCGGTGAACATCAGGAAGCCGGGGTCGTCCGGCACTTTCCAGCCCGGGGTTATCCATCCGCCGACCGCCTCGGGCGCCGCGAGCAGCCGCAGCCAGGTACCCGGCTCGGTCTCGCTCCCGCAGAGCATCCGCACGGTCGCCCCGTCCGGCTCGGGCAGCACATGCCGCAGCACGTGCCCCGGCTGCCCGACGTCGATGCGATACCCCCACGGCCGCTCGACGGGCGCCGCAGTGGAACGAGAGACGGCCCAGCCGGCCACCCAGGCTGACGTAATGGTCGAATTATCCATGGGACTATTACAGCAGGGGCGGTCGTTCCCCGGGAAGTGAAATCAGAGGGGCGTGGATTCGGGTGCGAGCGCGCCGCGGAGCCGGTTGATGCCCGCCTGCCAGGGGCCGTCCCCCGCCTCCTCCCACAGTTCCAGGAGTTCGGACGGCTCGGTCACGACGCGGTCGATGCTCCGCAGGGCGAGGGTGCGGAGGTCGGTGAGGTCCGGGAGGGGTTCCTTCGGGCCGTAGTGCGGGTTGGCCGGCTCGCCGGCCGGGCATTGCGCGGCGACCAGGGCCGCTGCCGCGACCGCTTCGTCGGCGACGTCCGAGTCCAGGTAGCCGGTGGTGCCGGCCGTTCGGGCCAGCGCGTCCCTGACCAGTCCGTGGCGCGCGTCCGGGGCGGCGTCGTCGAGGTGGCCGCACCAGTCCGCCGCGGTGTCGTTGTCGAAGGGGCCGACGTCCCAGGTGCCCATGTGTTCCTCCTGATCGCGATCACGTCCGGGCATCGTGGCAGGCCGCACTGACATCGCCGGCCGGCGCCGTACGGAGGGGATTCCAGCCGCTCGATTGCTATCGCTCAGAGCGAACGGCGGCCGGGGAACATTGGCGGGCTCACATGCATTGAGTCCACATAGCTCAACCTAACTGCCGAAGGGGAGATCATGGCCTCCATTTCCACCCCGCTCACGCTTCCCGTGCTGCCGCTCGACGACGAGGTCGTGCTGCCCGGCATGGTGGTTCCGCTCGACCTGTCCGACACCGAGGTCCGCGCCGCTGTGGAGGCCGCCCAGGCCGCCGCGCGTACGGGCGGGTCCGGTGCCGGGAAGCCTCAGGTGCTGCTTGTGCCACGGATCGACGGGTCGTACGCCGCAACCGGCGTGCTCGGCACCGTCGAGCAGGTGGGCAGGCTGTCCGACGGGGATCCCGGTGCGCTGATCCGCGGCAGAGGCCGCGTACAGATCGGCTCCGGCACGAGCGGACCCGGCGCGGCCCTCTGGGTCGAGGGCATCGCCGTCGACGAAGTCACCCCCGACCCGCTGCCCGGCTCCGTCACGGAACTGATCAAGGAATACAAGGCGCTCGCCACCGACTGGCTGAAGAAGCGCGGCGCCTGGCAGGTCGTGGACCGCGTCCAGCAGATCGAGGACGTGTCCGCGCTCGCCGACAACGCCGGTTACTCACCTTTCCTGTCCACCGCCCAGAAGGTGGAGCTGCTGGAGACCACCGACCCGGTGGCCCGGCTGAAGCTCGCCATCAGCCAGCTGCGCGAACACCTCGCCGAGCAGGACGTCGCCGAGTCCATCGCCAAGGACGTCCAGGAAGGCGTCGACAAGCAGCAGCGTGACTTCCTGCTGCGGCGCCAGCTCGAAGCCGTACGCAAGGAACTGCGCGAGCTGAACGGCGAGGGCGACGAGGACGAGTCGGACGACTACCGCACCCGCGTCGAGGCCGCCGATCTCCCGGAGAAGGTGCGCGAAGCCGCACTGAAGGAGGTCGAGAAGCTGGAGCGCTCGTCGGACCAGAGCCCCGAGGGCTCCTGGATCCGCACGTGGCTGGACACCGTCCTCGAACTGCCGTGGAACGAGCGCACCGAGGACGAGTACGACATCCAGGGCGCCAAGACGATCCTCGACGCCGAGCACGCGGGCCTGGAGGACGTCAAGGAGCGCATCACCGAATACCTGGCCGTGCGCAAGCGCAGGGCCGACCGCGGGCTCGGTGTGGTCGGCGGCCGGCGCGGCGGCGCCGTCCTGGCCCTCGTCGGCCCGCCCGGGGTCGGCAAGACCTCGCTCGGCGAGTCCGTCGCGCACTCCATGGGACGCAAGTTCGTCCGGGTCGCACTCGGCGGTGTCCGGGACGAGGCGGAGATCCGCGGCCACCGGCGCACCTACGTCGGCGCGCTGCCCGGCCGTATCGTCCGGGCGATCAAGGAGGCCGGTTCGATGAACCCGGTCGTCCTGCTCGACGAGATCGACAAGGTCGGCTCGGACTACCGCGGCGACCCGGCCGCGGCCCTGCTCGAAGTCCTGGACCCGGCGCAGAACCACACGTTCCGCGACCACTACCTGGAGGTCGAGCTCGACCTGTCCGACGTGGTGTTCCTCGCCACGGCCAACGTCCTGGAAGCCATTCCCGAGGCGCTGCTCGACCGGATGGAGCTGGTCAGGCTCGACGGCTACACCGAGGACGAGAAGGTCGTCATCGCCCGCGACCACCTGCTGCCCCGGCAGCTGGAGCGCGCGGGTCTGGAGACCGGCGAGGTCACCCTGGAGGACGGCGCGCTGCGCAAGCTGGCAGGGGAGTACACCCGCGAGGCGGGCGTACGGAACCTGGAGCGCGGCATCGCGCGGCTGCTCCGCAAGGTGGCGGCCCAGCACGAACTCGGCGAGCGCGAGCTGCCGTTCAGCGTCGGACCCGACGACCTGCGCGGTCTGATCGGCCGGCCGCACCACGTGCCCGAGTCGGCGCAGGACCCGGCGGAGCGGCGTACGGCGGTGCCGGGCGTGGCCACGGGCCTCGCCGTCACCGGCGCCGGTGGTGACGTGCTGTTCGTCGAGGCGTCGCTGGCCGACCCGGAGACGGGCGGCTCGGGGCTGACCCTGACGGGCCAGCTGGGTGACGTGATGAAGGAGTCCGCGCAGATCGCGCTCTCCTTCCTGCGCTCGCGCGGCGCCGAACTGGAGCTGCCGGTCGCCGACCTGAAGGACCGGGGTGTGCACATCCACTTCCCGGCGGGCGCCGTCCCGAAGGACGGTCCGAGCGCGGGCATCACGATGACGACCGCTCTCGCCTCGCTGCTGAGCGGCCGCCAGGTCCGCACGGACGTCGCCATGACGGGTGAGGTCTCGCTGACCGGGCGGGTGCTGCCCATCGGCGGTCTGAAGCAGAAGCTGCTGGCCGCGCACCAGGCGGGTATCACGACGGTCGTGATCCCCAAGCGCAACGAGGCCGACCTGGACGACGTACCGGCCGAGGTCCTCGACCGGCTGGAGGTCCACCCGGTCACGGATGTCCGGCAGGTGCTGGAGATCGCGCTGTCCCCGGCGGAGGTACCGGTCCAGGCCGCGGCCTGAGCCCGGCCGGGGCGACGGGCCTGAGCCCCGGCGGGGACAACGGGCCGAGCCCCGGGCCACCCGGACAAAGCGGTACCGCGACGGCGGCCGCGCACGGAACGATCTGTTCCGCGCGCGGCCGCCGTGTCGCGTCCCGGCCCCTTCCCGACGATCAACAGGCCGTGACCCCAGGTCAGTTGGTATGTCAGACTGACCGGTACGCAGGTGCAGTCCCGAGTGAGAAGTGTGATGTGAGCGAGCCCCGTTCCGCCCCGACGATCGGTCAGCTCGTCCTCGGCAGACAACTCCAGGCCCTGCGGGAGAAGGCCGGACTGAGCAGGGAGGACGCCGGCCGGCTGCTCCGCGTCACGGCCGCGACCGTGCGCCGGATGGAGATGGCCGAGGTCGCGCTGAAGATCCCGTACATACAGATCCTGCTGCCCGCCTACGGGCTGCTGGCCGAGGACGTCGAGGTCTTCCTCCGGCTGGCCGACGAGGCCAACCAGCCCGGCTGGTGGCAGCGGTTCCACGACATCCTGCCCGACTGGTTCAGCGGCTACGTCAGCCTGGAGGAGGCGGCGAGCACCATCCGCTGCTACGAGCCGCACTTCGTACCGGGGCTGCTCCAGACCGAGGACTACGCGCGGGCGATCCTCACCACCGGCTCCGTAGGGCAGCGCGACCCCGCGCGGATCGAGCGGCACGTCGCCCTGCGGATGGAGCGCCAGAGCCTGCTCACCCGCCCCGACGCGCCACGGTTCTGGGCGGTGCTGGACGAGACCGTGCTGCGCAGGCCCGTCGGGTCGGCCGAGGTGATGCGCGGTCAGCTCGACCGGCTGCTCGACGTCTCGGCCCAGCCGAACGTGACCTTGCAGGTCGCCATGCTCTCGGCGGGCCACCACGCGGGGACGTACAGCCCGTTCGTGCTGTTCCGGTTCGACGTGCCGGAGATCCCCGACATGGTCTACATCGAATATCTGACCGGCGCGCTCTTCCTCGACCAGCAGACCGAGGTCATGGAGCACCTGGAGGCGATGAACCGCATGGTGGCCCACGCGGAGTCCGCCCGCGACACCCGCGACTTCCTCACCGACCTGCGCGCGCTGTACTGAGAGCCCGCTGCACGGAGATCCTGCCGGACCGAGAGCCCGCCGGACCGAGACCCCGGCTGCCGGCGGACATACGGCGGGCGCGGCCCCGGCCGGTGGTACCGGCCGGGACCGCGCCGCATGCCGCGAAAGGCCGGGTCAGCCGTTCGCGAGGGCCTGGACGCGGTCCAGGGCTCCGTTGAAGCGGTTGTGGTCGCCGACGGTCGGGCCCGTCGACGTGTACTGCCAGATCGTCTGGACGCCCCAGCCGGCCGGCAGGGCGCCGACCGTCGTGTTGTAGCGGGCCACCCAGAGCGGGTTCGTGTTGCCGAAGCCCGCGTAGTTGCCGGTGCAGGAGCTCCACCAGCTGGTCGCCGTGTAGATCACCGCGTCACGGCCGGTGCGTGACTTGTAGGTGTTCAGGAAGTCCCTGATCCAGCTGACCATCTGACTGGGCGACTTGCCGTAGCAGGAGGCGCCGTACGGGTTCCACTCGATGTCGAGCACACCCGGCAGGGTCTTCCCGTCGCGTGACCAGGCGCCGCCGTTGTCGGCGAAGTAGTTGGCCTGGGCCGCGCCGCTCGTGCTGTTGGGAGTGGCGAAGTGGTAAGCCCCGCGGATCATCCCGACGCTGTACGAGCCGTTGTACTGCTGTGCGAACGACGGGTTCTTGTACGAACTTCCTTCGGTTGCCTTGGTGTACGCGAACCTGACGCCGCTGCTCCACAGGGCGGCCCAGTTCACGCTGCCCTGGTGGCTGGAGACGTCGACGCCGTGCGTCTGGGTGACGCGGGTGTCGGGCGGCAGTCCGCCCTGCCCGTCGTGCGCCAGGACGCCCATGCCCATGTAGGCGGAGCCCGGCGCGGGCAGATCGGGGGCCGGCTGGGGGACAGGGACCGGCTGGGAGCCGGGTACGGGCTGCGTACCGGGTACGGGCTGCGTACCGGGTACCGGTCGGGTGCCCGGTGCGTGCTGCGAACCGGGTACCGGTTGGGGGTCGGGGGTTGCCGCGTCCGCCGCACCGGGAAGGGTGAGCAGGAGCGCGAGGGTTGCCAGGAGAGCTGTGGTCGCCGCGACGAGCGGGCGGCCGGGTGTCACGGATCTGTGCACGGGCATTGCGTGCCTCCGGAAGACCTGGTGGGGGGATCTCATGGACGTGTCGACAAGTCGTGGTATGGACATGTCAGTGGTGACGCTACGCACGTAGACGTGACGATGGAAGGTTGCCACGCTGCTGCCGTTGGACTAAACCTACGAAATAATGACGGAGCTGCGGCAATGGCCGTCTGTGAAAGAAACTTTCAGGAGCGGGAAAGCGCGTGATGGGTGCTGACGTGCACGGGAGTAAACCGGGAAATGAACCGGGCCCGGCCGGTACGAGTGGTGTGGACCACGAATTCCTCGCCTTGGAGCGGGAGCTGGCAGTGTTTCTGCGCCGGGCCAGATCGAATTCCGGCGAGATGGCGCGCGAGGTCCATCCCGAACTCGAACCGGCTGCCTATGGGCTGCTCGTCCGGCTGGAGGAAACCACTTATCAGCGGGCCACCGAGCTGTCCGCCTACTTCGGTGTCGGCAAGGCGACGATGAGCCGTCAGCTGCGGGCGCTGGAGGACCTCGGACTTGTCACCCGCGAGCGTGACCCCGCCGACGGGCGCGCGTCACTCGTACGCCTCACGGGCGAGGGGCTGGCCCGCTTCCAGCGGGTGCGCGACGCGCGCAGAGGCCGGTACGTACGACAGCTCGCCGACTGGGACCGCGCCGAGATCGCCGAGCTGGCCCGGCTGCTGCACCACATGAACGCCCGTACGGGCAGCTGACAGGGGCGGCTGAAACGGCCGGCCGACGGTTCCGGGGCCGGCCCGCGGCGGGGCCGCTCACACCTCCACGTACGTCGCCGTCGCGTCGTCGCTCTTCTTCCAGCGGCGGAAGGCGGCGCCGTCCGGGTCGGTGTCCTCGGTCGCCCGTACGCGGTCGATCAGCTCCTGCGGACCGCTCTTGCGCACCAGCGCCAGACAGTCCGCCCAGTCGCCCTCGTGGAACATCTCCACCCACCGGGCCGCGCCGTCCGTCAGGGCCAGCAGGGCGCGTACGTCGGCGGCCGGGGTACGGCCCGTCACGGCCTTCGCCGCCGCGGACGGGTCGGCGGCCGCCGTGAAGAAACCGCCCTCCGCGTTGCGCAGCGCGTCCGCCGACGCCGCCGAGCGCAGGGCGGCGAGCGGGACGCGGTGCAGCCGGTCGTCCACGACGGCCCGTACAGCGCCGTCCGGCGCCTCCAGCAGCAGCGTCGAGTCGGAGAGCACCAGATGCTCGACGGAGTCCGCGCCCCAGCGGGCCATCACCACGGTTGCCTGCGGAGTCCGCACGTGAGAAAGGTCACAAGTGTCGCGATGTGCGTCGGCGGTACGCCGGATGGCGTCGGCCAGGATCTCCGGCAGCGTCAGATCCCGTCGCGAAGCGGACAGTTCGGCCAGCGCGCCGCCGAGCCTGGCGGTGAACCAGGGCACACCGTGCACACAACCGACATCGCCAGCCGGGGGCGTCACACCGTCCAGGAGGATCAGCGAGCCGCCTTCGCCGGACGCCGGGAGGACCACGGATGTCCAGTCCTCGTTGGGCCGTTCGGTGACTCCGGGTGCGGTGGCGAGTTCGATGCGCATGGGATCAAGTCTGCACGAGTCCGCCCCAGCTCCTGCCGACTCCTTCACCGGCCCTGCACCGGGCGTGGAATCTCCGTACCGCCTGGTCAGCAGGACCGACGGAGCGGAATGATCTCTTCCGCGGCGGTGCGGGCGCGCATCCTGCCAAAGCGCGGGCGGAAGGTCCACCCGGCGCTCCGGGGCGGCACCCGGAGCGCTGATCCGGAAGTTGTTCGTCAACTCCTCCGTGATGTTCACTCGTTCAGGTGGCGGAGCGGCCGATGCGCGCCCCCCTCCCGGATGCGCTGGGATGGTCTGAAGCCGTGCCAGGGGTGGGGGTTGTCTCGTAGTGACCGGTCGTCACCTCTGCTTCATGGGCGGACGAGTCAAGAATGCGAGCACCGGTGCAGAAGAAGCGGCCTCGGGGCAACGGCGGCATGACAGCTGACACTCCGGGCGAAGGGCGCCGTAAGCGGGTGCGCAGCCGGCTGTTCGCCGGTGTGGCGGTCATCGCCGTCACTGTCGTCGCCGCGGGTGTGCCCGGCGTACTCGACGCCTCCACCCGTCTGAACGACGCGCAGCGGCTCGTCACCCTCGCCGAGCTGAACCGGCAGACCGTGACGCTCGCCCACTCGCTGGCCGACGAACGCGACGAGGCCGTCGTGTACGTGGCGGCGGGACGCCCGGCGAAGGGCGAATCCGAGAAGGACGCGAAGGACGCGGACGGCCATCAGGTCTCCCGTGAGACCCGCGCACGCGTCGACCGGCAGATCGACGAGATCCGGGCCACCGGATCCGCGTCGGCCGGGCTGCTCAGGGACCTCTCCACCGTGCCGTCGGTCCGCGCCTCCGCCCTCACCGGCAAGGACGCGGCCCCCGACACGTACCGCGCCTACTCCGACGTCATCGACGACCTGCACGCGGTCGCCGAGCGGCTCGCCGAACGCGCCCCCGCCGAGGTGGCGGGAGACGTCCGCGCCTCCGTCGACCTCGACAGCGCGGTCGACCGGGCGTCCGGCACCCGCGCGCTGCTGCTGGGCGCGCTGGCCGTCCCCGCCGACGAGGAGGCGACGACGGTCATCGACCCGGTCACCGGCCTCCCCGTGCCGTCCTCGGACGATCTGGCGGCCAACAAGAAGAACGACGCGGCGCGCGACGCGCTCAGCGCCGCCGCGCAGCAGACCCGTACGGGTGAACTCGCCGCGCTCGCCGACTTCGACCGCACCGCGGACAGCCAGACGCGCGACTCTCTCGCCAGGACCGTCACAGGACCCGACATCACGGCGGCCGACGGCTATCTGAAGAAGCTCACCGACCGCCCGGAACTCTCCGAGTCCGAACGCTCCACCGACCAGGAGAAGGTCAGGACGGCCCTGTCCGCCCGTATCGACCAGATGCGCGGCGTCGAGGCGGGCCTCGGCAGCGACCAGCTCACCCGGCTCGAAAAGGTCCGCGACGACGACGTCACCGCGCTGGAGCTGCGCTTCGCGCTGCTCGGCGGCCTGCTGCTGATCGCCGTCGGCGTCGCGACGGCCGTCGCCCGCACGCTGACCCGGCCGCTCGCCGTGCTGCGCATCGGCGCCGCCCGGCTGGCCGAAGCGCCCGGGACGGCCGAGCCGGTGCGGTTCACCGGCCGCAACGACGAGTTCGCCCAGGTCGTACGGTCCCTCAACGCGCTGCACAGCAGGGTCGCGGGACTTCTCGACCGGCCCGGTCCCGCGGGCGGCGAGACGACCGTTCCGATCGGCGCCAGTGCGAAGGCCGCGGCGCGGGGCACGGGATTCCAGGAGCACCCCGCGCTCCAGGAGCACACGGAACTCCACGGGCGCACGGAACCGCACGACCAGGCGGAACTCCAGGAGCGCGCGGAGCGGACGGCCGCCGAGCTGGCCCAGCTCCGGAACACCGTCGAGCACACCTTCGTCAACCTCTCGCTGCGCTCCCTCGGCCTCGTCGAGCGGCAGCTCGGCGTCATCGAGTCGCTGGAGGAGCGCGAGCAGGACCCGGACCGGCTCGCCACGCTCTACAAGCTCGACCATCTCGCGACGGTCATGCGCCGCCACAGCGAGAACCTGCTGGTCCTCGCCGAGCACGAACACGGCCACAGCCACCCGGGCCCGGTACCGCTCGTGGACATGCTGCGCGCCGCCGTCAGCGAGATCGAGCGGTACGAGCGGATCACCATCCAGTCGCTGCCCACGCACGCCCAGGTGGCCGGCTTCGCCGCCGACGACCTCAGCCATCTCGTCGCCGAGCTGCTGGAGAACGCCACCTCGTTCTCGCCGCCCGACGCCCAGGTGGAGCTGTCCGGGTGGCTGCTGGAGAGCGGCGAGGTGATGATCTCCGTCCAGGACAAGGGCATCGGCATGCCCGAGGACCGGCTCGGCGAGCTGAACGCCCTGCTGGACGAGGCGACCCAGAGCGACCGGGGCGAACAGGGCGCGCGTGACGCCTGGGGCACCCCCGGCGCACCCGCCGAGAGCGAGGGCCTGGGACTGCGGGTGGCGGCCCTCCTCGCCGCGCGGCACGGCGTACGGGTCCATCTGCGCAAGCACGAGGACGGCGGGCTCGCGGCCGTCGTCGTACTGCCGCAGGCGCTGCTCCCCGCGACGCAGCCCTCGACCGGTCCGGTCCCGGCCGCCGCGTACCCGCCGCCGACGGCGGGACCCGCGCCCGCCGTCCACCAGCCGGGCTCGGTCGCCGAGGCCAACTCCAACGCGCTGCCCGCCCGTCAGGCCGCTCCCGATCCGCTGATCGCGGCGGCCGAGGAGACGATCCGGGAGGTGGAGAGCGAGACGGCGGCGCCCGCGCGGGTCCGTCAGGACCCGTACGCCGTCGGCCCCGACACGCACGAACGGGCCGACGTCGACCAGGACACCTTCACCATGCGGCTGCCGCGCCAGCAGAGCGCGGAGCCGGACCCGGCACCCGCGTCCGAGCCGGCTGCATCCGCGTCCGAACCGGCGGCATCCGCGTCCGAACCCGAACAGACAGGACCGGAGTCCGATCCGGTCACCGACAAGGGACTGCCCAAGCGAACCCCCAAGGTCGTCAAGGCGGCGACCTCGCCCACCGAACGCACCGGCAGCGTCGACGCCGAGGAGCTGCGCCGCCGGCTCGGCGGCTTCCACCAGGGCGCGAAGGACGGCCGACGCGATGTCGAGGCCGAACTCACCGAGCGTTCCGACCGGACGGACGGCACCGACCCGATAGCGTCCGGAGCGCGGGACGGGGAACGTGACGAAGAGGCGGGGGAGACAGTCGAGGAGGCACGCAGTTGACAGCGACCAGCACATTCGGACTGAGTAGCGAAGCCCGAAACCTGCACTGGCTGTTGAGCAACCTCGTCGAGGAGGTGCCAGGAGTACGTTCCGTCGCGGTCGTCTCGTCCGACGGACTGCTGCTGCTCTCCTCCGACCAGGAGCACAACAGCGCGGCCGCGGAGGCGGCGGGCGGCGCGCCACGCGGCGAGGGACCGCGCGGCGCTGGCGCCGACCTGGCCACCATCGTCTCCGGTATCGCCAGCCTCACCATCGGGGCGGCGAAGCTCATGGACGGCGGCGGGGTCAAGCAGACGATGGTCGCCATGGAGGAGGGCAGCGTCTTCATCATGTCCATCAGCGACGGCTCGTTGCTCGGCGTGCACGCGGCGCCCGACTGCGACATGAGCGTCGTGGCGTACCACATGGCGCTCTTCGTAGGCCGCGCCGGACACGTACTGACGCCCGAACTCCGCAGCGAGCTGCGCAAGTCCATGGAGAACGCCCGATGACCGCCGCCGCCGGGTCCGCCGGTGCCCAGGCCCGCAGACTCCCGGTGCGCGGCGGCGACCGCCGCCCCGCGCGGGTCCGCCCGTACTCGCTCACCGGCGGCCGTACCCGCTTCGGGCACGTGCTGCTCGTGGAGACGTTCGTCGCCGCGATCGAGGCGGCCGACGAGCGCAGGGAACTGACCGACGGCGGGGCCGCGTGGCGCGTCATGCCCGAGATGCGGGCCATCGTCGAACTGTGCCGCCGGATGCGCACGGTCGCCGAGATCTCGGCGCTGCTGAAGATGCCGCTCGGGGTGGTCCGGGTGCTCCTCAGCGACCTGGCCGACCAGGGAAAGATCCGTGTGTACGGGACGGGGCACGGCACCGGCCAGCCCGACCGTGCGCTGCTGGAAAGGGTGTTGGATGGACTCCGCCGTCTCTGACGTGACCGCCGCCCCGGCGGCCGGGCTCTTCGACGGGGCCCCGGGCAGTCCGGCCGACGTGCCCGAGGAACAGCTCCAGGACTGGCAGTTGGACCGCACCCGCGCACCGGTCGCCACGAAGATCGTCGTCGCCGGCGGCTTCGGTGTCGGCAAGACGACCTTCGTCGGTTCCGTCTCGGAGATCACACCGCTCCAGACCGAGGCGCTGATGACGCAGGCGAGCGCGGAGACCGACGACCTCAGCGCGACGCCCGCCAAGCTCACCACGACCGTGGCGATGGACTACGGGCGGATCACGCTCTCCAACGACCTGGTGCTGTACATCTTCGGCACGCCGGGACAGCAGCGGTTCTGGTTCATGTGGGACGACCTGGTGCGCGGCGCGATCGGCGCCGTCGTCCTCGCCGACACCCGGCGGCTGTCCGACTGCTTCCCCGCGCTCGACTACTTCGAGAGCTGCGGGCTGCCGTACGTCGTCGCCGTCAACCACTTCGAGGGCACCGAGCTGTTCGAGCCGGACGACGTACGCGAGGCACTGTCCGTCCCGGCGCACATCCCCGTGCTGACCATGGACGCGCGCAACCGGGTCACGGCCGTCGAGTCGCTGCTCACCCTGGTGCAGCACGCACTCGACAACACCCAAGAGTAGCCTGCGTACCGGTCCGACCCCCCTTCGCAACGCCACCCCCCACACGACCAGTGCACGCACCGCGCACCACGCACCCCGACGGAGAGCCCGCCATGCGGAAGATACTCATTGTGGGAGCCGGCCAGTCCGGTCTCCAACTCGCCCTCGGACTGCAGTCCCAGGGCTACGAGGTCACCCTGATGTCCAACCGCACGGCGGACGAGATCCGGACCGGCCGGGTCATGTCCACCCAGTGCATGTTCCACACCGCGCTCCAGCACGAGCGCGATCTCCAGCTCAACTTCTGGGAGTCGCAGGCCCCGAGGATCGTGGGGCTCGGCGTTTCCGTCGCCGCGCCCGACGCGAGCCGCGCGATCGACTGGGTCGGCAAGCTCGACGGCTACGCGCAGTCCGTCGACCAGCGGGTCAAGATGGCCGGCTGGATGGAGACCTTCGCGCAGCGCGGCGGCCAGTTGGTCATCCACGGCGCTGCCGTCTCCGACCTGGACTTCTTCGCCCGCACCTACGACCTGGTGCTCGTCTCCGCCGGCAAGGGCGAACTGGTCTCCATGTTCGGCAGGGACGCCTCACGTTCCCCGTACGACGCCCCGCAGCGCGCCCTCGCCGTCGCCTATGTGCACGGTCTCGGCCCGCGCCCCGAACACCCGGACTTCGACGCCGTCCGGTGCAATTTGGTGCCGGGCGTGGGCGAGTTGTTCGTCATGCCGACCTTCACCACCAGCGGACGCGCCGACATCCTCTTCTGGGAGGGCGTACCGGGCGGCCCGCTCGACGCCTTCCAGGGCGTCAAGGACCCGGCCGAGCATCTGTCGCTCACGCTGGAGCTGATGGAGCGCTTCACGCCGTGGGAGTACGCGCGCGCCACCAAGGTCGAGCTGACGGACGCCAACGGCACGCTCTCCGGGCGGTACGCGCCGACCGTACGCAACCCCGTGGGGCAACTGCCGGGCGGCGGGCTCGTCCTGGGGGTCGCCGATGTCGTCGTCGCCAACGACCCGATCACCGGGCAGGGCTCCAACTCGGCGGCCAAATGCGCCGCCGCGTACCTCGAAGCGATAGTGGCGCACGGCGACGGGCAGTTCGACGAGGCGTGGATGCGGGCCACGTTCGACCGCTACTGGGACACCGCCCAGCACGTCACCAAGTGGACCAACGCCATGCTGGGCGTGCCGCCGGAGCATGTGCTCAACCTGATCGGCGCGGGGGGTCAACTCCAGCCGGTCGCCGACCGGTTCGCCAACGGCTTCAACGATCCGGCCGACTTCGAGAACTTCTTCTACGAGCCCGCCCTGACGAACGCGTACCTCGCCGAGGTGTCGGGCGCCGCCTGATGGATCCGCTCCCTGGCCCCGGGTCAGAGCGCGGCGTCCGGGCGTACGGCGCCGAGCAGCGGGTTCGCGGCGATCGGCGACACCTTGACGGCGGCGCCGGGACGCGGTGCCTGGACGACCTTTCCGTCCCCCAGGTAGATCGCCACATGCGTGGCCTTGGGGAAGTAGACCACCAGGTCGCCGGGGCGCAGCTGGTTCAGCGGCACCCGGGGGAGCCGGCGCCACTGCTCCTGGCTGGTGCGCGGGATCGTCCGTCCCGCGTGCGCCCAGGACTGCGAGGTCAGCCCGGAGCAGTCGAAGGCGCCGGGCCCCTCGGCGCCCCACTGGTACGGCTTGCCGACCTGCCCGACGGCGTACCGCACGGCGGCGCCGCCCTGCGCCGACGGTGCGGTGCGGCCGGTCCGGCTCTGCGGGCCGAGCGCGCCCGAGTCGACCAGTTTCCGCTGGGCCGCCTCCGTGCCGCTCTGCTCAAGGGAGTTGAGCTGGGCGACCTGGTCACCGCTGAGCCCGGCGAGCAGCGCGGTGACCTGGCGGAGCTTCGCCGCGGCCGTGTCGCGCTGCTGCTTCTTGCGCGCGGTGAGCGACTGCTGGGTGGCGAGCGCCTTGCGGGACGCGGTGGCGAGGGCGTCGGCGTGCTTCTCGCCCTTGGTGAGACCGGAGAGCGTCGCCGCCCTGCCGCGCGCGGCGCGCGCCAGCAGCCGCCCCTGGTCGACGGCGTGCTGCGGGTCGTCGGCGAGCAGCAGCCGCAGATAGTCCGAGAGGTCGGACTGGCCGTGGTACTGGGCGCGGGCGAGCTGTCCGACGTCGGCGCGGTTACGGGCGAGGGCGGCGCGGGCCCGGGCGAGCGAGGCGGTCAGCTGCTTCGTGGCAGCGCGCTGGCGGGTGAGGGCCACCTCGGTGGTGTTGTAGGCCTCGCCCGCTTCCTCCGACTGCTGGTAGAGCTGCTGAAGCCGGGTGAGCATGGCGGGGACGGTCTCCGGGACGGCGCCGGGGGCAGCGGGCGCGGCGGGCGCTGCCGGGGCTGCCGGGGCGCCGGGTGGCCCGGGTGCCGCGGGCGCGGTGGTCGCGCCGGTGGCTCCGGGGGACGGCGCGGCAGCTGCGCCGCCCGGTGGCTCGGCGACGGCGGTCGAGGCGAACGGCACCGCCGCCAGCACGGTCGCGGTGGCCAGCGCCGCCGTACAGACGGATCGCAGAAGTCTGCCTGACACGTCATCACCTCCGGTTGCGGTTCGGAGTGTCCAGTCCTAGGTGATGATGATCCGATAAGTGGGGTGATTGGCCCGTATGTAGGCAGTACGGCGCAACGGAGTCACCCCGGGCGGGCCGATGTGTATGTCATACGGCGTGGCGGCTGGCGGCCGGAACACCGGCCTGCGGACCCGGTCAGCCCAACGGCAGCAGATAGAACATCCGGTCGCGTCCGACGACCACGTCCCTGCCTGCGGCCAGGGCACGGTACGGCGCCTGGGCCACGGGTTCGGGCGCGGGTGCGGGCGACTGGCTCGGGGTCCCGCCCGCGTTCTGGAACTTCCACAGCCGGCGGCCGTCCGCCGCGTCGAACGCGGTCAGCTGCAGACCGTCCCCCGCGAGCAGTGTCCTGCCGCCGGCGACCGGCGTCACCGCCGGCACCCCGCTCCACACGGCGGCCTCCGTGGACCGCTTCCAGCGCGCCTCGCCGGTGGCCGGGTCGATCGCGTACACGTCCTGGAACCGGTTGGCGACATACAGCGTGGAGCCGTCGACGGCCCCGGTGCCGAAGGCCAGCGGCGCGGTCCCCGCGGCAGCGGCCCTGCCCTTCAGCAGCCAGCGCCGCTTGCCGTTCCCCGCGCCGACCGCGTACAGATCGGCGCCGGCGGCGCCGAACAGCAGCCCGGTGGCGTCCCCCGCCACGGCCCCGCGAGGTGTCACGGCGCCCAGCACCTTGGACCACTTGCGGGCGCCCGTGGCCCGGTCGAAGGAGTGGAACATCGAGTGGCCCTTGGCCGCCTTGAGTTGGGCGGGCGTGAGCGACGCGCTGTCCTGGCGTACCACGATCTCGTCGGGCAGCAGCGCGACGAGCTGGTACCTCGGGACGTGCGGCGCACGGCCGTTGGAGACGGCGGCGCGCCACAGCAGCTTGCGCCCGGTGACGTCGTACGCGAACAGGTATGTACGGACGGCCGGTTTCGCGGCCGTACCCGTCTTCGCCGCGCCGGTGAGCCAGACGACCGAACCGGACTGACCGGTGATCCCGGACAGCTCCAGCGCGCCGCCGTCGGCGAGTTGGTCCGCGAACGGGACGTGGTGCCGGACCGCCCCGTCGACCGGCGAGAGCCAGCGGAACTCGTCGGCCCCGACGACGAAGACGAGCCCGTCGGGCGTCGGCTGCGCCCGTAGCACCGAGCCTGCCTCGGGCCGCTCCCAGCGGGCCCGCCCGGTGTGGACGTCGACCAACGTGGTGGCGGCGGACGCCGTCAGGACGAGATACCGGTCCTGCAGCACGGCCGCGCTCGCCTCGGTCTTGTGCTGGTACGCCCACCGGGGCTCCGGCGGCACACCGGGAACAGCGACCCGTCGCGGGGCCGGCTTCGCCTTCGCGGGAGCGTCCTCCCCACCCGAGGCGAAGGCCAACACCCCGCCCCCGCCCAGCACAAGCCCAGCAGCCCCGGCCAGCACCCCGGTAAGCAGAGAACGCCGGTCCACCCGCGCGACCGCGGGCCGGGTGGCGGGCGGCCGACCGGGCACGGGCGGCGGAGTCGGCCGAGCGACGGGAGGCGGCCCGGCGGCCGCGTGGGCGTGGGCGGCGGTGGTGGCCCCGTACGGGGCGGCGACCGGCGGGGCGGCGACCGGGGCGGCGGCAGGCGGCAGGGGAGCGGACGGCACTGCGGGCGCCGGCGCGGTCGCCGTGCCCAGGTCGGCCGTGTGCGGCGGCAGTTGCTGCTCCTGCGGCTCCAACGCCGCTACCGCCGAGGCCCGTTCCGCGACGGCCCTCTCCAGCCGTTCCGGCAGCCAGCCGGCCGACGCCAGGGCGTTCGCGCCCTCCAGCGCCAGGGCCGCCGCCACCTGGCCCGCCGTCGGGCGGCGGGCCGGTTCCTTCGCCAGACAGGAGGCGACCACCGGACGCAACTCGGCCGGCACGCCGTCGAGTCGGGCCTCCGCCCCGCCGATCTCCGTGCTGTCGGCGAACGGTGTCGTGCCCGTCGCCGCGTACGCCAGCAGCAGGCCCAGGACGAAGATGTCGGACGCCGTTCCCGGCTCGCCGCCCGCGACCTGTTCCGGGGTGAGGTAGCCGAGCCGTACCGACAGCCGGCCGCCCGCGTCCAGTCGCGCGGACGCCGCTGCGCCCAGGGCGCCGAAAGCCGTGAGGCGCGGGCCGTCGGCGGCCAGCAGGACGGTTTCGGCGGAGAGTCCCTGCAAAACCGTGCCCGCCGGGTGCACGCGGGCCAGGGTCTCGGCGAGTGCGGCGCCCAGTACCCGTACCGACCGCTCGGGCAGCGGCCCGGCGACGGCGATGGCCTCCGCGAGCGTCAGCCCCGGCACATAGGCGCTGGCCGCCCAGGGCGCGGGCTCCGCCGCCTCGTCCGTACGGGAGTCGAGCGGCGGGCGTACCCAGCCGCCGGAGAGCCGCTCGGCCGTGCGCACCTCGGCCTCGAACCGGCGGCGGAAGGCGGTCGCACCGGCCAGTTCGGGGCGGGCCACGGACAGGACGACCACGGCGGCGCCCTCGTCGGCGCCGCGCGCGAGATACTCCACCGCGCTGGCGCTCGCGCCGCTGTGCGCGAGCAGTGTGTACGGCCCGACCTGACGTAAGACACGCCCTACCGGCTCCATGGCGAGCCTCCCCCTGGTGACACGGTGCTCGCGATCTTATGGCGTGCTGTTCGGTTTCGACCAGGGCCACTTCAGGGTGCGGGGCTCGTGTCCCTCGGGCACGTACTCGTACGTCCAGCCGCGCTGCAGCCCGAGCCGCTTGGTGTATCCGGCGGGGGTGCGGCGGTACGAGTGGATCGTGGGCGGCCCGCCGTCGGTGTCCGGGACCGGCAGGTCGTACCACTTGGGCGGCTGGCCCGTGGGACCCGGCATGACGGGCAGCACGCGTCCGTCCAGCGGCCCGCCGACAAAGAGGGTGTTTTCGTTTCTCACCCGCCCAGTCTCGCTCAGCGCGCCTGGATCGCCTCGCCCACGAGCGGCACCACCCGCCGGGCCAGCGTCCCCACCGGGCCGTCCGGGTCCTCGTGGCGTACGAGGACGCGCACCGCGAGCGCCGTCTCCTCGTCGGTGGCGGCCGTCGCGACGAGCAGTGCGACGAGATGGTCGACCAGCCAGTTCCGCAATTCGTCGGCCGGCGGCTGCTTGTTCTCGTCCAGCCATATGAGTGACGCCGACTCGACCGCGGCGATCCACGTCCGCACCATCATCCGCATCCGGGGCCCCGGCGCCGCCCCGCCCGCAGGCGCGATGTGCAGCAGGATCTGCTCGGCCGCAGCCCTGCGCACCTCGTCCACGATCGCGGTGGTGCGGGAGGTCTCGCAGACGCTGCCGCCCTGCAACAGCGCGCTGAACCCGGCGTCGTGCTGGTCGACGAAGGACAGGTACCGGTCGAGGACCCGCTTGAGCCGTTCGGTGGGCGGCCCGGTCTGCGGTTCGGTGAAGCACAGCTCCAGCTGGTCGACGGACGAGCGCAGCGCGGCCTCGTACAACTGCTGCTTGCCGCCGGGGAAGTAGCGGTAGACCAGCGGCCGGGACACCCCGGCCGCCGCCGCCACGTCGTCCAGGGCGACGTCCTCGGGCGCCTGGTGCGCGAAGAGCGTCAGGGCGGCGTCGAGGAGTTGGGTGCGGCGCGCCTCGACGCTGAGCCGTCGGTACGCGGGCGTGGCTGGCGCGGTCATGTTCCGCAGCGTAATCGCATCGCCTGTGTCCGGTACCGCGGCCGACCGGCTCCGCGCGGTCAGGCGAGCAGCCCTGAGGAGCGCCACAGCTTGCGTCCGGGGCCGCGCAGCACCCCGATGTCGTCCAGGAAGTCGGTGAGTTTCCTGGCGCCCGACTGCATGACCTCACGCCGGTGGCCGCTGGCCCGCACCTGCGCGACGGCCTCGCGGCGGTCGAGCCCCACGTTGTCGTACACCTGCGGATTGACGAAGCAGACGGAGAAGACCCGGGCCGCCTGGCCGCTGCTGAGCCGGGTGAACTCCTGTTCCCAGCGCGGCGCCGTCACCATCTGGCGGCGCAGCTCCTCCCGGGCGTACCGGACATGGCGGGCCTCCTCGACGACATGGACCCGGGTCACTCCGCGCACCAGCGTCTGCACCCGCTCGTCGGGGAAGGTCAGCCGCTGCATCCAGTCGAGGATCTCCTCACCGAGCAGGGTCGCGGCGAACGAACCCGGCGTGGTGGAGACGGTCTTGAGGACGCGCGCCAGATTGTGGTGGAAGCGCGGCACGGGGTACGACGGGGCGCCGCCCTTCTGGATCATCCGCGCGAACATCATCGAGTGCCGGCACTCGTCGGCTATCTCCGTGAGCGCGTACCTGACGTGGCTGCTGGTCACCGACTTGTCGTAGATGTGCCGGACCAGCAGCTGCATCAGGATGATCTCGAACCAGATGCCGAGCGAGGCGAGCGACGCCGCCTCGTGCCTGGCCAGGTCCATCCGCTGCTCCTGCGACATCTTCCGCCACAGCGGGGTGTCGTAGAGGGAGACCAGCTCGGGCGGCCAGAACCACTTGCCGTCCTCGATCGGCGCGTCCCAGTCGAGTTCCTTGTCCGGGTCGAAGGAGTGCTTCGCCGACGATTCGAGCAGCCGCCGGGCGACCTGCTCGCGGTCGCGTAGCGGGCCCAGGGCGTCGCGGAGCAGCTGCACGTCGCGTTCGGTCACTGCTGTCATGGCTGAGCGCACCTCGCACCTCGGGACGGGACCGGTGGGTGTTACCGGCGGTACCCTTATAAGACCGCGTGTCAGTAAGGACGTCAATCCCCCCGGCGCGAGTTGTGCGCCGGCAGGGCGCCCGGCCTCGTGCCTACTTGTTGACTCCGGGTCTACCAACGTGTGAGCCTGCCAACAGTCCAGCCGACGAGGGTACTTACACCACCGTGAGGCCCGTGAGGCCGAGGAGCTGCTGCCTGTGTCGACGCACGACCTCTACACCGACGCCCCCGAAGAGTCCGTCTGGCAGGTCCCCGCCGCGGGCTCGGCCCGCTTCCAGTGGGACTACGACGACGGCCGTGACCGGCTCCTCGCCCTCTACCAGAAGGGCAAGGACAAGCAGTGGGACGGCGCCCGGCGCATCGACTGGGAGCTGGAGGTCGACCCGTACGACCCCCTCGGCACCCCCGACGAGGCGCTGAACCTCTACGGCACCCGCTACTGGGCCAAGATGACCGACAAGGACAAGGGCGAGCTGCGCAAGCACTACACCGCCTGGCAGTTCAGCCAGTTCCTGCACGGCGAACAGGGCGCGATGGTGTGCGCGGCGCGGATCGTCGAGTCGGCGCCCGACCTCGACGCGAAGTTCTACTCGGCCACCCAGACCATGGACGAGGCCAGGCACGCCGAGATCTACGGCCGGTTCCTGCACGAGAAGGTCGGGATGCTCTACCCGATCAACGACAACTTGCAGGCCCTGCTGGGCGACACACTGCGCGACTCCCGCTGGGACATGCCCTACCTCGGCATGCAGGTGCTCATCGAGGGCCTGGCGCTCGCCGCCTTCGGAATGATCCGCGACACCACCAACAAGCCGCTGCCGAAGCAGATCCTCGCGTACGTCATGCAGGACGAGGCCCGGCATGTCGCCTTCGGCCGGATGGCGCTGCGCGACTACTACAAGCAGCTCACCGACGCCGAACTGCGCGAGCGCGAGGAGTTCGTCATCGAGGGCTGCTACCTGATGCGTGACCGGCTGCGCGGGGTGGAGGTGCTGGAGAACTTCGGCGTGCCGAAGGCGGAGGCCGAGGAGTTCTCCGAACAGTCCGAGTTCCTCCAGCTGTTCAGGAAGCTGCTGTTCAGCCGGATCGTGCCGTGCGTCAAGGACATCGGCCTGTGGGGCGAGCGGCTGCAGAAGGCCTATCTGGACATGGGGGTCTTCGACCTCGGCGACTCGAACCTGGACCTGCTGATGACCCAGGACGAGGAGATAGCCGAACAGCTCGACAAGGAACGCTTCGCCGCCGAGGAGCGGGAGCGGGTCGCCGAGGTGACGGACGCGATAGCGGAGGGCGGGAGTTGACGTCGCCGGGCCGGGCAGCCGGGAAAGGGAGGTGCAGTTGACCGGACGGACCACCAGGATGGATGACATGCCTGCCACTTCGGGATTCACCCCGCCCCCCGGTTCGGCCGCCGCTTCCCGCACGGCCGGCCGCCGCAGCCTCGAAGGGCTGGCGACGGGCGACGCGTTCGGTGAGCGCTGGTTCCCGCTCTTCCGCGCGCACGCCACCGCCGTGGCGGAGATCGCGGCCCGGCGCACCCCGCCGGAGCCGCACTGGCCCTGGACGGACGACACGGCGATGGCCCTCGCGATCCTGCGGATCCTCGAAGAGCGCGGCGCCGTCGACCAGGACCTGCTGGCACTCCACTTCGCCCTCGCCTTCGAGACGGACCAGGCGCGCGGCTACGGCCACGGCATGCACCTGCTGCTGCCCGCCCTGCTGCACGAACCCGAGAGCTGGCGCACCCTCGCGCCGCGCCTGTTCGACGGCGGGAGCCTCGGCAACGGCGCCGCGATGCGGGTGGCGCCGCTGGGCGCGTGGTTCGCCGACGACCTCGGCCGGGTGACGGAGCAGGCCACGCTGTCCGCCGAGGTGACCCACGCCCACCCGCAGGGCGTCGCAGGCGCGGTGGCGGTCGCCGTCGCCGCCGCGCTGTCGGCCCGGCACGAACTGTCCCTGGACGCGGTCACGGACGCGACACCGCCGGGCGCGGTACGGGACGGCCTGGCCCGAGCGGCGAAGCTGCCGCCCGGCACGGCACCCGCCGAGGCCGCCGAGGTGCTGGGCAACGGCAGCCGCATCCGCGCCGACGACACGGTGCCCTTCGCCGTCTGGACGGCGGCCCGGCACAGCGACGACCTGACGGCCGCCCTGTGGGCGACGGCCGAGGCACTGGGGGACGTCGACACGACCTGCGCCATCACCGGCGGCATCGTGGCCGCGCGCACCGGGACGGACGGGCTGCCGCGGGAGTGGCTGGAGCGACGCGAAGCGCTGCGGTCCGCCTGACCCACGGCCCGGTCTCGCCGCTGGGTCACGGCCCGATCCCGTCGGCGGGTCCGGTCAGCGCAGCGCCTCCTCCATCACCGCCCGCGCGATCGGCGCCGCGTCCCCGCCGCCACTGATGTCCGCCCGGTCGGCCTTCGCGTCCTCGACCACCACGGCGACCGCCACCGCGGGCTGCGCCGCGTCGTCCGCCTGCGCCCAGGCGATGAACCAGGCGTACGGCGTACCGGAGTTGCCGATGCCGTGCTGCGCCGTGCCGGTCTTGCCGCCGACCGTCGCGCCGTCGATCGCCGCGTTCGTCCCCGTACCGTTCGCCACGACGTCGACCATCATCTGCCGCAGCCGCTGGGCCGTGCCCGGGTTCATCGGCCGGTCGTAGGTGTGCCCGCCGGTACGGGAGACGACGTCGCCGTCCGACGCCGTCGTACGGTCCACCAGATGCGGGGAGCGCAATTCGCCGCCGTTGGCGACCGCGGCGGCGACCATCGCCATCTGCAGCGGGGTGGCGCGGGTGTCGAACTGCCCGATCGAGGACAGCGCCAGCTGGTCGTCGCTCATGTGCGTGTCGAAGTTGGAGGCGGCGACGCCCGAGGGGATCTCGATACCGGTGTCGTTGAAGCCGAACTTCTCGACCGTGTCCACCATCTTCGACAGCCCCACCTTCACCCCGAGCCCGGCCATCACCGAGTTGCAGGACCAGGTGATCGCGTAGTCCAGCGACGCGTCGTCGCAGCCCTCGGCCTCGTTCGGCAGCGTGGTGGTCGTGCCGGGCAGGACGTACGGCTCGCCGATGCCGGTCGGGGCCGAGGGGTCGCGCACCTTCCCGGACTCCAGCGCCGCGGCGGCGGTGACGATCTTGAAGGCCGAGCCGGGCGGATAGGTCTGCCGGATCGCGCGGTTGAGCATCGGCTGGGTGATCTCGCCGTTGAGCCGGGACCAGGCGGTCGTGACGGCCGTGCCGGTGCCGGAGAGCTGCGTGGGGTCGTACGAGGGGCTGCTGACCAGCGCGAGGATCTTGCCGGTCGCCGGCTCGATCGCGGCGACGGCGCCCCTGCGGCCCGCGAGCCCGCTGAAGGCGACCCGCTGCATCGAGGGCCGTACGGTGGTGACGACCCGGCCGCCGGGCTGCCGGCCGTGCGTGGTCTCGTTCCACAGCGGCAGCGGGGCCAGCATCGGGTCGGTGCCGGACAGCACGCCGTCCTCGGCGTTCTCGATCAGCGTCGTGCCGTACGTCTGCGAGGCGTAGCCGGTGACCGGGGCGTACAACGGCCCCTGTGTGTAGGTGCGTTCGAAGCGCAACTGCTGGCCGGTGTCCCTGGACCCGGTGACGGAGACGCCGCCGACCAGGATCTCGCCGCGCGGCTGCGCGTAACGGGCCACGATGTCACGGCGGTTGGCGGGGTTCTTGTCGTACGCGTCGGCCTCGAACACCTGCACCCGGGCCGCGTTGACCAGCAGGGCGACGAGCAGCAGCAGACAGAAGACGGCGGCGTGCCGGATATGACGGAGCATCACTCACCCGTCCCCGGCGGTACGGCGTGCTCGACGACCCCGGGTTCCACGGGGGCCGGCGCCGGTCTGCGCGCCGAGTCGCTGAGCCGGATGAGCAGCGCCACGATGATCCAGTTGGTGACGACGGACGAACCGCCCTGGGCCAGGAACGGCAGCGCCATGCCGGTGAGCGGGATCAGCCCCATCACCCCGCCCGCGATCACGAACACCTGGAGGGCGAGGATCGAGGAGAGCCCCACGGCCAGCAGCCGGCCGAAGGAGTCGCGCAGTACGAGCCCGGCCCGGAAGCCGCGTGCGACGAGCAGCGCGTACAGCAGGAAGATCGCGGTGAGTCCGGCGAGGCCCAGCTCCTCGCCGGCGGTCGCGAGGATGAAGTCCGACTTGGCGGCGAAGCCGATCAGGATCGAGTCGCCGGCGCCGAGCCCCGTGCCGAACATCCCGCCGGCGGCGAAGGCGAACAGCGACTGGGCGAGCTGTCCTGGTCCTTGACCGGCGTCGATGGAGGCGAACGGGTGCAGCCAGTCCTCCACCCGGCCGTGCACATGGGGTTCGAACGAGCCGACGGCGTACGCGCCCACGACGGCCAGCAGCAGCCCGACCGCGATCCAGCCGAGCCGCCCCGTCGCCACGTACAGCAGGATCACGAACAGACCGAAGAAGAGCAGCGAGGTGCCCAGGTCGCGCTCCAGCACCAGGACGATGACGCTGAGCAGCCAGATCGCCACGATCGGGCCGAGCACTCGCCCGGTCGGCAGCTGGAGGCGCCAGGCGGTCCGTCCCGTGTAGGCGAGCGCGCCGCTGTTGGCGGCCAGATAGGCGGCGAAGAAGATCGCGAGCAGCACCTTGGCGAACTCGCCCGGCTGGAAGGAGAATCCGCCGACCCTGATCCAGATCTTCGCCCCGTTCACCGCGGGGAAGAGGATCGGCACGATCATCAGGATGAGCGCCGCCGCCACGCACACGTACGCGTAGCGCTGGAGCAGCCGGTGGTCGCGTACGAAGAGCACGACACCGACGAACAGCGCGACACCGATCGTCGACCAGACCAGCTGGGTCGGGGCCGCCTGGTCGTGCGGGGTCTCCAGGTCGAGCCGGTAGATCAGCACCAGACCGAGACCGTTCAGCAGCACGGCGATGGGCAGCAGCAGCGGGTCGGCGTACGGGGCGCGCACCCGGACGGCGAGATGCGCGAGCAGCGCGAGCAGGCCGAGCCCCGCGCCGTAGCCGGCGGCGTCCGGCGGTACGGCGTCGTTCTTCGCGAGACCGACGGCGGCGTAGCCGAAGACGGAGATGAGGACGGCGCAGACGAGGAGCGAGAACTCGACACCCCGGCGCTTGGGGATGCGTAGCTCGGGCGGGGGAGTGTCCACCGTCGTCGGTGCGGTCATGGCAGGCAACGTAGCAATTCGACATGCCTTATGTCCGGCTATGTAAAGACATAAGGCATGTCGAACTTACTCAGCATCAGACGGTGTCAGTGGTGTCGGTGGCGTGTCAGCACCAGCGCGGCACGGCGCCGATGTTGGCGATGTAGGCCGCCGAACCCCACGCCCAGGTGCCGTCGGTGAGCAGGTACCAGCTGGTGTTCCCGTTCACGTTCCCACCGCGCGTGCGGCAGAAGATGTGCACGAGGGCGCCGTACGGCTCGCTGCGTACGACACGGCTGCTGCGGGTCGGCTTGTCACGCAGCAGCAGCCCGGTCCTGGCCGTGACCTTGCCGAGGTAGCTGCGCGAGCTGTGCTCCGTCGCCGGGCTGTCCTCGCGGGCCACCGGCCTGTTCGACGTGGCCGAGGGGGTGTCCACGGCCGCCGGGCTGTCCGACGCCGTGGAGGGCGCGGGCGGCGCGGCGAGCGCTGCGGGGGCGGTGGTGAGCGTCGCTGCGGCAATGGCGGCGATTGCGGCGGCGCTGAGGCCGAGGGAACGCAGGGGCATGCTGACTCCTGGTGACCTGGGTGCGAGGAGCCGGCCGTTCCGGCATACGGCTCGCCCGATTCACCCTAGTTTGACCACGTAGAGTCCGCAAAACATCACTATGCGTTACGTCAGCTCTGGTAGGGGTTCTGCTGGTTCTGCTGCGGCTGGCCGCCCGTGCCCTGCGGTCCGTACCCCTGCTGGCCGTATCCCGGGGTGACCGGGGCGGCGCCGGGTCCCGCCGCCGGGGCGACCTGCGCCAGCAGCTGCTCGGCCTGCTCCTTCTCGATCCGCTGTTCGGCGCCGCAGAACGTGCACTGCGTCGCGTACTTCGTGGAGACGGGGAACAACGGCACGAAGAACAGCGTGAACTTCGTGACCCGCTTCCTGAGGGTGTGCGCCGAGGGGTTGCCGCAGCGACCGCACACCAGCGTCAATATGGCCAGTTGGTAGAGGTAGCCCCTGGTACCGAAGATGATCATGTGCGGGATTCCTTCCGGGAAATGTCGGCGAGCGCCTGCGACGGTGCCTGGTCAGAGTGTGCCGTACGCCACCGACAGCAGGGACGGCCCGGGTACGTCGGATGCCCCGTCGTTGCCGTCCCGCCGTCCCCCCGACGGCGTTTCGTTACGGAATCCGTCATCCGCGTACGGTTGGCGGATGGTTGCCACGAATTGGTTCTTGCCCCACGGCCCGTGGGCTGTTCCCATGGGCAAGGGGTGATGGCATGACCCGACTTCGCGTCACACCGGCGCACCACCACGGTCAGGACCGGCTCTATGTGAGCCTGCCCGACGGCACCGGTGTCGCCTGGTACGACAAGAGCGCGGGCCGCGTCAGCCTCGTCTACGCGGCGCGCCGCGAAGCCGTACTGGCCGCGCTCGCGCCGTACCTCACCGGTGAGGTGACGGTAGGGCCGCCGCCCGTGCCCACCCCCGCCGACCTCGACCGGCTCTCGCTCCACCCCGACGACGACCTGGCGCCCAACCGGCCGGGGGAGTCCCTGCAGGTCCAGCTCGACGCGATGCCGTCGCCCGGCGCCTCGCTGCGGCTGCGGCTGCGGCAGGACGCGCGGCGCGGCGCGCTGCTGGCCCAGCAGTTCGTCGGCGAGCAGCTGGACCGGCTGGAGAGCGCGGGCTGGCGGGTGCTGCACTCCGTGCCGCTGCCCGGCGCCGCCTCCGTCGACCATCTCGCGATAGGACCCGGCGGGGTGCTGGCGATACGGACCCTGCCCGCGCGCAAGCAGCGGGTGCGGATCGACGACCCGCTGGTCAGGACGGGCCGCGCCGAGCCGCTGCCGCAGCTGCGCTGGGCCCGCCAGGCCGCCGAGCGGGCCACGCTCGCCCTGGCGGCCGCGGTCGGCCCGGTGCTGGTGGTGGCGGGCGCCGCCAGCCTCGACGTACGGCCCGTGCCGCAGGACGTGCGGATCCTGCACGACACGGAGGTCGCGTCGCTCGCCGACCTCGGCGGCGTACTGAAACCCGTGGACGTCGAGGCCCTGTACGCGGCGGCCCGCGACCGGCACACCTGGCTGCGGGTCTGACGGTTCCGGGCCGGCCGGACCGCAGGCCCGGTCACGGCAGGGGTGCGGCCCGCCCGGGGTCGTTGAGCGGGGCCAGCAGCTCGCCGTGCCGGTCGAGCCGGTCCGCCATGTCGTGCAGCGTGAAGACCAGCAGCGCTTCCCCCGCCGCTCCCGCCCGCGCGCAGCCCTCGACCTCCTCCCAGGTCACCGGCGCGGAGACGGTCGGCTCGTCCCTCGCCCGCAGCGTGTAGGGCGCCGCCGTCGTCTTCGCCGCCGCGTTCTGGCTGTGGTCGACGAAGACCTTCCCCGGCCGCAGCGCCCGCCGCATCCGGTGCACCACCAGCGCCGGCAGCTCCGCCTCCGCCTCCACGGCGAGACCCTTCGCGTACGCCGAGACCTCGGCCGACGGCGCGGGCACCAGCGGCACGAGCAGATGCAGCCCCTTCGACCCGGACGTCTTCGCGTACGCGGCCAGCCCGTCGGCGGCCAGCCGCTCGCGCAGCCAGAGCGCGACCCCGCAGCACTCCACGACACCGGCCGGCGCCCCGGGGTCCAGGTCGAGGACCAGCCGGTCGGCCATGGCGGGCGCGTCGGCGCGCCACTGCGGGGTGTGGAACTCCACCACGAGATTGGCCGCCCACATCAGCGTCGCCAGATCGTCCACCACCACCTGCGAGGCGACCTGGCTCGCCGACCGCGGCACCTCGGCGACCCGCACCCAGTCGGGCGTACCGGGCGGCGGGTTCTTGGTGAAGAAATGCTGGCCGCCTGGCCCGTCCGGATAGCGCAGGAACGAGATCGGCCGGCCGGCGAGATGGGCCAGCAGAGGGGCCGCCGTACGGGCGTAGTAGTGCAGCACCTCGCCCTTGGTGGTGCCGGTCGCCGGGTACAGCACCTTCTCCAGATTGCTGAGCGACAGCCGCCGCCCCTCCACCTCTGTGATCGGCGTCATACGATGAGAATCCCACGAATCCAGGATGAAAGGGATGGAACGTGCGATCCATATGGAACGGCGCGATCTCCTTCGGGCTGGTCAGCATCCCGATCAAGCTGGTGAACGCCACGGAGAACCACTCGGTCTCCTTCCGGCAGTTCCACAAGGACGACGGCGGCCGGATCCGCTACCGCAAGGTCTGCGAGATCGACCAGCAGGAAGTCTCGGCCGCCGACATCGGCAAGGGGTACGAGGAGGCCGACGGGACGATCATCCCGATCACCGACGAGGACCTGGCGTCGCTGCCGCTGCCGACGGCGAAGACGATCGAGATCGTCGCGTTCGTCCCCTCCTCGTCCATCGACCCGCTCCAGATGGACACGGCGTACTACATCTCGGCCAACGGCGTCCCCGCCGCCAAGCCGTACACCCTGCTGCGCGAGGCGCTGAAGCGCAGCAACAAGGTCGCCATCGCCAAGTTCGCCCTGCGGGGCCGCGAGCGGCTGGGCATGCTGCGGGTCGTCGACGACGTCATCGCCATGCACGGACTGCTCTGGCCCGACGAGATCCGGCAGCCGGAAGGCGTGGCGCCGGAGACCGACGTCACCGTACGGGACGCCGAACTCGACCTGGCCGACGCGCTGATGAACACCCTGGGCGAGGTCGAGATCTCGTCGCTGCACGACGACTACCGGGAGGCGGTCGAGGAGATGATCGCCGCCAAGGCGGAGGGCCAGCCCGTACCGGAACGTGAGCCGTCCGGCGGCGGCGGCCAGGTCATCGACCTGATGGCGGCGCTGGAGAACAGCGTGCGGGCGGCGAAGGACGCGCGCGGGGACGGCGCCGAGGCCGCGGACGCCGAGGTCACCCACCTCAAGGACCGCAAGCCGGCCGAGAAGAGCACGGCCAAGAAGACGGCGCAGAAGAGGACGGCGGAGAGCAAGGCGCCGGACGGCAAGGCCGGGGAGAGCGGGAGCGCCGGGAAGAAGACGCCGGCCAAGAAGACGGCCGCGAAGAAGACGGCGAAGACGGCCGCCAAGAAGACCACGGCGAAGAAGACCACCGCCCGGAAGTCGGCGCCGTCGAAGCGCAGCTCCGCCTGAGGCCCGGTGCGCCTGAGGCCCGGTGCGGCAGACTTGACCCCGCCGGCGAACCCCGCCCGGCGCCCCCTGCCGTCTGTGGAGAGCCCTTGCGAGCGGACCGAGCGCTGCGCGTCGTCCTGGCCGAGGACAGCGTGCTCCTGCGGGAGGGCCTGATCGGGCTGCTGGCCCGCTTCGGGCACGAGGTCGTCGCCGCGGTCGGCGACGCCGAAGCCCTGCTGGCGGCGGTCGCCGAGCACGCCCCGGACATCGTCGTCACGGACGTACGGATGCCGCCGGGCTTCCAGGACGAAGGCCTGCACGCCGCCGTGACGCTGCGCGAACGGCACCCGTCGCTGCCGGTGCTCGTCCTCAGCCAGTACGTGCAGCGCGCCTACGCCGCCGACCTCCTCGACTCCGGGGACGGCTCGGCCGTCGGCTACCTGCTGAAGGACCGGGTCGGCCAGGTCGAGGACTTCGACGCGGCCCTGCGGGACGTCGCGTCGGGCGGCACGGTCGTCGACCCGGAGGTCGTACGCCGGCTGCTGCGCCGCCGCCGCGACCCGCTGGAGCGGCTGACACCCCGTGAACGGGAAGTGCTCGCCCGGGTGGCCGAGGGAAAGTCCAACGCGGCGATAGCGGCCCAACTCGTCGTCTCCGAGGCCGCCGTCGGCAAGCACATCGGCAACATCCTGGCCAAGCTGGATCTCCCGCCGGCCGACGACACCCACCGCCGCGTCCTGGCCGTCCTGACCTACCTCCGCGCCTGACGCCCCCGCCCGCCCCGGCCCCTGAATACCTGTTCACGGCCACCCCACCGGAGCTGGTAGGGTTTCTCCCGTCGCCACAAAGACGACATGCCCCCGTAGCTCAGGGGATAGAGCATCGGCCTCCGGAGCCGGGTGCGCAGGTTCGAATCCTGCCGGGGGCACTTCCGGAATCAAGGCTCTGACCAGCAGAAATGCCGGTCAGAGCCTTTTTGCTGCACCGTGTCGCCCCGCCGCCGCACCGGCCGGCCGACGGTGTCAGCTTCCCCAGCCGCCGCCCGTCGGGCGCAGCGCCGCCATGGAGGCCTGGAGCGCTTTGCGCAGGCCCGGAACCGTCTTGTCGAACTGCTCTCCGTAGGCCTTGATTTCCTTCTTGTGCGCGCGGGCCTCGCTGCGGGAGAAGAGGTGGTGCGAGTAGTCGCTCTCCGTGGCGAGCACCGTCAGCGCCAGGTCGTCCAGAGGGATGTTCGCCGGGTCCAGGCCCTTCAGGATCGGCTCCTGGCTCTTCTCGCGCAGCGCCAGCACATGGTCCGGGTGGTTGACGGTGACCTGGTGCTGGGAGAGCAGCGACAGCTTTTTCTTGGTCTTCTCGCCGAGGGCGATCTCGCCCTGTTCGAGGAGCTGTTCGCGGACCGCCGACTCGGCGGTGTGGGCGCGCAGGTGCACCAGGTTGAGCCAGTGCTGGGGCTTCGGCTTCACCTCGTTCCAGACCTCGGCGAGGAAGGGGTCACCCGGGGCCGAAACGGCCTCGCGGACCACTTTCTCCTTGCCCGGTACGACGCTGACGAGGCCGGCGTCGACCAGTTCGACCAGGGCGGCCGCGCGGAGTTTCTGGCCGCGGAACTGGAGGTTGTTCGCCTCGAACTTCTCCTTCTCCACGGTGTAGCTGAGCAGGTACAGCCGCTGCGGCAGCGTGTCGAGCATGGGTTCTCCTCTGCGGTCGTGCGGGTGGCGGGGCGTACTCCTGGGCCGGTGCGGGGTCAGGAGGTCGGCCGCACCGCGCCGATCGCCTGGAGCCGCTTGCCCGACCGGCGGGCCGCCCACAGCACGACCAGGAAGGCCAGGGCGAGCAGCGGGTAGCCCATCACGATCTTCGCGACGGCCAGCCAGCCGGTGGCGTCCTTCTCGTACAGCCACTGCTGCACGCCGAACCGGACGGCGAAGACCGCGGTGAAGGCGAGGGTGGCGATGTCGTAGTAGTGGGTCGACGCCTTGTCCTTGAGCCAGGCGGTCCCGGTGCCGTTCAGGGCGCCCCAGACGATTCCGGCGAGCGGCCGGCGTATCAGGACGGAGATGAGGAAGATCGCGGCGAGGACCAGGCTCGCCCAGATGCCCAGCAGGAAGTAGCCCTTGGCCGACCCGGTCTTCCAGGCGACGAACGAGGCCACGGCCACCCCGAACAGCCCGGAGAGGGCCGGCTGGAGCGATTCCTTGCGGACCAGCCGCAGTACGGAGATCGCGACCGCCACGGCGACGGCCGTGATGATGGCGCCGGTCAGCCCGAAGGACGCGTTGCCGAGCACGAAGGCCACGATGGGCAGCATCATGTACACGACGCCGGTCGAGCCGCCCATCTGTTCGAGCGCCGTGGGCTTGGCCTTGCGCTCCGGCTCGGGGGTCCGGGGCCCGTCGAGCGGGTAGGTACGGTTGTCGGATTCTGCGGAACGTACGGACTTCGTCATGCGGGTTCAACTCCCTCAGTCGTGCGGGTGGTTCGGACCGTGCTGACTAGGTCCTGTTCGGTTGATCTTCGCGGATCAGTCCGCGGCGTCTGGTGCGGTGCGTCGCAAGGCGGAGGATCATCCCCGTACTGGTTGTACGGGGATCGGTCCGACAACGCGGCGAGGTGCCGTGCCAGGCGTCGCGGGCCCGCGAAGATCGGCCGGACAGGGCCTAGCTGTTCGCGTGCTGCCGCCCGCCCAGGTGCCGGGCGAGGAAGCGGTCGGCCGCGCGGTACATGTCGATGCTGTTCTCCGGGTTCACGAAGCCATGTCCTTCGTTGCTCTTGACCATGTATTCGACCGGTACGCCCCGCGCCCGCAGCGCGGCGACGATCTGGTCGGACTCGGCCTGCACGACGCGGACGTCGTTGGCCCCCTGGATCACCATCAGCGGCGTACGGATCTGGTCGACCCGGCTGATCGGCGAGCGGGCCAGCAGGTCGGCCCGCTGCTCCGGGTCGTCCGGATCGCCCGCGTACAGATGCCAGTTGGTGGCCAGATGGGGCTTCACGAAATCCGGCACGGTACCCAGGAAGTTCACGAGGTCCGAGATGCCGAAGCAGTCGACGGCCGCCGCGAAGACGTCGGGGGTGAACGTGACGCCGACCAGCGCGGCGTAACCGCCGTACGAGCCGCCGAAGACGGCGACACGGGACCGGTCGGCGTACCCCTTGTCGACGGCCCAGTCGACGGCGTCGATCAGGTCGTCGTGCATCTTGCCCGCCAACTCCCCGATACCGGCCTTGAGATGGGCCTTGCCGTAACCGGTCGAGCCGCGGAAGTTGACCTGGAGCACCGCATAGCCCCGGTTGGCCAGCAGCTGGGCCAGGGGGTTGAAGCCCCAGCTGTCGCGGGACCAGGGACCGCCGTGCACCAGCAGGACCATCGGCAGCCCGGACGGCTCGGTGCCGAGGGGCAGGGTCAGGTACGAGGGGAGGTCGAGGCCGTCGCGCGCCGGGATCGTGACCGGCGTCATGGGGGCGAGGGCCTCGCGGTCCAGGTGCGGATACGGCCGGAACAGCAGCCGGCTCTCGCCCGTGCTGTGGTCGTAGTGGTACGTGGCGCCGGGATCGACGTCGTTGGTGAAGCTGACGACCCAGTGCCGGCCGCTCCGGTCCGACGAGACGCCGGCCAGGTCGCCGTCGGACAGCTTGGTCAGATGTGCCAGCACCTCGGCGAAGTGCGGGTCGAGAGGGTGGACCACCTGCCGCTCGCCGAGGTAGCGGGCGCCCAGCAGCTCGCCGGTGCGCCGGTCGCGGATGAGCGGCGAGGGCAGGGCGGGGAAGACGGCGGAGCGGGTGTCGAGGTCGAAGACAGGGTGGCTGTCCACCTCGGTCTCCTCGCCGGTGGCCAGGTCGACCCGGACCAGCCTGGTCCTGTCGGTGCCCAGGCAGGAGCCGATCCACACGCCGGCGCCGTCCGGGGTGAGCTGGATCGGGTGGATGCCGAGCGGGTAGTCGGACCCGTCGTACTCCAGGACGGGGGAGAGGCTGCCGGCTTCGGCGTCCCAGCGGGCGAACTCGACATTGCCCTCGTCGGTCGTGGTGTAGGCGTACAACTCGCCGCCGGGCGCGCACAGCCAGCCGGCGACCGTGCCGGGGTTCTGCACGAGCATCGTCAACTCGCCGGTCGCGATGTCGAGTTCGAACAGGTCGAACTCGGCGGGATTCCGGCGGTTCAGATTGAGGATCGCCTTGCCCGGACGCGAGAGCGGCAGTTCGAGCCCGGTGACCTTGCTCCCCGGAAAGGGGGTGAGGTCGACGGCTTCGGCTCCGGGGCTCGCCAGGTCGACCCGGTACAGGTGCCAGTTCTCGTCGCCGTCGCCGTCCTGCTCGTACAGCAGCCAGCGCGGATCGTCCGTCCAGTGGTACGACGACACGCTGCGGTTGACGTCGGCGGTGACGCAGCGGGCCTCGCCGTCCGGCTCGACGCTCCGCACCCAGACGTTCAGCCGCTCCCGCCACGGCGCCAGGTAGGCGATCCGGGTGCCGTCGGGCGAGATCGAGGCGCCGGCACGTTCGGGTGAGTCGAAGAGCTCCTCGACGGTGAGGTGCGAGGGTGTGTGCGATGTCGTGGACATAGAAATCTCCTGTCCGCTTTCTTGGGCACCAAACGTCAGGATGTCACTAAGTGACAGTCTGCATCTTCGGAAGGGAAACAGAGGGCGTATGACCACTCCCACGCAGTCGGACACGCCGGCGCAGCCGGACGCACCCGTACGGACGGCCCGCCGCACGGCGGATCTCACCGGCGGGCTCCAGGCCGCCGACCTGGCGGACTTCTACCGCGACCTGCACCGGCACCCGGAACTGTCCCGGCGGGAGTTCCGCACCGCGGGCAAGCTCGCCGCCGCCCTGCGCACCGCCGGGTACGAGGTGACCGAGGGGGTCGGCGGCACCGGCGTCGTGGGGGTGCTGCGGCGCGGCGAAGGGCCGGTCGTCTGGCTGCGCGCCGACATGGACGCGCTGCCGGTCGGTGAGGAGACCGGTCTCGACTACGCCTCGCAGGTGCCGGGGGTCATGCACGCGTGCGGCCACGATCTGCATGTGACCTGGCTGATGGGCGCCGCACTGGCACTGGCCGCCGGGCGGGACGTCTGGTCGGGCACGGTCGTGGTGATCGGCCAGCCCGCCGAGGAGGGCGGCGCCGGCGCGGCGGCGATGGTGGCGGACGGGATGCACACCCGCTTCCCGCGCCCGGACGTCGTCCTCGGCCAGCACGCGGCCCCCGGGCCCGTCGGCCTCTACTCCCACACACCGGGACTGACGATGTCGGCGGCCGACGACCTCGATCTGATCGTGTACGGGGTCGGCGGCCACGGCTCACGCCCCGAAGCCGCGGTCGATCCCATCGTCACGGCGGCCCATGTCGTCACCCGGCTCCAGACCGTGATCTCGCGGGAAATCGCCGCCCGCCACTCGGCCGTTCTCACGGTCGGCCAGTTCCACGCGGGTGAGCGGTCCAACATCATCCCCGGCGAGGCCAGGCTCGGGCTCAACCTGCGCACCCAGGACCCGGCCGTCCGCGAGCAGATCCTCGCCGCGATCCGCCGGATCGCCGAGGGCGAGTGCGCTGCCGCGGGCTGCCCGAAGGCGCCGGAGATCACGGTCGTCTCCAGCTATCCCACGACCGTCAACGACGCCGCCCTCGACACCGAGATCGCCGCCGTCCACCGCGCGGTGTTCGGTGACGGCGCCGTGCTCGACGCGGGGCCCGCGATGGGCAGCGAGGACTTCTCCCTGCTCGCGCCCGCCGGGGTCCCGTACGACTACTGGTACGTCACCTCGACGCCGCTGTCCGTGTGGGACGGCGCGCCGGGCGCCGATCTCATGGAGAAGTTCGCCAACGTGCCGGCCAACCACAGCCCGCTGTTCGCCCCTGACCTGGCGGTGCTCGTCCCGGGCGTTCAGACGCTGGTGTCGGCCGCCCTGGCCACGCTGGCCTGAGCGCCGCCCGCCTCCGCCGCACCCGAGGGGCCTTGGGGTCTGTCGTGTGGATCAGGCCCTAGGTGGCGATGTCGAGCGTCACCTCCGTGCCCTTCTCGATCGTGCGGCTGACGGTGCACTCCTTGGCGACCGCGCTGCGTATCGCGGCGGCCACCCGCTCACGCGCTGCCTCGTCCAGCGACGAGAGGTCCACGTCCAGGGCGACATGCAGCGTGTCGTACTCATGGCTGCCGGGGCGGCGGTCGTTGCCCGCCGTCGCCGTGAAGCGCGCGTCCTCGCCCGAACGCCGTACCACCAGCTCCTCGACCGTCACCGCGGCGCACGCCGCCGCCGACAGCTGGAGCAGCTCGCCAGGGGTGAAGGAACCCTCACCGCCGACGCGGCCGACCCGCACCTCCGCCCCGCGCGTGTTCCGTCCGACGAACTCGTGCGAACCGGTCCGCTCGATCTTCAGCTCAGCCATCGCTCATCCCTGCTGTCGTCCTTCGTCACTCCCCGTAACTTCCCGCCGCCCTCTTTTGTTCCCGGTTGCCGCGCCGGGCCGCCGCCCGGACGAGGTTTCGCAGGACTGCCATACGCCCGTAACGTCCCTCCGTTGACCGCCCCCACCCCCGCTGCGAGCATCGGATCCCATGACCACTGCCACGGGACTACGGATCAGCAAGGCCGCCGGACACATCGGCGCCGAGATAGCCGGCGTCGATCTGGCCGAGGACCTGTCACCCACCGTCATCGAGGAGATCCGCGCCGCCGTGCTGGCGCACAAGGTCGTCTTCTTCCGCGACCAGCGGCTGGACGCCGTGTCGCAGGAGGCGTTCGCCCGCCGGTTCGGCTCACCGACGGCGGCGCACCCGACCGTACCGGCCCTCGACGGCAGCCCCGCCGTGCTCGACCTGGACTACGGACGCACCACGGGGCGCGCCAACCAGTGGCACACCGATGTCACCTTCGTCCGGTCGCCGCCGCTCGGCTCGATCCTGCGGGCCGTCACCATCCCGCCGTACGGCGGCGACACGGTGTGGGCCAACACCGTGCGGGCGTACGAGACGCTCCCCGCCGAACTGCGCGCGCTCGCCGACCGGTTGTGGGCCGTGCACTCCAACGCGTACGACTACGCCTCCGAGGCGCGGCAGGGCGACGACTCGGCGTCGGAGCGCGAGTACCGCGAGGTGTTCACCTCCACCGAGTACGTCACCGAGCACCCGGTGGTGCGCGTCCACCCGGAGACGGGCGAACGGGCCCTGGTACTGGGCGGGTTCGTCCGCCGCTTCGTCGGCTGGACGGGCGAGGACTCCCGCGACCTGCTGCGGGTCCTGCAGAACCACGTCACCGAGCTGGAGAACACCGTGCGCCGGCGGTGGGCTCCCGGCGACGTGATCTTCTGGGACAACCGCGCGACCCAGCACTACGCGATAGCCGACTACGGCGACCAGCCGCGCCGGGTGCAGCGGATCACGCTCGTCGGCGATGTGCCGGTGTCGGTCTCGGGGGAGCGCAGCCGCTCGGTCACCGGTGACGACAGCGCGTACAACTCGGCGCTCGGCCGGCCCGGCGACGCGGCGGCCGTGGGCGCCTCCTGACCCGCTGACCGCGCGGTGGGCCGTACGGTTCCTCGGCCCACCGCGCGCTCACGCGCACGCGTCACGGCTTGCGCGCGACCCCCGCGTAACCGGAGATCATCGCGTCCAGCTGGTCCGCCGAGTAGCCCGCGAACGGGTCGGCGGGCGGCGCCGGCGCCTCGTCGTCCGGGCCGTCCTCCTTGCCGGCCGGGTCGGCGGGCGCCGGGTCGGGACGCCAGCGGTGAATGACCTGCAGCCCCGGCTCCAGCATCTCCAGCCCGTCGAAGAACCTCAGGATCTCCGGGCGGTTGCGGATCTGCCCCGATATCCCCGACGCCTTGTACGTCGCGTGCACCCGCGCCCACTCCTCAGGCGCGAACTCGTTCGTCGCGTGGGAGAGCACCAGATGGCTGCCGGACGGCATCGCGTCCATGAGCGTCCGCACGATCTCGTACGCGCCCTCGCCGTCCTCGACGAAGTGCAGCACGGCGAGCAGCATGACGGCCACCGGCCGGTCGAAGTCGATGACCTCGGCCAGTTCGGCGGACTCCAGGATCGTCCCGGGCTTCTTGAGGTTGCCCTCGATGTAGGTGGTCCTGCCCTGCGGGGTGCTGACCAGCAGCGCCTGCGCGTGCGCGAGGACGATCGGGTCGTTGTCCGCGTAGGCCACCCGGGCCGCCGGGTTGAGCCCCTGCGCCACCTGATGGGTGTTGGGGGACGTCGGTATGCCGGTGCCGATGTCCAGGAACTGGTCGATGCCCGCGCCCACCAGGTCCCGCACGGCGCGGGTCAGGAACCGCCGGTTGGCCAGCGCGCCGTAACGCAGGTTCGGGAAGGCGGTCAGGACCTGCTCGGCGGCGGCCCGGTCGACCGGGTAGTTGTCCTTGCCGCCCAGGTAGTAGTCGTACATGCGCGCCGACTGCGGCTTGCTGGTGTCGACCTGCGGCTTGGGGGGACGTCTGCGGACGCCCGCCGGCCCGGCGGCCTCGGGCTCGTGGTCAGTCATCGTGACGGTTCCTTCGGTGGGACCGGCGGGGCCGGCGGTACCGGACAACGGGGCTGTCGTCGGTGCGACACGAAGTGGTTGAGCGGCCAGGACCGCTCGGGCGATCAAATCACTTCACGTGCAGCCTAGTTGCTCTCCCGGCCGTCTCGCGCTCACCCGCACCGCCGCGACCGCGCGCCGGCTGCGCCGCAGGCGCTCCTTCACGGGCGGACGTCGCCGGTCACGGCAGTCGTCGCTGTCCCGGGGCGGGTCCGCCGCACGGTCGCTCCGTCGCCTCGCCGCACGCGCGCACGCACTCACGCGCGCACGCCGCCGCGCTTCCGCTTCGCCGCTGCCGCGCACCCGGTTGGTCGGGCCGGGTGCGCGGCGATCACGGGCCGCCGGCCGGGCGCGGGTCGGTCACCGGCGGTTCCCCCCTCCCCGGGCAGCTGCCCCCCGCGCAGCTGCCCGACTCCGCCGCACACCCCGCTCGGCTCCCCCCGAAGGTGCGGCGACGACTCACGCCACACTGCCAGGCCCGGGACCGGCCGTCGTTGACCAGGAGTCCACTCCTTCTTGACGCTCAGGCCACACGCCGTGACGTGCCGCTTGACCTGGGCGGCAGCGCGGCCCAGTGTCGGGGTCATGACCTTCGCCGAGGAGCACGTCCGCCAGGAGCGCCGCCATGACCACAGCTGACAGCGCGGGACGTCCCGGCCCCGCCGACACCCGGGAGCCCTGGCAGTGGGACGAGGCGACCTGGCGCGGCCATGTCGGTGCCGTACGGGCCGGGCGCTCCCTGCTGCCCGCCGCGTGGCCGGGCGGGGCGCGGGCGGCCGTCGCGCTCTCCTTCGACTCGGACCACGAGACCATTCCGCTCCGCGACGGCGAGACCCGTCCGGGCAAGCTCTCGCAAGGGGAGTACGGCTCGCGAGTGGCGGCCCCGCGCATCCTGCGGCTGCTGGCGGAGCGCGGGCTGCCCGCGACGTTCTTCATGCCGGCCGTGTCGGCCCTGCTCCACCCCGAGGAGGTACGGGCATACGTGGACGCCGGGCACGAGGTCGCGCTGCACGGCTGGATCCACGAACGCAACATGACCCTCGCGCCCGCCGACGAACGCGAGCTGGCGCTGCGCGCGGCGGACACGTTGGAGAGGCTGAGCGGCACCCGGCCGGTCGGACTGCGCACGCCCTCCTGGGACTTCTCCGACCACACCCTCGCGATCTCCCGCGAACTTGGCCTGCTGTACGACTCCTCGCTGATGGCCGACGACGACCCGTACGAGATCCTCGCCGCCGGTGAGCCCACCGGCATGGTGGAGATCCCGGTGGAGTGGATCAGGGACGACGCGCCGTACTTCACGATGGACCGGCACACCTCGTCCCGGCCCTACACACCGCCCCGGGGCGTCCTGACCATCTGGCGCGACGAATTCGATCAGGCGGTCGAGGAGGGCGGCGTCTTTCAGCTCACCCTGCACCCGCATGTCATCGGCCACCGGTCCCGGATCACCGTCCTGCGTGAACTCCTCGACCACATCGCCGAGTTCGACGTCTGGTACGCCACGCACGCCCAGTTGGCACAGTACGTCGCCAAGGACGGGCAAAACGGACGCAAAGGATAATGCGTGGCGTCTTGACCGAGGTCCCCGGCGAGACCAGGATGATGTTCCGCCAACCCGGTGTAATGGGCATGCACTACACGGGTGCGCGCCCTGTCCGCCGGGGACATCGCGGAGAGGATCCACAGTGGCATCTGCCGAATCGAACGCCGCCGTACCAGCCGCCCCCCAGTCTGCCGCCCCCGCCGCCTCCGGTATCGCCGATCCGGGCGCCCTCGGGCTCGCCGCCTTTGCGATGACCACCTTCGTCCTCAGCTTCTTCAACGCGGGGCTGATCAACGAATCCGTGGAGAACGTCGTCCTGCCGCTCGCGTTCTTCTACGGCGGGATCATCCAACTCCTCGCCGGCATGTGGGAGTTCCGGCGCGGCAACACCTTCGCCGCCACGGCCTTCGCGTCCTTCGGCGGTTTCTGGCTGGCGTTCGCCGGATACAGCTCGCAGGTCGCGCCGCACCTCGACCCGGCCCACGCCTACCAGGCCACCGGCCTTTTCCTGCTGGCCTGGGCGATCTTCACCGGCTACATGTGCCTCGCCGCGCTGCGCACCAGCGTCGCCGTGCTCGCCGTGTTCGTCACGCTGACCGTCACCTTCGTCCTGCTGACCATCGGCGCCTTCGACCAGTCGACCTCGATCACCAAGGCCGGCGGCTGGGTCGGCCTGGTGACGGCGGTGGTCGCCTGGTACGCGTCGGCGGCCACGGTCACCAACAGCACCTGGAAGCGCGAGCTGCTGCCGACCTGGCCGCTGGCCTGAACCGCGTACCGCCGCCCACCCGCACGGCCCGTCCCTCCGGGGGGCGGGCCGTCGGCGATTCGCCTCCCGGTCCCACCAGGGGCCGGGGCGTAGCCTTCTCGGCGCTGTGACCGAACGAATCGTCAACGGGAGCGCACGATGACGGAGTACCGCACCTTCGGCCGAACCGGCGTCAAGGTCAGCCCGCTGTGCCTGGGCACCATGATGTTCGGCGGCCGGGGAAATCCGGACCACGACGACAGCATTCGCATCATCCACCGCGCACTCGACGCGGGCATCAACTTCGTCGACACCGCCGACGTCTACTCGGCCGGCGAGTCGGAGACCATCCTGGGCAAGGCGCTCGCCGGCGGACGCAGGGACGATGTCGTCCTGGCGACCAAGTTCCACGGCGGCATGGGGGACGACCCCAACCACCAGGGCAACTCCCGCCGTTGGATCGTCCGCGAGGTGGAGAACAGTCTCCGCAGGCTCGGCACCGACTGGATCGACCTCTACCAGGTGCACCGGCCGAGCGAGGACACCGACTTCGACGAGACGCTCGGCGCGCTCTCCGACCTGGTGCACCAGGGCAAGATCCGCTACATCGGCACCTCCACCTACCCGCCGTCGCAGATCGTCGAGGGCCAGTGGATCGCGGAGCGCCGCGGGCACGAGCGCGTGGTCAGCGAGCAGCCGCCGTACTCCGTCCTGGCCCGCGGTATCGAGCGCGAGATGCTGCCGGTGGCGCAGAAGTACGGTCTCGCGGTGATCCCGTGGAGCCCGCTGGCCGGCGGCTGGCTCTCCGGCCGCTACCGCAAGGGCGCCGAGCAGCCCGCGTCGAGCCGCGCCAGCCAGGGCGTACGGTTCGAGATCAACGCCCCGCAGAACGCGGCGAAGCTCGAAGCGGCCGACGCGCTGGCCCGGCTGGCGGAGGAGGCGGGCATCACGCTCGTCCAACTCGCCCTCGCCTTCGTGCTGGAGCACCCGGCGATCACCTCCGCCATCATCGGCCCGCGCACCATGGAGCAGTTGGAGACCCAGCTCGGCGCCGACGACATCAAGCTGAGCCAGGACGTGCTGGACCGGATCGACGAGATCGCCCCGCCCGGCACCAACTTCACCGACAGGGACGCCGGTTACACCCCGCCGTCGCTGAGCGACCCGGCGCTGCGGCGCAGGAGCGCCGTCCGGTAACACGCGCGGTACATGTAATGGGCAGGGAAAGGTGTGGTCCGGAGCGTTGACATGGCGTCACGCCGAGGGCCACGCTCTCCATCGGTACGGATTGGCAACGTTGTCATCCTGGTAATTCTGGGATGCACAACGTTGTATTCCGCTGATCAGTGACGTCTTGACTCGCTGCTCGCCGTGGAGGCAACCGATGACAGAACCCCGAACCGGACGCGAACCGGCGCCCCGGATCCGTAGTCGTACCGACAGCCGCAGACAGGGCCGATTCCGCAGACACCTGGCCGTGGTCGCGGTGCTGGGGCTGGCGCTCGTACCGCTCCAGGCGGTCGGCCAGGCCTCGGCGGCCACCGGACCCGCGCTGGTCGGCGACCCCGCCTCGCTGGTCAATCCGCTCATCGGCACCTCCGGCGCCGTGGACACCTTCCCCGGCCCCGACATGCCGGCCGGGATGATGCAGTGGGGCCCCGACACCACACCGGACCGCCCGTCCGGCGGCGGCTACGAGTACGACGACAGCAAGATCTCCGGCTACAGCCTGACCCATGTGTCGGGCCCCGGCTGCGGGGTCGCCGGCGACCTGCCGATCCTGCCGGTCACCGGGGCGCTTTCGGGCAACCTCGGTAACACCTCCGCCCAGTTCAGCCATGACGACGAGCAGACGTCGATCGGCTACTACGGCGTCAAGGACGCGGCCGGCATCACCACCGAGCTGACCGACACCACCCGGGCGGGGCTCGGCAAGTTCACCTTCCCCGGCAGCACCGACTCCAGCCTGCTGCTGAAGCTGAGCAACGGTGCCACGGAGGTCGACGGCACCCGGGTGAGCGTCGTCAGCAAGCGCGAGGTCTCCGGGTCGATCGACAGCGGTCACTTCTGCGGCGCGGCCAACCGGTACACACTGCACTTCGACATCAAGTTCGACCACCCCTTCACCACCAGCGGTACGTGGGTGGGCAGCACGATCAACCCGGACACCACGTCGCTCCAGCGGGGCGCGGTCAAGCAGACGCCGTCAGCGGCGCCGAAGGGCCCGAAGAAGGAGAAGCACTTCACCGTGCCCTCCGCACCGGCCCCCACCGTGCACGGCAAGAACCCCAAGGGCACCCCGGCCCCGAGCCCGTCCGCCTCGCCGAGCGCGGCTGCCGGCAGCGCCGCCAAGGCGGCCGCTCCGCCCACCACCGGCGCCAACGGGATGTATCTGACGTTCGACACCACGGCCGCCAAGACCGTGACGGCCGCCGTCGGGATCTCGTACACCAGCGACGCCAACGCCACGTCCAACCTGACCAAAGAGGTCAAGGGCTGGAACTTCGACGCGATGCGCCAGGCCAACCACGACGCCTGGAACAAGGTGCTGGCCAAGGTCGGCATCGGCGGCGGCACCACCGACCAGCAGATCCAGTTCTACACCGCGCTCTACCACTCGCTGCTGCACCCGAACGTGTACTCCGACGACAACGGCCAGTACATGGGCATGGACAACCAGGTGCACAAACTGGCACAAGGTCAGAAAGCCCAGTACGCCAACTACTCGGGCTGGGACACCTACCGCTCGCAGACCCAGCTGATGGCCGTGGTCGAACCGCAGCTCACCGGCGACGTGGTGACGTCGATGCTCAACGGCTACGACCAGACCGGCCTGTTGCCCAAGTGGGCGTCGAACAACGGCGAGAGCTACGTGATGGTCGGTGACCCGGCCGCCGCGATCATCGCCGACGCGTACGCCTTCGGGGTCCGCAACTTCGACACGGCGCACGCACTCGACGCGCTCCAGCACGAGGCGACGGCGCCGAACCAGGACCGCCCCGCCGAGCCGGCGCGCGACAGCAAGGGCTACATCCCGCTGGACACCACCAACCCGGGCTGCTGCAACTTCTACGGTCCCGTCTCGACCCAACTGGAGTACGACAGCGCCGACTACGCGCTCGCGTCGTTCGCCAAGTCGCTCGGCAAGAACGCCGTCTACAAGAAGTTCGCCACCCGCGCCCAGGACTGGCAGAACGTCTTCAACCCGGAGTCCGGCTACATGCAGGGCAAGAACGCCGACGGCCAGTTCGCGCCCGGCTTCACCCCCGGCACCTCCAACGGATTCGTCGAGGGCAGCTCGGCCCAGTACACCCCGATGGTGCCGTTCAACATCCAGCAGCTCGCCGCCGCGGGCGGTGGCACCAAGGCGTACTCCGCGTTCCTCGACGGACTGCTCGACAACATCACCGAGCCCACCAGCGTCAACGCCAACCTCAGCAACGAGCCCAGCCTGGAGATCCCCTGGGAGTACGACTACCTGGCGCAGCCCTGGAAGACCCAGGCGGCCGTCCGGCAGGCCCAGCAGAAGCTCTACTTCAACGCCCCCGTCGGCTCGTTCGGCAACGACGACCTGGGCGCGATGAGTTCCTGGTACGTCTGGTCCGAGCTGGGGATGTACCCGCAGACTCCCGGCACCGACACCCTGGCGCTCGGCAGCCCGGCCTTCCCGGTCGCGCAACTGACCGTCGGCGGGCACAAGTTGAAGATCAACGCCCCGCAGGCTGCGCCGGACGCGCCGTACGTGCAGGCGCTGAGCGTCAACCAGAAGGTGCTGAACAAGTCCTGGCTGACCTACGGGCAGATCGCGGACGCGAACAGCCTCAACTGGACCCTCGGCACGTCGCCCAACACCTCCTGGGCGTCCGACCCCGGTTCGGTCCCGCCGTCCGACACCACCGGCAGCCAGGGAATCCTCGCGGCGACCGGGCCCACGGACGGCCTGGTGGTAGCGCCGGGCACGACCGCCCCCGGCACGCTCGACCTGACCAACATCAGCACCAAGCCGGTGACGGTCGACTGGAAGGCCACCGTGCCGTCAGGAGTCAGCCTGGACACCACGTCGGGCTCGCTGACGGTCCCCGCTTCCGGCAGCGTGAAGCAGAAGCTCTCCGTCACGGCGGGCAGCGCCGAAGGCACCTACGCGGTCTCCTTCGCCCTGTCCGAGAACGGCACACCCGCCGGCAGCACCGCACTGCGGGTCGCCGTGGCGAAGCCGGGGGAGCTGTGGCCCTACGAGACGAACGAGGGCGTCTACCCGGACGGCGCGAGCTTCACCGGCGGGTTCGACGACGGCGGCTGGGCCTACTCCCAGAACGCCCTGTCCGCCGCCGGGGTCACCAACGGCTCGAAGATCACCGCCGACGGACTGACGTACACCTGGCCCGACGTGGCCGCGGGGAAGCCCGACAACCTGGAGATGACCGGCCAGACCATCCCGGTCCCGGCCGGCACCACCGGTGCCTCGCTCGGCGTACTCGGCGCGGCCACCAACGCGCCGACCGACGGCAGCGGCGTCTCGGGCAAGCTGACCGTCACCTACACCGACGGCAGCACGGCGCAGGGCACGGTCGCCTTCTCGGACTGGACGCTCAACGCCAACTCCGCCCAGCCGCTGCCCGGTGACACGGCGGCCATCACCACCGCGTACCGGGCCACCGGCAGCGGTGGCAAGGACACGGTGAAGGCGTACGTCTTCGCCACGAAGGTGCCCGTCGACCCGGCGAAGACAGTGGCGTCGATCACGCTGCCGCAGACCGGCTCCGACGGCACACTCCACCTGTTCGCACTCGCCTTCGGCGACTGACCCCCGCCCGACCGGGCGAAACACCCGCGGCCGGACCACCGGAGAACGACCGGTGGCCCGGCCGCGGTGCGCCGTCCGGCCCCTCCGGGCGCGCCCGCGCAGCGCTCCTGGGTGATGATTCGAAGATCGCGGGGTAAGCGAGCGCGGGGGCTTGAGAGACCCGGCACCCAAGACGCCCGGGGACACGTGAGGGAAGAGGCAGTCCGTGGCTCGACGGTTGTACGCACTGGGTCGGTGGGCGGCCCGCCACCGCGGCCGCGTCGTGAGCGCCTGGCTGTTGCTCCTCGTGGTCGTCGCCGGTCTGGGGACCACCCTGAACGGCAAGCTGACCACCGAGTTCTCCGTACCGGGCATCGAGTCCCAGCAGGCGCAGGATCTGCTGAAGGAGAAGTTCCCCGCAGCGGCGGGCGGCACGGCCCGGGTGGTGTTCGTGGCCCGCGGGGACACCAAGCTCAACGCGCCCGCCGAGAAGCAGGCCGTGGCGGCGAGCCTCAAGAAGGCCGCCACCGTGCCCGGCGTGGTGACGGTCTCCGACCCGGCCAGGACCGGCACGTACTCCAAGGACAAGACCATCGGCTACGCCGATGTGCTGTTCCGTCAGGCTGCCTCCGACGTGCCCGACTCGGCGAAGGACGCACTCTCCCGGGCGATGGCACCGGCCCGTGACGCCGGGCTGCAGGTCGAGTTCGGCGGCTCGGCCGAGACGGCGAAGACCGAGGTCGGCGGGCCCGCCGAGATCATCGGTGTGGTCATCGCCTTCTTCGTCCTCGCCATCGCGCTCAGCTCCCTGCTGGCGGCGGGGCTGCCCCTGATCACCGCGCTCATCGGGGTCGGCATCGGCGTGACGGCCGTGATGTTCGTCTCCCGCTTCGTCCAGATGACCAACACCGCGACCGTGCTCGCCCTGATGGTCGGCCTCGCCGTGGGCATCGACTACGCCCTGTTCATCGTCTCCCGCCACCGCGAACAGCTCGTGGACCCCGAAACGGAGGTGCACGACTCGATCGGCCGGGCCGTCGCCACCGCCGGCAGCGCCGTGACCTTCGCCGGCGTCACCGTCGTCGTCGCGCTCGCCGCGCTGTCCGCGACCGGGATCCCGTTCCTCACGATCATGGGTCTGGCCGCGGCCGGCACCGTCCTGGTCGCGGTGTTCGTCGCCCTCACCCTCGTCCCCGCCGTCCTCGCCTTCGGCGGGGAGCGGCTGCGGCCCAAGCCCGGCGGCGGCCGGTTCCGGCGCAGGCGCGACACCCCGAAACTGCCCGGCGCCTGGGGTCTCGCCTGGGCCCGCACGGTGATGCGCGCCCCGGTCCTCGTGCTGGTCGTCGGGGTCGTCGGACTGCTCGTCATCGCTGTGCCCGCGCTCAACCTCCGGCTCGGCCTGCCCAGCAACGAGACCCAGCCGACCGACACCACCCAGCACCGCAGCTACGAACTGCTCTCCAAGGGCTTCGGCCCCGGCTTCAACGCCACGCTCATCGTGGTGGTGGACGGCACCGGCATCGCGCCCGGCGACCGGGCCCCCGTGGTCAGGCAGGTCCGCGCCAAGATCGCCGCCGACCCCGAGGTGGTCGCCGTCGCCCCGCCCAACGCGTCCAAGGACGGCGACGTCACGGTCCTCGGCGTCGTACCCAAGGCGGGCCCCGACGCACCCGCCACGACCGACCTGGTCAACCGGCTGCGCGACGACGTCGGACCGCCGGTGTCCCGGGCCCACGGCCAGGTGTACGTGGCAGGCGCGACCGCCGCGGCCATCGACGTATCGGCCAAGCTCTCCTCCGCGCTGCCGCTGTTCATCGGCATCATCGTGATCCTGGCGCTGATCCTGCTGACCATCGCCTTCCGGTCGCTGCTCGTACCGATCAAGGCGGTCCTCGGCTTCCTGCTGTCGATCGCGGCGGGGCTCGGCGCCGTCGTCTGGGTGTTCCAGTACGGCCACCTGGACAGCACGTTCCAGATCGCGGCGGCAGCCCCGGTCACCAGCTTCCTGCCGGTACTGCTGATCGGCGTGCTCTTCGGACTCGCCATGGACTACGAGGTGTTCCTGGTCAGCCGGATGCGCGAGCACTTCCAGCACCACGGGGACGCCAAGGAGGCCATCGCCCAGGGCCTGGCCCGCAGCGGGCGAGTGGTGAGCGCCGCGGCGCTGATCATGGCGGCCGTCTTCGGCGGCTTCATCTTCAACGGCGACCCCATCATCAAGTCCATCGGCTTCGCACTGACCTTCGGTGTGCTGATCGACGCCTTCGTCGTCCGGATGACGCTCGTCCCCGCCGTGATGGCCCTGCTCGGACGGCGCGCCTGGGGCCTGCCGCACGCCCTCGACCGCATCGTGCCGAACGTCGACATGGAAGGCGCGTCCCTGCCGCCGCACCCCTCCGAGGACGCGCGCGGAAGTCGGTAAAACCCGGACGCGGCGCCGCCGTCCGACCTACTCTCGAATGGTGGCGGGCGAGTCCGGCCGGGTGCTCGTTGTCGATGACAACAGAGTCATCAGGCAGCTGATCAGGGTCAATCTCGAACTGGAGGGCTTCGAGGTCGTGACCGCGGCCGACGGTGCCGAATGCCTGGACGTGGTGAACCACGTGCAGCCCGACGTGATCACCCTCGACGTGGTGATGCCGCGCCTGGACGGCATAAGCACCGCGGCCCGCCTACGCGCCGACCCGCGCACCAGCCACGTACCGATCGCCGTCATCAGCGCCTGCACGCAGTACGAGGTCGACGCGGGCGTAGCGGCGGGCGTGGACGCCTTCCTGGGCAAACCCTTCGAACCGGCCGACCTGATCAGAATCGTCCGCCGCCTGGCGCGGGGCGACGACCCGTGGTCGGCGGTGGACAAACACGGCGCGGGCCGCGTCTAGGTTGGCGGGGTCTTGGTTGCCGTCTCGTCGTCCGTGCCGGTGTCCGGGTCCTGCGGAGGGGGGTGTCCGGACTGCTTGTCGCATGAGCTCCTTCGCTTTACGTCCGGACACCCCCCTCCTCCGGCCCCGGCCCCCTCCCGTCCGGCGGTCGGACACACCGCCCGCGTCGCCGCGGGTGAGCGGTGCCCTGCGGGCCGGGGCACGTCCCTGGCGTGAACGCCCGGGCACGTTCCCTCGCGGGTCGTGGCGCAGCCGATCCGTGGCGCGGGGGTGAAGGGGGTCGTGCAGGGGTGGTGTCCGGAGCGTAGAGCGTGATTTGTGGCGCATCTCGGCGGTGGCTCCGCGTCTCGGGAGTACGCGCCGTAAATCATGCAGCGCAGGACGCCTCCCCGGAACGGCCCCCGGCGACCACCGCAACCACGACCGCCAACCGAACCGCGCCGGACGGCGACACCGCGCAGGACACGACCCCGGAACGGCCCCCGGCAACAACCGCAACGCAAACCCGCAACCACGAACCGCGCCGGACGGCGAAACCGCCCCCGGCGACCACCGCAACCACGACCGCCAACCGAACCGCGCCGGACGGCGACACCGCAACCCCCGTGGTGCCCGCATGGCGAAACGCACCGCGAGACCCGCCGGGGTCTCCCATACGCTTGTGCCGTGACCCCCGCCCAGCTCGCCCGCACCGTGCGGCACGCCGTATGCCGTGCCGTGGCGGACGGCGCGCTACGGGTCGCCGTGCCCGAACGGGTACAGGTCGAGCGGCCACGGGCCGGCGGCAGCGGCGACTGGGCGACCAACGCCGCGCTGACCCTCGCCGGGCCGGCCGGACGCGCGCCGCGCGAGGTCGCCGAGATCCTGCGCAGCCGGATGGAGACCCGTGGCATCACCCGCGTCGAGATCACCGGACCCGGCTTCCTGAACTTCACGTTGACCGGCGACAGCGGCGCCGACCTCGTCCGTACGGTCCTCGCCGCAGGGACCCTTTACGGCCACGGCGACACCCTCGCCGATACAACGGCGACGAAGACCTTCGCGCCCGGCGACGGCGTCCGCGCCACGATCTGGACCGGCGCCGTCGTCGCCCTGCTCCGCGCCCAGGGCGCCAGCGCCGACGTGCGGCCTGGCGGCGAAGCGCTGACCGTCGTGCCCGTACCCGCAGGTGACGACGTCGTCGCCCGGCTCGGCCCCGACGCGGCCCGCTGGGGGCTGCTGCGGGCCGCCGCGCACGACCGCCCGCTCACGGGGCAAGGGCTGCTCGTACAGCGCGAGACCAACCCGCTCTTCCTGGTGCGGTACGCCCACGCCCGCACCCGCGCGCTCAGCCGCGCCGCCGCAGAGCTGGGCGTCCCGGAAGGCGACGCGCACGGCCGGACGCCGGAAACGGGCGCCGAACTGCTCGCCGCCATCGGCGACCACCCCGCCGTCCTGGAGAGCGCCGCACGCCTGCGCGCTCCCGACCGCCTCGCCCGCCATCTCGAACTGACCGCCGACGCCGTCCTGCGGTTCCAGGAAACCGGCCGCCCGCTGCCCGTCGGCGACGAGAAACCCTCGGCCGCCCACCGCTCCCGCGTCGCGCTCGCCGAAGCCGCCGGGGCCGTGCTGGCAGGCGGCCTGTCCCTGCTCGGCATCACCGCACCCGAACACCTCTGAAAGAGCGAAGAGATGAGCCGTTCCGCGCACCCCGCAGGTCCCCGCCACGGAGACGTGATCCCCGACGGGCACTACTCCGCACCGGCGGCCGACCTCAACGTCCTCGACGAGAAGGTCTGGTCCCGCACGGTCGACCGCAACGAGAACGGGGTCGCCACCGTCGCCGGCATCGAAGTGACCCGGCTCGCCGAGGAGTTCGGCACCCCCGCCTACTTCCTCGACGAGGCCGACTTCCGGGCCCGCTGCCGCGCCTGGTCCGACGCCTTCGGCCCCGACGCCGACGTGTTCTACGCGGGCAAGGCGTTCCTGTCCCGCGCGGTCGTCCGCTGGCTCACCGAGGAAGGCCTCCACCTCGACGTCTGCTCCGGCGGCGAACTGGCCACCGCGCTGGCCGGCGGCATGCCCGCCGAGCGCATCGCCTTCCACGGCAACAACAAGACGACCGAGGAGATCGAGCGGGCCGTCGAGGCCGGCGTCGGGCGGATTGTCCTCGACTCGTTCCAGGAGATCGTCCGCGTCGCGCACATCGCGCAGAGCCAGGGCAAGCGCCAGCGCGTCCAGATCCGGGTCACCGTCGGCGTCGAGGCCCACACCCACGAATTCATCGCCACGGCGCACGAGGACCAGAAGTTCGGCATCCAGCTCGCCGACGGACAGGCCGCGGAGGCCGTCCGCCGCGCGCTCAAGCTCGACGGCCTCGAACTCATCGGCATCCACTCGCACATCGGCTCGCAGATCTTCGACATGGCGGGCTTCGAGGTCTCCGCGCGCCGCGTCGTGGAGCTGCTCGCCCAGATCCGCGACGAACACGGCGTCGAACTGCCCGAGATCGACCTCGGCGGCGGCCTCGGCATCGCGTACACCTCCGACGACGACCCGAGTGAGCCGCACCACATCGCCAAGGCGCTGCTCTCCATCGTCACCCGCGAGTGCGAGTCGGCGCGGCTGAGCACGCCCCGTATCTCCGTCGAGCCCGGCCGGGCGATCGTCGGGCCCACGGCCTTCACGCTCTACGAGGTCGGCACGATCAAGCCGCTCGAAGGGCTGCGCACCTATGTCAGCGTGGACGGCGGCATGTCCGACAACATCCGTACCGCGCTGTACGACGCCGAGTACAGCGTCGCGCTCGTCTCCCGCAGGTCCGACGCCGAGCCGATGCTCTCCCGCGTCGTCGGCAAGCACTGCGAGAGCGGCGACATCGTCGTACGGGACGCCTTCCTCCCCGCCGACCTGGCCCCCGGCGACCTGATCGCCGTACCGGCGACGGGTGCGTACTGCCGCTCCATGGCGAGCAACTACAACCACGCGCTGCGGCCGCCGGTGGTCGCCGTCAAGGACGGCGGGGCGCGGGTCATCGTGCGCCGGGAGACCGAGGAGGACCTGCTCCGGCTGGACGTCGGATAATGCGGGAAGTAGAGAGATGGTCTCGGGATCTGGACGGACGGCGGAAACTTCCGTCCAGTGAGTGAGACTGGACCGGATTCGTGCTGTATGGGCACTGGGCTTGAAACGAAAGGCGTAGGTCGGATGATGCGTTCGCGTCCGCTGAAGGTGGCGCTGCTGGGCTGTGGTGTGGTCGGCTCAGAGGTGGCGCGCATCATGACGACGCACGCCGACGACCTGGCCGCCCGGATCGGCGCCCCCCTGGAGCTGGCCGGGGTCGCCGTACGGCGGCCCGGCAAGGCCCGCGCGGGTGTCGACCCGTCGCTGATCACGACCGACGCGACGGCCCTGGTCAAACGGGGCGACGTCGACGTGGTGGTCGAGGTCATCGGCGGTATCGAGCCCGCCCGTACGCTCATCACCACCGCCTTCGAGCACGGCGCTTCCGTCGTCTCGGCCAACAAGGCGCTGCTCGCCGAGGACGGCACGACGCTGTACGACGCGGCGGCGAAGCACGGCAGGGACCTCTACTTCGAGGCCGCCGTGGCCGGCGCCATCCCGCTGATCAGGCCGCTGCGGGAATCCCTCGCCGGCGACACCGTCAACCGGGTCCTCGGCATCGTCAACGGCACCACCAACTTCATCCTCGACCGGATGGACAGCGCCGGGTCCGGCTACTCCGAGGCCCTGGACGAGGCCACCGCGCTCGGTTACGCGGAGGCCGACCCGACCGCCGACGTCGAGGGCTTCGACGCGGCGGCCAAGGCCGCGATCCTCGCCGGTATCGCCTTCCACACCCGGGTACGCCTCGACGACGTGCACCGCGAGGGCATCACCGAGGTCACCTCCGCCGATCTGGCCTCGGCCCGGCGGATGGGCTGCACCGTCAAACTCCTCGCCATCTGCGAGCGCGCCGCCGACGGCAGGTCCGTCACCGCGCGCGTCCACCCGGCGATGATCCCGCTCACCCACCCGCTGGCCTCGGTGCGCGAGGCGTACAACGCGGTCTTCGTGGAGGCCGAGGCGGCGGGGCAGCTGATGTTCTACGGGCCCGGCGCCGGTGGTTCGCCGACCGCGTCCGCCGTGCTCGGCGATCTCGTCGCCGTGTGCCGGAACAAGCTGAACGGGGCGACAGGACCGGGGGAGTCGGCGTACACCCGGCTGCCCGTGAGCCCCATGGGCGACGTCGTCACGCGCTACCACATCAGTCTCGACGTGGCCGACAAACCGGGTGTGCTCGCCCAGGTCGCGACGGTATTCGCCGAGCACGGCGTGTCCATCGACACCGTCCGCCAGAAGGGAAAGGACGGCGAGGCCTCCCTCGTCGTCGTCACCCACCGCGCGCAAGACGCCGCCCTGTCGGCGACCGTCGAAGCGCTGCGCAAGCTCGACACCGTGCGCGGTGTCGCCAGCATCATGCGTGTTGAAGGGGAGTAAGGGACCCATGACGAGCAATGGCACCCACCAGTGGCGCGGCATCATCGAGGAGTACCGGGACCGCCTCCCGGTGACGGCGGAGACGGACATCGTCACGCTCCGTGAGGGCGGCACGCCGCTCGTTCCCGCACAGCTGCTCTCCGAGCTGACGGGCTGCGAGGTGCACCTCAAGGTCGAGGGCGCCAACCCGACCGGCTCGTTCAAGGACCGCGGCATGACGATGGCCATCACCGAGGCCAAGGCGGCCGGCGCCAAGGCGGTCATCTGCGCCTCCACCGGCAACACGTCGGCCTCGGCCTCCGCCTACGCGGTACGGGCCGGCATGGTCTGCGCCGTCCTGGTCCCGCAGGGCAAGATCGCCCTGGGCAAGATGGGCCAGGCGCTGGTGCACGGCGCGCAGATCCTCCAGGTCGACGGCAATTTCGACGACTGCCTGACGCTGGCCCGCTCGCTGTCCGACAACTACCCGGTGGCGCTGGTCAATTCGGTCAACCCGGCCAGGATCGAGGGCCAGAAGACCGGCGCCTTCGAGATCGTGGACGCGCTCGGCGACGCCCCCGACATCCATGTGCTGCCCGTCGGCAACGCCGGCAACATCACGGCGTACTGGAAGGGTTACACCGAGTACGCCACCGACGGGCCCGCCACCGGCACCCCGCGGATGTGGGGCTTCCAGGCGTCCGGCTCGGCGCCCATCGTGCGCGGCGAGGTCGTCAAGGACCCGCACACCGTCGCCACCGCGATCCGGATCGGCAACCCCGCCTCGTGGAAGTACGCGCTGGCGGCGCGCGACGAGTCCGGCGGCTTCATCGACGAGGTCACGGACCGTCAAATCCTGCGCGCCTACCGGCTGTTGGCCGCCCGCGAGGGCGTTTTCGTGGAGCCGGCCTCGGCCGCTTCCGTCGCCGGTCTGCTCAAGGCCGCCGAGGAGGGCAAGGTCGACCGCGGCCAGCGCATCGTCTGCACCGTGACGGGCAACGGCCTCAAGGACCCGGACTGGGCCGTCCAGGGCGCCCCGCGCCCGATCGTCGTCCCGGTCGACGCGGTCGCCGCGGCGGAGCGGCTCGGACTCGCCTGACAGCGATGGCGCACAGGGGACGGGCGACACGCATCGTGCGCCTCCTGTGCGCCCTATGTCGGATGAGAACCTTCCTTCGATAGGCTGTACCCAACCCGCCCCGCCGCATATGCCGTGGTGTTGCCGCCTTCGTGCGCCCCGGGTCTCGAAAACCGCCGTCACCTCGGAATTCGCAGTCACAAGGAGAGTCGTCAGAGCGATGGCCGGTCCAGCGTTCCGCGCCGCCGCCGTACGGGTGCGCGTCCCCGCCACCAGCGCCAACATCGGTCCGGGCTTCGATGCCCTGGGCCTGTCGCTGGGGCTCTACGACGACGTCGTCGTCCGCGTGGCCGACTCCGGGCTGCACATCGACATCGCGGGCGAGGGCGCCGACACGCTCCCGCGCGACGAGGACCATCTGCTGGTACGGGCCCTGCGTACCGCCTTCGACCTGCTCGGCGGACAGCCGCGCGGCCTGGAGGTCGTCTGCGCCAACCGGATCCCGCACGGCCGGGGTCTCGGCTCGTCATCCGCCGCCATCTGCGCGGGAATTGTCGCCGCGCGCGCCGTGACCACGGGCGGCGACGCGCGCCTCGACGACGTGGCCATGCTGGAGCTCGCCACCGAGATCGAAGGACACCCCGACAACGTCGCCGCCTGTCTGCTCGGCGGCTTCACACTCGCCTGGACGGACGGCGGAGCGGCGCGGGCGATCAGGATGGAGCCCCTCGCGTCCGTCGTTCCGGTGGTTTTCGTCCCCGGCGACCCCGTACTCACCCGGACGGCGCGCGGACTGCTGCCGCGTACCGTCCCCCATGTGGACGCCGCCGCCAACGCGGGCCGCGCCGCGCTGCTCGTCGAGGCGCTGACCAGGCGCCCCGAACTGCTGCTGCCCGCAACGGAGGACCGGCTCCACCAGGAGTACCGGGCCCCCGCGATGCCGCAGAGCATCGCCCTGGTCAACCGACTGCGCGCGGACGGCGTCCCTGCGGTCATCTCCGGCGCGGGCCCCACGGTGCTCGCGCTGGCCGAGGACGGTGCGGCCGACAAGGTCGCACGGCTGGCGGGGGAGGGATGGGCCGCCAACCGGCTCTCCTTCGACGGCGCGGGAGCGAGCGTTCTGCCGCTCGGCTCTCAGTGACGGGAGATTGCCGGTGAGTGAGAGGGGGAATGTTTGTTGGAGCCGGTAGTGTTAGCCTTAAGCCAGCAGCTGACGTCTTTGCGGCGCCGTGTTTTGCTGATTTGCGTCCCCAATTCGGGACCACCATTCTTCCGGGAGCCTCCCCAACTGCCTGAGCAGCCTGCCTGAGCAGTTTTGAGCACGCCTCGGAACCGGCACGACACCCCCTCGCTTTTCCCAGCGAGTGGGCCGAGCAGGGGGACCTCGGGCCGGACCCATTGCACGTACGCATGTTTCTCCGCCGTACCCGGCGGGACCACCGCCCCGGCATCGGTCCTCGATCCGAAAGATCACAGGCCGCAGCCGGACAGCACAACCGGTCGCCGAGCCAGAAGGCCGACGTCCGCTCCAGGGAAGGACCCTTCGTGAGCGACACCACCGATCTGATGGGCGTGACTGCCGACAACAGTGTCGACAACACCGCGCCCGCCGCAGGTGCTGCCACTGGCACCACCGCACGGCGCCGCCGCTCCGGCACCGGCCTCGAGGGCATGGTCCTGGCCGAGCTGCAGCAGGTCGCGTCCGGCCTCGGCATCAGGGGCACGGCGCGGATGCGCAAGAGCCAGCTGATCGAGGTCATCAAGGAGACGCAGGGCGGTTCGTCGCCCGCGGCCAAGAGCGCCGACGGCGCGGATGCCGAGACCAAGCCGAAGCGCCGGGCGACCTCCAAGGCCCGTACGGGTGAGACTGCCGCAGCCGCCGCCGAGAAGGCGGACAAGGCCGAAAAGGCCGCCGCACAGCAGCAGATCGACATCCCCGGCCAGCCGGCGAACGACGACCAGCCGGTCACCGAGCGCCGCAGGCGCCGAGCCACCTCACCGGCAGGAAACTCCGAGATCAGCGTCGCCGAGCCCAAGAACGAAGCGCAGGCAGCGGCCCCGCAGGCGGAGGACCGGCCGGACGCCAAGGCCGAGGCCGCCGTGGGCGCTTCGGCGCAGAGCGTCGACACCGACGGCAGGCGCGGCGAGCGCCAGGACCGCGGCCAGCAGCGCGGCGACCGGCCCGACCGCGGCGACCGCGGTGACCGGCGCGACCGGCAGCGCGACCGCAGGGGCAAGGGCGGCGACGACCAGCAGGGCGGCCAGCAGGGGCAGGGCCAGGGCGGCCAGAACCAGCAGGGCGGCGGCGGTCAGCGCCAGCAGCGGGACAACCGCGGCGGCCAGAACCAGAACCAGAACAACGGCCCGCAGGACGACTTCGACGACGAGGCGGGCGGCAGGCGCGGCAGGCGCGGCCGTTACCGCGACCGCCGTGGCCGTCGCGGCCGCGAGGAGTTCGGTGGCGGCGGCGAGCCGCAGGTCGCCGACGACGACGTGCTGATCCCCGTCGCCGGCATCCTCGACATCCTCGACAACTACGCGTTCATCAGGACCTCCGGCTACCTGCCGGGCCCGAACGACGTGTACGTCTCGCTCGCCCAGGTCCGTAAGAACGGCCTGCGCAAGGGCGACCACGTCACCGGCGCCGTGCGCCAGCCCAAGGACGGCGAGCGCCGCGAGAAGTTCAACGCGCTGGTCCGCCTCGACACGGCGAACGGCATGGCGGCCGACTCGGGCCGCGGCCGGCCCGAGTTCCAGAAGCTGACCCCGCTCTACCCGCAGGACCGGCTCCGTCTGGAGACCGACCCGGGGGTGCTGACGACCCGGATCATCGACCTGGTCGCGCCCATCGGCAAGGGCCAGCGCGGTCTGATCGTGGCCCCGCCGAAGACCGGCAAGACCATGATCCTGCAGGCCATCGCCAACGCCATCACGGTCAACAGCCCCGAGTGCCATCTGATGGTCGTCCTCGTCGACGAGCGGCCCGAAGAAGTCACCGACATGCAGCGGTCCGTCAAGGGCGAGGTCATCTCCTCGACCTTCGACCGCCCCGCCGAGGACCACACCACCGTCGCCGAGCTGGCCATCGAGCGCGCCAAGCGCCTCGTGGAGCTGGGTCACGACGTGGTGGTGCTGCTCGACTCCATCACCCGTCTGGGCCGCGCGTACAACCTCGCCGCGCCCGCCTCCGGACGCATCCTGTCCGGTGGTGTCGACTCGACCGCGCTCTACCCGCCGAAGCGCTTCTTCGGTGCGGCGCGCAACATCGAGGACGGCGGTTCGCTGACGATCCTGGCCACCGCGCTCGTCGAGACCGGCTCGCGCATGGACGAGGTCATTTTCGAGGAGTTCAAGGGCACCGGCAACATGGAGCTCAGGCTCGACCGGAAGCTCTCGGACAAGCGGATCTTCCCGGCGGTGGACGTGGACGCGTCCAGCACCCGTAAGGAAGAGATCCTGATGGCCCACGACGAGCTGGGCATCGTCTGGAAGCTGCGCCGGGTGCTGCACGCGCTCGACCAGCAGCAGGCGATCGAGCTGCTGCTCGACAAGATGAAGCAGACGAAGTCGAACGCGGAGTTCCTGCTGCAGATCCAGAAGACGACACCGATGCCTGGCAACGGCAACGACTGACGTCCTCTCCCCAGCAGTACCGGGGCCGCCCCCGTCATTCCGATGACGGGGGCGGCCCCTTTCCCGTCCCCGGAAGTTGTGGAACCCCGCCGGGTGCGTCACTGTCTGTACAAGGGGGACATATCGCCTGAATCTCCTGGGAGGAGGTTGCCGGACCGACGAGTGGCCACCGAGGGAGACCATGACCGACGACCGGAACAGCCGAATACGTGGCAGCGGCGCCCGCCGCAAACCGCGCAGCAAGCGCCGTCGTGCGATGTTCATCGCCGTCTGGTGCGTCGCCGCGCTGGTCGTGATCGCCGCAGGTGGTCTCGCGTTCGTCTACTTCAAGCTCAACGGCAACATCAAGGGCGTCAACATCGACGCGCAGCTCGGCTCGCACCGCCCGCAGAACGTCGACAACGGCTCGCAGGACATCCTGGTCCTCGGCTCGGACTCCCGGTCCGGCGCCAACGCCGAGTACGGCAAGAACGCCGGCGCGCGCTCCGACACCGCGATGGTCATCCACGTCTACAAGGGCCACAAGAAGGCCGCTGTCGTCTCCATACCGCGCGACACCCTGGTCGACCGCCCCGCGTGCCCGGACGGCAAGGGGAAGACCGCACCGGCCGAGCGCGGCGCCATGTTCAACTCGGCGTACGAGGCCGGCGGCCCCGCCTGCGCCGTCAAGACCGTGGAGCAGATGTCCGGCATCCGGATGGACCACTACGTCGAGGTCGACTTCACCGGGTTCAAGAAGCTCATCGACCAGCTCGGCGGCGTCAAGCTCACCACGACGCAGGCCATCGACGACCCCAAGAGCCATCTCAAGCTGGCGGCGGGCACGCACACCCTGCACGGCGAGCAGGCGCTGGGGCTCGTCAGGACCCGCAAGAGCGTCGGTGACGGCAGCGACCTGGGGCGTATCCAGCTCCAGCAGGCCTTCATCAAGGCGCTGATCGGGCAGATCAAGCACATCGGGGTGTTCAGCAACCCCAAGAAGCTCTTCGATCTCGCCGACACCGCCACCAGCGCGATCACGCCCGACTCGAAACTCGACTCGATCAACGGACTGATCGGGTTCGCCGGCGGCCTCAAGGACATCTCCACCAAGAACGTGAAGATGATCACACTCCCGGTGCGCTACGACCCCGCCGACCCGAACCGGGTACTGCCGCTGGCCAAGGGCTCCCGGCAGGTCTGGACGGCCCTCGCGCACGACCGGCCGATCCCCGCGTCGGCGACGAAGGACTCCGCGGGGGACCGGGGCGACGCGCACGGTGTGGTCAAGGGCGGCTGAGCCGGGGAACCCCGGACCGCCGGACAACCGGGCCGCGGAATAGTCCGGCCCTTCCCCCGGTTTTGGGAGATACGCCCAGTGCTGGCAGACTGGTCCGCTGGCCCCGGTTCACGTACGAGCAGTCCGCGCGTGCGACCCGGAGCCCTCCCCGTGATCCGCGGGGACCTTCCCAAGGAGTCACCTTGAAGCGCGATATCCACCCCGCGTACGTCGAGACCCAGGTGAGCTGCACCTGCGGTGCGTCGTTCACCACCCGCAGCACCATCGAGTCGGGCGCCATCCGTGCTGACCTGTGCTCCGAGTGCCACCCGTTCTACACGGGCAAGCAGAAGATCCTCGACACCGGTGGCCGTGTGGCCCGCTTCGAGGCCCGCTTCGGCAAGGCCGCTGCCGCCAAGAAGTAGCGAGCCATCTGCGCCGGTTCTCGGTGCCCCTTCCCCGGGGCGCCGAGACCGGCGCTTTGGCGTCCCGCAACACCTTCGCGGTCCTTCCGCGGCATTTCGCAGCACCTTCGCATCAACCCAGGAGCCCCCGATGTTCGAGGCGGTCGAGGAACTGATCGACGAGCACACTCAACTTGAGTCGCAGCTCGCCGACCCGTCGGTCCACGCGGACCAGGCGAACGCCCGCAAGCTCAACAAGCGCTACGCCGAGCTGACCCCGATCGTCGGGACCTACCGCTCCTGGAAGCAGACAGGTGAGGACGTCGAGACGGCCCGCGGCTTCATCGCCGACGACCCCGACTTCGCCGCCGAGGTCAAGGACCTGGAGCGGCAGCGCGAGGAACTCACCGAGAAGCTGCGGCTGCTGCTCGTACCCCGTGACCCCAGCGACGACAAGGACGTCATCCTGGAGGTCAAGGCCGGCGCGGGCGGCGACGAGTCGGCGCTGTTCGCCGGCGACCTGCTGCGGATGTACCTGCGGTACGCGGAGCGCGTCGGCTGGAAGACCGAGATCATCGACGCCACCGAGTCCGAGCTGGGCGGCTACAAGGACGTCCAGGTCGCCGTGAAGACCAAGGGCGGCAACGGCGCGACCGAGCCGGGCCAGGGCGTCTGGGCGCGGCTGAAGTACGAGGGCGGCGTGCACCGCGTACAGCGGGTGCCGGCCACCGAGTCGCAGGGCCGGATCCACACCTCGGCCGCCGGTGTCCTGGTGACACCCGAGGCCGAGGAGATCGACGTCGAGATCAACCAGAACGACCTGCGCATCGACGTCTACCGCTCCTCGGGCCCCGGCGGACAGTCCGTGAACACCACCGACTCGGCCGTGCGCATCACGCACGTGCCGACCGGTGTCGTGGCCTCCTGCCAGAACGAGAAGAGCCAGCTCCAGAACAAGGAGCAGGCCATGCGTATCCTGCGCTCGCGGCTGCTCGCCGCAGCCCAGGAGGAGGCCGAGAAGAACGCGGCGGACGCCCGGCGCAGCCAGGTGCGCACCGTCGACCGCTCGGAGAAGATCCGCACGTACAACTTCCCGGAAAACCGGATCTCGGACCACCGGGTCGGCTTCAAGGCGTACAACTTGGACCAGGTGCTCGACGGTGAACTGGACGCCGTCATCCAGGCATGTGTCGACGCGGACTCCGCAGCGAAGCTCGCCGTCGCCCGCTGACGTCCCGCCCAGTCCTTCACCCACTCTCGCAGTCCGGAGGAACCAGCGTGCAGCCACATCCTGGGGGGCCCAGCGACCCTCAGCGGCTCCGCCGCGGGCCCGTCCCCCGCAGTCTGCTGCTCGCCGAGGTGGCCCAGGCCACCCAGCGGCTGGCGGACGCGGGCGTGCCCTCACCGCGCTTCGACGCGGAGGAGCTCGCCGCTTACGTGCACGGCGTGAAGCGAGGAGAGCTGCACACCGTCAAGGACACCGACTTCGACGCCCGGTACTGGGAGGCCGTCGCGCGCCGAGAGGCACGTGAGCCGCTCCAGCACATCACCGGGCGCGCGTTCTTCCGCTACCTGGAGCTCCAGGTGGGCCCCGGCGTCTTCGTACCGCGCCCGGAGACCGAGTCGGTCGTCGGCTGGGCCATAGACGCCGTACGGGCGATGGACGTCGTCGAGCCGATCGTCGTCGACCTGTGCGCCGGATCGGGCGCCATCGCGCTCGCGATGGCGCAGGAGGTCCCGCGCTCGCGCGTGCACGCCGTCGAGCTGTCCGAGGACGCCCTGACCTGGACCCGGAAGAACGCCGACGGATCCCGGGTCACCGTGCACCAGGGAGACGCCCTCAGCGCCCTTCCCGAGCTGGACGGACAGGTCGACCTGGTCATCTCCAACCCGCCGTACATCCCGCTCACCGAGTGGGAGTACGTCGCGCCCGAGGCCCGTGACCACGACCCGCAGATGGCGTTGTTCTCGGGCGAGGACGGCCTCGACACCATCCGCGGCATCGAACGCACCGCGCACCGGCTGCTGCGGCCCGGCGGTCTCGTCGTGATCGAGCACGCCGACACGCAGGGCGGTCAGGTCCCGTGGATCTTCAGCGAGGAGTCGGGCTGGGCGGACGCGGCCGACCACCCCGATCTGAACAAGCGCCCGCGCTTTGCCACGGCCCGCAAGGCGATGCCGTGAACCGTTCGACCCGTTCCGACCATCAGACCGTGTATGTGCACGAGGAGGCCTTCTAAATGGCTCGGCGATACGACTGCAACGACGCGACCGACCGTACGACCGGTCTGCGCGAGGCCGCGTCGGCAGTACGCCGCGGTGAGCTGGTCGTGCTGCCCACCGACACCGTGTACGGGATCGGCGCCGACGCCTTCAGCGCCGAGGCGGTGGCCGACCTGCTGGACGCCAAGGGACGCGGCCGCAACATGCCCACGCCCGTGCTGATCGGCTCGCCGAACACCCTGCACGGACTGGTCACCGACTTCTCCGAGCAGGCGTGGGAGCTGGTCGACGCGTTCTGGCCCGGCGCGCTGACCCTCGTCGCCCGGCACCAGCCGTCCCTCCAGTGGGACCTCGGCGACACCCAGGGCACGGTCGCCGTACGGATGCCGCTGCACCCCGTCGCGATCGAACTGCTCACCGAGTTCGGCCCGATGGCCGTCTCCAGCGCCAACCTCACGGGACACCCGGCACCCGAGGACTGCGACGCGGCCCAGGCCATGCTCGGGGACTCCGTCTCCGTCTATCTCGACGGCGGTCCGACGCCCGGCATCGTGCCGTCCTCGATCGTCGACGTCTCGGGTAAGACCCCGGTGCTGCTGCGGGCCGGCGCCCTCGACGCCGAGGAGCTCCGCAAGGTGGTACCCGATCTAGAGGTGGCCAATTGACCACCCCGCAGGGGCGTGGCATAGCGGACACCGCACAGCACGGCAGTACGTTCCGCATCCTCCACGTCAGTACCGGCAACGTCTGCCGCTCGCCCATCACCGAGCGGCTGAACCGCCACGCCCTGACGGTCCGGCTCGGTGAGCGGCTGACCGGCGGACTGATCGTGGAGAGCGCCGGTACCTGGGGTCACGAAGGCGCCCCGATGGAGGCCAACGCCGAGGCCGTACTGGCCGACTTCGGCGCCGACGCGACCGGCTTCGTCGGCCGCGAGCTGCTCGACGAGCACGTGATCAGAGCCGACCTGGTCCTCACCGCGACCCGCGACCACCGGGCCCAGGTGATCTCGATGGGCCACTCGGCGGGCCTGCGCACCTTCACGCTCAAGGAGTTCACCCGGCTGGTACGGGCGATAGACCCGGCCACCCTGCCCGACCCCCTCGACGAGGGGGTGGTCGAACGCGCCCGCGCGCTGGTCCGCGCCGCGGCGGCGCTACGCGGCTGGCTGCTCGCCCCGAACGCGGAGGCGGACGAGGTCTACGACCCGTACGGCGCCCCGATCACGTTCTTCCGCTCGATCGGCGACGAGATCAACCAGGCCCTGGACCCGGTGATCACCGCCCTCACCGGCGTAGCCGCGCGTTCTTAGAGGGCTCGGCTCACGCCCCTCTTTTTGAGGGCTCGGTTCGCCTCCGGGGCGCTTTGTGCCCCTGCCTCCCTTTTTTGAGGGCGCGTTCGCCTCCGGGGCGCTTTAAGCCACTGTCGACGGTCGACCGTGCTCGCCCCGCTCGTTCCTCGCGGGCCTGCGCGCGCTCTCCCTTTCGACAGCGGCGCGCCCCTTCGGCTCACGCCCCTCTTTTTGGGGGCTCGGTTCGCCTCCGGGGCGCTTTGTGCCCCTGTCGACGGTCGACCGTGCTCGTCCCGCTCGTTCCTCGCGGGCCTGCGCGCGCTCTCCCTTTCGACAGCGGCGCGCCCCTTCGGCTCACTCGCCACGGGGCGGGCCTGTCCCACATGCGCGGGGGCGTCGGGGAAACCCGTAGTATCCGCAAAGAAAGCAAGGGAATTGGCGGGGCGCTTTCCGCCCGGTCTGTCCGATTCCCGAATGGAATGGACGACGGCGGAAAGCCGTGCAACCAGCGCTCCCGTCCCGGGTGTCCTCATGTGGGGGACGACGCGGTATCCATGGGCTGCTGCGACCAACGCTAAGGTGTGGGGCTGAGATGGCCAGCGATTCCTGTGGGGCAGCCCGTGCGTGATTACCTGCTGACGCTCTGTGTGACGGCCGCGGTGACTTATCTGCTGACCGGCCCGGTGCGGAAGTTCGCGATCGCGGTCGGCGCGATGACCGCGATCCGCGCCCGTGACGTACACCGCGAGGTGACACCACGGCTCGGCGGTATCGCCATGTTCTTCGGTCTGTGCGCCGGACTGCTCGTCGCCGACAACCTGCAGAACCTCAACGGTGTCTTCGACCTGTCCAACGAACCGCGCGCCCTGCTCTCCGGTGCCGCGCTGATCTGGCTGGTCGGTGTCCTGGACGACAAGTTCGAGCTGGACGCCCTGCTCAAGCTCGGTGCGCAGATGATCGCCGCCGGTGTGATGGTGATGCAGGGTCTGACGATCCTGTGGATCCCCGTACCCGGTGTGGGCACCGTCTCGTTGACGTCCTGGCAGGGCACACTGCTCACCGTCGCGCTGGTCGTCATCACGATCAACGCGGTCAACTTCGTCGACGGACTCGACGGTCTCGCGGCCGGCATGGTGTGCATCGCCGCCGCGGCCTTCTTCCTGTACGCCTACCGGATCTGGTACGGGTACGGCATCGAGGCGGCGGCGCCCGCCACCCTGTTCGCCGCGATCCTGATGGGCATGTGCCTGGGCTTCCTGCCGCACAACATGGCCCCGGCGAGGATCTTCATGGGCGACTCGGGCTCGATGATGCTCGGTCTCGTCCTGGCCTCGGGAGCGATCTCGGTCACAGGCCAGGTCGACCCGGACACACTGAATCTCTTCGAGGGCGGTACCCGCGAGGGCACCCACGCGGCGCTGCCGGTCTTCATCCCGCTGGTGCTGCCGCTGACGATCATCGCGATCCCGTTCGCCGACCTGGTGCTCGCGATCGGCCGCCGTACCTGGAACGGCCAGTCGCCGTTCGCCGCCGACCGCGGCCATCTGCACCACCGGATGCTGGAGATCGGTCACTCGAAGACCAGAGCCGTGCTGATCATGTACTTCTGGTCGGCGCTGATCGCGTTCGGCGTGCTCCTCTACTCCGTGCACTCGGCGTCGATGTGGATCCTGGTGCTCGTGGTGGGACTGAGCGCGGTCGGTCTGGTGCTCCTGCTGTTGCCGCGCTTCAACCCCCATGTCCCGCGCTGGGCCGAGTCGGTCGTACCGCCCCGCTACCGGCGCCGCCGGCGGCGGGCGGCCGCCGAGCAGTTGGCGCTGCGCGAGGCCGCGGAGGCCGGACTGGCCCCGGGAGCACCGGAGATGAGCGACGGAGGCCCGGCTGTCGCGACAGGCGTCAACGGGGCGACGGCTATTGGCGCTCGTTCGCGCAATAGCTCGCACGTGTGATGGTGAGCACACTTACATGGTAAAGACTGCATCAAATAGTTTGTGATATCGTTCACGAGACCCGGCGACAGAGCCGAAGAACCGTAGTGCGACGGTTCGTTGGCCCGAGAATTTATGACTCGGACCGGGCCTACGCTCGTCCATGACGACACGATCTGCCCCACGCCCCATGCCCAACCCCCCAGTCAGCGGAGCTGCCGCCATGCTGTCCAACGACGTCCGAAATCTCCTCCACACCGCCGTACCCACCGCTGCCGCCGGCCTTGTCGCCGCTGTGGTCAGTGGTGTGGTCGCAGGCGGGAAGGGAGTCGTGGGCGCCGTCGTCGGCACGCTTGTGGTGATCCTCTTCATGGGGATCGGTCTTGTGGTGCTCCAGCGCACAGCGCGCTCCCTCCCGCACCTGTTCCAGGCCATGGGACTCATGCTGTACACCGCACAACTGCTGCTGCTCGTGATCTTCGTGGCCGTCTTCAAGAACACCTCGCTGTTCAATCCCAAGGCGTTCGCCATCACGCTTGTCGTGGCGACCGTCGTGTGGGTGGCCGCACAGGCGCGTTCGTTCATGAAGGCCAAGATCCTCTACGTTGAACCGGAATCCTCCAAGAGCGGCGAGCCCCAGAAGTCGGGGTCGGCGACGTGAGGGGTAGGGGCGGGATAAGCAAGCGCTGCACGTCCTGCTATCGTCCGGTGCCAACTGCGGCATTGTGGGCGCGGGCTTCCGAGCTGACGCCTGTTCTCACGACGCGAGGCTCGAAGCCCGGCCGTTGTTCCTACATCCGTCACACCAGTCCAGTGCCGAACCGCGGCTGCGCGCCGCGCCGACACAACGAGGTTGCCGTACCTATGCGCCATGTTGAAGGAGCCCGCGGTGAGTGCTGACCCGACACAGGTGCTCGCCTTCGAGACCAACTGCCACATCTTCGACGGATGTGGTTTCCCGGCCCCCGGCCTGCACTCGTTCCTGTTCAAGCCCCTGGTGGGTGACGGGGACAGCAACTTGTACTTCAACAAGACGATGCTGCTGGCTCTGCTCGGTTCGATCGTCATCGTCGCGTTCTTCTGGGCCGCTTTCCGCAAGCCGAAGGTCGTTCCGGGCAAGCTCCAGATGGTGGCCGAGGCGGGTTACGACTTCGTACGACGCGGCGTCGTCCACGAGACGATCGGCAAGCGGGAGGGCGAGAAGTACGTTCCTCTCGTCGTCACGCTGTTCTTCTTCGTCTGGATGATGAACCTCTGGTCGATCGTCCCGCTCGCGCAGTTCCCCGTGACGGCGATCATTTCGTACCCATTGGTTCTCGCGCTCATCGTGTACGTGCTGTGGGTATCACTCACCTTTAAGCGGCACGGTTTTGTCGGCGCCTTCAAGAACTTCACCGGCTACGACAAGACGCTCGGCCCGGTACTGCCGCTGGCCATGCTCATCGAGTTCTTCTCGAACCTCTTGGTCCGCCCGTTCACGCATGCGGTGCGACTCTTCGCGAACATGTTCGCGGGCCACACCCTGTTGCTGCTCTTCACCATCGCCAGTTGGTACTTGCTGAACGGAATCGGGATCGCCTATGCCGGCGTCTCGTTCATCATGGTCATCGTGATGACCGTGTTCGAGCTGTTCATCCAAGCCCTTCAGGCCTACGTCTTCGTGCTCCTGACGTGCACGTACATCCAGGGCGCGCTCGCCGAACACCACTGACCGCCCCGACCACAGACCCCACAGCCGTCCGGTGGCCAAATCTCCACCGGTCCGTGAAAGAGAAGGAAGTTCCGGCATGTCCGCTGTCTCGAACCTCGCCGCCGTCACCGGCTCGCTCGGCTCCATCGGCTACGGCCTGGCCGCCATCGGCCCCGGCGTCGGCGTCGGCATCATCTTCGGAAACGGCACCCAGGCGCTGGCCCGCCAGCCCGAGGCCGCCGGCCTGATCCGCGCCAACCAGATCCTCGGCTTCGCGTTCTGTGAGGCGCTCGCCCTCATCGGTCTGGTCATGCCCTTCGTCTACGGCAAGTGATCTTTCGATCCATGACCAGTCGACCAGACGAAAGGCATTGATGTGAACCCTCTGGTTCAGCTCGCGGCCGAAGATGCGGAAAACCCGCTCGTTCCGCCGATTCCCGAGCTCGTCGTCGGCCTGCTCGCCTTTGTCATCGTCTTCGGTCTTCTCGCCTGGAAGCTCCTTCCGAACATCAACAAGGTTCTGGACGAGCGCCGCGAGGCGATCGAGGGCGGCATCGAGAAGGCTGACGCCGCCAAGTCCGAGGCCGAGAGCGTCCTTGAGCAGTACAAGGCGCAGCTCGCCGAGGCCCGGCACGAGGCCGCCCGGATGCGTCAGGAGGCGACCGAACAGGGCGCCGCGATCATCCAGGAGATGCGGGCGGAAGGTCAGCGGCAGCGTGAGGAGATCATCGCCGCCGGCCACACCCAGATCGAGGCCGACCGCAAGTCCGCGGCGCACGCGCTGCGCCAGGACGTCGGCAGGCTCGCCACCGAACTGGCCGGCAAGCTGGTCGGCGAGTCCCTTGAGGACCACGCCCGGCAGAGCCGTACCGTCGACCGCTTCCTCGACGACCTCGAGGACGGCGCATCGAAGGCCGAGGCCAGGCGATGAACGGCGCGAGCCGTATCGCCCTGACCGAGGCACGCGAGCGCCTCGACGCGCTGACCGACTCCACGTCGGCCGACGCGGCGAAGCTCGCCGACGAGCTCGCCAGCGTCACGGCGCTGCTCCAGCGCGAGGTGTCGCTGCGCCGGGTCCTCACCGACCCGGCGCAGGACGGCGAGGCCAAGGCCGACCTCGCGGGCCGGCTGCTCGCGGGACAGGTCAGCGGCACCGTCGCCGACCTGGTCTCGGGCATGGTCCGCGCCCGCTGGTCGCAGCCCCGTGACCTGGTCGACTCGATCGAGGAGCTGGCGGCGACCGCCGACCTCACAGCGGCGCAGCGCGCCGGTGCGCTGGACGACGTCGAGGACGAACTGTTCCGGTTCGGCCGCATCGTCCAGTCCAGCACCGGACTGCGGGCGGCGCTGACCGACAGGTCGGCGACGGTCACGGCCAAGGGCGAGCTGCTGCGCACTCTGCTCGGCGGCCGGGCCAACCCCGTCACCGAGCGGCTCGTCGTGCGTCTCGTCACCGCGCCGCGTGGACGTAGCCTGGAAGCAGGTCTTGAGACGCTGTCCAGGCTCGCGGCCGAGCGCCGGGATCGTCTGGTCGCGGTCGTCACCTCGGCGGTGCCGCTCACCGACGGACAGAAGCAGCGTCTCGGCGCGGCCCTGGCCTCGCTGTACGGCCACCCGATGCATCTCAACCTGGACGTGGACCCCGAGGTCATCGGCGGAATCTCGGTCCGGGTCGGTGACGAGGTCATCGACGGCACGGTCGCCGAGCGGCTCAGCGAGGCGGCTCGGCAGCTCGGCCGCTGACGCGGTCACCAACAGAACAGAGCAGGACCGGCGGCCCGGTTGGGCCGTGCAGAAATTGCGGAAGATTCCTGGGGGTCGCCCCCAGACCCAAGCAGACCCCCAAGAAGACTTCGGGCCCAACAAGGAGAGCAGGGAATCCAGATGGCGGAGCTCACGATCCGGCCGGAGGAGATCCGGGATGCGCTGGAGAATTTCGTCCAGTCGTACAAGCCGGACGCGGCCTCGCGCGAGGAGGTCGGAACGGTCAGTGTGGCCGGTGACGGTATCGCCAAGGTCGAGGGACTGCCCTCGGCCATGGCGAACGAGCTGCTGAAGTTCGAGGACGGCACCCTCGGTCTCGCCCTCAACCTCGAGGAGCGCGAGATCGGTGCGATCGTCCTCGGCGAGTTCAGCGGCGTGGAGGAGGGACAGTCGGTCACGCGTACCGGCGAGGTCCTGTCCGTCGCTGTCGGCGAGGGCTACCTGGGTCGCGTCGTCGACCCGCTCGGCACCCCGATCGACGGCCTCGGCGAGATCGAGACCGAGGGCCGCCGCGCCCTCGAACTGCAGGCCCCCGGCGTCATGATCCGCAAGTCGGTGCACGAGCCGATGCAGACCGGCTACAAGGCCGTCGACTCGATGGTCCCGATCGGCCGCGGCCAGCGTCAGCTGATCATCGGCGACCGGCAGACCGGCAAGACCGCGCTGGCCGTCGACACGATCATCAACCAGCGTGACAACTGGCGCAGCGGCGACGTGAACAAGCAGGTCCGCTGCATCTACGTCGCCATCGGCCAGAAGGGCTCCACCATCGCGTCCGTGCGCGGCGCCCTGGAGGAGGCCGGCGCGCTCGAATACACCACGATCGTCGCCGCCCCCGCTTCCGACCCGGCCGGCTTCAAGTACCTGGCGCCCTACACCGGCTCCGCCATCGGCCAGCACTGGATGTACCAGGGCAAGCACGTCCTGATCGTCTTCGACGACCTGTCGAAGCAGGCCGACGCCTACCGCGCCGTGTCGCTGCTGCTGCGCCGTCCGCCCGGGCGTGAGGCCTACCCCGGTGACGTCTTCTACCTGCACTCGCGTCTGCTGGAGCGCTGCGCCAAGCTCTCCGACGACCTGGGCGCCGGTTCGATGACGGGTCTGCCGATCGTCGAGACCAAGGCGAACGACGTGTCGGCGTTCATCCCGACCAACGTCATCTCCATCACCGACGGTCAGTGCTTCCTGGAGTCCGACCTCTTCAACGCCGACCAGCGCCCCGCGCTGAACGTCGGTATCTCGGTCTCCCGAGTCGGTGGCTCCGCCCAGCACAAGGCCATGCGCCAGGTCTCAGGACGGCTCCGTGGTGACCTCGCCCAGTACCGCGAGCTGGAGGCGTTCGCGTCCTTCGGCTCCGACCTGGACGCGACGTCCAAGGCGGCCCTGGAGCGCGGTCAGCGCATGGTCGAGCTGCTGAAGCAGCCCCAGTACTCGCCGATGCCGGTCGAGGAGCAGGTCGTCTCCGTCTGGGCCGGTACCACCGGCAAGATGGACGACGTACCGGTCTCCGACATCCGCCGCTTCGAGGGCGAGCTGCTGGAGTACCTGCGCCGTGAGCGCAAGGAGCTGCTGACCAGCATCGCCGAGGGCGGCAAGATGTCGGACGACACGACGCAGTCCATCGGTGACGCCATCACCGCCTTCAAGCAGCAGTTCGAGACCTCGGACGGCAAGCTTCTCGGCGACGACGCGCCGGCCGACGCCAAGTGACGACGGAAGGGACCTGACTCATGGGAGCGCAGCTCCGGGTCTACAAGCGTCGCATCAAATCCGTCACCGCGACCAAGAAGATCACCAAGGCGATGGAGATGATCGCCGCCTCGCGCATCGTCAAGGCGCAGCGCCAGGTGCGGGCCTCCTCGCCGTACGCGGAGGAGCTCACCCGGGCGGTCACAGCGGTGGCGACCGGTTCGACGACCAAGCACCCCCTGACCACCGAGACGGAGTCACCGACCCGGGCCGCGCTGCTGCTCATCACGAGCGACCGCGGTCTGGCCGGCGGCTACTCCTCGAACGCCATCAAGGCGGCGGACCGGCTCACCGAGCAGCTCCGGAGCGAGGGCAAGGAGGTCGACACGTACATCGTCGGCCGCAAGGGCGTCTCCTACTACGGTTTCCGTGAGCGCAAGGTCACGGACTCCTGGACCGGCTTCACCGACGGCCCGACGTACGCGGACGCCAAGAAGGTGTCGGCGCCGCTGATCGAGGCGGTCAGGACGGAGACGTCCGAAGGCGGCGTGGACGAGCTGCACATCGTCTTCACCGAGTTCGTCTCGATGATGACGCAGACGCCCGTCCAGAACCGGCTGCTGCCCCTCAAGCTCGACGAAGCGGCCAAGGAGGCGGACACGAAGGGCGAGATCCTTCCGCTGTTCGACTTCGAGCCGTCGGCGGAGGACGTCCTCGACGCCCTGCTGCCGCGCTACGTGGAGAGCCGTGTCTACAACGCGCTGCTGCAGGCGGCCGCTTCCAAGCACGCCGCCACCCGCCGCGCGATGAAGTCGGCGACCGACAACGCCGGGGACCTCATCAAGAGCCTCACCCGGTCTGCCAACGCGGCCCGCCAGGCCGAAATCACCCAGGAAATCAGCGAGATCGTCGGTGGCGCGAGCGCCCTGGCCGACGCATCTGCGGGGAGTGAAAATTAATGACGACCACTGTTGAGGCGGCCAACCCGGGAAGCACGGTCACGGGCCGCGTCGCCCGGGTCATCGGCCCGGTCGTCGACGTGGAGTTCCCCGTCGACGCGATGCCGGAGATCTACAACGCGCTGCACGTCGAGATCGCCGACCCGGCCAACGCCGGTGAGAAGAAGACGCTGACCCTCGAAGTAGCCCAGCACCTGGGCGAGGGTCTGGTCCGCGCGATCTCGATGGAGCCCACCGACGGTCTGGTACGCCAGTCCCCGGTGACCGACACGGGCGCCGGCATCTTGGTGCCCGTCGGAGACGTGACCAAGGGCAAGGTGTTCAACACCCTCGGCCGGATCCTGAACGAGCCCGAGGCCGAGTCGCAGATCACGGAGCGCTGGCCGATCCACCGCAAGGCTCCGGCCTTCGACCAGCTCGAGTCGAAGACGGAGATGCTGGAGACCGGCCTGAAGGTCGTCGACCTGCTGACCCCGTACGTCAAGGGCGGCAAGATCGGTCTGTTCGGGGGTGCGGGCGTCGGCAAGACGGTCCTCATCCAGGAAATGATCATGCGAGTCGCCAACCTGCACGACGGTGTCTCGGTGTTCGCCGGCGTCGGTGAGCGCACCCGTGAGGGCAACGACCTCATCGGTGAGATGACCGAGACGGGCGTGCTGGAGAAGACCGCGCTGGTCTTCGGGCAGATGGACGAGCCGCCGGGCACCCGGCTGCGGGTGGCGCTCTCCGCGCTGACCATGGCGGAGTACTTCCGCGATGTGCAGAAGCAGGACGTGCTGCTCTTCATCGACAACATCTTCCGCTTCACCCAGGCCGGTTCCGAGGTCTCCACGCTGCTCGGCCGTATGCCGTCCGCGGTGGGTTACCAGCCGACCCTGGCGGACGAGATGGGTGTGCTCCAGGAGCGCATCACCTCGACCCGTGGTCACTCGATCACCTCGATGCAGGCGATCTACGTCCCCGCGGACGACCTGACCGACCCGGCGCCCGCCACGACCTTCGCGCACCTCGACGCGACGACCGTGCTCTCGCGTCCGATCTCGGAGAAGGGCATCTACCCGGCGGTCGACCCGCTGGACTCGACGTCCCGGATCCTGGACCCGCGGTACATCTCGCAGGAGCACTACGACGCGGCTTCCCGGGTCAAGGGGATCCTGCAGAAGTACAAGGACCTGCAGGACATCATCTCCATCCTCGGTATCGACGAGCTCGGTGAGGAAGACAAGCTCACCGTCTTCCGGGCCCGTCGTGTGGAGCGCTTCCTGTCGCAGAACACCCACGCGGCGAAGCAGTTCACCGGTGTGGACGGCTCCGACGTACCGCTGGACGAGACGATCACCGCGTTCAACGCGATCTGTGACGGGGAGTACGACCACTTCCCCGAGCAGGCGTTCTTCCTGTGCGGTGGTATCGAGGACCTGAAGGCGAACGCGAAGCAGCTCGGCGTCTCCTGAGCCGCCGGTCATCAGGGGCGGGCGGCTGTGACTGCCGCCCGCCTCTGACGCTCTCCACGACAACCCATAGAATTAAGACCAACACCCGGCCGAACAGTCGGGTGGTGACCCGAGGAGCCCCTCATGGCTGCTGAGCTGCATGTCGAGCTGGTCGCCGCTGACCGCAGTGTCTGGTCCGGCGAGGCCACCCTGGTCGTCGCGCGTACCACTTCCGGCGACATCGGCGTCATGCCTGGTCACCAGCCGCTGCTGGGTGTGCTGGAATCGGGCCCTGTGACCATTCGTACGAGTGATGGTGGAACGGTCGTCGCCGCTGTGCACGGCGGTTTCATCTCGTTCGCCGACGACAAGCTTTCGCTGCTCGCCGAGGTCGCCGAGCTGGCGGACGAGATCGACGCCCAGCGTGCCGAGCGCGCGCTGGAACGGGCGAAGTCGGACGACGACGCGAACGCCGAGCGGCGCGCCGATGTCCGAATGCGCGCGGTGGCGGTGAAGTAGGCGCTGCCACAACGGATTCAACCCTCAGCCGCGGCCTGTTCCGGACCCCTCCGGACCGGGTCGCGGCTGAGGCGATGCGGGTGCGGTTCTTGTTCGGTTACTGGATGAGCGAGGAGGTCGGTGTAGATGATCCTCGCTCTGCTTGTGTGCGGACTGGTCGTCGTCCTGGTTGCGGTGGGCCTGTTCGTCTTCGGTCTGCGCCGGCGGCTGATCCAGCGGTCCGGCGGGACGTTCGACTGCAGTCTGCGCTGGAACGTCCCGGAGAAGTCCGATCTCTCCGGCAAGGGCTGGGTGTACGGGGTGGCCCGCTACAACGGCGACCGGGTGAGCTGGTTCCGGGTCTTCTCGTACGCGCCGCGCCCCCGCCGGAATCTGGAGCGCTCGGCCATCGAGGTGCTGGCGCGCCGGGCCCCCGAGGGCGAGGAGGAGCTGGCGCTGCTCTCCGACTCGGTGGTGCTGACCTGTGCCCATCAGGGCGTCCGGCTGGAGCTGGCGATGAGTGACGACGCCCTGACCGGCTTCCTCGCCTGGCTGGAGGCGGCCCCGCCCGGCCAGCGGGTGAACGTCGCCTGACGGCGGTGACCTGACAGCAGTGAGGGGTGCGGCGCTTCGTGCGCCGCACCCCTCATTCGTGCTGTGGTCCCGCTAGAAGACGGCTACGGTCAGCCGATGCCGTTGGAGAGCGCGGTCACCAGTTCACCGTTCGAGGTGTCTCCGCTGAACTCCCAGAAGAAGGCTCCGCCGAGCCCCTGCTGCTTCGCCCAGCTCATCTTGGAGGTGATGGTGGCCGGGGTGTCGTAGCTCCACCAGTTGGTGCCGCAGTGGGCGTATGCCGTACCCGCTACGGTGCCGGTGGCCGGGCAGCTGTTCTTGAGGACGTGGTAGTCCTCGATGCCCGGCTCGTACGTTCCGGTGGCCGGTCCTGTCGCCGTGCCGCCCGGGGCGTCCTGGGTCACTCCGGTCCAGCCGCGCCCGTAGAAGCCGATGCCGAGGAGCAGCTTGTTCGCCGGCACGCCCTTCGCCTTGAACTTGGCTATCGCCTCCGCCGAGTTGAAGCCCTGCTGCGGGATGCCGGCGTACGAGGTGAGCGGGGAGTGCGGGGCGGTCGGTCCCTGCGCGTTGAAGGCCCCGAAGAAGTCGTACGTCATCACGTTGTACCAGTTGAGGTACTGCGCGGCGCCCGAGTAGTCGGCGGCGTCGATCTTGCCGCCGGTCGAGGCGTCGGCCGTGACGGCCGCCGTGACCAGGTTGTTGTTGCCGAACTTGGCACGCAGCGCCTGTGCCACGTTCTTGAGGGCCGCGGCGCCGCTGGTGTCACACGACAGACCGCAGGCGTTGGGGTACTCCCAGTCGATGTCGATGCCGTCGAAGACATCGGCCCACCGGGGGTCCTCCACCATGTCGTAGCAGGACTGGGCGAAGGCGGTGGGGTTCTGCGCCGCCTGGCCGAAGCCGCCGGACCAGGACCAGCCGCCGAACGACCAGATCACCTTGATGTTCGGGTACTTGGCCTTCAGCTTGCGCAGCTGGTTGAAGTTGCCGCGCAGCGGCTGGTCCCAGGTGTCGGCGACGCCGTCGACACTCTCGGCGGCCGTGAACGCCTTGTCGTAGTCGGCGTAGCTGTCACCGATCGCGCACTTGCCGCCGGTCACGTTGCCGAAGGCGTAGTTGATGTGCGTGATCTTGGCGGCGGAGCCGGAGCTGACCAGATTCTTGACCTGGTAGTTCCTGGCGTAGATGCCCCAGTCGGTGAAGTAACCGAGCTTGACCTTGCCGCTGCCGCCCGGGTTCCCGGGGTTGCCCGGGTCGGTGGTGCCGGTGGTGTGCACCGCGCGTGCGCCGCTGACCGGACCGGTCTGGTCGGCTGTGTCACGGGCCTGCACGGTGTACGAGTAGTCGGTGCCGGCGGTGAGGCCGGTGTTGGTGTATGTCGTGCCGGTGACGGTGGCGATCTTCGCGCCGTCCCGCAGCACGTCGTAGTTCTTGATGCCCTTGTCGTCCGTCGCGGCGCTCCACGACAGGACGACCGAGGTGTTGGTGATGCTGCTCGCCGACGGGGTGCCGGGCGCCGAGGGCGGGTTGTCGCCGGGGACGACGACTCCGCCGTCGCACGAGGCGCCGTTGAGCTTGCAGCCCGAGGGGGAGCCCGAGCCGGAGCCGTTGAAGCCGAAGCTGATGGAGGCGCCGGGGGCGAGTGTGCCGTTGTAGCTCTTGTTCTTGCCGGTCCAGTGGTTGCCGGAGCTGGTGACGTCCGCGTCCCACGCGGAGGTGACCGCCGTACCGGAGGGGAAGTCCCACTCCACGGTCCAGGAACTGAGGCTGGTGGTACCGGTGTTCTTCACCGTCCACTTGCCCTCGAAACCGGTTCCCCAGTCCGAGGCCTTGGCGAAGGTGGCGGTCGCCGATGTGGCGGCTTCCGCGGGGGAGGCGAGGCCGACCAGGGCGGCCAGCGGGAGGAGCAGCGCGGTGAGGCCCGCGACGGTTCGGGACATGGGTCTGCGTCTGGATCTGGGTCGGTGAAGTGCCGAAGGAAGCTTCAAGGGGGCTCCATGAGTGAGTACCGGACAATTCGGGGTTGGTCCGTGCACTGCACACGCCGCGACGGCTCACCGCGGTGTGTGCGGTGAGAGTAGGAAGGTCTGGACCAATCGTCAAGAGGTCTGGACCAAAGTCGCCCGGGCCGGTCAGCCACCCAACTCCTGGGCGAGTACGGCCGCTTGCACCCGGCTGCGCAGCTCCAGCTTGGCCAGCAGCCTGCTCACATGCGTCTTGACCGTGGCCTCCGCCATCGAAAGACGCCTGGCGATCTCCCCGTTCGACAGCCCTTCACCTAGGCAGAAGAACACCTCGCGCTCCCGGCGCGTGAGCGCGTCCAGCACGCCGTCATCGGCGCTCCTGCCGCTCCGCCCGGTGGTGGGCGAGGCGAACTCGGCGATCAGCCGGCGGGTCACGGCCGGCGCGATCAGACCCTCGCCCGCCGCGACCGTCCGTACGGCCGTCAGCAGGTCCCGGGCGTCGGTGTTCTTCAGCAGGAACCCCGCGGCCCCCGCGCGCAGCGCCCCGAAGACGTACTCGTCCAGGTCGAACGTGGTCAGTACGAGCACGTCGGCCAACCGCTCGGCGACCACCTGCCGGGTCGCCGAAACGCCGTCCACCCGCGGCATCTGAATGTCCATCAGCACCAGATCGGGCCGCAGCTCACGGGCCATCGCCAGCGCCTCCACGCCGTCGGCGGCCTCACCGACCACCTCGATGTCGTCGGCGCTGCGCAGGATGAGCACAATGCCCGCGCGCACCGCCGCCTGGTCGTCGGCGACCAGCACCCTGATCGTCATCGTGTTCCGTCCCCTTCCCCGACGGGCAGCACCGCCCGTACCTGCCAGCTCTTGCCGTCGTCCGTCGCCACCGGACCCGCTTCGAACTCCCCTTCCAGCAGGGCGGTACGCTCCCGCATCCCGACGAGACCCGCGCCCGACCCCGGCGCGCGCGGCCCCGGCCGGTCGCCGTACGGGCTGCTCACCTCCACCGTCAGCGCCTGCTTGGTGCGTACGAGCGCGACGGTGACCTCGCCGCGCGCCCCGTGCTTGAGCGCGTTGGTGATCGACTCCTGGACGATCCGGTACGCGGCCAGCTCGACCGGCGCCGGCAGCTTCGCCTCGGCGTCGCGCCGGTCGTCGAGGGCGAACGTCAGCCCGCTGGGGGCGCCGTTCACCCGGGCCTGCTCCACCAGTGTGTCGAGGGCGTCCAGGGTCGGCGCCACGGTCGGTTCGCTCTCGCCTCCCGTGGTGCGCAGCAGCCCGATCAGCCGGCGCATCTCCGCCAGCCCGTCGACGCTGTTCTCCCGGATGACCCCCAGCGCCTCGCGGCTGGTGCGCTCGTCGTCCAGCGACAGCGCCGCCGTCGAGTGGATCGCGATCGCCGAGAGGTGGTTGGCCACCATGTCGTGCAGCTCCCGCGCCATCCGCGCCCGCTCGGCGGCCACCGCCTGGGTCCTGTCCACCTCGGCGAGCAGCGCGGTCTGCTCGGCCCGCAGCCGGGCCGCGTCGGCCGCGTCGCGGTGGTTGCGTACGAGTGCGCCGGTGGCCGCAGGCCCGAAGCCGACGACTCCGATGATCACCCCGAGCAGCAGCGCCTCCACCGAGTGCAGCCAGGCCACGAGCCCGATCGACAGCGCGACCGTGAACAGCGCCGTCCATCGGGGGAGCCGGCGCGCCGTGGCCGCCGAGCCGTACAGCACCGCCGCGTACACCAGGTCCGTGAACATCACGATCGTCGCGATGCTGCCCCGCGTGAACTGATCGGCGACCAGTGCGAGCGTGCCGATCACGAGCGCGGGCCCCGGCGCCGTTCTGCGCAGCAGCTCCAGCACAGCCGTGACGACTACGGGGACCAGCACCCACGCGCCGCCCAGCGGCCGGCCGGGCTGGTTCTCCACGCCGAGGCCCCACAGCAGCAGACCGCCGAGCAGGCCGGCCGTCGCGATGAGGATGTCGTCGCGGTGCGGACGGAAGGGGCCGAAGGGCCCGAAGTTCCGGAGGTCGATGCTCACCCCTCCATCAAACAGGGCACCGCGCGCACCGTCCTCCCCTTACCGGGCGAGCCTCGCTACATCGAAGGATGCAGTCACGGTTCGTCAGCGCCGACGACGATTCGCGGCGGCCCCGCGCCCAGGCTTGGAGGAACCGGAAGAGAGGTGGACAGCCGTGATCGTCACGCTGGTCGTCATCTGCGAGGTCGGCTTCTGGGTCCTGCTCGCCGCGGGGCTCCTGCTGCGCTACGCGGCCCGCAAGCCCCGGCTCGGAGCCGCTGTCCTGCTGCTCGTACCCCTGCTGGAGATCGTCCTGCTCGTCGGCACCGTCGTCGACCTGAAGAACGGCGCGACCCCGGACTGGACGCACGGCGTGGCCGCGCTGTACATCGGCTACACCGTCGCCTACGGCCACTACACGATGAAGTGGATCGACGCGCGGGTGGCCCACCGCTTCTTCGGCGGCCCGCCGCCGGTCAAGCCGCCGCGCTACGGCAGGGCGCGCGCCCTGCACGAGGCCAAGCTGTGGCTGCGTACGGTGCTGGCCGTCGCCGTCACCGCCGGGCTGCTCCAGCTGGCCATCTGGTACGTGGGCGACGCGGACAGCACAGGGCCGCTGACCGACTGGCAGCTCAGCGCGGCACGGCTGGTCGCGATCCACGGCGCCATCGCCCTGACGTACACCCTGTGGCCGAAGAAGGCGCCGAAGGGCGAGACCACGAAGGGCGAGGTTCCGCGGAGCCTGCGGCACTGACGGCGGAGGCGCTGACGGCGCAGGCGCTGACCGCCGACGGGCTCAGCGCTCGCCGCCCGGCACCCACAGCACGTCCCCGGCCTCCTTGTTCGCCGCGCGGGCGAGGATGAACAGCAGGTCGGAGAGGCGGTTGAGATACGTGGCGGTGAGCGGGTTCATCGTCTCGCCGTGCGTCTCGAACGCCGCCCAGGTCGACCGCTCGGCGCGCCGTACGACCGTGCACGCCTGGTGCAGCAGCGCGGCCCCCGGCGTACCGCCCGGCAGGATGAAACTCCGCAGCTTCTCCAGGTCGGCGAGGAACGCGTCGCAGTCCGCCTCCAGCTTGTCGATGTACGACTGCTCGACCCGCAGCGGCGGATATTCGGGGTTCTCCACCACCGGCGTCGCGAGGTCGGCGCCCACGTCGAAGAGATCGTTCTGGACCCGGACCAGGACCTTCACGATCGCGCCGGGCAGCTCGCCCAGCGCGACCGCGGCGCCGATGGCGGCGTTGGCCTCGTTGACGTCGGCGTACGCCCCGATCCGTACGTCGGTCTTGGCGGTACGGCTCATGTCGCCGAGCGCGGTCGTGCCCTTGTCGCCGGTACGGGTGTAGATACGCGTCAGATTGACCATGTGCCCAGCCTAGGGTCTCTCGTTTGGATCATGCCGGGGCACGCGAGCCCGGCATGATCCAAACGAGAGGCCCTAGGTCGCGCACAGATTCTAGGCGCCGGCCCGCCGGAAGACGCGGGTGCCGACGACGACGGCGCTGAGTGCGAAACCGGTCGCCATGAGGACGCCGTAGACCATCGCCGTACCGGCGTACTCGCCGACGTAGGCGGCCCGTACCGCGTCCACCAGGTAGCGGAACGGGACGAAGTGCGAGACCAGGTCCAGCCAGCCGGGAGCGAGCGCCATCGGCAGCATCAGCCCCGACAGCAGCATCGACGGCATCGAGATCGCGTTGACGGTGGGGCCGAACTCCTGCGGGCTGCCGACCCGCAGCGCGAGGGCGTACGACAGCGAGGCCAGCGCGACGGTCAGGACAGCGACGAAGGCGAAGCCGATGAGCACCCCGGCCAGCGGCGCCCGCAACCCCATCACCAGCGCCGCCAGCACCAGCAGGACCGACTGGAAGACCAGCAGCGCCGCGTCCCGCAGGACCCGTCCCAGCAGCAGCGCGAGCCGGCTGACCGGCGTCACCCGCATCCGTTCCGTCACCCCCAGCTGCTTCTCGACGATGACGGTGAAACCGGTGAACAGGGCGCCGAACAGGGCGAGCTGGAGCAGCAGCCCCGGTACCAGGATCTGCCAGGAGTCACCTTCGCCGCCCAGCGGAAGTCCTGTCAGCAGCGGTCCGAAGAAGAGCAGGTAGAGCAGGGGCATCAGGACGCCGAAGACCATCTGGAGCTTGGAGCCCAGGGTCTGCCGGGCGTAGCGCCCGAAGATCAGCGCGGTGTCGGAGAAGAGTGCGGACGTCAGGCCGGCGGTCATGGTCAAGGTCTCCTAGACGGCGACGGGTGTGGGGTCGGCGGGGGCCAGCTCGCGGCCGGTGATGGCGAGGAAGGTGTCCTGGAGCGAGGCATCGGGCGAGCCCGCGTAGGCCGTTTTCAGGGCGCTCGGGGTGCCTTCGGCGACGACCACGCCCCGGTCGACGACGACCAGTCGGTCGGAGAGCGCGTCGGCCTCGTCCAGATAGTGCGTGGTGAGGAAGACCGTGGTGCCGTGCTCGGCCCGGATCCGCCGGATCAGCTCCCACAGGTCCGCGCGGCTGCGGGGGTCGAGCCCGGTCGTCGGCTCGTCCAGGAACAGCACCTCGGGGCGGTGGGTCAGCCCGAGCGCGATGTCGAGGCGGCGCCGCTGCCCGCCGGAGAGCGCGCCGCACGTGCGGTCGAGCAGCCCGTCGAGGCCCAGTTCGGCGGCGAGTTCGGCGGCGCGTCCCGCCGCCTCCCGCTTGCCGAGCCGGTACAGCCTGCCCTGGGTGACCAGCTCCTCCCGGACGCTGATCTGCGGGTCGACGCCGCCGGCCTGGGCGACGTACCCGATCTTCCCGCGCACCCCGGCCGGATCGCCGAGCAGATCGACACCGGCGACGGTCGCCGCGCCACCGGTGGGCGGCAGCAGGGTGGTGAGCATCCGCAGGGTGGTGGTCTTGCCCGCTCCGTTGGGGCCGAGGAAGCCCAGGATCTCCCCGGCGGGGACGGTCAGGTCGATGCCGCGCACGGCTTCGACCGGTCCGTTCTTGGTCTGGAAGGTCCGGGCGAGCCCGGCCGTACTGATGATTGCCATGGCCCCAGAAAAACAGAGACTCCCCAAAATTGCAATGACTCCAAATTTGTAGGGAAGTAGACGAAGACTAGACTCGGGGCCATGTCCGAAGGGCTCAGAGAGCGGAAGAAGCGGCAGACCAGGCAGGACATCTCCGACACCGCCACCGGTCTGTTCCTGGAGCGCGGCTTCGACGCCGTGACCATCGCCGAGATCGCGGAGGCGGCTGACGTCTCCGTCAACACCGTCTACAACTACTTCCCGGCGAAGGAGGACCTCTTCCTCGACCGGAGCGTCGCCGTCACTGGCCGGCTCTCGCGCTTCGTACGCGGCCGGGACAAGGGGGAGTCGGCCGCCGACGCGATCCTGCGTGAGCTGCGCGAACAGGTCGAGACGGTCTCGCCGGCCATCGGGCTGATGACGGGTTACGCACGTTTCATGAAGGTGTGCCAGGAGTCGCAGGCACTCAGGGCCCGGCTGCTCTACGTCCAGCAGGACATCCAGCTCCAGCTCGCCGACACGCTCAGGGAGGAGACCGGCGCGGATCCCACCGACACACTGCCCACCCTCGTGGCGGGCCAGCTCTCCTGGGTGCACTCCACGCTCACCTCGTGGATCGGCGGCCAGATGGCACAGGAGCGCGCGCCGGGCCCCGTATCACGTGAAGCCCTGGTACTCCTGGACGACATCGAGGAGCTGCTGGGGGAGCGGGTGCTCAAGTACGCCGTGCGCGCGGGCTGATGGACCGTCCCGGTGTGATGTCCGCCATTTGGGACGTGACGCGCATCTCTTCCGCGCCACACTCCGGCCGGTGACCGCTAACCTCCGGCAGAGCGACCGAATGTAAGCACGTGTCAAGGCAGAACAAGAATCGCGAGGTGTGTCGTGGCCAGGAAACTCGCCGTCGTCGGAGCCGGACTCATGGGGTCCGGGATCGCGCAGGTCTCCGCCCAGGCCGGCTGGGACGTGATCCTTCGTGATGTCACCGATGCGGCGCTGACCAGGGGCACCGACACCATCAGGGCCTCGTACGACCGCTTCGTCGCCAAGGGCAAGCTCGAAGGCGCCGACGCCGACGCCGCGCTCGCCCGGATCACCACCACCACCGACCTGGACGCCGTCGCCGACGCCGACATCGTCGTCGAGGCCGTCTTCGAGCAGCTCGACGTGAAGCACGAGATCTTCCGCACGCTCGACAAGCTCGTACGGGACGACGCCGTCCTCGCCTCCAACACCTCGGCCATCCCGATCACCAAGATCGCCGCTGTGACCGACCGCCCGGACCGTGTCGTCGGCACCCACTTCTTCTCGCCCGTGCCGATGATGCAGCTCTGCGAGCTGGTGCGCGGCTACAAGACCAGCGACGAAACCCTCGCCGCCGCGCGGGAGTTCGCCGAATCCGTGGGCAAGACCTGCATCGTGGTCAACCGCGATGTGGCAGGCTTCGTCACCACACGGCTGATCTCCGCGCTCGTGGTCGAGGCCGCCAAGCTGTACGAGTCGGGTGTCGCGTCCGCCGAGGACATCGACATCGCCTGCAAGCTCGGCTTCGGCCACGCCATGGGACCGCTCGCCACCGCCGACCTGACCGGTGTCGACATCCTGCTCCACGCGACCGGCAACATCTACACCGAGTCGCAGGACGAGAAGTTCGCACCGCCCGAGCTGATGCGCCGGATGGTGGACGCGGGTGACATCGGCCGCAAGAGCGGGCAGGGGTTCTACAAGCACTGAACCGCGCTGACCGATTTGAGCCACCCCACCGGGTGAATTCGGTATCGGTTCGCTTACGGACGGCAACTTCCGCTGCTGTCAGACAGTCAGTCAGTTGTCATTCGACAGAACAGACAGACACGGAGCACCGAAGCACTCTCGGGGAGCGCATATGCACATCAGGGGCGACCACGCCGAGCTGGTCGTCGGGGGCCGCCTCGACGTACGCAGCGCGGCGGACGCCCGCACGGTCCTGCACTCGGCTGTCGACGACGGCGTCGGCGACCTGGTGCTCGACCTGACCGATCTGGATTCCTGGGACGCCACGGGACTCGGCGTCATCATGGGAGCCCACCGACGCGCGGGGAGGTGCGGCCGTAGGCTTGTGCTGCGCGGGGTGCCGCCCCAGATGCAGCGTCTGCTGGTGGCCACCCGACTGCACCGCATTCTCGCCATCGAGGGCGGAATCGCCGCAGAGTCACTGCCACGGGTCTGAGCACAATCCTCATAAGACCGTGACGTCTTGGACGGGGTGGTACCCCGGGTGTTCCTGGATACAGTGCTGAGGTCTAGGGTTCGGCCGTCTGCCGATCGACCGAACCACTGAATCGATCGAACCACTGACGCAGACACCGCACCGGACCAGAACCGACAGATGGGCGTGTTGTGAGGCCGGGGGAGACCTACACGCCTTGATCTGGGGGATTTGACGATGGACCCGATGAACCGGGGACCGGAAGAGAACCGTCACGACGACGAGCGGTCCTTCGAACGGCCGGACGAACGGCCTTTCGAGCGGCCGGACGAACGACTCGGCGACCAGGCGGACGACCGGGCGGACGAGCGCGCCGTGGAGCCGTACGACGAGCGTCCTGTGGAGCCGTACGACGAGCGGCCGGACGACTGGCCCGCCGAGCGGCCCGCCGAGGCCGAGGTGGCGCGGGACGCCGTCGGACAGCCCCGGCCGCCGCGCGAGCCGGTCACGCCCGCCCTGAGCCATCTCAAGGGAGCGGGTCCCGTCGCACCGCACCCCGCCCGTACGGTGCGGCTGGTCTCGGGCGACTTCCTCCTCACCGTCAACCCGGTCGACGGCACCGAGATCGAGCCGTGCCCGCCCGGCAGCAGGCCCGCCGCTCCGGTACGCCGCGACGCGGCCGACCGCGGCGCCCGCCAGCGCGCCGGACGCCCGCCCGTGCCGCCGGGCCCCGCCGCCCCGCCGCTCCCGCTGCTGGAGCGACAGGACGAACACGACCGGCTGATACGGCTGCTGGGCCGCGGCCGGTCCATACGGCTGTGCGGAGCCGCCGGATCAGGCCGCACCGCGCTGCTGGACGCCGTCGCCGCCGACTGCGCCGAGACGGCGCCCGACGGGGTCATCCGGCTCTCCGGCTACCGCCGTACCTCCGTCGAACTGCTCCACGAACTCCACAACGCCGTCTACGAGTCCGAGCTGGTCCGGCCCGACCGCCCCGAACTGCTCGACCGCGTCCGGGGCATCGGGGCCGTCGTCATCGTCGACGACCTCGAATTCGGGGGCGCCTCACTCGACGAACTGCTCGGCGCGACCCCCGAATGCGCGTACCTGCTCGCCGTGACGCCCGAGGTGAGCGCCGCTTCGGCGGAGACGGCGGTCGAGGAGATCTTCCTCGGCGGCCTCGGCCGCGGCTCGTCGCTGGAACTCCTGGAGCGCGCCGTCGAGCGGCCGCTCACCGACGAGGAGGCCAACTGGGCGGGCGACCTCTGGTTCGAGTCAGAGGGGCTGCCGCTGCGCTTCGTCCAGGCCGGCGCGCTGCTGCGCCAGCGCGACCAACTGCGCCGCGATCCGCAGATCTTCGACGAGTTCGAGCCGTTCGCGAAGCCGTCCGGCGACCACGGTCAGGAGACGACGTCCGGCAGCGCCTTCGACCCGGCGTTCGACGCCACGACCGACAGCGGCGAGGGGTACGACATCCCGCTGCCCAGCGTCGGTGAGGGCGCGGCCCCCGCCGACCTGCTCGCCTCCCGGCTCAGCGACTCCGCCCGCGCGACGCTGCGCTTCGCCGTGGCGCTCGGCGGCGAGGTGCCCCACCAGGCACATCTGCCGGCCCTGGTGGGGGACACCCACGCGGACGCCGCCCTCGGCGAGCTGATGAGCAGCGGACTGCTCTCCCCGGTCGGCTCGCGCTACCGGCTCGCGCCCGGCGTCGCCCTCCAGCTCACCGCGAAGGGCTACGGCGACGACGCCGAGGCCCAGGCGCACACCGCCGCCCAGCACTACGCCTGGTGGGTGGGGCACCCCTCCGTCACCCCCGAACGCGCGGCGGCCGAGGCGGACGCCGTTCTCGCCGCGATGGCCCAACTCGTCCCCGAACAGGGGCAGGGCAAGCCCGCGGCGGCCGGACACCCCAGCGCCGCCGTCCTGTTGGCCCGCAGCGCCGCCCCCGCCTTCCTGGCGGGCCTGCACTGGGGCGCCTGGGAACGGGCGCTGCGCACCGGCCAGGAAGCCGCGAGGATCGCCGGCGAGGTCGCCGAAGAGGCGTACTTCCACCACGAGTTGGGCGTACTCGCGCTCTGCCAGGGCAACCTCGACCGGGCCCGCGCCGAGCTGGAGGCGTCGATCGCGATGCGCGGCGCCGTCGCCGACAAGAGCGGTACGGTCGCCGGACGCCGTGCGCTGGCCCTGGTCACCGACCGGGAGAACAGCCTGACGGGGGCCGCCCCCGCGAGCGGTCCCACGGCGCCCGTCACCCCGGCGGTCGCCGCGGCCCTGCCGACCCCCGGCCTGCCCGCACTGCCGCCTTCGCGGCTGTCCGCACCCGCACCGGCCACCGCCGGCACGACACTGATCGGCGGCACACCCCCGCCGCGTGGCCGCCGCCGGCTGCTCGGCGGCGCCCGCCGCAACCTGGTCGCCGTCGGCACGGGCGCGCTGCTCGCCGCCGTACTGGGCACGGTCGTGACCCTGGGCGCCACCTCGGGCAACGACACACAGGGCTCGGACAAGGTCACCACGGAGGAGTCCACCAGCCCGGACGACGACGGCGCGGGCCTGCCCGCCGACCCGCCGGCCGACCCGTCGTCGCCGGCGGAGCAGTCCAGCGGCGACGCCCCGGGCACCCCGGGCGACACGGGCTCGTCCAGCGCACCGAGCGGCACCGGAGTCCCCACCGATCCGGACACGATGACCTCGTCCGACCCGGGCAGCCCGTCGTCCCCGTCCGACAGCCACTCGACGCCGGGCGGCCACCACTCGTCCCCTCCGGGCCACCCGACGAAGCCCACCCACTCGTCGAAGCCGCCGACAGGACCCACGGACCCGACGGATCCCACCGACCCGACGGACGGCCCGACGGATCCGACCGACCCCACGGACGGCCCGACAGGCCCGACCGATCCCACCGACCCGTCCGAGCCGGACACCTCGGCGAGCGGCACGTCGCCGGTCGTCACCGAGGGAGTGCCCCAGCCCACCGGCACGGTCGCCTAGGCCCTGCCCGGCCGCGTGACGCGCCTCAGCGGTGCTGCTGGAGAAGGCGCGTCAGCAGGGCCGTCATGTCGGTGACGTCCTCCTTGCTCCAGACCGGGGCGGCGAAGACCTCCGCCGCCGTGCGTTCTGCGGTGGCGCGCATGTCGGTCAGGCGCTCGTGGCCCGTGGTGGTCAGGGACGCGTAGGCCACCCGGGCGTCGCGGGCGTCCGGTTCCCGCGTGACCAGGCCTATCCGCTCCAGCGGCGCGAGGCCGCGGGTCACGCCCGAGGCGGTCAGGCCCAGTGCTTCTGCCAGGTCCACCCGGCGCATCCGACCGCCCGGCGCCTGGCCGAGGCGGAGCAGCAGTGTGAAGTCGGCGAGGCTCACGCCGTGCAGACCCGACAGGCTCGCGTCGAAGCGCCTCACCAGGGCCGTCTGGGCCCGTACGAGACGCAGTGCCGCATCCAGTGGCTCAGTCATTGACACCTCCTTGACCACTCAAGCATATGACGGGCTTGAGCGGCCAAGGATCGGGTGGTGTGGGTCAGTGGTCTTGCCGGGCCGCGGTGCGGCGCTGTCGTTTGCCCAGGGGGGCCTGGGAGAGGTCTTCGGCGGTGCTTCTGAGGTTCTTGTAACCGTAGCCGCGTTCGGTCAGCCACGTCTTCGCCGCCTCTTCGGCGCGTTCGGTCGCTTCCAGGATGTCCTCTTCCGCCTCTCCCGAGTCCTGGAAGCGGAAGGTGAAGGCGGACCGCGCCGCCAGGTCGTAGCTGAGGTGTCCCTCAGGGGTGAAGGCCGCGCGCAGGACGTCGTGCTCCGGAGCGCGGGAGAGGAGTTCGGCCCGCTGGTCGGTGCCGAGTCCGTCGAAGACACCGCGGACGGTGATACGGAACGTGCGAGTGCTCATCCCGCGACCCTAACGAGCGCGGTCGGCGGGGACCAGCGAGTTCCGCGTGGGCGACATGCAGCCAATCGGCGGCCCCGCCCACTCGGTGCGGGTGGGGCCGCAACTCGCCTCAGAACAGGCGGAGTTTGTCGTCCTCGATGCCGCGCATCGCGTTGTAGTCCAGGATCACGCAGCCGATACCGCGGTCCGTCGCCAGCACCCGCGCCTGCGGTTTGATCTCCTGGGCCGCGAACACGCCCTTGACCGGGGCCAGATGGGGATCGCGGTTGAGCAGTTCCAGATAGCGGGTGAGCTGTTCGACGCCGTCGATGTCGCCGCGCCGCTTCAGTTCGACCGCGACCGTGCCGCCGTCCGCGTCGCGGCACAGGATGTCCACCGGGCCGATGGCGGTGGGGTATTCGCGTCTGATCAGGCTGTAGCCCTGGCCCAGCGTCTCGATGCGGTCGGCGAGCAGTTCCTGGAGATGGGCCTCCACACCGTCCTTGATGAGTCCGGGGTCGACACCGAGCTCATGCGAAGAATCGTGAAGGACTTCTTCCATCGTGATGATCAGTTTCTCGCCCGCTTTGTTCACGACCGTCCAAGCACCGTCGCCCTCCTTCAGTGTGCACGGCGGCGACATCCAGTTGAGCGGTTTGTACGCACGGTCGTCGGCGTGGATGGACACACTGCCGTCGGCTTTGACCAGGATCAGACGGGGCGCGGAGGGCAGGTGGGCGGTGAGCCGGCCCGCGTAGTCCACGGAGCAGCGGGCAATGACGAGACGCATGGTGGGCAACGCTACTCGACTGCCGCCACCCGGCGCGATTCGCCCCTCAAGCCCCTTTCGTTTGTGGCCGGTTGTGTTCCCATTCGCCTGGTGCGGTCCGGACAGCGAGCATAACGTGGATGCAGGAGGTCGCCGGTCGTGCACGCTGCGTCGTCGGCGCCTCTTTCCCTGCCCGTAAGGCCCCACTTTGCTGGGGTCGCGAGAGGAGAACCCATGTCGCTCGACGTCTCACCGGCACTGTTGGAGCAGGCCGAGCGAGGCGAGGTCGACGAAGCGGAATTCGTCGACTGCGTCCGGACCTCCCTGCCCTTCGCATGGGAGATGATCAGTTCCCTGGTGGCACAGCTGAAGGTGGACGGCGGTCAGTTCGCCGACAACCAGACGCCGCCGCCGGACGAGCACGCACGTGGTGAGCTGTTGCGCGCACTCGCGAGTGACGCCATTCGCGGCGCACTCCAGCGGCACTTCGGAGTGCGCCTCGCGTTCCAGAACTGCCACCGTGTCGCGGTGTTCCCGCTGGACTCCTCGGTCGATGAGCGGCTTGCCCGCTTCACCTCGGTACGGGCCCAGTTGCTCAACCAGTCCCCGGAATTGCGCGACTGCTGAACCGGTCGCTCGGCGTACGGCCGGTGGCCGGCCGTACGCCGGCGGTCAGCCGAGCCGTGGCAGCACCTCGGAGCCCAGCCGCCGTACGTTCTCCTCCGTCGCCACCAGATCGCCCGAGCCCTCGACCAGCAGGGCGAAGCGGGTGATGCCGGTACGTTCCGACGTGGCCGCCAGCCGGTCGGCCGCCAGCTCCGGCGGGCCCACCGGGTGCAGGGCGCACAGCAGTTCCGTGTAGGCGACGGGATCGCGCATCGCGCGCTGCCTGCCGTCGACCGTCGTATGCGCGCCGAGCCCCTGGCGCAGCCAGCCCGGCATCGCCTTGAGCAGCGTCTCGGTCGCCTCCGCCGTGTCGTCCGCGATCTGCGCGACCCCCACCGACACATGGCGCACGGCGGCGACGGTCTCCTGACTGTGTCCGGCCGCATGGGCGTGTGCTCGCCACAGCGCGACCATCCCGGCCTTCTCCTCGTCGTCGCAGTGCATGCCCAGCAGCATCGGAAGTGCGTGCAGGGCGGCGAGTTTCACGCTTTTCGGTGACGTGCACGCGACGATCACCTCCGGGCCCTCCTGGTCGAGCAGTTCGTCGGGCCGGGGCACCACCGGCACCTCACGGAAGACGAACCGGTCACCGGTGGCCGCGACGCGCGGCTCCCGCAGCCAGCGCAGCAGCAGTCCGAGCGACTCGGGGAAGTCGTGCTCGTACGCCTCAAGACCCGCGCCGAACACCTCAAGATCCACCCACGGCCCGCCCCGGCCGACCCCGAGCGAGAACCGCCCCTCGGACAGCAGGTGCAGCAGGGCCGCCTGCTCGCCGAGCGCCACCGGATGCGCGTTCGGCAACACACTGACCGCGGTACCCACCCGGATGTGTCGGGTCCGTCCCAGCAGCAGTCCGGCGAGTGTCACGGCCGACGGGCACACCCCGTACGGCACGAAGTGGTGCTCGGCCAGCCAGACGGAGTCCAGTCCGGACTCCTCGGCGGTCTCGGCGGTGCGTACCGCCCGGTGCAGCGCCTCTCCCTGGCCCTGGCCCGGGAACTGCGCTGCCAGTACGAATGCTCCAACCCGCATCGCTTCTGCCTCCTCAAGGCCGACGCGACTCCCCCTACCGGCAATAACGCGTGACACGTGCCAAAGGCACGGCTGCGCGCGAAGTTCTTGCGATTGTCCGGTAAGTACCTCCTGTGCCTGCGCCACTCACCCGCCACAGAAGACACGTGCCCCCTCTCCCGGGCCGTAGGCTGGAGCGGAACCGTGCTTCCTGCCCCGTGAGGTGTCCTGTGTCCCCGCGCCGCAACCGCCCCCGTGGCGGCGAGAAACCGACCGAGCGCGCCGGTGAGTCCGGTGACAGGTACGGCGGTTTCCAGCGGACGGAGTCCTGGCAGGGCGAGGAGTGGTGCGTCCGCCATGTCGCGGGCGCGAGCGCGGCGGGCAAGCGGTACCGCTGCCCCGGCTGTGACCAGGAGATCCCGTCGGGGCTCGCCCATGTGGTGGCCTGGCCCGAGTACGGGGGCGTCGACGACCGGCGCCACTGGCACCAGGCGTGCTGGAACGCGAAGGACCGCCGCACCACGCGGGTGCAGCGGTCCCGTAACGCGCCCCGGTACTGAGCAAGGGCCCTGCCGGTCCGCCGTCGCGCCGTCAGACGTCCCTGCGGTCCAGGGCGAAGAACGCCCCGACCATCGCCGCCAGCGTCACCGCCAGCATGATCCACAGCGGGTCCCAGCCGGTCGGCCCCTCACCGGCGGGCCCCACCGAGTTGTCGTAGAAGACCGCGAGCTGACTCGGCACGGAGTACTCGAAGAGCGCGTCGCGCAGGCCGGAGAGCCCGTCCGAGACCATGAACAGCGCCATCACCAGCGGCAGCAGTACGACCCCGATCATGATCGTGATCGCGCCCGCCGAATGCCGGATCAGCACCCCGACGGCCAGCGACAGCAGCCCCAGCAGCGCCAGATAGAGGCCGACGCCGGCCGTCGCGCGGAACCACCGCTCACCGCCGGCCGACGGCACGTCCATGATCGTCGTCTGTAGCGCGCCCACGATGCCCGTGGTCAGCGTGGTGATCGCGAAGACCAGCAGGAAGAAGACCAGCGACTTCGCCGCCAGCACCCGCGCCCGGCTGGGGCACGCCGTCAGGGTCGTGCGGATCATGCCCGTGCCGTACTCGGCGGTCATGGTCAGCACGCCGAGGGTCATCACACAGATGGTGCTGAGCAGCACCCCGGAGAAGCCGAGGCTCAGCGCGTCCTCGTCGGTCGACGACGTGGCGTTGCTGATCACGGCCGCGAGCACGCCGACGGTGACGATCAGGAAGATCAACGCGCCGAGCGTCCACATCGTGGAACGCAGTGACCGCAGCTTGGTCCACTCGGAGGCGACCGCGTCGCTGAGGGTGGCCCGCCGCACCGGGATCGGTGAGACATAGCCGAGCGGCTGCCGCTGGTGCTGGTACGGGGTCGTCATCGGGCGTCCTCGGTCTCGTCGCGCTTCGTCGGGGCGCTCTCGGCGGCGGCCGCAGGAACAGCCGCGTCCGGAGCCGGAGCCGGGGCCGGAGCCGGGGCCGGTGTCGCCACCGGTGCCGCGTACGGGTTCTCGCCGGGCGGCGGCGGTACGTACCAGCCCTGCTGCGGTACGTCGGAGACGGCCGGCGCCGCGGCCGGCAGCGCGGCGCCGTGCGGCCCGTAGCCGGGCTGCGGCTGCTGGAAACCGGCGAGCGCGTCGGCCGTCGAGCGGTAGTCGACCGTGTGCTGCGTCATCCGCATGTACGCCTCCTCCAGCGAGGCCTGGTGCGGCGACAGCTCCCACAGCCGTACGTCGGCGTCGTGCGCCACGTCGCTGATCCGGGGGAGCGGCAGTCCGGTGATCCGCAGCGCGCCGTCCGGCTCGGGCATCACCTGGCCGCCCGCCTCGATGAGCGCCGACGTCAGCTTCTCGCGGCGCTCCGCCTCGATGTCCGCCGTACGCACCCGCGCGAAGTCGGCCGAGTTGTGCGAGATGAAGTCACGGACGCTCATGTCGGCGAGCAGCTGCCCCCGGCCGATCACGATCAGATGCTCGGCGGTGACGGCCATCTCGCTCATCAGGTGCGAGGAGACGAAGACGGTACGGCCCTCGCCCGCGAGCTGCTTCATCAGATTGCGGACCCACAGGATGCCTTCGGGGTCGAGACCGTTGACCGGCTCGTCGAACAGCAGGACCTGCGGATCGCCGAGCAGCGCCGCCGCGATGCCGAGCCGCTGCCCCATGCCCAGCGAGAAGCCCTTGGACCGTTTGCGGGCCACGTCCTGCAGGCCCACCACGCCCAGCACCTCGTCGACCCTGGTCGCCGGGATGCCGGAGAGCTGGGCCAGCGACAGCAGGTGGTTACGCGCGGTGCGGCCGCCGTGCACGGCCTTCGCGTCGAGCAGCGCGCCGACCTGGCGCGGCGCGTTCGGGAGCTGCCGGAAGGGGTGCCCACCCACCGTGACATGACCGGAGGTGGGCTGATCGAGCCCCAGGATCATCCGCATCGTCGTGGACTTGCCGGAACCGTTGGGGCCCAGAAAACCGGTGACGGTGCCCGGGCGTACCTGGAAAGAAAGGTTGTACACGGCCGTCTTGGCGCCGTAGCGCTTCGTCAGGCCGACTGCCTCGATCATTCTCCAGCCCCATCGACAAGGTCAGGTCGTCGGGGCAATGGCCGTCCCCCGGCCGAAGGCCCCCGTAAGAGTTAGGAGGATATCCGGGCGTTGACGGTTCCGGCCAAATGCTTCCGCCGGGAACGCGCTACGCGTCGCGTTTCTTCAGTACCGCGTATCCGCCGATCAGCGCCGCCACCACCCAGAGCGCCAGAATGCCGAATCCTTCCCACGGCCCGTACGGCGCCCGGTCCGAACCGGTCGCGTCAGGGACCACTTGGAGAATCTTGGACCCCGCCTGGTCGGGGAAGTAGCGGGCGACCTTCTTGGCGCCCGGTACGGCCGACAGGATCTGCGAGACGAGGAAGAAGAACGGCATCAGGATGCCGAGCGCCAGCATCGAGCTGCGCAGCATCGCCGTGACGCCCATCGAGAAGATGGCGATCATGCCCATGTAGAGACCGCTGCCGATGACCGCGCGCAGCACGTTCGGCTCACCGATGCTGGTGCCGCGGTCGCCGAGGGCGCTCTGGCCGAGGAAGAACGTGATGAAGCCGGTGATGATCCCGACCACCAGCGCCAGCACCCCGGCCACCAGGATCTTGCTGAAGAGGAACGTCGCGCGCCGCGGCACGGCGGCGAGCGAGGTGCGGATCATGCCCGAGCTGTACTCGGAGCCGACCACGAGCACCCCGAAGACCACCATGGCGAGCTGGCCGAGAATCATCCCGGAGAAGCTGGTGAACGTCGGGTCGAAGGTGAGCTTGTCGGCCTGGGAGAGGCTGTCGTACTGCGAGTTGAACAGCGCGGACAGTCCCCAGCCCAGCGCGACGGTCACCACGAAGGCGCTGATCAGCGTCCAGGTGGTGGAGGAAACGGTACGGATCTTGGTCCACTCGGACTGGAGGACCGCTGGTGCCGATGCCATCGTTCAGGCTCCCTTGCCCTGGTTGCCGGCGCGCGGACCCCACTGCGGGCCGGCGGGCGGTCCCTGCGGGGAGCCTTGCGGAGGCCCTTGCGGGGGTCCGGACGCGGCCGGCGGCGGCTCGCCCGCACCGGAATGGGCGTGGTACTCGACGGACTCGGCCGTCATCTGCATGAAGGCGTCCTCCAGCGAGGCGCGTTGCGCGCTCAGCTCGTGCAGGGTGATGCCGTGCTCGGCGGCCAGGTCGCCCAGCGGCTCGGTCTCGGCGCCGTCCACCTCCAGCGTCCCGTCGGCCGCCTCGACCGCGCTGATGCCGGCCTCGTGCAGGACGTCCTTCAGCCGCTCGTGCTGCGGCGAACGCAGCCGGGCGTAGCTGCGTGAGTTCTCGTGGATGAAGTCGGCCATGGACGTGTTGGCCAGCAGCCTGCCCTGGCCGATGACGATCAAGTGGTCCGCCGTCAGGGCCATTTCGCTCATCAGATGGCTGGAGACGAAGATCGTCCTGCCCTCGGCGGCGAGCGCCTTCATCAGGTTGCGGATCCAGTGGATGCCCTCCGGGTCAAGGCCGTTGACCGGTTCGTCGAACATCAGGATCTCGGGGTCGCCGAGCAGCGCGCAGGCGATGCCCAGCCGCTGGCCCATACCGAGCGAGAAGCCCTTCGACTTCTTCTTGGCGACGGCGGTCAGCCCGACCATGTCGAGGACCTCGTCCACCCGGCGGCGCGGGATCCGGTTGCTCTGCGCCAGACAGAGCAGGTTGTTGTACGCGCTGCGGCCACCGTGCATGGCCTTGGCCTCCAGCAGCGCACCTATGTGCTGCAACGGGTCGGTCAGGTTCCGGTACTGCTTCCCGTCGATCCGCACCGATCCGCCGGTCGGGTTGTCCAGGTCCAGCATCATCCGCATCGTCGTCGACTTGCCCGCCCCGTTGGGGCCCAGAAACCCCGTCACCACACCCGGTCTCACCTGGAAGGAGAGATGGTCGACCGCGACCTTGCGGCCGAAATGTTTGGTGAGCCCCTCAACCTCGATCATGCGGCCAACCTAAAGGTGCGAAAAGCCCCCCGCCACCGGAGTGGCGGGGGGCTTGACGCGATTGTTACCCGGACTGTCGGGTTCCGCGTGACTGCCGGTACTCAGCGGGACTGCTGGGCCGGCACTCCGCGCGAGATCGGCTCGTCGTCGGCGGGGGTGCCGGCGGCGGCGACAGCGGCGCCGGTCAGCGTGGCCAGCATCTCGCGGACGTTGGTCAGCTGGGCGTTGATCGAGTCGCGGCGGTTGGTGAGCGCCGCCAGCTCGCGCTCCGACTCGCTGCGGATCCGGTCGGCCTTGGCGTTCGCGTCCGCCACGATGTCCTCGGACTGGCGCTGCGCCGTCTCCACCGTCTGACGGGCCCTGCGCTCCGCGTCCGTGCGCAGCTTCTCGGCCTCCAGCCGCAGCTGCTCGGCGCGGTGCTCGATCTCCGCCAGGCGCTTCTCGGCCTTCGCCTGACGCGACGCCAGGTCACGCTCGGACTGCTCACGCCGCTTGGCGAGGTTCGTCTCGAAGTCCGCGGCGGCCTGGGCGGCCTTGGCGCGGGTCTCCTCGAAGAGCGCGTCGGCCTCCTCGCGCTTGGACTGCGCGTCCTTCTGCGCCTCGGAGCGCAGCGTCGACGCGTCGCCCTTGGCCTTCTCGACGATCCGGACGCCCTCGTCCTCCGCCTTCGCCTTCCGCTCGGAGGCGAACGACTCGGCGTCGTTGCGCACCTGCTGGGCCGCCGACTCGGCGAGCTCGCGGTGCTGTTCGGCCGCGCGACGGGCCTCCTCGCGCAGGTCCTTCGCCTCCTCCTCGGCGAGACGGAGGATCTTCTCGACGCGCGCGCCGAGCCCCGCGTACGACGGCTCTGCGTCGCTGACCTGGGCTTGGGCGTTCTGCGTTTCGAGGTGGAGCTCCTCGATGCGCTTTTCGAGAGAGGTGATGCGGGCGAGTGCACTGTCACGGTCGGCGACGAGTTTGGTAATGCGGTCGTCCACCTGACCGCGGTCGTAACCACGCCGCACGAGCTCGAAGCCGAATGGGGAGGATGTGTCGCTCATGGGGTTCCTGTCGAATGAGACCGGTGAGGTGATAGGGGGAATCCTAGGGGCCGAAGCGGCGTGTCATCGAGTTGATGCCGGTTTGATACGGACAATGTCCAGTCTTTTGAGTGGTTGGGGTCTGTTCGGCGGGTCAGGGTCGGACAGGCCGCGTCGTCTGGGGCGGTGGATCGCAAGGCGCCGGGACGTTTCGATAGCGGAGCTATCGGGGCGTCTCGGCAACGCCGCGAGGTGCCGCCCCAGACGGCGCGGACCCGGCCATGACCCGCCGAACAGGCCCTAACTGTCCGAAGGCTTGTTACCCGAACGTGTGGTTCCCGCTGCGGCGCCCGCCTTGACGGGGTTGTCCTTCGTGGGACCGGAGGGTGCCTCAAATGACTCCAACGCTTCGAGTACGTCCTGGACACGGGAGATCTCGGTCTGGATGTCCGCGCGCCTGCGCACCAGCACGTCCAGCTCCCGTTTGCCGTCCTTGACCATCTGCTTGGCTTCCTGATCGGCTTCCGCACGCAGTTGCTCGGCCTCCCGAATCAATTCGGCCTTCTTCTGCTCGGCCTCCTTCAGGAGGCCCTCCGCCTTCTTCACCGCGGCGATCCGGACCTTGCTGGCCTCCGAATTGGCCCCGGCCATCAGCTCCTTGGCCTTCTGCTCGGCCTCGGCGCGCTGCTCGTTGGCGGCGCGCATCAGAGTGTCGACCCGTTCACCCGCCGTACGCAACTGCTCCGAGGTCTCCCGCCGTGCCCGCTCGTGCAGTTGCTCGATCTCGCCCTCGCTGCGCGCCCGCAACTCCTCGGTGCGCTGCCTGATGGCCGTCGAGTCCCGCCGGGCCCCTACGAGGAGTTCGTCCGCGTCGGCGCGGGCCCGCTCGACGAGGGTGTTGCCCTCGACCGTCGCGTCCGCCGTGATGCGGTCCGCCTCGCTCCGTGCCGCGGCCACCAGCCGGTCCGCCTGCGCCTCGGCCTCGGTGGCGGCGCGCAGCGCCTCCTCCTGGGCCTTGTTCATGAGCTGGTCCGCCTGCTCGGCCGCGTCGGAGCGGCGCTTCGCCGCGTCCTTGCGCGCCTCGTCGAGGAGCCAGTCCGTCTCCTCCTGCGCCTCGTTCCTGATCCGGTCGGCCGCCGCTTCTATGTCGGCCTTGAACTGCTGTGCCTCGGCGCGCAGTCGGTCCGCCGTCTGCTGCGCGGCCCCGACCGTCTCGGCCGCCTCTGCGCGCATGCGCTCCGACTCCGTCGTCGCCTCGGCCATCAGCCGGTCCGCCTGCGTCGCCGCGTCACCACGGATCCGGTTGGCGTCGTCGCGGGCCTCGGCGCGGGCGCGTGACGCGTCCTGCTCGGCCGTGGCGAGCGCGTCCGACGCCTCGGTCCGCATCCGCTGCGCGTACTCGGCCGTCTCGGCGCGCAGCCGGTCGGCCTCGGCCGCCGCCTCGGCGACGGTCTGCTCGGCGAGCGCACGCGCCGCCTCCGACTCCTCCTGGGCCCTGGCGCGCACCCGGCCGGCGTCCTCGCTCGCCCGCTCGCGCTCCGCGAACGCGTCGGACCTGACCCGGTCGGCCTCTTCCTGCGCCTCGGTCTTCGTCCGCTCAGCGGCGTGCTCGGCGGCCGACCGCAGTCCGGCGATCTCCTGCTCGGCTTGGTCCTGCAGACCGGCCACGGAGTCCCGTACCTGCTGGGCGGTCTGCTCGGCGGCCGACACCATCTCCGTCGAGCGCCGGTCGGCCTCCTCGACCAGCCGCTGCGCCTCGGTCTGCGCCTCCTCGACCCGCTTACGGGCCGAGGCGAGCAGTTCCTCGCTCTGCTCGCGGGCCCGCTCGCGCTCCTGCTCCGCCTCGCCGCGCGCCCCGGCCAGCAGCTCCTCGGCCTCGCGGCGGCGCCTGGCGGCCTCTTCCTGGGCCGCCGACAGTGCCTCGGCCGCCTCGGTGCCGACGCGCTCCGCCGCCGCACCCGCCTCGCTCCTGAGCCGGTCGGCGCTCTCCTGCGCCTCCGTCTTGAGCCGCTCGGCCTCCGTCGCCGCTTCCGTACGCAGCCGCACGGCCGCCGTCTCGGCCTCGGCGCGGGACTCGGCGGAGTCGGCCGCCGCTTCCGTACGCAGCCGCTCGGCCTCCTGCTCGGCCTGCGCCTGGAGCGTACGGATCCGCTCCGCCGCCTCCGCGCGCAGCCGCTCGATCTCCTCGCCGGCCTCTCGGCGGATCCGCTCGCTCTCCGAGCGGGCGTCGGTCAGAGCCTCATCGGCGGACGAGAGCCGCTGCTCGGCCTCGGTGTGCAGCCGGGTCAGCTCGCCGGCCGCCTCCGCCTTACGGGCGTCTATGCCGCGTTCGTTCTCCGCGCGCAGCTCTTCCGCCGCCTGCTCGGCCGCCGACCTCGTCGCCTCGGCCTGCTCCTCGCCCTCGGCGCGCAGCCGCTCCGCCTCGGCGCGGGTGCGCTCCAGGGTCTCCTCGGCCTGCCGGCGCAGCGTCGTCGCCCGCTCGATGGCCTCGGTACGTACCCGCTCGCTCTCCGTCGTCGCGTTCGACCGCGCCTCGTCGGCGTCCGCCTTGGCCTTGGTCAGCAGCTCCTCGGCGGACCTGGCCGCCTCCTCGATCTGCTGGACCGCTTCCCTGCGGGCCTCGCCGCGGATCCGCTCGCCCTCGGCGACGGCCTCGGCGCGCAGCGACTCGGCCTCGCCGCGCAGCCTGCGGGCCTCCTCCTGCAGCTCGACGGTCTTGGCGCGGTACTCCTTGGTGTCGTCCTTGGCCGCGCCCTTGAGCTGGTCGGCCTGCTCGGCGGCCTCGCCGCGCAGCCGGTCCGCCTCGGCCTCGGCCTCACGGCGGATCCGGTCGGCCTCCTCGGCCGCCGACGTCGTGGTGGCCTTGGCGTCGGCCGACGCCTTGTTCAGGACTTCCTCGGCGGTACGGGCCGCCTTGGCGAGCTGCGCCGCCGAGTCCTCGGCCGCCACGGAACGGGCCTTCTCCGCCGCCTCGGCGACCAGCTTCTCGGCCTCGGCGCGGGCGTCGGCGAGCGCCTGCTCCGCCTCCGACTTGGTGGCTTCCGCTTCCTTGGTGGCCTCGCCGACCAGCCGGGCGATCTCCGACTTGGCCGTACGGGTGCGCTGCTCGTTCTGCGACTCGGCCCCGGCCAGCCGCTTGACGGCTGTCTCCTTGGCCTCGGTGACGACCTTCTCGGCCTCGGCGCGCGCCTCGCGCAGCCGCTCCTCGGCCTCCTGCATCCGCGCCTCGGCGGCCCGGCTCAGGTCGCCGGCCTGCTGGCGCGCGGTGTCGGACTCCTGCGTCGTGGTCGTACGGAGCTGCTCGGCGTGCGAGGTGGCTTCCTGCGCCTGGTTCGAAGCGGCGGTCAGCAGCCGCTCGGCGTCCCTGCGGGCGCGCAGCAAAATCGCTTCCGCTTCGCCGCGCGCCGCCTCCGCGTCGGCGCCGAGCCTGCGCCTGGCCTCCTCGGTGACCCGGGCGGCCTCGGCACGGGCGGCGGCCAGCGACTGCTCGGCCTCGGCGCGCGACTCCTCCATGAGCCTGCGGGCCTGGGCCTCCGTGCGGGCCCGCAGCTGCTCGGCCCACGCGACGTTCTCGTTGACGTGCGACTCGACGGTCTGCCTGCGGTCGGCCAGCTCCTGGTCGAGCCGCTGCCTGCGCTGGACCGCCTCGGCGTGCAGCTCGGCCTGGAGCCGCGCCTGGTGCTCGGCGTGCTCCTGGAGGATGCGCTGGGTCTGCGCACGGGCGTCGCGCAGCTCACGCTCGGCGTCCACCCGCAGCTGGTCGGCCTGGATCTGGGCGTTACGGAGCAGCTGCTCGGCCTGGTAGCCCAGGTCGGCATTGTCGTACGAGGGACGGGAAGCAAGGTTGCGGCGTGCCTCGTGGAGCTTGGCGCGCAACACCTCGACCTGGTACCCGAGGTCCTCGGCGTGCTGGACGGCCTTCTCTCGTGCGGTCTTCAGCCGGTCCATCTCGGCTTCGAACCGCGAGAGGTGGTCGTCTTCAGCTCGGTGGCTCTCCTGGCGTTCGTAGCCCCGCACTGCGCGGTCCCATCCGTCCCCTGGTCGCAACTCTCCCAACGAGTACCGCTCGCGGCGAGCGGCCCCCCGGGGAATGGTGTCAGATCATCGGCACACGTGCGGCCCCGACCCGGTCCCGGCCCGGAGCCGCCACTCTACCGGGCCGGGAATGCCCGGGGTCAGTGCTCCGGGACGGAGGTGACCAGTTCTGTGAGTACGCCGTGGCAGTCCTTGGGGTGGAGAAAGGTGATGCGGGAGCCCATGGTGCCGGTCCGCGGCTGGTCGTAGAGGACGCGTACGCCCTTGTCACGGATGGCCTGGGAGTCACTGTCGACGTCCTCGGTGCCGAACGCGAGGTGGTGCACCCCCTCGCCGTTCTTGGCCAGCCATTTGCCGACGGCGGAATCCTCCCGGATCGGTTCCAGCAGCTGAAGGTACGAAGCGCCGCCGTCGGACGTCTCGTTGATCTTGAGCATGGCCTCCTTCACGCCCTGCTCCTCGTTGGTCTCCGTATGGAAGACCTCGAAGCCGTAGGTCGATCGGTAGAACTCGACCGTCGCTTCGAGGTCGTAACAGGCGATCCCGATGTGATCGATTCGCGTCAGCATGGAACCAGTGCAGCGGTACCACCGCGGTTACGCAAGGTGCGCGCCGTCACACTCACCGGCTGGTGACCCCGCTGCCTACCGGTCAGTACCCTGGTGGTTAACCCTCGTTCACTCCTCAAGCTCGGGCAAAGGGGATCGCGTCTCATGTCGGATACGAACACCACCACCTCAGTCATCGTCGCCGGCGCCCGTACCCCCATGGGGCGCCTGCTCGGCTCGCTCAAGTCCTTCTCCGGCGCCGACCTCGGCGGCTTCGCGATCAAGGCGGCGCTTGACCGGGCCGGGATCAGCGGTGACCAGGTGCAGTACGTGATCATGGGGCAGGTGCTGCAGGCCGGGACGGGGCAGATCCCGGCGCGCCAGGCCGCCGTCAAGGCGGGCATCCCGATGTCCGTCCCCGCGCTGACCGTCAACAAGGTCTGTCTCTCCGGGCTCGACGCCATCGCGCTGGCCGACCAGCTGATCAGGGCAGGAGAGTTCGACATCGTCGTGGCCGGCGGCCAGGAGTCCATGACCAACGCGCCGCACCTGCTGCCGAAGTCCCGTGAGGGCTACAAGTACGGCGCGATCGAGATGCTCGACTCCATGGCGTACGACGGTCTGACCGACTCGTTCGAGGACATCGCGATGGGCGCATCGACCGAGAAGCACAACACCCGCCTCGGCATCGAGCGCCCCGCGCAGGACGAGTTCGGCGCGCTCTCCCACCAGCGGGCCGCCGCGGCGCAGAAGAACGGCGTCTTCGAGGCCGAGATCGTCCCGGTGGAGATCCCGCAGCGCAAGGGCGACCCGGTGGTCTTCGCGCAGGACGAGGGCATCCGCGCCGACACCACCGTCGAGACGCTGGGCAAGCTGCGCCCCGCCTTCGCCAAGGACGGCACGATCACGGCGGGCACGTCGTCGCAGATCTCCGACGGCGCGGCCGCCGTCGTCGTCATGAGCAAGGCCAAGGCGCAGGAGCTGGGCCTGGAATGGCTCGCGGAGATCGGCGCGCACGGGAATGTGGCGGGACCCGACAACTCGCTCCAGTCGCAGCCGTCCAACGCGATCCTGCACGCGCTGAAGAAGGCGGGCGCGGAGGTGGCCGACCTCGACCTCATCGAGATCAACGAGGCGTTCGCCGCCGTGGCCGTGCAGTCGATGAAGGACCTCGGGGTGTCCCCGGAAAAGGTGAACGTGAACGGTGGTGCGATCGCCCTCGGCCACCCGATCGGCATGTCCGGCGCCCGGCTCGTCCTGCACCTCGCGCTGGAGCTGAAGCGGCGCGGCGGCGGCGTGGGCGCGGCGGCGCTGTGCGGTGGCGGCGGGCAGGGGGACGCGCTGATCCTCCGGGTGGCCAAGTCCCAGTAGTTTGAGCCCGGCGGGCGCCCGCCGGTGCCTGCGGGTGTGGGTGCGGCCGGGGTGCGGCCGGTGTCGCGTACGGAACGAACGGAGCTGTGATGCAGGACGTCCCCGAGCTGGTGACGCAGGCCCGCGAGGGCCGGCCGCGCGCCGTCGCCCGGCTGGTCTCGCTGGTCGAGGGGGCGTCCCCGCAGCTGCGTGAGGTGATGGCGGCGCTGGCCCCGCTCGCCGGCAACGCGTACGTGGTCGGGCTCACCGGCTCGCCCGGCGTCGGCAAGTCGACGTCCACGACCGCGCTGGTCTCCGCGTACCGGGCGGCGGGCAAACGCGTCGCCGTGCTCGCCGTCGACCCGTCGTCGCCCTTCTCCGGCGGCGCGCTCCTCGGCGACCGGGTGCGGATGTCCGAGCACGCGTCCGACCCCGGCGTCTACATCCGCTCCATGGCGACCCGCGGCCACCTCGGCGGGCTCGCCTGGGCGGCGCCGCAGGCGATCAGGGTGCTCGACGCGGCCGGATTCGACGTGATCCTGGTGGAGACCGTCGGCGTCGGCCAGTCGGAGGTCGAGATCGCCTCCCAGGCCGACACGTCGGTGGTGCTGCTCGCCCCCGGCATGGGCGACGGGATCCAGGCGGCCAAGGCCGGGATCCTGGAGATCGGCGACGTGTACGTGGTCAACAAGGCGGACCGGGACGGCGCCGACGCGACGGCCCGCGAGCTGAACCACATGCTGGGCCTGGGCGAGGCCAGGGCCCCCGGCGACTGGCGCCCCCCGATCGTGAAGACGGTCGCGGCGCGCGGTACGGGCATCGACGAGGTCGTCGAGGCCCTGGAGAAGCACCGCGCCTGGATGGAGGAACACGACGTCCTGAACGGCCGCAGGGCCGCTCGGGCGGCGAAGGAGGTCGAGACGATCGCGGTCACGGCACTGCGTGAACGCATCGGCGACCTGCACGGCGACCACCGCCTGGACGCCCTGGCGGAACGAATCGTGGCGGGCGAGCTGGACCCGTACACGGCGGCGGACGAACTGGTGGCGGGCATCACGGGCGACGCGTAGGCCCCGTCCGGCGGGAGTGTGCCGCTCGGCCCGGGGCGGTGCGGGTTTGCGTTGCGGTGGTTGCCGGGTGTCGTTCCGGGGTCGTGTCCTGCGCTGCGTGATTTACGGCGCGTGCTCGTCTGACGCGGAGCCACCGCCGAGATGCGCCACACATCACGCTCTACGCTCCGGACACCACCCCTGCACGACCCCCTTTGCCCTCCCCGCCGGCTGCTATCGTCGGCTTCATGTTCCTCGAACCCCGTGTCTAGGACCCGGTACCGCCGCGCTCCTCGCGCTGCCACGGTGTCCCCGCACGCACTCTTCGAGGAATCCCTCCCCATGTCGTACGCCGCTGTTCTGCGGACCCCGCATGCCCTGCGCACGTTCGGTGCCGCGCTGCTCGGCCGCCTCTCCTACGGGACCGTCTCTCTCTCGCTCGTTCTGACCGCCAAGGACGCCTCGGGTTCGTTCGCCGTGGCCGGCACGGTCGTGGCGCTGTTCGGCGTCACCAGCGTCTTCCTGTCGCCCGCGCGGGCGGCTCTCATCGATCGGTACGGGCTGCGCCGTGCGCTGGCTCCCATGGCCGGTCTGTACGCCGTCCTGCTCGTCCTGCTGGCGGTTGCCGGGCGTCAACCTGCTTGTCCGGACTGGCTGTTCGTCGCGCTCGGCGGGGCGGCCGGTGTGTGCACCCCGCCGCTGGGGCCCGTCATGCGGACGCTGTGGGGGCAACTGCTGCCGGACAGGGCGCTGTTGCAGCGTGCGTTCAGTCTCGACGGGGTCGCCGAGGAACTGCTCTACGTCTGCGGCCCGTTGATCGTCGGGGCGCTGGTCACCCTGTGGGATGCCACGGTCGGGATCGCCCTCAGCGCCGTACTGGTGGCCGTGGGGACGCTCGCGCTCGTCACGGCGCCCGTACCGTTCCCCGGTGGTGCCGGCGGCCGGAAGCGGCGGGCGCGCGGCGGTGTGCGGGGCCTTGGCGGGTTGCTGCCGGCCGCCGCCGGGGTGGGAATCTGTCTGGGCGCGCTCGACCTGCTGGTCGTCGCGCGCACCGAGGAGCTGGGACGGCCGGGCACCGTGGCCTGGGTGATGGCCGCCCTCTCGGCCGGCAGCGCGGTCGGCGGGCTCGCCAACGGCGCTGTCTCCTGGCGTGGTTCGGCCAAGGCGCGGCTCGCCCTGCTGGGCGGGGCGCTGGGGCTGGCCATGGTGCTGACCGGGTTCGCGGCGAACGCGTACGTACTGGCGGGGCTTACCGCCCTGGCAGGGCTGTTCGTCGCGCCCGCGCTGACCACCGCGTATCTGATCGCGGACGAGGCGGCGAGGCCCGAAGCCCGTACCCAGGCCGGTGCCTGGGTCAACACGGCGCTGAACGCGGGGATCTCGGGCGGTACGGCGGCCGTGGGGGTGCTGGTCGGCCGGCTGCCGCTCGCGCTGTGTTTCGCCGGGGCCGCCGTTCCGGTGCTGTGCGCCGCCGCTGTGTACGGGGCGGCGCGAACCGCCCGGCCTGGTGGGGCCGGGCGGGGCGCTGTCGGTTCCGGCTGATCAGTCGTCGTCGCCGTGCCGGCCGCCGCCGTGGTCGTCGCCCGCGTCGTGACCGGGGCCGTCGTCGTCGCCGTGCCGGCCGCTGCCGTGGTCGTCGCCGCCGTGGTCGTCATCCACGTCGTGACCCGGGCCGTCGTCGTCCCCGCCGCGGCGGTCGTCGTCGGCCGTGGGGCGCGGGGCCGGGGTGGCGCCGTGGTGCGGGTTGTCGTCCGTCTTGGAAGGCGTGGCGGTGCGGGTGGCGCCGTCTCGGTGGTCGCGGTCCAGCGTCGCCCTGCCGGTGGTCAGGTCGACGTGCACCTCACGCTCCACGCCGTCCTTGCCCAGGATCTCCACCTCCCAGTAGCGGCTGTCGCGTTCGACGGAGGTCACCGTTCCCGGCACGATCGCCAGCGCCGCCGACTCGGCCCGCCGGGCGTCCGTCTTCGTTCCCCCGGGCGTCGGCGAGACGTGCGGGTTGTCGTCCGCCGACAGGTCCGGGCGGGGTGTCGCCGTGCCCGTCGTCGCCGTCGGTGCCGGGGACACCCGGCCGTCGTCGCTGCCCATGGCGACCGCCGTGTAGGTGCCGCCCCCGATCAGTACCGCCGCCGTGACGGCCGCGATGGTGATGTTGCGCTTCATGTGGTGCCTCCCGGGTCGTTGTCCGTGTGACATCAACTTCGCCGAGGCAAGCTGAAGGCAGCCTGAAGCCACCTGAAGAGATCTTCAGGTTCAGTTTGGGAAGCTGGGCGCATGCGGTTGCTGATCGTCGAGGACGAGAAGAGGCTCGCGGTCTCGCTGGCCAAGGGACTGACGGCCGAGGGGTTCGCCGTGGACGTCGTCCACGACGGGCTCGAAGGGCTGTACCGGGCCGGTGAGGGCGTGTACGACCTGGTCGTGCTCGACATCATGCTGCCCGGCATGAACGGCTACCGGGTCTGTGCCGCGCTGCGCGCCGCCGGCAACGACGTACCGATCCTGATGCTCACGGCGAAGGACGGCGAGTACGACGAGGCCGAAGGGCTCGACACGGGCGCCGACGACTATCTGACCAAGCCCTTCTCGTACGTCGTGCTCGTCGCGCGCGTCAAGGCCCTGCTGCGCAGGCGGGGTTCGGCCGGGGCCTCGCCCGTGCTGCGGATCGGCCGCCTCAGCGTCGACACCGCGGCCCGCAGGGTCTTCCGTGACGATGTCGAAGTGGCGCTGACCGCTAAGGAGTTCGCCGTGCTGGAGCAACTCGCCGTCCGGCCGGGCGAGGTGGTCGGCAAGCCGCAGATCCTGGAGCACGTCTGGGATTTCGCCTACGACGGCGACCCCAACATCATCGAGGTCTACATCAGCACCCTGCGGCGCAAGATAGGCGCCGGCGCCATCCAGACGGTGCGCGGCGCGGGTTACCGGCTGGTCGCCTCGTGAGGCGGCCCTTCGGGTCCGTACGGGCCCGCACGTCGCTCGGTGCCACGGTGGTCGTGGCGATAGCCCTGGTGGCCGCCGGGATAGCCGTACTGATGTCGCTGCGCTCGAACCTCACGGGACAGGCGGACCAGCAGGCCGACTCGGCGGCCAGGGACATCGCCGTCGACATCATCGCCCAGGTGCCGAACCCGGTGCCGTACGCGCGGCTGGAGCTTCCCGACGGGGAGGACCACCCGGTGCAGGTGTCCACCAGGGGTGGTCAACTGCTCGCCGCGAGCAAGGACTTGGAAGCCGTCAGCGGGACCGGGCTCGCCGCGGTGAAACCTGCTCCCGCCCCGGTGTCCGTCCCGCCCAAGACACCGGCCGCCTTCCACGACGACGGCGGCAAGGGCAGCGGGAAGGGCAAGGGCGGCGGCAGCGACGACGACGGGGGTGGTGACGACGACCCGAGCGGGAGTGACGACAACAGCGGCAGCGGCAGTAGCGGCGACGACGACCGGAGCGGGAGCGACGACGACGGGTCCGGGCTCGGCAGCGTCGGCGATGTCATCTCCCACACCTCGGGCCGCGCCACGGTCGACGGGCACTCCGCCGACTACCGCTTCGTCACCATCGAGGTGACCGACCGGAACAACGCCAAGGTCCTGCTGCGGGTGGGCTCTTCGCTCGCCGCCCGGCAGAGCGCCCTCAACACCGCCACCACCGCCATGCTGGTGGGACTGCCCGCCCTGCTGCTGATCGTCGGGGGTGTCACGTGGCTGGTGACCCGCAGGGCGCTCGCCCCGGTCGAAGGCATCCGCCGGGAGATGGCCGCCATCACCGCGTCCGAGGACCTGTCGCGCCGGGTGCCCGAGCCCGGCAGACAGGACGAGGTGGCCAGGCTCGCCCGTACCACCAACGAGACGCTGACCGCGCTGGAGGCCTCGGTCGAGCGCCAGCGCCGCTTCGTCGCCGACGCCTCGCACGAACTGCGCAGCCCGATCGCCTCGCTGCGCACCCAGTTGGAGGTGGGCTCGGCCCATCCACAGCTGCTCGACGTGCCGGGCGCGGTCCTGGACACCGTACGGCTCCAGCAACTGGCCGCGGATCTGCTGCTGCTGGCCCGGCTGGACGCGGGGGAGCGGCCGGGGGAGACCCGGGTCGAGTTGGGCGCGCTGGTGGCCGAGGAGGTCGCCCAGCGGGCCACCGACCGGGTCCCGGTGACGGTCGACGCTGCCGCCGGTCTCGAAGTCTGCGGCTCACGTGGCCAGTTGGCCCGGGTGCTGGGCAATCTGCTGGACAACGCCCAGCGGCACACCAAGACCGAGGTACGGGTACGGCTGCGCCGGGAGGCCGGCGATGTGGTGCTCGCGGTCGGTGACGACGGCGCCGGGGTGCCGGAGTCCGAGCGGGACCGGATCTTCGAGCGGTTCGTACGGCTCGACGAGGCGCGCGGCCGGGACGACGGCGGAGCGGGGCTCGGCCTCGCCATCGCCCGCGATGTCGCGCTGCGGCACGGCGGCTCGCTCACGGTCGGGCCAGGACCGGGCGGCGGCGCGCTGTTCGAACTGCGGCTGCCGCCCGCCCGCTGACGTCAGAGCTTGCCGCGGTGGCCGTGCAGATGCTCCGCCACCGGGCCGAGCGCCTTGCGCAGATCGGCGAGGGCCTCGGGCGACAGCAGATCGATGAAGTGCTTGCGCACGGACGCCACGTGGTGCGGCGACACCCGCTGCATGGTCTCCATGCCCAGATCCGTGAGGACGGCGAACAGCCCGCGCCGGTCGGACTCGCAGTGCTCGCGCTTGACCAGCCCCGCCGTCTCCATCCGGGTGATCTGGTGGGACAGCCGGCTCTTGGACTGGAGGGTGGCGGCGGCGAGGTCACTCATCCGCATCCGGCGTTCGTCGGACTCCGAGAGGTTCACCAGGATCTCGTAGTCGTTCATGGTCAGGCCGAAGGGCTGTAGGTCTTTCTCCAGCTGGTGCGTCAGCAGCCTGTTGACATCCAGGTGGGTGCGCCAGGCGCACTGCTCCGCGTCGCTCAGCCAGTGAGTGGCAGTCTCGGTCTCCATATCAGGATTCTACCTAAGATGTTGAATTCTGTACAAAGTGTGGATGTGACGCCGCGCACCCGGTGCGCGGCGTTCACCCTCACCGACCGTCTACCCACCCAGGCCGAACTACTCTCACAGCCCGAAACGACGCTGCAGATCGCCCAGCTGTCCCGGCAGCCGCTGCCCGCCGGGCGGCTGCTGGCCCGGCCGCTGGCCGCCACCGCCGCCCGGTACGCCGGGTTCGTTGGGCACCGTGCCCGTCACCCGCTCGGCCATCAGGATCTCGGTGGACTGGAGCAGCACCGTACCGGCGCCGACGAACTCGAACTGGTGCTCCTCACCGGAGGCCCCGCCGATGCCCGTCATGGCGCGCAGCCCGCCCATCAGCCCCGTCATGTACCCGTGGTCGTAGTGGTGGCAGGGGGACGGGCAGTCGGCCCAGCCGACCAGCGCCTGCGGGTCCACCTTGAGCGGCGGCTCCATGAAGACCACCGGGCCGTTGGAGGCGGCGACGAACTTCCCGGTGCCGATCAGGGTGAGGAAGCCCGGCACGATCGACTGCTTGAGCGCCAGCGTGGGCTGGTAGGCCAGCAGATTCCCCGACCTGATCGTCAGGTTGCCGTCCTCCAGGTCGTACGAGTTCACGTCGAACGCCCGGTCGGCCAGCAGCATCTTGCCGCTGCCCTCGGCCACCACCCAGTCCGCCGCGTGCAGCGGCGAGTGGAAGCTGGTGCGCACCAGGCCCTGGAACCTGCCGTGGCCGATGCCGTTGAAGTCGATCCGCCCGTAGTAGGCGATCATCTTCCCCTTCTGCAGGAACCACTGGCTCCCCTTGAGCTCCACGCAGAAGGTGTAGTTGTTGACGTTGTCGTCGCTCGGCAGCGTCATCGGATCGAAGATCACCGGGCCGGTCACAGCTTCTCCTCCGACGCCTGGACGTACACCGCACCGTTGCCGCTCAGCTCCAGCTGGAACGCCTCGCCCGAGCCGCGCCCCACCATGTCGCGCCAGCCGAGCGCGCTGGAGAGCTTGTTCCGTACGTCGCCGTGGTGCGCGACGTACGCCTGCGGGTCCACATGGACCTCGCGCCCCGGCGAGATGGGCACCTCGATCACTCCGCCGTGCGCCATCACGGCCACGGACCCATGGCCCTTGAGCGTCGTGGTGAACAGACCCTGTCCGGTCACCTGGCCGCGCACCATCCCCATGACCCCGCCCTGCGAGCCCATGAACATCGTGCCCTGCTGGAGCGTCCCGTCGAAGGCCAGCAGCCGGTCGGCCTCCACGTACAGGGTGTCGCCGGTCAGGCCGATCACCTGGATGTGGTGGCCGCCGTGGCCGAACATCACCGTGCCGTTGCCCTCGACGGTCATCAGCGGGGTGGCCTCGTTGGCGACCCGGCGGCCGATCATCGACATCACACCGCCCTGGCCGCCCTGGATGTTCGGGGTGAAGCTGACGTCCCCGCGGTAGGCGATCATCGCGCCGCGCTGGCTGAACATCTTCTGCCCCGGCATGACGGTCGCCTCGACCATCTTCGAGTTGATCTCACGGAACGGCATCAGACGTCACCCCCGATCGTGTTCCGCTCGCTGGGCTGTACGTAGACGAGCCCGTCGCCCTCGAAGCGGATCTGGAAGGACTCGCCGGAACCCTCGCCCATGAGCGTGCGGAAGTTGACCCCGGACTGGAAGTTCTGCTGGAGGTTGCCCTGGTGGGCGATGTACGCGCCGGGGTCGACCATCAGCGGGTACTGCCCGGTCACCCGGAGCACCACAGCGGGGCCGTCCGACATGATCGCCGCCTGGCCCATGCCCTCGACGGTCGTGGTGAACAGACCGTTGCCGCTCGCGCCGCCGCGCAGCCCGGTGAAGGTCGTACCCGTCCGGAGCCCCGCGTCGGTGCAGAGCAGGTTGCTCGCCTCGACGAAGAGCTTGTCGCCGTGGAGCGAGACGAGATTGATCTCGCTCGCCCGGTCCGCGAACCAGCAGGTGCCCTGGCCGCTCACCTCCATCACCGTCATCTGTTCGCCGGTCAGCCGGCGGGTCACCATGCCCCGCAGACCCTCACCGCCGCCGGACAGCTTCTTGAACGTCATCCGGCCGTCATAGGCGACCATCGAGCCGTTCTTCGCCTTTACCGCGTCGCCGGTCATATCGACCGCGAGCATCTTGCTGCCTTGGAGTCGGAACTGAGCCACGGGACGAAGGTAACGGGCCGGGGGCGCGGCGAACAGGGCCTGATGTCACGACCCGACCCTGGCACCCGTCGGCGGAGATCCGGCTGACACAATGAGGCGGGGCTTGTGCATCCGTTCACAAGATCCCGCTCACCGATCGATGCCCCCTGACGAAGGTGCCTGACCCGTGGACATCAAGACCGCATCCGCTCTCCACCGCCTCCGGCTGGTCTCGGCGCCCGAGGCCGTGTCGTTCCTGCTGCTGCTCGTCTGCTCGGTGCTCAAGCGCACCACCGACTTCAACGCGGTCCCCGTCATGGGCATGATCCACGGGGTGCTCTTCGTCCTGTACGTGCTCTTCTGGGCGGACTCCTGGCGGCGCGCCAAGTGGGGCATCGGCACCGCCGCCCTCTATCTCCTGCTGTCCGTGCTGCCGACCGGCGGCTTCTTCGCCGAGCGCAAGCTCAAGCGGGCCTCCGCCGACGCGGTCATCGCCGCGCGCGCCCGCCGCGAGGGTACGGTGAACGCATGATCGTCGCCTTTTCCGTCTCCCCGCTCGGTGCCGGCGAGGACGTCGGCGAGTACGTCGCCGACGCCGTGCGCGTGGTCCGTGAGTCGGGGCTGCCCAACCACACCGACGCCATGTTCACCTCGATCGAGGGGGAGTGGGACGAGGTGATGGACGTCGTGAAGCGGGCCGTCGCCGCCGTCGAGGCGAAGGCCCCGCGCGTCTCGCTCGTGCTCAAGGCCGACATCAGGCCGGGCGTCACCGACGGCCTCACGTCCAAGGTCGAGACGGTGGAGCGACACCTCCGTACGAAGTAACCGTCGAACATAAAGCGCCTCACTCGGACGACACCGGTCGACACGCCAGGGAACGTCCCCTTTTGTTGGGGATATGTCCGAGTACGAGTACGACCTTCACAGCTGCCTCGCCGGCCCGCTCGACGAACCCGACCCGGCCGTCGCCTACCGGGTGCAGTACCGGAGTCTGCTCGCACAGGAACCCCACCGAATACGAGCCGTCCTGCTGATGACGCTCGCGCCGCTGCTCTCCGGCGTGCTGCTGGTCTACCTGGTCTGGCCGAGCCACCGCACCGAGCGGGCCGGCGGTGAGCGCTGGCTGATCGCCTTCGACCACGTGATGCTGGTGTCGATCGGGGCCATCGCCTTCTTCATGCTGGTGAACGTCGCCTCGATCGCGCACGCCACGATGGTCGCCAGGGACCCCGTGCCCGTCCCCGCCGAGGTCGGCACCCGCGTCGCGTTCCTCACCACGTACGTACCCGGCAAGGAACCGCTCGCCATGGTGCGGGCCACCCTCGAAGGCGCGGTACGGCTGCGGCACTGCGGACCGCTCGACGTCTGGCTCCTCGACGAGGGCGACGACGAGGCCGCCCGCGCGCTCTGCGCCGAGCTCGGCGTACGGCACTTCACCCGCAGCGGCGTCCCCGAGTGGAACCGCGCGAAGGGCGTGCACAAGGCCCGTACCAAGCACGGCAACTACAACGCGTGGCTCGCGATGCACGGCGACGAGTACGACTTCTTCGCCTCCGTCGACACCGACCACGTACCGCTGCCGAACTTCCTTGAGCGGATGCTCGGTTACTTCCGCGACCCGGACGTCGCCTTCGTCGTCGGACCGCAGGTGTACGGGAACTACGACTCGCCCGTCACCAAGGCCGCCGAATCGCAGCAGTTCCTCTTCCACGCCCTGATCCAGCGCGCGGGCAACCGCTACCACGCGCCGATGTTCGTCGGCACCAACAACGTCGTACGGATCAAGGCGCTCAAGCAGGTCGGCGGCCTCTACGACTCGATCACCGAGGACATGGCCACCGGCTTCGAGCTGCACCGCACCAGGAACCCGCTCACCGGCCGGTTCTGGCGCTCCGTCTACACCCCCGACGTGCTGGCGGTCGGCGAGGGCCCCGCGTCCTGGACCGACTTCTTCACCCAGCAGCTGCGCTGGTCGCGCGGCACCTTCGAGACCCTGATCAAGCAGTACTGGAAAGCGCCGTTCCGGGTGCCGCCCGGCCGGCTGCTCAGCTACACGCTGATGCTCGTCTACTACCCGATGACGGCCGTCAACTGGTTCCTCGGCATCCTCAGCTCCGTGCTGTTCCTGTGGCTGGGCGCCTCCGGCACGCAGGTGTCGTCCGAGGTCTGGCTGATGCTCTACAGCGACGCCGCGGCCCTCCAGGTCGGCCTCTACCTGTGGAACCGGCGGCACAACGTCTCGCCCCACGAGCCCGAGGGCTCGGGCGGCCTCGCGGGCATGGCGATGTCGGCCCTGTCGGCGCCGATCTACCTCAAGTCGTTCGGCTCGGCGCTGCTGCGCACCCGGGGCCGCTTCGTGGTCACGCCCAAGGGCGGCGAGGCCAGCCCCGACCGGCTGATGACCTTCCGGCTGCACCTCTTCTGGGCGGCCGTGCTGACCAGCTCGCTGATCGCCTCGGTCTTCCTCGGCCACACCCATGCCGCGATGCGCACCTGGGCGGTGCTGGCGCTGGTCATCTCGCTCGCGCCTGTCGCGATCTGGCTCTGGACGAGCAGGCAGGAACGGCTCGCGGGCCCGGCGCCGGCGCGCGCGGCCGGCCCGCCGGCCACCGACACGGACACCGACACCGACACGGGCGGAGAGCCGCAGCCGGCGTTCGCCACGACGACGACAGGAGGGAACTGAGCCATGGCCTACCGGTACCGGCCGTCGAAAAAGCTCAAGAAGACACTGATCGGCGGCGGCGCGCTGGTGGTTCTCGCCGGCCTCAACGCCCCCGCGGCTGTCTCCTTCGCCGGCGACAAGTACCACGCGTACAAGATCGCGCAGCCCGGGTACAAGGCGCGCTACGGCTCCTGGAGTCTGCTCGACGTCCCGCACAAGTACCGGGTCAACGCGATCCACGCGGCGCTGCTGCACACCGGCAAGGTGCTGATCATCGCCGGGTCCGGCAACAACCAGAAGAAGTTCGACGCGGGATCCTTCGACACCGTCCTGTGGAACCCGGCCGACAACTCCTTCAAGAAGATCCCCACGCCGGTGGACTTCTTCTGCGGCGGCCACAGCCAACTCCCGGACGGCAAGCTGCTGGTGGCGGGCGGCACGGCGCGCTACGAGGTGCTGGACGGCACGGTCAAGCGGGCCGGTGGCGGCATGCGGGTCAAGAACGAGAGCCCCGACAAGGCCGTCACGTTCAAGAAGGGCACCCGCTTCCGCTCGCCGTCCGGCGTCGAGTACGTCAGCAAGTTCCCCGTCACCGTGCCCAGGGCCAAACGGGAGTTCAAGGTCAGTTACGCCAAGGGCGGCCGGATGCTGCCCTGGAAGACGAAGATCACGGCCGGTGAGGCCCGGGTGTTCGTGGAGGCCGCGGAGAAGGGCCCGCAGGCGCTGACGACCGAGGCGGCCCAGTACGAGATCGAGGGGCTGCGCGGCAAGGACGCCGACAACCTCTACGGGCTCGCGCAGAAGCTCACCACCGAGAAGCAGGACTTCCAAGGCATCAAGGAGGCCTACGAGTTCGACCCCACGGCGGAGCGGTACATCCCCGTGGACCCGATGAAGAAGGCCCGCTGGTACCCGACGCTGGTCGGCCTGGACGACGGCCGGGTGCTCGCGGTCTCGGGCCTCGACGACGTCGGTGTCGTACAGACCGGTGACAACGAGATCTACGACCCGGCCGCCAAGACCTGGACCAAGGGCCCGTCCCGCTACTTCCCGACGTACCCGGCGCTCTTCCTCACCAAGGGCGGCAAGCTGTTCTACTCCGGCTCCAACGCCGGTTACGGACCGGCCGAGAAGGGCCGCCAGCCGGGGCTGTGGGACCTGGGCACCAACACCTTCACCCGGGTCAACGGACTCACCGACATCGACCAGACGGAGACGTCGGCGTCGGTGCTGCTGCCGCCGGTGCAGGACCAGAAGGTGATGGTGCTGGGCGGCGGCGGGGTCGGGGAGTCGTCCAAGTCGACGCCCAGGACCGGCATCGTGGACCTGAAGAAGGACAACCCCGCGTTCCAGGAAGGGCCGAGGCTGCCGCAGGGCACCCGCTACCTCAGCAGCGTGCTGATGCCGGACGACTCGGTCTTCACCACCGGCGGCTCGTCCAACTACCGGGGGCGCAGCGCCAGCGACATCCACAAGGCGCAGTTCTTCGACGCGAAGACCAACGCGTTCCGGCCCGCGGCCGATCCGACCGTGGGGCGCAACTACCACTCCGAGGCGCTGCTGCTGCCCGACGGCCGGGTGGTGACGTTCGGCTCGGACCCGCTCTTCGACGACGCGGACAACACCAAGCTCGGCACGTTCGAGCAGCGGGTGGAGATCTACACCCCGCCGAGCCTCCAGGGCGGCAGGGCGGCGCGGCGCCCGGTGCTGGGGGAGGGGCCCAGTCAGCCCGACCAGCGGGGCAGGGCCCGCTTCACGACGGCGAACCCGGGCGCGATCGTCAAGGCGCGGCTGATGCGGCCCAGCGCGGTCACGCACACCACGGACGTGGAGCAGCGGTCGATCGCGCTGGACCTCACCCGGCAGAAGGACTCGGTGACGGTCCACGTGCCCGAGGACCGCACGCTGGTGCCGCCCGGCTGGTACATGCTGTTCGTCACCGACGCGGACGGGGTGTCGTCGGTGGCGAAGTGGATCCAGGTGAAGGGCTGACGGTCAGCTCTTCGCGCGGCGGGCCAGGCCGAGGGCGTAGTCCGGCCACCAGGTGCCGGCGGCCGGGCCGCCCCGGCAGGGGCCGTCCGAGTCGCCGGGCCGCTTGATCCACAGATAGGCGTCGAGGAGTTCGTTGCCGGTGTTGGTGGACGGCGGTGTGCCGAGCGCCCGGCCCGGCGGGTTGCACCAGGCCTCCGCGCGGTTGCCGGGCAGCGGCCCCGCACCGTTGCGGCTGGTGTCCATGACGAAGTGCGAGCCGCGGAGCAGGCCGGACAGCTGCGTGCCGAACAGCTTGACGCTGTCGTTGCTCTGGAAGTTGGACACGTTGAGCGAGAACCCGTCGGCCACGTTGATCCCCGCGCGCCGCAGCGGTCCGGTCAGCCGCGCCGGGTCGGAGATCCAGGCCGGGTTGCCCGCGTCGAGATAGACCCGGGTCCTCGGCTGCCGCTTCAGCCGGCTGACGGCCTGCGACAGCAGTTCGTACCGCTCGGCCTGGCCCTGCGGCGGTGTGCAGCCGTCCGCGATGTGCGGCAGCGCGTCCGGCTCCAGGATTACCACGGCGGGCGCGTCGCCGATGGCCCCGGCGAAGGCCCCGATCCAGTCGCGGTACGCCTGGGCGTCGGGCGCGCCGCCCGCCGAGTAGAGGCCGCAGTCGCGGTGCGGGATGTTGTACGCGACGAGGACCACGGTGCGCCGGTGCTCCGCGGCGGCCCGGACCGCCCGCTGGATCTCCGGCGCGGGGTTGTCACCGGCCGGCCAGTCGGCGACGGGGCGCTCCGAGATCCTGCGCAGGGCCGTCGCTTCGGCCGCACGGCCCTGTTTGCGCCGCAGGACGACCTCGCGGGCCGCGTCGCTGTCCGGGTCGACCCAGAACGGTGAGTCGGCGGTGGGCGCCGCCTCGCCGTTGGCCACCGAGAGCCCGGCCTGGGCGCCCGGCTCCTCGCCGGGGGACGGTGACGAGCAGCCGCCGACGGCGAGCAGCGCGGCGAGGGCGGCGGCCGTCGGCGTGGCGGCGAGCGGGCGGCTATGCGGTCTGCGGCCGGACATCCAGCCCCCTTGGCGACGGCTCCGTAACGACAGGACCGGCTCATCGTGACATAAGGGGCATCTCGCTCCGGGATCGACACCAGCGGACGGTACGGCCCGGGTGATCGGACCGAACTGCGAGACAAGGCTGACCAGCATATGACCTGTGGGTAGGGTCGGTGCCGTGCCGAAGCCGCTGAGCCTCCCCTTCGATCCCATCGCACGCGCCGACGAACTGTGGCAGCAGCGCTGGGGGCCCGTGCCCTCCATGGGTGCGATCACGTCGATCATGCGCGCCCAGCAGATTCTGCTCGCCGAGGTCGACGCCGTCGTCAAGCCGTACGGGCTGACCTTCGCCCGGTACGAGGCACTGGTGCTGCTCACCTTCTCCAAGGCGGGCGAGCTGCCGATGTCGAAGATAGGCGAGCGGCTGATGGTCCATCCGACCTCGGTCACCAACACCGTGGACCGGCTCGTCCGGTCCGGGCTCGTCGACAAGCGGCCCAACCCCAACGACGGCCGCGGCACCCTCGCCTCCATCACGGACAAGGGCCGGGAGGTCGTGGAGGCGGCCACCAAGGATCTGATGGGGATGGACTTCGGCCTCGGCGCGTACGACGCCGAGGAGTGCGCGGAGATCTTCGCGATGCTCCGTCCGCTGCGGGTCGCCGCCGAGGATTTCGACGCCTGACACCGTCCCGCAGGACCGGGCCGCGAGCGGCCGACCCGCGCGAAGATCGCCCGGAACGTGCGGTTACGCTCGTCCCCATGAAACGAAGCGTGCTGACCCGCTATCGGGTCATGGCGTACGTCACGGGCGTGCTGCTGGTCCTGCTGACTCTCGGAGTCATCGCCAAGTACCTGCTCGACATCGACGGGGCCGACGGTTTCGTCGAGATCGTCGGTATCGCGCACGGCTGGCTCTACATCGTCTACCTCGGCGTCGCCTTCAACCTCGGCTCCAAGGCCCACTGGCCGGTCGCCAAGCAGCTCTGGGTGCTGCTGGCCGGTACCGTCCCGACCGCCGCCTTCTTCGTGGAGCGCCGGATCTCCCGCGAGCTGGAGCCGCTGATCGTCGGCACCGCCCCGGAAGCCGTCAAGGTCTGACCGCGACCGCCGCGAGTACGGCTCGCGGCGGTGAGGCGTCGACATTTACTCGGACGTCCTAGTAAATTTGTATCCATGGACGGTAGGCACAGCACGCAGGGCAAGGACGGCACGAGCGCTGACGGCGCGGGCACCGACAGCGCGGGCACTGACGCCGTCGAGGAGGGCCGCCGCCGCTGGCAGGCCCGCTACGACAAGGCCCGCAAGCGTGACGCCGACTTCAGCACGCTCTCCGGTGATCCGGTGGAGCCGGTCTACGGGCCACGGCCCGGAGACACCTACGAGGGCTTCGACCGGATCGGCTGGCCCGGCGAGTACCCCTTCACCCGGGGCCTCCACCCCACCGGCTACCGGGGCAGGACCTGGACCATCCGCCAGTTCGCGGGGTTCGGCAACGCCCGGCAGACGAACGAGCGCTACAAGACCATCCTGGCCAACGGCGGCGGCGGGCTCTCCGTCGCCTTCGACATGCCCACCCTCATGGGCCGCGACTCCGACGACCCCCGCGCGCTCGGCGAGGTCGGCCACTGCGGCGTCGCCATCGACTCGGCCGCCGACATGGAAGTCCTCTTCGGTGACCTGCCGCTCGGCGACGTCACCACGTCGATGACCATCAGCGGCCCGGCCGTGCCGGTCTTCTGCATGTATCTGGTCGCCGCCGAACGGCAGGGCATCGACCCCGCCGTACTCAACGGCACCCTCCAGACGGACATCTTCAAGGAGTACATCGCGCAGAAGGAGTGGCTGTTCCAGCCCGAGCCCCATCTGCGCCTGATCGGCGACCTGATGGAGCACTGCGCCGCCGAGATTCCCGCCTACAAGCCCCTGTCGGTCTCCGGCTACCACATCCGTGAGGCCGGCTCGACGGCCGCGCAGGAGCTGGCGTACACCCTCGCCGACGGGTTCGGGTACGTGGAGCTCGGCCTCAGCCGGGGCATGGACGTGGACGTCTTCGCGCCCGGCCTCTCCTTCTTCTTCGACGCGCACCTCGACTTCTTCGAGGAGATCGCCAAGTTCCGCGCGGCCCGCAGGATCTGGGCCCGCTGGATGAAGGAGGTCTACGGCGCGAAGACCGACAAGGCGCAGTGGCTGCGTTTCCACACCCAGACGGCCGGCGTCTCGCTGACCGCCCAGCAGCCGTACAACAACGTCGTACGGACCGCTGTCGAGGCGCTGTCGGCCGTGCTGGGCGGCACCAACTCGCTGCACACCAACGCCCTGGACGAGACCCTGGCGCTGCCCAGCGAGCAGGCCGCCGAGATCGCGCTGCGCACCCAGCAGGTGCTGATGGAGGAGACCGGCGTCGCCAACGTGGCCGACCCGCTGGGCGGTTCCTGGTACGTGGAGCAGCTCACCGACCGGATCGAGGCCGACGCCGAGAAGATCTTCGAGCAGATCAAGGAGCGCGGGGTGCGGGCGCGTCCCGACGGACAGCACCCGATCGGCCCGATGACCTCCGGCATCCTGCGGGGTATCGAGGACGGCTGGTTCACCGGCGAGATCGCCGAGTCCGCCTTCCAGTACCAGCGCTCGCTGGAGAAGGGTGACAAGCGGGTCGTCGGCGTCAACGTGCACCACGGCTCGGTCACCGGCGATCTGGAGATCCTGCGGGTCAGTCACGAGGTGGAGCGCGACCAGGTACGGACGCTCGCCGACCGCAAGGCGGCCCGCGACGACGCCGAGGTGCGCAAGACGCTGGACGCCATGCTCGCCGCGGCGCGCGACGGCTCCAACATGATCGCCCCGATGCTGGCGGCGGTCCGCGCCGAGGCGACGCTCGGCGAGATCTGCGGCGTGCTGCGCGACGAGTGGGGCACGTACACCGAGCCGCCCGGCTTCTAGCCCTTTCGTTTGCAGAGCCGGCCGCACCCTCCGGGGGGCGGCCGGCTTTTTCGTACGCCTGTCCCACCGGGTCGGTGGTCTCGCCAATAGCTCTGTATGAGAGGTAAAATCGACGGCATGGCCACAGAGGAGTTCCCCGACGCGCTCGCCGGCGTGCTGGCGGGCATCCAGCGGATGATCCGGCGCAAGCTGCGCGCGGGTCTGCCGACGCCCGCACCGCCCGTGCGCGGCATCGCGCTGCTGCGACTGGTCGCCGCCCGGCCCGGGATCCGGGTCTCGGACGCGGCCAAGGAGCTGTATCTCGCGGGCAACTCGGTCTCCACCCTGGTCAACCAGCTGACCACGGCCGGCTATCTGGTCCGCGAGACCGATCCGGCCGACCGGCGCTCCGCCCGGCTGCTGCCCACCCCCGCCGCCGTCACCCGGCTGCGGGACTGGGAGGCGGCCCGTGGCGCGCTCGTACGTGACCAGCTGGCCCGGCTCACCGAGGAGGACCGGGCGGCCCTGGCCGCCGCCCTCCCGGCGCTGCGCAGGCTCGCCGAGAACCTGCATGAGGAAGTGGAGGGGACATGACCGAACCGACGGGACCCGACGCGGTCACGCTCAACAACCTCGAATACACCTTCGACGAGACGAAGGCGGTCGACGGCCTCGAACTGACCGTCGGTTCGGGCGAGGTGTTCGGGCTGCTCGGACCCAACGGCGCGGGAAAGACCACGGCGATCCGCTGCATCACCACGCTGCTGCCGGTCCCCGAGGGCCGCGTCCTGGTCTTCGGGCACGACGCGGCCAAGGAGAAGATGGCGGTGCGCCGGCTGCTCGGCTACGTACCGCAGCAGCTCTCCGCCGACGCCGCGCTCACCGGCCGGGAGAACGTCTCGCTGTTCGCCCGTGTCTTCGACGTCAGCCACCGCGAACGCAAGGCGCGCGTCGCGCAGGCGCTCGCCGCCGTCGATCTCGGCGACGCCGCCGACCGGCTCGCCAAGACGTACTCCGGCGGCATGATCCGCCGGCTCGAACTCGCCCAGGCGCTGGTCAGCGCCCCCCGGCTGCTGATGCTGGACGAGCCGACCATCGGCCTCGACCCGATCGCCCGCACCAGCGTGTGGGAGCACATCAACGCCGTGCGCAAGGCCACCGGCATGACCGTCCTGGTCACCACGCACTACATGGACGAGGCCGATCAGTACTGCGACCGGCTCGCCCTGATGCACCGTGGCCGGATCCACGCGCTCGGCACCCCCGAGGAGCTGCGGTCCGAGCTGCGCGAGCGGCAGCGGGCCGCGGGCGAGAAGAACGCCGCGCCGACGCTGGAGGACGTCTTCCGGGACGTCGCCGGGCGTGGCCTCGACGAACAGGGAGGCGATTTCCGCAGTGTCCGAAGCACCCGCCGAACAGCGACCCGCGTCGGCTGACGCGTCGCACCCCCTCGAACTGGATCTGCTGCTCTCCCCGCCGCGCGCCCGCACGGGCTGGCGGGTGCTGGCCGCCAGGATCGGCGCGATGTGCGTGGTCGAGCTGCAGAAGCTGCGGCACGACCGTACGGAGCTGTACACCCGCGCCGTGCAGCCCGCGCTGTGGCTGCTGATCTTCGGTGAGACCTTCACCCGGATCAAGGCGATCCCGACCGGCGGCATCCCGTACATCGACTATCTCGCGCCCGGCATCATCGCCCAGTCGGCGATGTTCATCGCGATCTTCTACGGCATCATGATCATCTGGGAGAGAGACGCCGGGATCCTCACCAAACTGCTGGTCACCCCGACCCCGAGGTCGGCGCTGATCACCGGCAAGGCGTTCGCCGCCGGGGTGAAGGCCCTGATCCAGGCCGTCGTGGTGATCGTCATCGCCGCGCTGCTCGGTGTGGGGCTCACCGGGAACCCGCTCAGACTGCTGGGCGTCGCCGTCGCGGTGATCCTCGGCTCGGCCTTCTTCTCCTGCCTCTCGATGACCATCGCGGGGATCGTGCTGACCCGCGACCGGCTGATGGGGATCGGACAGGCCATCACCATGCCGCTGTTCTTCGCGTCGAACGCGCTGTACCCGGTGGCGATCATGCCGGGCTGGCTCCAGGTGCTCAGCAAGATCAACCCGCTGAGCTATCAGGTCGACGCACTGAGAGGCCTGTTGCTCGGCACCTCGTCCCATCTGCTGCTCGACTACGGGGTGTTGGCGCTGGCGGCGGCGGCCGGCATCACCGCGGCGTCCTCGCTGCTGGCCAGACTGGCGAAGTGACGCACCTTCAGTTCAGGGCGCTGTCCCGGGGAGCGTGTCCGCGCTCCCCGCGCCGGTGATCCCCGACACGAGCAGCTCCGTGAACCGGCGGGCCCACTCGGCGTCGACCGGCTCCGCGCTCACCAGCGCCCGGTGCACCACCGCCCCCGCCACCACGTCGAAGATCAGGTCCGTGTCGCGGGCGGCCGTCTCGGGATCGTCCGCGGCCGGCAGTTCGCCACGGCGCCGCGCGCGCTCCCGCCCCTCGTGCACGAGGCGCTTCTGCGGATCGACGATCATCGCGCGGATCCGGGCCCGCAGCGCCGGGTCGCGGGTCGACTCGGCGACCACGGCCATCAGCGCCGTCCTGGTCTCGGGCCGCTCCAGCAGCGCGCCGAACTGGAGCACGACCCCCTGCACGTCGGCCGTCAGGCTGCCCAGGTCCGGCACCTCCAGCTCGTCGAAGAGGACCGCGACCGCGTCCACGACCAGCTCGTTCTTGCCGGGCCAGCGCCGGTAGAGCGTCGTCTTGGCGACCCCGGCCCTGGCCGCCACGTCGCCCATCGTCACCTTCGACCAGCCAAGATCCACCAGCGCCTGCCTGGTCGCCGCGAGGATCGCGGCGTCCGTCTCGGCGCTGCGGGGGCGGCCTGTCGTACGTCCCGTACTCGACATGACGGTGACCATACCGGCCGGTAGGCAATGCGCTGTGAGCCAGTTCACGGCCATTTCCCGCCCGCTCCCCGCCGCGCGCAGTTACGCTACGACCCGTAGCGAAAGCCCTCACCGGCTCTCCGCGACAACCACTGGCGCCGGGTGGGGACCCGGCGCCGCAGAACGGTTTTCTGAACGCTTTTCTGAAGTACGCGCGGAGGGGGGAGGATGTACTCATGCAGCCTAGGAACATGTCCATGAGCGGCGTCGTCGACCTCGCCGCGGTGAAGGCGGCCAACGAGGCCAAGGCGAAGGCCGAGCAGGCCCGCGCCGAGGCGGCCCGCGACGGCGGCGCCGCCGCCGTACCCCCTTCCAGCCTGGTGATCGACGTCGACGAGGCCGGCTTCGAGCGCGACGTCCTCCAGCGCTCCGCCGAGGTACCGGTCGTCATCGACTTCTGGGCCGAGTGGTGCGAGCCGTGCAAGCAGCTGAGCCCGGTGCTGGAGCGCCTGGCGATCGAGTACAGCGGCCGGTTCGTCCTTGCCAAGATCGACGTCGACGCCAACCAGATGCTGATGCAGCAGTTCGGGATCCAGGGCATCCCCGCGGTCTTCGCCGTGGTGGCGGGCCAGGCGCTGCCCCTCTTCCAGGGCGCGGCCCCCGAGACCCAGATCCGGCAGACGCTGGACCAGCTGATCCAGGTGGGTGAGGAGCGGTTCGGGCTCACCGGCATCGCCGTCGACACCGAGGCCGGCGCCGAACAGGGCGAGACGGAGGCCCCTGCTGCCCCCGTGGGGCCCTACGACGCCCTGCTGGAGGCCGCGGCCCAGGCCCTGGACGCCGACGACTTCAGCGGCGCCGCGCAGGCGTACCGCAACGTCCTGTCCGACGACCCCGGCAACACCGAGGCCAAGCTCGGCCTCGGCCAGGCCGAACTGCTCGGCCGGGTGCACAGCCTGGACCCGCAGCAGGTGCGCAAGGACGCGGCGGAGGCGCCCGACGACGTCGAGGCGCAGCTCGCGGCCGCCGATCTCGACCTGTACGGCGGCCATGTCGAGGACGCCTTCAGCAGGCTGATCGAGACCGTCCGCCGCACGACGGGCGACGACAGGAACGCGGCGCGCGTACGGCTGCTCGAACTCTTCGAGATCGTCGGTGACAACCCGCTCGTGACCGCGGCGCGGCAGTCGCTGGCCCGCGTGCTGTTCTGACCGCGAGTCCGTCGGCGGCCCTCCTTCTCCGACGGTGATTTGGCGACACGACGACACCGGCGGCCGTATTTTGCCAAAACTTGGCAAGTACGGCCGCTGTTACTCGCAGTAAAGCGCCCCCCTTCCTCTGTCCTGATTTGTGCGGCAATCGCACCATCATCGCGACGGGTCGATTGCACCCTCTGTGCCGAGTTGATGGCACGCGGTCGTCGGCCGGTTATCGGGGCGTTACTAGCCAGTAACGAACCCCCTTGTGTCATGAGCTGGAATGCACCACGATCGGCGACGCTCGGTCCAATACCGCACCGGCACGGTCACCAGCCGCGCCCGTCGGCCTTGGGTCCCCACCGGGTGGACCGGCGGGTGCCCAGCACCCCCGGCCCGGACAGGGGGGTTCCTGCTCACCGGCAGGGCCTGTCCAGAGGTTGCGCGAAGGCGTGGCCAGTGGTTGTCGCTCGGGGGTGATCGCCGGTTCTTCGGACGCGGTTCGCGCCTCTACGGAACAGGCGCTCTCCTTCCCGAGGACGTAGCACTTCTCCCATCCCAGGACGGGCTCCGGCCCGGTCCGGAGATGTACGTCCGAGAAGGAGGACATTGATGGAGTCCCTAGTACGTGGTGGGACCAGATGGAAGCGGTTCGCCGTCGTCATGGTGCCGAGCGTGGCCGCGACGGCCGCGATCGGTGTCGCGCTGGCACAGGGGGCGCTCGCCGCTTCGTTCAGTGTGTCGGGCCAGAGCTTCAAGGTCAGCGCCGACAAGCTGGACGGCCGGGGGTTCACCCAGTACGGCAGCATCGACACGGGCACGGACCTCAAGGGCAACAAGAGCGCCAACCCGGTCGCCGTCTCGGGGTTCACGTCCGCGAAGATCACCAACATGTGCCAGTCGGTGGTCACACCGGATGTGCCGATCTTCGGCAGCATCAGCCTGCAGCTCAAGGCCGGCGGCGGTGCGACTCCGGTCAGCGCCAAGAACCTGTACATCGATGTCGCCGATCTGAACGCGAACGCGACGTTCACGAACATCGACATCGGTGTGGCGGCCGGTGAGACCAAGGGCGCCGGTATCGCACCCGGTGACAAGGGGAAGACCAACCCCTACGGCTTCGCACAGCAGGCCGAGCGGGCCGTGCTGACCGATGTGAAGCAGACGGCGTGGGCGACCACAGCCGGCACCTTCAAGCTCAGCGGTCTGAGCATGAAGCTGTTCAAGGGCACCAAGGAGTGCTACTAGTGCCCCTCCCGGCAAGCCTTGCCCTGTCGGGCAGACATTGCCGGTCGCGGTACTAGCACCCCGTCCGGCGGGTGGGGGAAGTCTCCACCTCCCTTGCCCGCCGTCCCCCTTCTTCTTCTCACGGCAACGCCGGTTCCAGGGAGCTGTTTTCCATGAGCGCCGAGTCTTCGCACCGCAGCGGCGGATTCACGTACTGGCGGCTGCGTTTCCGCGCCTGGCGGGGCACCCGGCCGTTCTGGGCCGGCCTGTTCACCCTGTTCAGCGGTCTGCCCATCGCCTACTTCCCGTACGCACATCTGCACCTCGGTAATCTGACGCTGGCCATGGCCACCACCGCGGGCGCCGGCTCGCTGATCATCGGTGTGCTGCTGGTGACACTGGGGCTGACGATGTGGTTCCACAGCATCGTGCGGGTGTTCGCCGGCATCGCCACGATCCTGCTGGGCCTGGTCTCGATACCGATCTCCAACATCGGCGGCTTCGTCATCGGCTTCCTCTGCGCGCTGATCGGCGGAGCCCTGTCGATCGCCTGGGCGCCGCCGCAGCCTGCCGAGCCGACCGTACGGCCCGACATCCCCCAGCAGGCGCCCGAGCCCGGAGGCGGACTCCCGGGCGGTGCGGGGCCCGACGGCGCGGCCCCGGGCGACAGCGCCGCCGATCCCTACTTCCCCGCCTCGTACGGTCCCGGTCCGCGTGACGGGGAGAACCCGAACGTGCCGGATACGACAGCCCATGCCTACGGTGGGAGGAACAGTGCGGGGTGACGAAGCGCAGCCGGTCACGGCCGGGGCGGACGGTCTCCGGGTCAGAGGAGGGCCGCGCCACGCGGCCCCCAGGAAGTCCCTCCTGACCAAGCTCCAGATACCCGCGGGCAAGGCCATGGCGCTCGCCGCCGTGCCCACGGCGGTCTTCGTGGGCATGGGGCTGACCCCGAGGCTCGCGCTGGCGGACTCCAACAAGGACATCCCGTACGCGCCGGGCCCGTGTGTGACCCGTTCCGACGAGCCGAGCGAATCCGCTTCCTCCTCGCCTTCGCCCTCCGCCTCGGACGGGCAGAAGCCAGGCGACTCCGCGTCGCCCGGCCCCACGCCGTCGGCGAGCGGTTCGGCGAACGGCGGGGACGACGACGAGGGCAGCGAGCCGAAGCCGTCGTCCAGCGCGTCCGCCTCGGACTCCGGGTCCGACGAGGACAAGGCGTCGGCGGACAAGACCCCGGCGGAGAAGGCCCCTTCGGCCGACGAGGACACGGACAAGAGCAAGGTCGACCTGGACCCGCTCGGACTCGGCGGGCTGATCGGCGGCCTGCTGGGCGGCGGCTCCAAGGCGTCGGACGACCCCGAGCCGAGCGCTTCGGCCACCCCGAAGCCGGACCCCTCCACCAGCGCCCCGTCGAAACCGAAGCCGGACAACCCGGTGGGCGACACGGTCGGCAAGGCCGGCGACGCCGTCGGGGACACCGTGGGCGGTACGGAGAAGGCGATCAGGGACGCGGCGGGCAAGGCAGGCGCCGAGGTCGAGGACCTGGGCGACGACGTCAAGGGCACCACCCCCGGCAAGGACGACGACATCCCCAAGGGCGCGGACGGCAAGGAGCGCTTCCCCTGCCCGACGGCCGACCCGAAGGCGCTCGCCGACGCCACCCAGGAGGAGGGCATCCCGCTGCTGCCCAACGACCCCTGGACGCTGCGCAGCAGCAACCTCAAGCTGACCGGGCTGAAGTACGAGGGCATCAAAGAGGTCAGGACGTACGACCAGCGGCTGAAGAAGGTCATGAAGTTCACGGCCGACAGCATCGACATCGGGGACCTGGACCAGTCCGTCGTCTACCCGAACGGCAAGACGGGCCATGTGAAGGCGGCTCCGGGCTCCACGTCCACCATCCGCGGCGGCAAGGTCACGCTGTACACCGAGAAGCTGTCGGGCAACCTGTTCGGACTGATCCCGATCACGTTCAGCCCGTCCTTCCCGCCGCCGATCCAGGTGCCGACCGCCATCTTCACCAACGCGACGGTGACCCAGGCCGGCCAGTTCGGCGGCACGCTCACCATCCCCGGGCTGCACAACTACATCGACTGACCGCTCGCCGGCAGTCGACGACGGACCCCCGCGGGAGCCGTGGTGACGGCAGTGGCCCGCACCCTGAAGCCAGGGTGCGGGCCACTCGCCGTACGGCGCCGGGTCAGTCGCGGCCCGTGCCGCCCAGGTGGTGCACCCGGACCATGTTCGTGGTGCCGGGGACGCCGGGGGGCGAGCCCGCCGTGATGACGAACGTGTCGCCCTCGTTGTAGCGCTTGAGCTTGAGCATCTCGACCTCGACCAGGTCGACCATCTCGTCGGTGCTCTTCACCCACGGCACGATGAACGACTCGACGCCCCAGCTCAGCGCGAGCTGGTTACGGGTCGACTCGTCCGTGGTGAAGGCCAGGATCGGCTGACAGGCGCGGTAGCGGGACAGCCTGCGGGCCGTGTCGCCGGACTGGGTGAAGGCGACCAGCGCCTTGCCGTCCAGGAAGTCGGCGATCTCGCACGCCGCGCGGGCCACCGAACCGCCCTGGGTACGCGGCTTCTTGCCGGGCACCAGCGGCTGGAGCCCCTTGGAGAGCAGCTCCTCCTCGGCGGCGACGACGATCTTCGACATCGTCTTGACCGTCTCGATCGGGTATGCGCCGACCGAGGACTCGGCGGACAGCATGACCGCGTCGGCACCGTCCAGGATCGCGTTGGCGACGTCGGACGCCTCGGCGCGGGTGGGCCGCGAGTTGGTGATCATCGACTCCATCATCTGGGTCGCCACGATCACCGGCTTGGCGTTGCGGCGGCACAGCTCGATGAGGCGCTTCTGCACCATCGGGACCTTTTCGAGCGGATACTCGACGGCCAGGTCACCACGGGCCACCATGATGATGTCGAAAGCCGCGACGACACCCTCCATGTTGGCGACGGCCTGCGGCTTCTCGACCTTGGCGATGACGGGGACCCGGCGGCCCTCCTCGTCCATCACCTTGTGCACGTCGTTGATGTCGTGGGCGTCCCTGACGAAGGACAGCGCGACCATGTCGCAGCCCATCCGCAGCCCGAACCGCAGGTCCTCGACGTCCTTCTCGGACAGCGCGGGGACGTTGACGGCCGTGCCGGGCAGGTTGATGCCCTTGTGGTCGGAGATGACACCGCCCTCGATGACGATGGTCTTGACCTGCGGACCCTCGACGGCGACGACCCGCAGCTCCACGTTGCCGTCGTTGATCAGGATCGGGTCGCCCTTGGTGACGTCGCCCGGCAGCCCCTTGTAGGTGGTGCCGCAGATTGCCTTGTCACCGGGGACGTCCTCGGTGGTGATGGTGAACTCGTCACCGCGTACCAGCTCGACGGGTCCCTCGGCGAAGGTCTCCAGGCGGATCTTGGGGCCCTGGAGGTCCACCATCACACCGACGGCGCGGCCGGTGTCGGCCGCCGCCTTCCGGACGCGGTGGTACCGCTCCTCGTGCTCCGGGTGGCTCCCGTGACTCATGTTCAGGCGGGCCACATTCATGCCGGCCTCGATGAGCGACTTCAGCTGCTCGTAGGAGTCGACGGCTGGGCCCAGTGTGCAGACGATTTTGGAACGGCGCATGAGGCGGATCCTATCGGTTTGTTTCGGCGCGGAATATTCCGACTGGTGGAAGATACAAATGGGCGGGAGGGCGCTCAGGCGTCGACTGTTCGATCCTCGCCGACCAGTGCGAAGGTCTGCCGTGCGATCTCCAGTTCCTCGTCCGTCGGCACCACGGCCACCGCCACCCTGGAACCGTCCGGCGAGACGAGCCGGGGCACGTCGGAACGTACGGTATTGCGCCCGGCGTCCACCGCGATGCCCAGGGTGTCCAGACCAGCGACGGCGGCCTCCCGCACCTCCGCCGCGTTCTCCCCGACGCCCGCGGTGAACACGACGGCGTCCACCCGCCCCAGGACCGCCGTATAAGCGCCGATGTACTTCTTCAGCCGGTGGATGTAGATGTCGAAGGCGAGCCGCGCCGCCGCGTCACCCGCGTCGATCCTGCGGCGGATCTCGCGCATGTCGTTGTCCCCGCAGAGGCCGGTCAGTCCACTTCTCTTGTTCAGAAGTTCATCGATCTCGTCAACCGACATCCCGCCGACCCGCGCCAGATGGAAGATCACGGCCGGGTCGATGTCGCCGGAACGCGTTCCCATCACCAGGCCCTCCAGCGGGGTCAGCCCCATCGACGTGTCCACGCACCGGCCGCCGGCCACCGCGGAGGCCGAGGCGCCGTTGCCCAGATGCAGCACGATGACATTCACCTCGGACGGGTCCTTGCCGAGCAGCTCGGCCGCCCGGCGCGAGACGTACGCGTGCGAGGTGCCGTGGAAGCCGTACCTGCGGACGTCGTACGCGTCGGCCGTCCGCACGTCCACCGCGTACCGGTACGCGGACTCCGGCATCGTCGCGTGGAAGGCCGTGTCGAACACGGCGACCTGCGGCAGGTCGGGGCGCAGCGCGCGGGCCGTCCTGATGCCGGTGATGTTGGCCGGGCTGTGCAGCGGCGCCAGCGGCACCAGCCGCTCGATTTCCGCCAGCACGTCGTCGTCCACCACGGTCGGCTCGGTGAACTTCGGCCCGCCGTGCACCACCCGGTGGCCGAACGCCACCAGCTCGGGCGACTCGATGCCCAGACCGTCCTGCCGCAGCTCCTCGGCGACGGCCTTCAGCGCGGCCGCGTGATCGGCGACCTGTTCCGTACGCTCCCGGCGCTCGCCGTGCGCCGGCGTGTGCACCAGACGCGAGGCGCGCTCCCCGATGCGCTCGACGAGCCCCGTCGCGAGCCGGGAGCTGTCCCGCATGTCGAGCAGCTGGTACTTGACCGACGAGGAACCGGAGTTGAGCACGAGAACACGGGTGGCGGTCACAGCCTGGGTGCCTTCCGACGGGGCATGGGCGGTCATTCTGTCTCGTCCTGCGCCTGGATCGCCGAAATGGCGACCGTGTTGACGATGTCCTGCACCGTGGCGCCGCGTGACAGGTCGTTGACCGGCTTGCGCAGCCCCTGGAGCACCGGGCCCACGGCCACGGCGCCCGCCGAACGCTGCACGGCCTTGTACGTGTTGTTGCCGGTGTTCAGGTCCGGGAAGATCAGCACCGTCGCCTGCCCCGCCACCTCCGAGTCGGGCAGCTTCGTCGCGGCGACCGAAGGCTCCACGGCCGCGTCGTACTGGATCGGGCCCTCGATCCGCAGATCCGGCCGGGCCGCGCGCACCAGCGCCGTCGCCTCCCGCACCTTGTCTACGTCGGCGCCCGTACCCGACGTACCCGTCGAGTACGACAGCATCGCGATCCTCGGCTCGACCCCGAACCGCGCGGCCGTCGCCGCCGCCTGCACCGCGATGTCGGCCAACTGCTCCGCGTTCGGGTCCGGGTTGACCGCGCAGTCGCCGTACACCAGCACCCGGTCGGCGAGGCACATGAAGAACACCGAGGAGACTATGGAGGCGCCCTCCTTCGTCCGGATGATCTCGAAGGCCGGCCGGATCGTCGCCGCCGTCGAGTGCACCGAGCCCGACACCATGCCGTCGGCCAGGCCCTCGCGCACCATCAGCGTGCCGAAGTAGTTCACATCGGCGACCACGTCGTACGCCAGCTCCACCGTCACCCCCCGGTGCGCCCGCAGCTTCGCGTACCGCGCCGCGAACTCCTTGCGCAGCTCCGACCTGGCCGGGTCGATCAACTGCGCCGCGCCCAGGTCGATACCGAGATCGGCGGCCTTCTTCCGGATGGTGTCCACGTCACCCAGCAGCGTCAGATCACACACGTCCCGCCGCAGCAGCACGTCCACCGCCCGCAGCACCCGCTCCTCGGCGCCCTCGGGCAGCACGATCCGGCGCCGCGACGCGCGCGCCTGGTCCAGCAGATCGCGCTCGAACATCATCGGCGTGACATGGCCGCTGCGGGCGACCGACATCCGCGCCAGCAGATCAGCGGTGTCCACGTGCCGCTCGAACAGCCCCAGCGCCGTCTCCGCCTTACGCGGCGTGGCGGCGCTCAACTTCCCCTCGAAGGTGAACAGTTCGGCCGCCGTCGCGAAAGACCCGCCGGCCACCGACACCACGGGCGTACCGGGCGCGAGCCGCGCGGCCAGCGTCAGCACCGCGTCGTCCGGCCGCTCGTCCAGGGTCAGCAGCAGCCCGGCGATGGGCGGCGTCCCCGCCGAGTGCGCGGCCAGCGCGCCGACCACGATGTCCGCGCGGTCGCCCGGCGTGACCACCAGACAGCCCGGGGTCAGCGCCCCGAGGAAGTTCGGCAGCATCGCCCCGCCGAACACGAACCCCAGCGCGTCCCTGGCGAGCCCCGACTCGTCACCCAGCAGGACCGTTCCGCCCAGTGCCCGGGTGATCTGCGCCACGGTCGGCGCCGCCAGCGCCGGATCGTCCGGCAGGACGTAACTGGGCACCGGCAGCTGCGTTTCCAGCCCCGCCGCGATGGCCTCCCGGTCGTCGGCCGCGACGCGGTTGACCATTATCGTCAGCACGTCGCAGCCCAGCACCTCGTACGCGCGGTGCGCGTTGCGCGCCTCGGCCCGTACCGACTCGGCGCTCTGGTCCTTGCCGCCCACCACCGCGATCACCGAGGCGCCGAACTCGTTGGCGAGCCGGGCGTTGAGCGCCAGCTCGTCGGGCAGCTGGGTGCCGGCGAAGTCCGACCCCAGCACCAGCACGACGTCGTACTCGCGCGCGACCCGGTGGAACCCCTCCACCAGCCGGGACACCAGCTCGTCCGTACCGCGCTCGGCCTGCAGCGCGGAGGCGGCGCCGTAGTCGAGGCCGAAGACGGTCGACGGATCCTGCGCCAGCCGGTAGCGGGTGCGCAGCAGGTCGAACATCCGGTCCGGACCGTCGTGCACCAGCGGCCGGAACACCCCGACCCGGTCCACCTGCCGGGTCAGCAGCTCCATCACCCCCAGCTCGACGACCTGCCGGCCGTCTCCGCGGTCGATCCCGGTCACGTACACGCTGCGCGTCACGCGGTGCTCTCCTCGTTCGGTGTTCGTGTCGTTCGGTTCGTGTGTCGGCCCGGGGCGGCACGGCCGTCCGCCTCCCTTGACAATGCCTCCACAAGTGTATATAGCGGTCACGCGCAAACCCTGGTAAGGGCGGATGCGCATACTCACGATCCCGCGTGGGAGGATCAAAGCTGGCTCGTTCCCAGAAAAGCACAGCACTAGCGCGCAGGAGATACAGCACGATGCGTATCGGAATTCTCACCGCAGGCGGCGACTGCCCTGGCCTGAACGCAGTGATCCGGTCGATCGTGCACCGGGCGATGACCGGGCACGGAGACGAGGTCATCGGCTTCGAGGACGGCTTCAAGGGCCTGCTCGACGGCCACTACCGGCCGCTGGACCTCGACGACGTCAGCGGCATCCTCGCCCGTGGCGGCACCATCCTCGGCTCGGCCCGCCTGGAGCGCGGCCGGCTGCGCGAAGCCGCCGAGAACTGCGCGGAGCTGGCCCGGCGCTACGGCATCGACGCGCTCATCCCCATCGGCGGCGAGGGCACGCTGACGGCGGCGCGCCTGCTGTCCGACGCGGGCATGCCCGTCGTGGGCGTACCGAAGACGATCGACAACGACATCTACTCCACCGACCGCACGTTCGGCTTCGACACGGCCGTCATGGTCGCGACGGAAGCCATCGACCGCCTGAAGACGACGGCGGAGTCGCACCAGCGCGTGATGGTCGTCGAGGTCATGGGCCGGCACGCCGGCTGGATCGCCCTGGAGTCCGGCATGGCGGGCGGCGCGCACGGCATCTGCCTGCCGGAGCGGCCCTTCGAGGTGGACAGCCTGGTCAAGATGGTCGAGGAGCGCTTCCAGCGCGGCAAGAAGTTCGCGGTGATCTGCGTGGCCGAGGGCGCGCATCCGGCGACGGGCTCGATGGAGTACGGCAAGGGCGAGATCGACCAGTTCGGCCACGAGCGCTTCGTGGGCATCGGCAACCGCCTGGCGGCGGAGCTGGAACACCGCATGGGCAAGGAGGCCCGCCCGGTCATCCTGGGCCACGTCCAGCGAGGCGGCACGCCGACGGCGTACGACCGCGTCCTGGCGACGCGCTTCGGCTGGCACGCGGTGGAGGCGGTGCACCGGGGCGAGTTCGGCCGGATGGCGGCGCTGCGGGGGACGACGATCCAGATGGTGCCGCTGGCGGAGGCCGTGACCCAGCTGAAGACGGTGCCGGAGAACAGGATGTACGAGGCGGAGTCGGTCTTCTAGGCCTCTTGCCGTCCTTGCGGTGTGCGGGTCTGGGTTGCGGTTGTCGTCGTCTGGTGCCGGTGTCCGGGTCCTGCGGAGGGGGGTGTCCGGACTGCTTGTCGCATGAGCTCCTTCGCTTTACGTCCGGACACCCCCCTCCTCCGGCCCCGGCCCCCTCCCGTCCGGCGGTCGCCCACACCCGCCCGCGTCAGCGCGGGTGAGCGGTGCCCTGCGGGCAGCGGGTCCGGGTAGCCGTCCCGTGGGCCGTGGGCTGGGGGCTGAAGGGGGTCGTGCAGGGGTGGTGTCCGGAGCGTAGAGCGTGATTTGTGGCGCATCTCGGCGGTGGCTCCGCGTCTCGGGAGTACGCGCCGTAAATCATGCAGCGCAGGACACGACCCCGGAACGACACCCGGCAACCACCGCAACCAAAACCCGCAACCCGGACGGTCAGACCCGTTCCCAGAAGCGCGCCAGTATCGACGTCAAGAACGCCTCCCCCTCCTCGCCCGCGTTCGCCGAGCCGCCCCACCCCAGCGTCGGGACCATCCGCGACTGGTAGTCCGCGTGCAGGCGCTCCAGCGCCGCCTCCACCGCCTCGCGTGGCATCGGCAGCAGCTTCGTCACCGGGCGGACGTACCCCTGCCACCGCGTCGTCGCCGCCGAGCGCAGCGCCGTCGCCAGTTCCTCGTCCCGGCCCGTCGCCGTCAGCAGCTCGCGCGGGGTCAGGGACAGCGCCGCCGCCAGGGCCACGGTCTGGCGTTCGTTGCCGCGCCAGCGGCCGGACTCCTCCATGCGTACGTACGACGTCGTGTCGAGGCCGACCTGGCGCGCCAGGTCCTCCGCCGGGAGGCCCCGGGACAGCCGGTGCTCCTTCAGCGTGGACGCCGACGCCAGCAGCTCGCCGACCGAACACCACAACACACCGGCGAGCGCGGTGAGTTCGCGTGACGTGGGGACGGCGAGGCCGCGTTCCCACGCGGCCACGGTGTCGGCGGAGGTGTCATGGAGGCCGTACTGGGCCTGCAGGCCGTACGCGACGTGGCCGGTCGCCCAGCCCAGCGCCTCGCGCAGTCGGCGGGCGGCTTGGGCGTCGAAGGGCGGCGAGGAAGTGGGTGACTGCACGGGCACACCGTAGAGGTGGATCACCCGCCGCGACTACCGTGTGTTCGAACAACGGCACATGTCGTAGGAACGTCCTACCCCAAAACGCTCAGCGCGGGGCACTCAGCCAGCGGTACTGGAGCTCGGGGCGGCCGATCTGACCGTACTGGGGGCTGCGGCCCGCGCGTCCCTCCGTGACGAGGTGTTCCAGGTAACGGCGCGCCGTGATCCGGGAGATGCCGAGCGCCGCGCCGGCCTCGGCGGCGGTCAGACCGGCGGGCGAGGAGCGCAGGGTGCGGGTCACCGCGGAGAGCGTCGGGGCGCTCAGTCCCTTGGGCAGGGCGGCCGGTTCGGGGGAGCGGAGCGCGCCGAGCGCGCGGTCCACCTCGTCCTGGCCGCTCGCCTCGCCCGCCGCCGCGCGGAACTCGGCGTAGCGGGTGAGCCGGTCGCGCAGGGTGGCGAAGGCGAAGGGCTTCAGTACGTACTGGACGACGCCGAGTGACACACCCTCCCTGACCACCGCGAGGTCACGCGCCGAGGTGACGGCGATGACGTCGGCGTGGTGGCCGCCCGCCCGCAGGGCGCGGAGCAGGGACAGGCCGTGGCCGTCCGGGAGGTAGAGGTCGAGCAGGATGAGGTCGATGTCGGCGCGTTCCAGCAGCCGGGCCGCCTCGGCGCGGGAGTGGGCGACGCCCGCGACGGCGAAGCCGGGGACCCGGCCGACGTACAGCTGGTGTGCGTCGGCGGCGACGGGGTCGTCCTCCACGATGAGGACGCGGATGGCGGGCGCGCTCATGAGGTCACCCGCAGGGCGCCGGACGTGAGGAGCGGCAGCCGTACGGTGAACTCCGCCCCGCCGTCGGGTCCCGGGGCGAGGACCACGGTGCCGTGCGCGCGGTGCACGGCCTGCCGTACGAGCGCGAGGCCGAGGCCGCGACCGGGCCCGTTGGTCGACCAGCCGCGGCGGAAGACCTCCTCGACGGACTCGGGGTCGACGCCGGCGCCGGTGTCCCTTACGGCGAGGCGCAGTTCGCCGTCGTCGACCAGCGCGGTGACGGTGACCCGGGCGCCGGCCGGGCTGTCACCGCCCTGCGCCGCGTCCACGGCGTTGTCGATGAGATTGCCGAGGATGGTCACCAGATCGCGGGCCGGCAGGGTCGCGGGCAGTACGCCGTCGTCGATGCGGCTGTCGTCGGCGAGCACCAACTCGACTCCGCGTTCGTTGGCTTGGGCCGCCTTGCCGAGGAGCAGCGCGGCGAGCACGGGTTCGCCGACCGAGCCGACGACCTGGTCGGTGAGGGCCTGGGCCAGTTCCAGTTCGGCCGTGGCGAACTCCACCGCCTGTTCCACCCGGCCGAGTTCGATGAGGGAGACCACGGTGTGCAGCCGGTTCGCCGCCTCGTGCGCCTGCGAGCGCAGGGCCTGGGTGAAGCCGCGCTCCGAGTCCAACTCGCCCGAGAGCGCCTGGAGTTCGGTGTGGTCGCGCAACGTGACGACCGTGCCGTGCCGTTCGCCGCCGACCACCGGGCGGGTGTTCACGACGACGATCCGCTCGTCGCTCAAGTGCACCTCGTCCACGCGTGGTTCGGAGGCGAGCAGCGCACCGGTGAGCGGTGTGGGCAGGCCGAGTTCGGCGACGGGCCGGCCGACGGCGGACTCGTCGAGGCCGAGCAGTTCCCGGCCGCCGTCGTTGATGAGGGCGATCCTGCGCGCGCCGTCGAGCATCAACAGCCCCTCGCGTACGGCGTGCAGCGCCGCCTGGTGGTAGTCGTGCATCCTGCTGAGTTCGGTGGCGTTCATGCCGTGGGTGTGGCGGCGCAGCCGCGCGTTGATGACGTACGTACCGAGCGCGCCGAGCGCCAGCGCGCCCGCGGCCGACAGGATCAGGATCTTGACCTGGTGGGTGACCTGGCTGGAGATCCGGTCGACGGTGATGCCGACGCTGACCAGGCCGGTGATCCGGCTGCCGTCCCTGATGGGGGTGACGACGCGGATGGAGGGGCCGAGCGTGCCGGTGTAGGTCTCGGTGAAGGTGTGGCCGCGCAGCGCGGCCGCCGTGCTGCCGAGGAAGGGCCGGCCTATCTGCAGCGGATCGGGGTGCGTCCAGCGGATGCCCCGCGGACTCATGATGGTGATGAAGTCGACACCCGTGTCGCGCCGTACCCGCTCCGCGTACGGCTGGAGCGGCCCGGTCGGGTCGGGGGTGCGGACGGCGTCCCGTACAGAGGGCGAATCAGCCACCGCGCGCGCTGCGGACGTCACCTGCCTGCGCGCCGTCTCGTCGGCCTGGTCCCGGTCGGTGAGGTACGCGAAGACGGCGCACCCCGCCACGATGGCCGCGACCAGCACGGCCTGCATCGCGAAGAGCTGGCCGGCGAGGCTGCGCGGACGTGGCAGATGCATGGGGCTCAGTGTGCCTGGCCGGAATCGTATGAACGAAATGAACGTAAGGGTGACCGGCGTCACACCGTGGTGGATAGTCGCCGGGACCCCTCGGGACGGGGGGCGGCCCCCTCGGGACAGGGGGTGCAGCAGGGACGAGTCGAGGAGGACCCGTGGCCGCAAGAGGGCGGGACCGTACGCACTTTCTGTACATAGCGGTGGTCGTGGCCGTCGGCCTCGGCATCCTGGTGGGCTTCGCGGCCCCGGGGGTCGCGGTCGAACTCAAACCGATCGGCACGGGCTTCGTCAGCCTCATCACGATGATGATCTCGCCGATCATCTTCTGCACGATCGTGCTGGGCGTCGGATCGGTCCGCAAGGCGGCGAAGGTCGGCGCCGTCGGCGGGCTCTCGCTCGCCTACTTCATGGTGATGTCGACGGTGGCCCTCGCCATCGGACTCGTCGTAGGGAACATCCTGGAGCCGGGCTCGGGGCTGCATCTCACCGAGGCGGCGCGCCATGTGGGCACGACCCAGGCTGAGGGGGCTTCGACCTCCACCACGGACTTCCTGCTCGGCATCATCCCGACCTCGATGCTCTCCGCCTTCACCGAGGGCTCGGTGCTCCAGACGCTGCTGATCGCACTGCTGTCGGGCTTCGCGCTCCAGGCGATGGGCCGCACGGGCGAGCCGATCCTGCGCGGTGTCGAGCACATCCAGCGCCTGGTGTTCCGGGTGCTGGCGATGGTCATGTGGGCCGCGCCCATCGGCGCCTTCGGTGCCATCGCCGCTGTGGTGGGGGAGACGGGCGTCGACGCGCTGAAGTCCCTCGCGATCATCATGATCGGCTTCTACATCACCTGCGCGCTGTTCGTCTTCGTGGTGCTGGGGGCGCTGCTGCGGGCCATCGCAGGCGTCAACATCCTGCTGCTGTTCAAGTACCTGGCGCGGGAGTTCCTGCTGATCCTGTCCACGTCGTCGTCGGAGTCGGCGCTCCCGAGGCTGATCGCGAAGATGGAGCACCTGGGTGTCAGCAGGCCCGTCGTCGGCATCACCGTGCCGACCGGTTATTCCTTCAACCTCGACGGTACGGCGATCTATCTGACGATGGCCTCGATCTTCATCGCCGAGGCACTCGACAAGCCGCTGTCCATCGGCCACCAGATCTCGCTCCTCGTCTTCATGATCATCGCCTCGAAGGGCGCGGCGGGCGTCAGCGGCGCCGGTCTCGCCACCCTCGCGGGCGGCCTCCAGGCCCACCGCCCCGAACTGCTCGACGGCGTCGGCCTGATCGTCGGCATCGACCGCTTCATGAGCGAGGCTCGCGCCCTGACGAACTTCGCGGGCAACGCCGTCGCCACGATCCTGGTCGGTACGTGGACGAAGGAGATCGACCGGGCCCGGGTGGACGAAGTACTGGCGGGCCGGATCCCGTTCGACGAACGGACCCTGCTGGACGAGGGGCACGGCGGTACGCCGGAGAAGGACCTGGACGAGGTCCCCGAGCAGCGTGACACGCACGCGGACACCGACACCGAAGTGATCGAGCACGCGCGCGCCTCCCAGCCGAAGACCCAGGCCGGGGCCTGACCAGCCTCCCCACCCGGCCCTCCGAGGGACCGGCCCGCCCGGAGCACCACACTCCGCGCGGGCCGTTCCGCTGTCCTGCGGCTCACCCGTCGGCGTGCCGGAGCCGGTAGGCGGCGACGACCGGCCGTACGGCCGCCGCCAGGGCGCGCATGTGCTCGTAGGCGTAGCCGGGCGGGGTGTCGGGGTTCGGGCGGGCGGTGCGGTCGAGTACCGCGTACGCGTCGCGGTACAGCGCCCGGGACTCGGGGGTGTCGATGTCGCCCAGGTCCTCTCCCAGCAACAGCTCCAGGTGGCCGCGGAGTTTGACGGTCGTGCTGTCGACCCACGCCCGGTCGGGAAGCGCGAGGCGCCGGGCGAGCGCCTGGTCGACGGTGTGGGAGATCGTCACGAGGTCGATCGGGGGCCGCGACGGATCCGGGGGGTCGTCGGAACCCGTACCCCCGCCTTCCTGGTCGGCGTCTCCTGGCACGTCGTTCCCCGCTTCGCTCAGTCGGTTCACCGGGCCGGCTCCTTCACTGTCGGTCACCTCGCGGCGTCGACGGCGCGCCCGCGTGGCGACGGTGCGCACGATGTTGTACGGCCCGGGCCGGCTTCCCGCTCAAGTCACCTGGTGTGCAACTGAACTGGTGAAGCCGGGCGAAGGTCCGACCGCCGCTCTGTCCGGCCGGGGTCGTCGGCAATTCACCGGGAACGAGAAAGCTCAACGGGGTCGCCGCTGAATGGCGGAACCCATGACACCGGCCGGGTCGGACGACAGGAAACCCGCTCCTCGCTCCCTACCCTGTGAGCGAAATCAGCGCGGCCGGAATCAGGAGCACGCATGAATGACGACAAGAATTCGAACGAACTGCCTCGGCGCCGGTTCGTGGCGTTCTCCGGCGCCATCGGTGCGGCGACCCTCCTGACGGGCGCGGGAGCGGCGACCGGACGCACCGCTTCGGCAGCCGCCCCGACGCCCGCACACCCCGTGCCCGACACGTGCCCCACGCCACCACCCGGGGGAGCCCCGACCTGCCCCCCTGCGCAGCTCCAGCCCCTCTGCGGCAGCCCGTCCGACAACGATCCGCTGTGGCGGGACGTCCAGTACTGCACGCAAGGCACGCCGCTGCCCCCCGGGCAGTTCCCGCCCGATTGTCTGAAGGTGACCCCGGACTACGTCGTCCTGCACGGCAGGCCGTCGAACCGGCACAACTTTCTCCTGACGCCCAGTTGCCGGATCACCGGTATCGAATGCCCCTTCATCGAGACCTCCGGCGCGCCGAATTACTGGAACGACGCATGGGAAAATGCCCGGAGCGGAGGGGGCGTCCCCGTTCAATACCCCAATATCGGTCTGGGGATCAATTCGAAGAGCGCCCGGTTCCTCAACCAGTTGCACATTCACCTGGCCGGCGTCCGGGCGAGTACGCAACGGCGGCTGCAGGAACTGGAGATGACGGGACGCATGGCCACCAGTCCCGCGCAGTGGAACGCCGTGCAGAACCGGGTGCCGGTCACGGGCTCGGACGGGTCGGGGGACCGTACGTACCGAGCCCTCAGGCTGCCCGGTCTCGGGATGAACCTCTTTGCGCTGTTGCAGCAGTACGTGGTGAATCCGAGCGGGCTGAGCATGGCGAACCAGACGCTGATCGTGGTGCCGAAGATGACGGCTGCGGGATTCGCCGGGGCGTTCTACGTCCTCAACAGCGACTCGTCGCTCCACGACGGCACGAACACGTGTGACCACCTTCTCGTGTACAGCTGAGCCTCCGACTCGGCTGTCGGCACACGGCACGGCCCGGCGGCGGTCAGGCGCGGTCGATACCCGTTCTGACCAGGCCGAGCAGGCGGACCGTCATGTCGGCGCTGTTCGGGGTCTGTTGGCCGGCCCAGGCGACGCCGGTCGCGAGCAGGAGCAGTTCGCCCGCGGTGATGTCGCCGCGTGCCTCGCCCGCCTGCTGGGCGCGGGCGAGTAGTTGGGCCGCCTTGGTGCGCATGGCGTGGCAGGAGTGGTGGAGTTCGGACGTCTCGTCGTCGATCGCGGCGAGGATCGAGCCCGGCAGGCCCGCGTAGCGGCTGGAGTTGGCGGAGAAGGCGACCAGCCAGCTGTTCAGCGCCTCGCCGGGCGGCTCCGACTCCATCAGCTCGTCCGCCCGTACGCACAGGCCGTCGAGCCCGCGCCGCATGATCGCCTCGACGAGCGCCTCGCGGGTGGGGAAGTGCCGGTAGAGCGTGCCGATGCCGACGCCCGCGCGGCGGGCGACATCGCGGAGCGAGACCTCGGTGCCGTACTCGGCGAAGGCCGTACGGGCCGCGTCGAGCAGCAACTCGTAGTTACGGCGGCCGTCGGCGCGCCTGGTTTCGGCCATGGGGTTCGCCTCCGGGGTTGCTAGACGGAGCGGTGCTCCGGATATAGTCGGAGCAGTGCTCCGAATGGCAGCCTAACCGTTTCCGACCCCTTGACACGAGGTGTGACGTCACCATGGCGGCAATCCCTGACGACTGGCAGGCACGAAACGGCCGATACGTGCCCACTCCGCGCTTCGACGACTACGCCGAGAAGTACGCCGACTACTTCACGATGAGCCGCGCCAACGGCGTGATCGAACTGACCATGCACACCGACGGCGGCCCCGCCGCCTACGGCATGGGCATGCACAACGCCTGGGGCCAGGCCTGGCTCGACGTCGGCAGGGACCCGGAGAACGAGGTGCTCATCCTCACCGGCACCGGCGACCACTGGCTCGCCCCCGTCGACCGGGCCCGGTTCGCGGAGATGATGCGCGAACCGCACCCCGACAACCACGCGTACCGCACGTACTACGACGGCCTGAAGCTCCTGGAGAACCTGATCTCCGGTATCGACATCCCGACGATCGCGGCCGTGAACGGCCCGAGCGGTTCGGGACACACCGAGATAGCGCTGCTGTGCGACATCACCCTGTGCGCGGCAGAGGCCACGTTCGCCGACTCCCACCTCCTCGCGGGCGCGGCCCCCGGCGACGGTATGCACCTGGTCCTCCAGGAGCTGCTCGGCGCGAAGCGTGCGGCCTACTACCTCTACACGGGCGAACCGATCGACGCGGCAGCGGCCCTGGAACTCGGCCTGGTCAACGAAGTACTCCCGGCGCCCCAACTCCTCCCACGCGCCCGCGAACTGGCGACAGCCATCCGCTCCCGCCCGACAGCCGCCCGCAGACTCACCCACGCCGTGGTCTCCCGCCCCTGGAAGCGCCGCCTGGTCGAGGACTTCGGCTTCGGCCTGGCCCACGAGATGTTCGGCATCTCCGCCGACAAGCTCTTCGAACGCTCCTGACCGGTTCAGCGCGCCGCGTCGGCGCCACCTTCGAGCCGGACGCGTAGCGCGGCGGCCCGGGGATCGTCGTGGTCGGCGATGAGTCCCAGGGCCCTCCTGCGATGCCGGCCGGCCGCATCCGGGTCGCTGTCCGCCAGGGCGACGGCGAGGCCGTCGAGGGCGAGCGCTTCGTGCCAGCTGTCTCCGAGCTCGTGCTGGACGTCGACGGCGCGCCGGTGGAAGTTCGCCGCTTCGACGTCGCGGCCCAGCTGGTGGTAGGTCTGACCGGCGCCGTGCCAGGCCAGGGCCTCACGGCCACGGTTGCCGAGACGGCGGTGAAGGGTGGCTGACCGCTGGTAGGCGGTGAGGGCGTCCGCGTACTGGGCGATTGCCCGATGCGCGTCGAGGTGGCACCCCGAGTGCGCTCAGAAAGCGGCGCAGTGCTTCCTGGGCTGTTACGGGTTCACCGGGGTCGCACCCGCGCAGATTGACGTAGAGCTACCCGTCCGGAAATCGCTGCCTGACCTGATGCGCCCGGCGCAACGCGAGCGAGGTCTTGCCCGAACCCGCCGTACCGGCGATCACACAGACCGAGATGACCAGGGAACGGCCGTCCTCGTCGGCCAGTACCACGTTCAGCTCGGCCAGTTCCTGGGTCCGATTGACGAATCGTAGAGGCTAAGCATCGCGAATGTCCGCCTTCGCCGCGCTGAGCACGTTCCCCGGAATGACGACCAGCCGCTCGTCGGTCGCGAGAGTCACCCCGTCCGGCATGTGTGCCGCGTAGGCGTGAGTCAGATCCCTGCCGATCACCGCGATGTCGCCGTTGTCGAGCTGCCAGATGTCCGGGCATTCGTCCTTCCCGTCGGAGTTCCCCAGCTCTACGGGTGACTTGCCCAGCCGTCGCTCGAATAACGCGGACGGATCCGCCTCCCACGCGCGTGCCATGCCTGCCTCCAGCTCGTCCGGTCGCCCCGCCGTCGCTACACATTCTATGTGTAGCTGATTACACAGAGCAACGGAAGGTCGAGGCGGATTCTCGCCATTGGCAAGCGGACCCCGGCGGGGCGGGGGGCTAGGGCTTCGCCCATGTCGTACGCGAGCTCGCGGCGGACGCGGCGGACGCGGCGCCGGGCCCGGAGGGTGGGAGCGGGCAGTAGCCTTCGGTGACATGGAACCACCGCTCGACCCGCTGTCCGACGTCTTCGCCTCGCTGAACGTCCGCACCGGCTCGTTCTCCGGGCTCGACGCCGGCGGCCGCTGGGGACTGCGGTTCCGGATGCGCGACCACATCAAGATCGGTGCGGTGCTCTCCGGATCCTGCCTGCTCTCCGCCGACGGCGGCGAACCGCTGCGGCTGACCGCGGGCGACTGCTTCCTGCTCGCCGCCCACGAGGAGTTCGTCCTCAGTGACGGCCCGCGAACGCCGCTGAGCAGCGGCGAAGCGGCCTTCGCCGCCGCCACCGGCCGGATCGTACGGGTCGGCGACGACAACAGAGGCGACGACGACAGCGGAGAGGGCGGCGACGAAGGCCGGACCCTGGTGATCGCCGGCAGTGTCCACTTCCTCGACGCCACCGTCGCCCTGCTGCTGAGCGGTCTGCCGCCCGCCTCCGCCATCCGCGCCGACACCCCGCAGGCACGCGCCATCCAGCCGCTGCTCACCCTGTTCCGCGAGGAGGTCGGCGCCGTCCGGCTCGGCGCCTCCGTCATGTCCGCACGGCTCACCGAGATCCTCTTCATCCAGGCGATGCGCGCGCTCGTCGCGGGCGAGGAGCCCGCCGCCGGCTGGCTCGGGGCGCTCGGCGACCCCCGCATCGGCGGCGCGCTGCTCGTCATGCATCAGCAGGCCGCCCGCCGCTGGACCGTCGCCGAGCTGGGCCGCGAGGTGGGCATGTCCAGGGCCGGTTTCGCCGCCAGGTTCAAGCAGCTCGTCGGGATGCCGCCGCTCGTCTATCTCCAGCGCTGGCGCGTCCTGGCAGCGGGCAAGGAGCTGCGCGGCGGGGAGCGGACCGTGGCGGCGGTGGCGGCCGACTGGGGTTACACCTCGGAGAGCGCCTTCAGCAACGCCTTCAAGCGGGTCACCGGCGTCTCACCCGCGCGCTACCGCAACGACCCGGCCGCCGCCGCGCCCGAGCAGCCACGCGACCGGTTCGGCCCCCGTCCCCACCCGTCGGACAACGATCCGCGCGAGGACCCGGCCCGGACGAACGCGCAAGTCTTCTAGACGCGTGATCATGGCCGGTCGGCCCGTCGGTGCCTAGCGTCGGAAGGAGCCGGGCCGACAGCTCGGCCGACCGATGAAAGGCAGAACGACATGCAGTACGAGCGACTTGGCGCCACCGGGGCCTTCGTCTCCCGGATCGCCCTGGGCACGATGACGTTCGGCGGTGCGGGCACCCCGCCCTGGAACGTCCTCGGCGCGCTCGACGAGAAGGCGGCGGGCGAACTCGTCGGGCTGGCGCTCGACAGCGGCGTCAACCTCATCGACACCGCCGACATGTACGCGGGCGGCGAGTCCGAGGAGATCCTGGGCCGGGTCCTGGGCGCACGCAGGCGCGACGTGGTGCTGGCCACGAAGCTGTTCGTCCGGATGGGCCACGGCCCCAACGAGGTGGGCCTGTCGCGCCTCTGGGTCACCCAGGCGCTCGAAGACAGCCTGCGCAGGCTCCGCACCGACCACATCGACCTCTACCAGATCCACAGCTTCGACCCGCTGACCCCGGTCGAGGAGACGCTGGGCGCGCTGGACGACGCCGTACGCGCGGGCAAGATCCGCTACATCGGCGCTTCCAACCTGGCCGCCTGGCAGATGATGAAGTACCTGGGCGCCGCCGACCTGCGCGGGCTCAGCAGGTTCGTCTCGCAGCAGGTGTACTACTCGCTCGCCGGCCGCGACATCGAGCGCGAGCTGCTGCCGATGGCCGTGGACCAGGGCGTCGGCACGCTGGTCTGGAGCCCGCTGGCCGGCGGTTTCCTCTCCGGCAAGGTCGACCGGCACGGCAACACCGACGCCGCTTCGCGCCGCGCGCAGTCCGCCAATCCGCCCGTCGACCTGGAGCGCGGTTACGACATCGTCGACGCGCTGCGCGTGGCACGATGTGGGTGTGCCCCGGGTGGCCCTCGCCTGGGTGCTGGCCCGACCCGGCGTCACGAGCGTCATCGTCGGCGCCAAGCGCCCCGACCAGCTCACCGAGAACCTGGCGGCGGCCGATCTCGTACTGACCGACCAGGACATCGAGGAGCTGGACGCGGTCAGCGCGCTCCCTGTCCCGTACCCGGACTGGGGCCAGGGCGACCCGGCCGCCCGCCTCCCGTAGCGGAGTCCGTAGCGCAGCCCGTCGCGCCGCCCGCCCCCGTAGCGTGCCCGGCGCCCGTAACGGTGCTCGGACGCCGACGCTTGCCTTGACGTCGGCGTCAACGATTACCGTCGAAGACATGCGAATCGGCGAGCTCGCGGAACGGGCGGGGACGACCACCCGCACGCTGCGGTACTACGAGTCACGGGGGCTGCTGTCGGCCCGCCGCTCGGTGAACGGTTACCGCACGTACGACGAGGACGACCTCCGGCTCCTCCAGCAGATCAGGACCCTGCAGGACTTCGGGTTCGAGCTGGAGGAGACCAGGCCCTTCGTGGAGTGTCTGCGCGCCGGGCATCCGGCCGGCGACTCGTGCGCCGACTCGATCGCCGTCTACCGCCGCAAACTCGCCGAGCTGGACGGGCTGATCGACCAGCTCCGTACGGTACGGGGCCAGGTCGGCGCCGAGCTGGCGCGGGCCGAGGCCGCGCGGGCGCCGGAGCCGGCCTGCGACCTGACGCGCGCGCTCAACCGCGGCATCGCCGAAGCCGATACGGCGGGCGGTGCGGCGGCCGACGAATTGCGGGAATCACCCGACGGAGGGGAAAAGAAAAATGATCAAGGCTGAGGGCATCGACACCGTTACGGACGAGACCTTCGACGATGTCGTGATGCGGCCGGGTCTGCCGGTCCTGGTGGAATTCACCGCCGACTGGTGCCCGCCGTGCCGGCAGCTCGCGCCCGTACTGAGCGCCATTGCCGAGGAAGAGGCCGACCGGCTGAGAATCGTGCAGATCGACGCCGACACCAACCCGGAGATCATGACCAGGTACGGGGTGCTGTCGATGCCCACCCTGCTGGTGTTCCGGGACGGTGAGCCGGTGAAGTCCATCGTCGGCGCCCGTCCGAAGCGCAGGCTGCTGCAGGATCTGGCGGACGTCCTCTGAAAGGACCGCCACGCGGCTGAAAGACCCGCCGCCCGGCCCCGAACACAAAAATGCCCCGCGCCGAATTGACGGCCGGGGTGTTTTTCTGTGACGATTAACGTTTCCGTACTCGCATAAATGCGGGCATAGAAAACCTCACTCGGCACAGAATATCGGACAGGGGCTCCATTGTCAACCGAGGAATTGCAGAACGAACAGCAATTCATCTCCCTCCTCTATGAGCGGCTCGATGCTCTGCGGGAGCAGGCCGAGACGGCGATGAGCCGGTCCTTCGGCGAGGTCAGCACGGGCCGGCAGGCCCGGGTCGAGCGCGACATCAGCGTCGCCGAGCAGTCGGACCGGATGTCGGCGCTCAACGCCGTCGAGTCGGGGCTCTGCTTCGGCCGCATCGATCTCGCCGAGGACGCCAAGGACGCCGAAAGCGCCGGGGACGGGACCGAGGACGGCGGTACGACCCATCACATCGGCCGTATCGGTATGCGCCGGGACGACGAGGAACGCACGCCCCTGCTCATCGACTGGCGGGCCCCTGTCGCCCGTCCCTTCTACCTCGCCACCGGCTACACCCCGATGGGGCTGCGGCGCCGCCGTCACATCACCACCAAGGGCCGCACCGTCAGCGCCCTGCACGACGAGATCATGGATCTCACGGACACCACCCGCACCGGGTACGAGGACCCCGACGGCGACGCCGTGCTGCTCGCCGCGCTCAACTCGGTGCGCACCGGCCGGATGAGCGACATCGTGCAGACCATCCAGGCCGAGCAGGACCGCATCATCCGCGCCCCGCACCGGGGTGTGCTCGTGGTCGAGGGCGGCCCCGGCACCGGCAAGACCGCCGTCGCGCTGCACCGCGCCGCCTATCTCCTCTACGCCTACCGCGAGCAACTGGCCCGCCGCGCCGTGCTGATCGTCGGCCCCAACCCGGCCTTCCTCGGTTACATCGGCGAGGTGCTGCCCTCGCTCGGCGAGACCGGTGTGCTGCTGTCGACGACGGGGGAGCTGTTCCCCGGCGTCGTCGCCACCGGTACGGACACCCCCGAGGCGGCCGAGGTGAAGGGCCGCGCCGAGATGGCGCAGGTGCTCGCCGACGAACTGCGCGACCGGCAGTCGCTGCCCGAGTCGGTGCTGGAGATCCCGCACGAGGACCACGGCACGCTGCTGCTCGAACGGGACGCGGTACGCGAGGCCAGGCAGCGCGCCCGGGACACCGGACTGCCGCACAACCTGGCCCGGCCGGCCTTCGCCTTCCGGATCATCGACGTCCTCACCGCACAGCTCGCCGAGCGGCTCGGCGCCGACCCGCTCGGCGGCCCGAACCTGCTCGACCCCACCGACATCGCCCAGCTCGGCAAGGAGATCGCCACCAGCCCCGACGTGCAGGCGGCCATCGACTCGCTGTGGCCGAGCCTCACCCCCGAGCAGTTGGTCGCCGACTTCCTTGCCGTGCCGTGGCGGCTCGAAGCGCGGGACGCCGCCGCCGTACGCAGGCCGGAGCCGCGGACCGGCGCCGACGCCCGGATCGACTGGACGCCCGCCGACGTGCCGCTGCTCGACGAGGCGGCGGAGCTGCTGGGCGAGGACGATACGGCGGCCCGCGCCGCCGCAGCGCGGGAGAAGCAGGAGCAGATCGCCTACGCGCAGGGCGTGCTGGAGCTGTCGTACGGCTCACGCACCCAGGAGTTCGAGGACAAGGACGAGGACGAGTCGGAAGTCCTCGCCGCGCACGACATCATCGACGCCGAGCGGTTCGCGGAGCGCCAGGAGGAGACCGACTCGCGCAGCGCTGCCGAGCGCGCCGCTGCCGACCGCACCTGGGCCTTCGGCCATATCGTCGTGGACGAGGCGCAGGAACTGTCCGCGATGGCCTGGCGGTTGCTGATGCGCCGCTGCCCCAGCCGCTCCATGACGCTCGTCGGTGACCCGGCGCAGACCGGGGACGCGGCGGGCTGCGACTCGTGGCAGGACATCCTGGAGCCGTACGTCGGCAAGCGCTGGGAGCTGACGACGCTGGGCGTCAACTACCGCACGCCCGCCGAGATCATGGAGGTCGCCGCCGATGTGCGCCGGCTGTCCGACCCGGGCTTCCAGCCGCCGCGCTCGGTGCGTGCCACCGGCGCTGTGCCGGTCGTACGGTCGGTCCGGCGGGCCGGACTGGCGCGCGCCGCGGCCGAGTTGGCGACGGAGGAACCACGCGAAGGACGGCTCGCCGTCATCGCGCCCGCCGGGCTGCTGCCCGCGCTCGCCGCCGAACTCCCCGACGCCTCATGGGGAACGACCCCCGATCTGACCCGTGACGTGGTGCTGCTCAGCGCCCGGCAGGCCAAGGGGCTTGAGTTCGACACGGTGATCGTCGTCGACCCGGAGGCCGTCATGGACGGCTCGCCGCGCGGTACGAACGACCTGTACGTGGCGCTGACCCGGGCGACGCAGCATCTGGGGATCGTGCGCGACGCGGACGTGCCGTCCCGGCTCACCGTCGGCCGGTGAACAGGCGGGTGGGCGCCGCCGGGAAGAACCCGGACGGCGCCCACCGGACCGCACCTGTCAGGCGGGCCGCAGCCGTCAGGCGGGCCGCAGCCAGACCGTCGCCAGCGGCGGCAGCGTCAGCTGGATGCTGGCCGGCCTGCCGTGCGCGCCGACCGACTCCGGCTTCAGTGGCTCCGGGTTGAGCACGTCACTGCCGCCGTAGCGCAGCCCGTCCGTGTTCAGCACCTCGGTCCACGCCGCGTACCGGTCGGGCACGCCCAGCCGGTAGTTGTGCCGCACCACGGGGGAGAAGTGCGAGACGGCGAGCAGCGGCGCTCCGTCGGCGTCGAACCGCAGGAAGGCGAAGACGTTGTCCTCACCGGCGTCGCCGTCGACCCACTCGAAACCGTCCGGTGCCGTGTCGCGCTCCCACAGGGCCGGGGTGTCGCGGTAGACCGTGTTCAGATCGCGTACGAGGTCCCGTACGCCGCGGTGGTCCGCCTCCGCCGAGTACGACGGGTCCAGCAGCCACCAGTCCGGGCCGTGGCTTTCCGACCACTCGGCGCCCTGGGCGAACTCCTGCCCCATGAAGAGCAGTTGCTTGCCCGGGTGGGCCCACATGAAGCCGAGGTACGCGCGCTGGTTGGCGCGCTGCTGCCACCAGTCACCGGGCATCTTGGAGACCAACGCGCCCTTGCCGTGCACGACTTCGTCGTGCGAGATCGGCAACACGTAGTTCTCGCTGTACGCGTACACCATGGAGAACGTCATCTCGCCGTGGTGGTACTTGCGGTGGACGGGCTCCTTGGAGATGTAGTCCAGGGAGTCGTGCATCCAGCCCATGTTCCACTTCAGCCCGAAGCCGAGACCGCCGAAACCGTCGGGTCCGACGATGTCGGTCGCGCGGGTCACCCCGTTCCACGCGGTGGACTCCTCGGCGATGGTCACCACACCGGGACAGCGGCGGTAGACGGTGGCGTTCATCTCCTGGAGGAAGGAGACGGCGTCCAGATTCTCCCGGCCGCCGTACTGGTTCGGGGACCACTGGCCGTCCTCGCGCGAGTAGTCGAGGTAGAGCATCGAGGCGACGGCGTCCACCCGCAGCCCGTCGATGTGGAACTCCTCGCACCAGTACACGGCGTTGGCGACCAGGAAGTTACGCACCTCGGTGCGGCCGTAGTCGAACTCCAGCGTGCCCCAGTCCGGGTGCTCCGCGCGCTGCGGGTCCCCGGGCTCGTACAGCGGATACCCGTCGAACCTGGCCAGCGCCCACTCGTCCTTCGGGAAGTGCGCCGGCACCCAGTCGACGATGACCCCGATGCCCTCTTTGTGCAGGGCGTCCACCAGGAAGCGGAAGTCGTCCGGGGTGCCCATCCGGGAGGTCGGTGCGTAGAACCCGGTGACCTGGTACCCCCAGGACCCGCCGAAGGGATGCTCGGCGACCGGCATCAGCTCGACATGGGTGAAGCCGAGATCCTTCACGTAGCCCGGCAGTTGGACCGCGAGCTGACGGTAGGTCAGTCCGGGCCGCCAGGACGCCAGATGCATCTCGTAGACGGAGAACGGCGCCTCGTGCACCGGCCGGTCGGCGCGGTGCGCCAGCCACTCCTGGTCCTGCCACTCGTGGTGCGCCTCGGTCACGATCGACGCGGTGGCGGGCGGCACTTCGGTGCGCCGGGCCATCGGGTCGGCGCGTACGGTGTGCGAGCCGTCGGGCCGCGCGATGTCGAACTTGTAGAGCGCGCCCTCGCCGATGCCCGGCACGAACAGCTCCCACACACCGGTGGAGCCGAGCGAGCGCATCGGCATCGACGTGCCGTCCCAGAAGTTGAAGTCGCCGGTGACCCGCACACCGCGGGCGTTGGGCGCCCAGACGGTGAACCGGGTGCCGGTGACGCCCTGGTGGGTCATCGGCTGTGCGCCCAGCGCCTTCCACAGCTGCTCGTGGCGGCCCTCGCCGATCAGGTGCAGGTCGAGTTCCCCTATGGCGGGCAGGAACCGGTACGGGTCGTGCACCTCGGTCACGTCCCCGTCAGGGGCGTCGCCGTACCGCACCTGGAGCGTGTACTCGGGCACGGCGCGCAGCGGCAGCACACCGGAGAAGAAGCCGTCGCCGTCGTCGTTCAGCTCGCCCCTGAGATCCTTCGCCACGACCGAGACGCCGTGTGCGAACGGCCGCAGCGTACGGAACAGCACACCGTCCTCGACGGGGTGCGCGCCCAGCAGCCCGTGCGGGTCGTGGTGCGTGCCGCTCAGCAGCCGCTCCCTGTCGCCGCCGTCGAGCGGCCGCGCGGCCAGTGCGGCTGCTCCGTCCGGCGCGGCGGACGGAGCAGCCGTGGCGGACGGCGCGGGTTCCCCGCTCCGCGGTGCGGAAGGGGTCGCAGCGGAGGGAGCAGGAGCGGGTGCGGGCGGTGTGCGGCGTCCTGGCACCGGCTTTCCGGGCTCCACCGGTACGGAGCCCGAGGCCCTGGCCGGTCGGAAGGTGGGGGAAAGCTCGGATTCGGAGTGGTGGTCGGACGGCGGGCGGGCGGTCACGGGGGCTGCCTCCTCGGAGGACATGAGCGACGGACAGGGATCGAAGGACAGGCGGAACAACAACAGGCTGAGCAACAGACGGAACAGCAATCGGGTACTTCAGGTGCGTCGAGTACGACGAACGGTGCGCGGCGAGCCGCGGTCGACCGAAGTCAACAGCCTCGTCCCTCGACGGTAGGGCGGCGGGTGGCCCCGCGCATGCCGGGCGACGTGGTCAGGACCCGTCGGCCAGCCGGGTGATCGCCGCCATCGGGACCGGCAGCCAGTCCGGCCGGTGCCGGGCCTCGTACAGCACCTCGTAGACCGCCTTGTCCGTCTCGTAGGCGCGCAGCAGCTCGGGTTCGGCGCGCGGATCGGTGCCCGCGGCCTCGGCGTACCCCTCGCAGAACGCGTCCCTGCAGCGCGCCGCCCAGTCCGCGCGCCACGGCTCGTGGGAGCGGGCGGCGTAGTCGAAGGAGCGGAGCATGCCGGCCACGTCGCGCACCGGCGGCTGCGGGCGGCGGCGCTCGGCGAGCGGCCTGGCGGGCTCGCCCTCGAAGTCGATGACGGACCAGCTGCCGTCGGGGGAGCGCAAAGTCTGTCCCAGATGCAGATCGCCGTGGACCCGCTGGGCGGGTCTGCCGCGTCCTGCGGCGTCGAGCCCTGCGAGCGCGTCGAAGGCGGTGCGCAGCCCGGGGACGTACGGCAGCAGCGCGGGCACCGCCTGCGCCGCCGCGTCGAGCCGCTCGCGCATCGCGTGGGCGACCTGGGCCGTCTGGCTGCGGCCCAGCGTCACCGTCGGCAGGGCGGCGGCGAGCGCGGTGTGCACCTCGGCGGTGGCGCGGCCGAGGATGCGGGCCTCGTCGGTGAACTCGCGGCCCTCGTCGAGCGCGGCGAGCGCGAGCTGCCAGCCGTCCTGCGAGCCGCGCAGAAAGGTCTGCAGGACGCCCAGGGTCAGCGGTTCGTCACTGCCGGACGGGTCGACGGCGTCGAACCAGGCGACCGGCGCCGGTACCCGCTCGCAGCCCTCGGCGGCGAGCGCCAGCGGCAGCTCCAGATCCGGATGGGGGCCGGGGAAGACCCGGCGGAGGATCTTGAGGATGTAGGCGTCGCCGTAGACGAGCGAGGAGTTCGACTGCTCGGCGTCGAGCAGCCGGGAGCTGAGCCCCGCCGGGATGGCGCCGGCCCGGCCGAACCGCAGCGCGCCGACGGCGCCCGAGGTGCGCAGCCGCTCGATCAGCACATCGGCGAGGAGCGGGTCGTGCAGGCCTTCGTAGACGGTGCGTCCGGCCAGCGGGCCCTGGGTGGCGTGCCCGACGAGTGCGGGTGCGAGCCGGGGCGGCAGCGCCGTACGCGCGCCGAGCAGGAGCTGGTAGCAGTCGCCCGCGTCGGCCGGGGCTCGGCCCGGCCCCTGCTGAGCGCCCTGTCCTGCCGACTGCTGTTCCACCCGGACGAGCAGATGCAGCAGTGAGGTGCCGGTGGCGTCCTGCGGCAGCAGTTCCGTCACCGTCACCGGGACGAAGCCGGTGACCTGGCGTCCTTTGCCCGCGAACCAGCGCTGGCGGGGGAGCCAGTCGTGGAGCAGCGGCGCGAGCGAGCCCACCAGTGCTTCCGCCTCGGCGGGCGGCACACTGCGTGGGACGGCGGCCGGGCGCGGGTTACTCCGGGTGGATGCAGCCTTCGACATGGCAGCGCGTCCTTTCCCCGGGCACACCACAAGATGCGCAGAGTGTCCCGGATTGCGGCAATGGCTGTCCGGCTGTGCGGGACGTGTCGGGAGAGGATGATCCGTACGGGCTTGCTTCCGTACGTACGGGACGTTGGGGAACGTGCCCCGTGCGAGGCCGTGGAAACCGGCTCGCACGGGGCACGTCGGTCACCATCGCGTTACGCGGCCGGAAGGGTCGGCGCGGACGGAACGGCGGTCGCCGAATCCTTCCTCAGCCGGAACCAGTAGAAGCCGTGTCCCGCCAGCGTCAGCAGGTAGGGCAGCTCGCCGATGGCGGGGAACCGCACACCGCCGATCAGCTCCACCGGGTGGCGCCCGTTGAACTCCTTGAGGTCCAGCTCGGTGGGCTGGGCGAACCGCGAGAAGTTGTGCACGCACAGCACGAGGTCGTCGCCGTTGCCCTCCTCGGACGGTGCCTCGCGCAGGAACGCGAGCACGGCCGGGTTCGACGACGGCAGCTCGGTGTACGAGCCGAGACCGAAAGCGGGGTTCTGCTTGCGGATCTCGATCATGCGGCGGGTCCAGTGCAGCAGCGACGACGGTGATGCCATCGCCGCCTCCACGTTGGTGACCTGGTACCCGTAGACCGGGTCCATGATCGTCGGGAGGTAGAGCCGGCCGGGGTCGCTGGAGGAGAATCCGGCGTTCCGGTCGGGGGTCCACTGCATCGGGGTCCGTACGGCGTCCCGGTCGCCGAGCCAGATGTTGTCGCCCATCCCGATCTCGTCCCCGTAGTAGAGGATCGGGGAGCCAGGCAGCGACAGCAGCAGAGCGGTGAACAGCTCGATCTGGTTGCGGTCGTTGTCGAGCAGCGGGGCGAGCCTGCGCCGGATGCCGATGTTGGCGCGCATCCGCGGGTCCTTGGCGTACTCCGCGTACATGTAGTCGCGCTCTTCGTCCGTCACCATTTCGAGGGTCAGCTCGTCGTGGTTGCGCAGGAAGATGCCCCACTGGCAGCCGGTCGGGATGGCCGGTGTCTTGGTCAGGACCTCGGAGACCGGGTAGCGCGACTCACGCCGTACGGCCATGAAGATCCGCGGCATGACGGGGAAGTGGAACGCCATGTGGCATTCGTCGCCGCCCGAGCTGTAGTCGCCGAAGTAGTCGACGACGTCCTCCGGCCACTGGTTGGCCTCCGCGAGGATCACGGTGTCGGGGTAGCCGGCGTCGATCTCCTTGCGGACCCGCTTGAGGAACTGGTGGGTAGCAGGAAGGTTTTCGCAGTTGGTTCCTTCCTGCTGGTACAGGTAGGGCACCGCGTCGAGCCGGAACCCGTCGATGCCCAGGTCGAGCCAGAAGCGCAGCGCCGAGATGATCTCTTCCTGCACCTTGGGGTTCTCGTAGTTGAGATCCGGCTGGTGCGAGAAGAAGCGGTGCCAGTAGTACTGCTTGCGGACCGGGTCGAAGGTCCAGTTGGACGTCTCCGTGTCGACGAAGATGATCCGGGCGTCCTGGAACTGCTTGTCGTCGTCGGCCCAGACGTAGTAGTCGCCGTAGGGACCGTTCGGGTCCTTGCGCGACTCCTGGAACCAGTCGTGCTGGTCGCTGGTGTGATTCATGACGAAGTCGATGATCACGCGCATGCCGCGCTGGTGTGCGGCGTCGACGAACTCCACGAAGTCGGCGAGGTCGCCGAACTCGGGAAGCACCGCCGTGTAGTCGGACACGTCGTAGCCGCCGTCGCGCAGCGGCGACTTGAAGAACGGCGGCAGCCAGAGGCAGTCGACCCCCAGCCATTGCAGATAGTCCAGCTTGGCGGTGATGCCCTTGAGGTCACCGATGCCGTCGCCGTTGCTGTCCTGGAAAGAACGCACCAGGACCTCGTAGAAGACGGCACGCTTGAACCAGTCGGGATCACGGTCCTTGGCCGGGGTGTCCTCGAAGGTGTCGTGGACGGGCTCGTTGACGATCATGATGTGGGTGACCCTCCGATCGGCGGGGACGGTCGCAGGGAAACGATGTGCGCGGGCGTGACGCCCGGCTCTAGGCGCACATAGTTGGCCCTGCCCCAGTGATAGGTCTCGCCGGTGAGCTCATCGCGCACCGGGACGGTCTCGTGCCATTCGAGGCCGAGCCGCGGCATGTCCAACGAGACCGTCGCCTCCTGGGTGTGGTGCGGGTCAAGGTTCGCGACCACCAGAATGATGTTCGAACCCGACCTCTTGCTGTACACGATGACCGAGTCGTTGTCCGCGTGGTGGAAGTGGATGTCGCGCAGCTGCTGGAGCGCCGGGTGTCTGCGGCGGATCCGGTTCAGGGTGGTGATCAGCGGGGCGATGGTGCGGCCTTCGCGCTCGGCCGCCTCCCAGTCACGGGGACGGAGCTGGTATTTCTCCGAGTCGAGATACTCCTCGCTCCCGGGCTTCGCCGCCGTGTTCTCGTACAGCTCGAAGCCTGCGTACACGCCCCAGGAGGGCACCATGGTCGCCGCGAGCACGGCCCGTACCTCGAAGGCAGGGCGGCCGCCCTCCTGAAGATAGGCGTGCAAGATGTCCGGCGTATTGACGAAGAAATTCGGTCGCATGTACGCCGCGGAGTCGCCGGACAGCTCGGTCAGGTACTCGGTCAGTTCCTGCTTGGTGTTGCGCCAGGTGAAGTACGTGTACGACTGCTGGAAACCGATCGCGCCGAGGGTGCGCATCATGGCCGGCCTGGTGAAGGCCTCGGCCAGGAAGATCACGTCCGGGTCGGTGCGGTTGATGCTGCCGATGACCTTCTCCCAGAACACCACGGGCTTGGTGTGCGGGTTGTCGACGCGGAAGATCCGCACCCCGTGGGTCATCCAGTAGCGCAGGACCCGCGTCGTCTCCCTGACCAGACCGCGCATGTCGGCGTCGAAGGCGATGGGGTAGATGTCCTGGTACTTCTTCGGCGGGTTCTCGGCGTACGCGATGGTGCCGTCCGGGCGGTGGTTGAACCACTCGGGCTTCTTCTGCACCCAGGGGTGGTCGGGCGAGCACTGGAGCGCGAAGTCCAGCGCGATCTCCATCCGCAGATTGCGGGCCGTCTCGACGAAGTGGTCGAAGTCCTCGATGGTGCCGAGATCGGGGTGGATCGCGTCGTGGCCGCCGTCGGCCGAGCCGATCGCCCAGGGCACACCGACGTCGTCAGGACCCGGCGAGAGCGTGTTGTTGGGGCCCTTGCGGAAGGTGGTGCCGATGGGGTGGATCGGTGGCAGGTAGACCACGTCGAAACCCATCGCCGCGACCGCGGGCAGTCGCTCGGCGGCCGTCTTGAACGTGCCGCTGACGGGCGGCTCGCCCTTCTTGACGACGGCGCCCTCGGAGCGCGGGAACAGCTCGTACCAGGATCCGAACAGGGCGCGCTTGCGCTCGACCTGGAGCTTGGCCGGCTTGGTCGCGGTCACCAGCTCCCGCAGCGGGTGCCGGGCCAGGGCCGCGTCGACCTCGGGGGCCAGTGCGGCGGCGAGCCGGGACGCCGGGGGGCGCCGCTCGTCGCGCAGCAGGTCGACGGCGGCCAGCACCGCCTCGCGTCCGTCGCGTTTGGGCACACCGGCGGCGGCGCGCTCGTACAGCTCGGCCCCTTCGGCGAGGACGAGCGCGGTGTCGATGCCGGCCGGGATCTTGATCTCGGCGGTATGGCGCCAGGTCGCCACGGGATCACTCCACGCCTCGACGTGGTACGTCCACCGGCCTTCCTCCGTAGGGGTGACTTCCGCGCCCCAGCGGTCGGTGCCGGGGGCCAGCTCAGCCATGGGGGTATAGGGGCCTGGGTGGCCTGTGGGGTCCGTGAGGACGACATTGGCCGCCACGGCGTCATGGCCCTCGCGGAACACGGTCGCGGTGACCTGGAACGACTCACCGCTCACCGCCTTCGCGGGGCGTCTGCCGCAGTGGACGGACGGAGCGACGTCCAGGACGGGAATGCGACCAATCAGCGGTTTCACTGCATTTCCTGAGGGTCGTGCGGGCGTGACAGGCAGGGCGGGTGGAGCGGCACGAGCCGGTTGGGGGCTCGTGGGGTTTTTATTAAGGTTTGCTGTTCTTTGTAGCCGCTTGGTCGACGACTGACGGGCTGCGGGCATGGCCGCTCCTGTCCGCGTTCACTCGAATAGCGCTGGGATCGGGTGGGGACGCGCTCGTGTGCCGTGCGTACCGGAGGAGCCTTCCCACCCGTTTCGGGGGGCCAATCCGGCGCTCTGCCAACTACTGGGTCAAGTACGGGGCCAACTGCTGAGCCAACTGTGGGGGTGTGCGAAGCCGAACCGGAAAAGGGCGCACGGTGCCACCAGGGCGAACCGGCCCGTGGCGGCGACGTGGTCACCCAATCCTCCACTGGAGGAGGACCGTGCGCGAGCCTGTTCGGGCATTCGCCGCCAGTCTTACCGTCATATTTGCCATCACAGGTAAGCGACTTCCCACGCGGCGCGGAAAGACACGGGGGCGTGCGCTCATGCGCCGTGGTTTCGGAGGGCAGGGTACGGCTAACGTCGGGTGGCGTCGGGACGTACAGAGCGGTGCGTCCCTCGTGCTACGTATGTCCCTTGCGAAGGTGGAACACGTGAAGGCAATCCGTCGGTTCACCGTCCGCCCAGTCCTGCCCGAACCTCTGCGACCCCTCAGCGACCTCGCCCGCAACCTGCGCTGGTCCTGGCACACCGAGACCCGTGAGCTGTTCAAGGACGTCGACCCCCGGGGGTGGCGGGCCGCCGACGGCGATCCCGTACGGCTCCTCGGGACCGTGTCGGCCGCCCGGCTGACCGAGCTGGCCGCGGACGCCGAGTTCCTGGACAGACTGCACGCGGCAGCCGATGACCTCGGCGAATACCTGCGGGGCGCCCGCTGGTACCAGGAGCGGGACGACCAGGGCGGCGAGCTGCCCGCTGCGGTCGGCTACTTCTCGCCCGAATTCGGCGTCACCGCCGCCCTGCCGCAGTACTCGGGCGGGCTCGGCATCCTCGCCGGCGACCATCTCAAGGCCGCCAGCGACCTGGGCGTACCCCTCATCGGTGTGGGCCTGCTCTACCGGCACGGCTACTTCCGCCAGTCGCTGTCCAGGGACGGCTGGCAGCAGGAGCAGTATCCGGTGCTCGACCCCAACGAACTTCCGCTGACGTTGCTGCAGGAGGAGGACGGCACACCCGCCCGGGTGACCCTCGCGCTGCCCGGCGGCCGTCAGCTGCACGCCTGCGTCTGGCAGGCGCAGGTCGGCCGGGTGCCGCTGCTGATGCTCGACTCCGACGTCGAGGAGAACGGCCCGGGGGAGCGCGAGGTCACCGACCGGCTCTACGGCGGCGGCAGCGAACACCGGCTGCTCCAGGAGATGCTGCTGGGCATCGGCGGTGTCCGGGCCCTGCGCACGTACTGCCGGCTCACCGGACACGCGGCGCCCGAGGTGTTCCACACCAACGAGGGCCACGCCGGGTTCCTCGGCCTGGAGCGGATCAGGGAGCTGGCCGACACCGGGCTCGGCTTCGAGGCGGCGCTGGAGACCGTCAGGGCCGGCACCGTCTTCACCACCCACACCCCGGTCCCCGCCGGTATCGACCGTTTCGACCGGGACCTGGTCGCCCGGCACTTCGGCGACGACGGCGAACTGCCCGGCGTGAATGTCGAACGGGTCCTCGGCCTCGGCATGGAGACCTACCCGGGCGGCGAGCCGAACCTCTTCAACATGGCCGTGATGGGGCTGCGGCTCGCCCAGCGGGCCAACGGCGTCTCCACCCTGCACGGCGCCGTCAGCCGCGAGATGTTCTCCGGGCTGTGGCCCGGCTTCGACGCCGAGGAGGTGCCGATCACCTCCGTCACCAACGGGGTGCACGCACCGACCTGGGTGGCCCCCGAGGTCGTCGCGCTCGGCGCCCGGCAGATCGGCGACGGCCGTACCGAACACGCCCTGTCCGTCGGCGGCTCGCAGCGCTGGGACGCCGTCGCCGACATCCCCGACGGGGACGTCTGGGACGTACGCCGCACGCTGCGCGCCCAGCTGGTGACGGAGGTGCGCAAGCGGCTGCACGCGTCCTGGCGCCAGCGCGGCGCCGCCGCGGCCGAGCTGGGCTGGATCGACGGGGTGCTCGACCCGGACGTGCTGACCATCGGCTTCGCCCGGCGCGTCCCCTCGTACAAGCGGCTGACCCTGATGCTGCGTGACCGGGAGCGGCTGACGCGGCTGCTGCTCGACCCGGAGCGGCCGGTGCAGATCGTCGTCGCCGGCAAGGCGCATCCGGCGGACGACGGCGGCAAGCGGCTGGTGCAGGAGCTGGTGCGGTTCGCCGACGACCCGCGGGTGCGGCACCGCATCGTCTTCCTGCCCGACTACGGCATGGCGATGGCGCAGAAGCTCTACCCGGGCTGCGACGTGTGGCTGAACAACCCGCTGCGGCCTCTTGAGGCGTGCGGGACCAGCGGGATGAAGGCCGCGCTCAACGGCTGCCTCAACCTGTCGGTGCTGGACGGCTGGTGGGACGAGTGGTTCGAGCCGGACTTCGGCTGGGCCATCCCGACGGCCGACGGGGTGGCGGCCACGGACGAGAACCGCAGGGACGAGCTGGAGGCCAACGCCCTCTACGAGCTGATCGAGGACCGGGTCGCGCCGCGCTTCTACGACCACGGCGGCGACAGCGGACTGCCGGAGCGCTGGATCGAGATGGTCCGCCGCACCCTCGTCACCCTCGGCCCGAAGGTCCTCGCGGGCCGGATGGTCCGGGAGTACGTGGAGCGGCTGTACGCGCCGGCGGCGCGGGCCCACCGGGCGCTGGACGCGGCCACGGCCGCCGAACTCGCCACCTGGAAGTACCACATCCGGACCCTGTGGCCGCATGTGACGGTGGACCATGTCGAGACCGTCACGGCCCCCGCGGCCGACCGGACGGCCGCGCTGGGCAGCACCCTCGCCCTGCGCGTCGGTGTCGGCCTCGGCGAACTGCGCCCCGACGACGTGGAGGTGCAGGCCGTCGCGGGACGGGTCGGCTCGGACGACACGATCGTGGACGCGCAGACCTTCCCGCTGAAGCCGGTGAGCGGACCGGACGCCGAGGGCCGCTGGATGTACGAGGGGCCGCTCGGTCTTGACCGCACCGGGCCGTACGGCTACACCGTGCGGGTGCTGCCCTCGCACCCGCTGCTCGCCACCGGCGCCGACCTGGGTCTGGTCACCCTGCCGGCCGAGACGGTGACGGACGGCGCGGGACTGCTGATGCGCTGACCGTCACTCAGCACCCCGGCCGGGTCCGGTCCCTGATGAGGGACCGGGCCCGGCTTTCGCGTGCGCGCCGTTCATAGGTCCAGACCTTGACGCGATGCGGGGATGCCCTTAAGTTCCTCACTCACCAGAGTTCACAAACCCACTCAGTGTTCATGTCCATGAACTATCCATGAACCAGAGGGGATTTGCGGAACGCCCGCCCACCGGAAGGCATCCCCCACATGCGCCCCGGAACCATCCCCAGAATCGTCGGACTCGCCGCGGCCCTCGCCGGCCTCTCGACCGCGGCCTTCATGTCCCCGGCCATGGCGGCCAAGCCCGCCCCGGCGGCGACGGCGGCCCAGTCGGCCGTCACCCCGGCCGTGGCCCAGGCGCCCGCCGCCTTCACCCACCCCGGCGTCAACCTGAACACGGCCCAGCTCGACTTCGTACGCTCCAAGGTCCAGGCGAGCGCCCAGCCGTGGAAGGCCGCCTACGACCAGATGATCGGGAGCAGTTACGCCTCCCTGTCCCGCACGCCCAAGGCGCGCGCGACCGTCGAATGCGGCTCGTACTCCAACCCCAACAACGGCTGCACCGACGAGCGCGAGGACGCGATAGCCGCGTACACGGACGCGCTCGCCTGGTACATCACCCGCGACGACCGGTACGCGCAGGAGTCCATCAAGCTGATGGACGCCTGGTCGGCCACGATCAAGGACCACACCAACAGCAACGCGCCGCTGCAGACCGGCTGGGCGGGCTCCTCCTGGCCCAAGGCCGCCGAGATCATCAAGCACGTCTACGGCAACTGGCCCAACCAGGCGCGGTTCGACACCATGCTGCGCAACGTCTACCTCCCCAAGCTCATCAACGGCTCCAACTCCAACGGGAACTGGGAGCTGACGATGGTGGAGGCGGCCACCAGCATCTCCGTCTACCTGGACGACAAGACGAGTTACGACAAGGCGATCAGTCTCTATCTGACGCGCGTACCCGCCTACGTCTACCTGGCGTCGGACGGCGACCTGCCGAAGACCGTGCCCAGCCAGAACCTCAACACCCGCGACAAGATCGTCGGTTACTGGCAGGGCCAGTCCACCTTCGGCTCGGCCATGACCGGTCTCACCCAGGAGACCTGCCGGGACTTCGTCCACACCGGCTACGGCATCTCGTCCATCTCGCACGTCCTGGAGACCTCGCGCATCCAGGGCCAGGACCTCTACCCGCAGGTCGGCGAGCGGCTGCGGCAGGCGCTCGGCTTCCAGTCCAAGTTCCAGGTCGGGGCCGCTTCGGCGCCGTCCAACCTGTGCGGCGGCAACCTCACCCTCGGACTCGGTCCGATCACCGAGGTCGGGTTCAACACGCTGAACACGCTGCACGGCGTCGCCATGACCAACACCCAGACGCTCACCCAGCAGCAGCGGCCCTCGGGGACGAACAACCTGTTCGTCGCCTGGGAGACGCTGACCAACGCGCAGAACCCCAACTGACCGCGCCTTCTCCGGAAGGGCGGACTCCTGACTGGGCCGGTAGCCGGCGGTGGCGGCTACCGGTCCTGCGCGTTCTCCCACAGCGACTCGTTACGGGAGTCGCGCCGCGCCCTGTTCAGCACCCGTACACACTCCACCGGGTTGTCGCGCACCGGGCGCCGGGTGACGGCGGCGCCCAGCGCGCTGACGTTGTCAAGCCTGTGGTGGTAGAGACCGAGCAGGCTGAGCACCAACGCGCGGTACTCCGGGGGGACTTCACCGACGATCCGGTCCGCCTCCAGCAGCGCCTCACGGGCGGTGGCCGCCGTCGCCGCGATCAGGTTCCGTACGCCGGGGGTGTCCCGGCCCTGCTCCAGATCCTCCCGCGTGACGCCGTACCGGGCGAGGTCGGAGCGGGGCAGCGCCAGCCGGCCGTCCCGCAGGTCATCCGACAGGTCGGTCAGCAGATCGGCGCGCTGCGCGCCGTCGGCGACCAGCCGGCAGGACTCGGCGAACTGCTTGTCCGGGACCAGGTGGGGGGTCAGGCCCGTGCTGAGCATGATGCCCGGCCAGGTCAGCGTGTCGATGTAGCGCTGGTACGCGCCCTCGTCGGCGAAGCCGGGGAAGTCCAGGTCGATCCGGGTCCCGGCCAGATAGGTGTCCGCCCAGTGCCTGGACAGACCGCGCTCCCCGGCCGAGTGCAGATAGGCGCGCAGCAGCGGGTGGTGCGAGGTGCCGGTGTCCAGCGCCGCCCCCACATGGCCGGCCCAGGTCTCGAACCGCGCGGTGCGCTCCTCGGCGGGCCCCCGGTCGCAGATGTCGTCGGTGAAGCAGAGCAGCGCGGCGCCGACGACCGCGTGCGGCTGGAACTCCGGCGGCGCCAGCACCCGCACCACACCGCGCAGCGCGAACTCGCGGCGCCGCAGATACCGCTCGGCGAGGGTGTAGTCGGAGCGCAGCGCACCGCCGCGTACCCCGGCCAGATCGAGACACCGTCCCCACGAACGCACGCGCACTCCCCAAGAATCGGCACAACGGGTCAATCGGCACAGGTGCGTCAGCGTATCGGCGGTATCCGGCCACGCCGAAGCCGCCCGGGGTGTGGGGCACCCCGGGCGGCTCTGGACGATCAGTGCGGTAGTGCGGTGGTGCGGTCTGACCGATCGGTCAGAAGGTGAGCTTGAAGCTGTTGATCCGTCCGGTGTCGCTGGACGCGACATCCTGGACCTTCAGCTTCCACGTGCCGTTGGCGACCTCCGAGGAGGCGTTCACGGTGTAGGTCGCGATGACGTTGTCCGCCGAGTCGCTGCTGCTGGAGTTCTTCAGCCGGTAGGCCGTTCCGTCCGGTGCCACCAGGTCGATGACCAGGTCACCACGCCAGGTGTGCGTGATGTTCACGTCCGCCTTGAGGGTGCTGGGGGCGTTGCCGGTGATCCCGGTGACGTTGACCGACGAGGTGACAGCCGCGCCGTGGTCGGGGATGGTGACCGGCGTGGTGTTCTGGAAGACCGTGCCGGTGGGCGGGTTGCCCGGGTCGCCGCCACCCGGGCGGGTGCCGACGTTGATGCCGGCCCACGCGTCGGCGACGGACTTGTACTCGGCGCTGGTCGTGCCGTACAGCTGACCGGCCACGGCGAGCGTCCCGGTGCGGGCCGACGCGTAGTTGGTCCTGCTGGTGAACTGGGTGGAGAGGGCCTTGAACCAGATCTGCTCGGCCTTCGCCCGGCCGATGCCGGTGACCGGGAGCCCGTCCGAGGTGGGGGAGTTGTACGAGACGCCGTTGATGGTCTTGGCGCCGCTGCCCTCGGAGAGCAGGTAGAAGAAGTGGTTCGCGGGACCCGACGAGTAGTGCACGTCGAGGTTGCCGAGGCTGGAGGACCAGTTGTCCGGGGAGCCGCCGTCCCTGCTCGGCTTGTCCTGGTAGCGCAGCGGGGTGCCGTCGCCGTTGATGTCGATCTTCTCGCCGATGAGGTAGTCACCCGGGTCCGACGCGTTGTTGGCGTAGAACTCGACCGAGGTCGCGAAGATGTCCGAGGTGGCCTCGTTGAGGCCGCCGGACTCACCGCTGTAGACCAGGCCGGCCGTCGCCGCGGTCACCCCGTGGGACATCTCGTGGGCGGCGACGTCGATCGACGTCAGCGGGTCGGCGTTGCCCGACCCGTCGCCGTACGTCATGCAGAAGCAGGAGTCGTCCCAGAACGCGTTGACGTAACCGCTGCTGTAGTGGACCCGCGAGTACGCGCCGACGCCGTCACCGTTGATGCCGGTGCGGCCGTGCACGTTCTTGTAGTAGTCCCACGTCAGCCCGGCGCCGTACGCGGCGTCGGCGGCGGCCGTCTCGGTGTTGGACGTGGTCCCGTTGCCCCAGGTGTCGTCGGGGCCCGAGAACAGCGTGCCGGTGCCCGACGTGCCGCGGTTCAGGTTGTACGTCTTGTGGTTGCCGCGCGCGCTGTCGGTCAGGTTGTACGTCGAGCCCGAGTGGACGGAGTTGACCGTCACCGTGCCGCTGTACTGGGTGTTGCCGACACCGGTCTCGATGCCCTGCCACTGGAAGATCTTCTTGCCCGTGGTGGCGTCCGTGACGACGTGCAGCTGGTTGGGCGTGCCGTCCTCCTGGAGCCCGCCGACGACCGTCTCGTACGCGAGGGTCGGTGCGCCGTCGGTCAGCCAGACCACCTTGCGCGGGGCGCTGTCGGGCGCGGTCTTCTTCGAACCGTCGGCGGCCGCGAGACCCAGCGCCTGCTTCTGGGCGACGGCAGGCGCGATGTCGGCGGTGGTGTCGACGTTCTTCAGCGTCGCCCTGGCCGCCTTGACGACGGACTCGGTGGCGCCGGCCTTCGACTCGGCGACGACCAGGTCGCCACCGAGGACGGGAAGACCGTCATAGGTGCGCTCGTAACGGGTGTGCGTGGTGCCGTCGATGTCCTGGACGACGTCCCGTACGACGAGCTTCTCCTGCGCGCCGAGGCCGAGTTCCTTGGCCTTGGCCGCCTTGCCTGCGTCGGCCTTCTTGATCAGCGCGGTCCGCTGGGCGGGGGAGAGGTCACGCGGCAGCGCACCGGGATCGGCGGTGCGGGCCGCCTGCCCCGCCAACGCGGCAGGCAACGCGGGGGCGTTGGCGCTGTCGGCCGTGGCGGAGGCGGTGCCTGCCTGCACACCGACGGAGAGGAGAGCTGCTGCGGTTATCAGAGCGCCGATCGCTGTGGCGCGACGGCTGGGCGTGGGTCTCACGCGAACTCCTTATGCGAGGGGGGTCCAGGCCGCGGGGTGGGCGGCCCGGTGTAAGCAAACGGAGAGTTGTGGTGCGGAGAACGGGGGAAGAGTGGCAGTACACGCACCTTCCTGTCAGGAGCGCGTCAACAAGTTGGCCGGATTCGTTCGCTGCGAGTTGTGTCATGTTCGTTAAGCGGACGTTTCGTCGGGCATCGGCCCCGGACCGGCCAGGATGTGGGTCGGCCCGGATCGAAGAGGCCGTCAAGATCGGGGCCCGCCCGGTCCTTTGTGAACAGATTGTTGAGCGACGACTCAAGGTCGGTGGCCGAGATCGCCACCTATTGTGGCTGATTCTTTTCCATCCGCTTCTCGCCCGGCGAGCCGCGCGTGGCCGGTGTCCTCCCGTACGGGTACACCGCGTCCACCTATGCTCGCGGGATGGAACAGAGCGAGGTCCTGAAGCGAGTGATCGGCATCCTCACCGAAGCCAGCGAGTGGCAGCGGCTGCTGGAGGAGGGCTCGGAACGCGAGGACCTGGCGGGCGAGCCCGGGATCGTGACGGCGCTGCTCAACGAGACGATGCCGAAGATCGAGATCCCGGGCGACGCGACGGCCGAGGAGATCGCCACCCTGGTCGGCCGCGAGGTCGGCGGCGCCATCCAGCAACTCGTCGGCGCCTTCAGCCTCTCCTTCGTGATGCTGGCCCGGGTGCACGACACGGGCCAGCAGGACGTCACGTCCACCGAGGTGCTCCAGGACCTGGCCCTGCGCGCCGAGGACCTGAACCCGGGCCGCGAGGCCTAGGCCCTGGCTGAGGGCGGCCCCCGGGCCGCGTCAGGCCAGGCTGTCGCGCCAGGCGCGGTGGAGGCCCGCGAAGCGGCCTGTGCCGGCGATCAGCTCCGCGGGGGCGCCGTCCTCGACGATCCTGCCGTGTTCCATCACCAGCACGCGGTCGGCGATCTCCACCGTCGACAGCCGGTGGGCGATCACCACGGCCGTACGGCCGTGCAGCACCGTGTCCATCGCGTTCTGCACGGCGCGCTCGCCCGGGATGTCCAGCGAGCTGGTCGCCTCGTCCAGGATCAGCACCGACGGGTCGGCCAGCAACGCGCGTGCGAACGCGACCAGTTGGCGCTGGCCGGCCGAGATCCGGCCGCCGCGTTTGCGTACGTCCGTGTCGTAGCCGTCCGGCAGGCCGCTGATGAACTCGTGCGCGCCGATCGCCCGCGCGGCCCGCTCGATATCCTCGGGTGACGCGTCGGGGCGGCCGATCGCGATGTTCTCCGCGACCGTGCCGGAGAAGAGGAACGCCTCCTGCGTCACCATCACGACACCGCGCCGCAGTTCGGGCGTGTCCAGCTCGCGCAGATCGACGCCGTCCAGCAGCACCCGGCCGCCGGTCGGGTCGTAGAACCGGGCCAGCAGCTTGGCCAGCGTGGACTTGCCCGCGCCCGTCGAGCCGACGACGGCGACCGTCTGCCCGGCCGGGATCGTCAGCTCGAAGCGGGGCAGCACCTCCCCGCCCGTGCGGTACCCGAAGCTGACCCCGTCGAAGACCACCTCACGGCCGGGGAAGTCGCTCGCGAGCACCGGCAGCGGCCGGGGGTCCGCCGCCTCCGGGACCGTCGGCACCTGCGCCAGCAGCCCGGCGATCTTGTCCAGTGAAGCGGCCGCCGACTGGTAGGAGTTGAGGAACATCCCGAGCCGGTCGATCGGGTCGTACAGCCGCCGCAGATACAGCACGGCCGCCGCCAGCACACCGAGCGCGAGGGTGCCGTCGGCCACCCGGTAGGCACCCCACAGGACGATCGCGGCGACCGCGGTGTTGGCGATGAGCCGGGAGCCGATCACATAGCGGGCCATCTCGATCAGCGCGTCGCCGTTGCTGCGCTCGTGGCGGCGGTTGAGGGCCCGGAACTCCGCGTCGTTGGCGCGCTCGCGGCGGAACGCCTGCACCGGACGGATGCCGTTCATCGTCTCGGCGAACTTCACGATGACGGCCGCGATCGCCGTGGACCTGACGCTGAAGATCCGGCCCGCCCTGCGCTGGTAGAGCCGCACCAGCAGGTACAGCGGCACGAACGACACGACGGCGACGGCGCCGATCCCCAGGTCCAGGTAGAGCAGCATCGCCGAGATGTAGACGAACGCCAGCACCACCCCGATGAGTTCCTGGAGCCCCTCACTCAGCAGCTCACGCAGCGACTCGACGTCCGTGGTCGAACGCGAGATCAGCCGCCCCGAGGTGAACCGCTCGTGGAAGTCCACACTCAGCGCCTGGGCGTGCCGGAAGATCCGGCCGCGCAGATCGAGCAGCACGTCCTGGTTGACCCGGGCCGACGCCTGGATGAAGGCGTACTGGAAGGCGCCGGAGGCCACCGCGCACACCCCGTACCCGACGGCAACGGCGATCAGCGGCCCGTGGTCGCCGTCCCGGAACGCCGGCACGCCGCTGTCGATCGCGTACGCCACGATCAGCGGCCCGGCCTGCGCCGCCGCCTGCTGGACCAACAGCACGACCACGGCGAGGAGCGCCCGGCCGCGCAGGGGCCGCAGCAGCGAGATCAGCAGGGCGCGGGTGGCGCCGGGCGCCGCGGGCAGCGCGTCCTGGTCGAACGGATCGTCCGAGGCCGGGCCGGCCGACTCGACGCCGGGGGAGCCCGAAGGAGCCGGTACGGCCCGCCCGGCGGAACTCGTCCGCGCGTCCGTCCCCGCGTCCGTCGCGGCGCCCGCCGTCCCGGAGTCCGGTCCTGCGCCGGGTCCTGTGCCGTCGGGGGTCTCGTCCGTCGTCGTGGACGTCGTCATCGGATGCTCTCCTCGACAGCCTCGGCCCTGGCATCCGCCCCGGACATCAGCCAGCCGTACTCCGCGTTCTCACGCAGCAGTTCCTGGTGGGTGCCGACGGCCGCGATCCGGCCGTCGGAGATCAGCGCGACCCGGTCGGCGAGCATCACCGTCGAAGGACGGTGCGCCACCACCAGCGCCGTGGTCTCGCCGAGCACCCGTCGCAGCGCCGCTTCCACCAGCGCCTCCGTGTGTACGTCGAGCGCCGACAGCGGGTCGTCGAGCACCAGGAAGCGCGGCCGGCCGACGACCGCCCTGGCGAGCGCGAGCCGCTGCCGCTGACCGCCGGACAGGCTCAGACCCTGCTCGCCCACCTCGGTCCCGACGCCGTGCGGCAGATCCTTGACGAACCCGGCCTGCGCCGTGTCCAGCGCCCGCTCCAGCGCGTCCTCGCCGGCGTCCGGCGCGCCCATCAGCACGTTCTCCCCGACCGAGGCCGAGAAGAGCGTCGGCTCCTCGAACGCCACCGAAACCAGCTCACGCAGCAGCGGCCGGGGCATCAGCGCCACGTCCTGGCCGTCCAGGGTGATCCTGCCCTCCGTCACCTCGTGCAGGCGCGGTACGAGCGCGGTCAGCGTCGTCTTGCCGGAACCGGTGGCCCCGACGAGCGCCATCGTCTCCCCGGGCCTGATGTGCAGATCGATCCGGTCCAGCACGGGAGCGGAGTCCGGTTCGGCGTCCGGGTAGCGGAAGGAGACGCCCTCGAAACGCAGCCCCGCCGCGTCGCCCGCGCCGTCGGCGCCCGGCACGTCGGCGCCGGACTCCGGGTCCAGCTCCTCGGCCACGTCCATCACTTCGAAGAACCGCGCGGTCGCCGTCGCCGACTCCTGGCTCATCGCCAGCAGGAAGCCGATGGACTCCACCGGCCAGCGCAGCGCGAGCGCCGTCGACAGGAAGGCGACCAGCGTCCCGGCCGAGAGGTCGCCGTCGGCGACCTGGATCGTGCCGAGCACGACGGCCGCGCCGATGGCCAGCTCGGGGATGGTCGTGATGACCGCCCAGATCCCCGCGAGCAGCCGCGCCTTGCCCAGCTCCGTGGTGCGCAGCCGGTGGGTGAGGGCCCGGAAGGCGAGCGCCTGACTGCGGTGCCTGCCGAACCCCTTGACGATCCGGATGCCCAGCACGCTCTCCTCGACGACCGTGGTCAGATCCCCGACCTGGTCCTGCGCCTTGCGCGCGACGAGCGAGTACCGGGACTCGAAGAGCGAGCACAGCACGACCAGCGGCACGGCGGGCGCGAGCAGCACCAGACCGAGCGTCCAGTCCTGGCCGAGCAGGATGACGAAGCCGACGATGATCGTCGCCCCGTTGACCAGCAGGAACGTCAGCGGAAAGGCCAGGAACATGCGCAGCAGCATCAGATCGGTCGTGCCGCGCGACAGCAGCTGGCCCGACGGCCAGCGGTCGTGGAAGGCCACCGGCAGCCGCTGCAGATGCCGGTAGAGGTCCGCCCGCATCGACGCCTCGACCCCCGCCAGCGGCCGGGCCACCAGCCAGCGGCGGAAGCCGAACAGCACGGCCTCGGCGACCCCGAGCAGCAGCAGATACAGCGCACCCAGCCAGATGCCGCCGGTGTCCCGGTCGGTGACAGGTCCGTCCACCATCCACTTCAGGACGAGGGGGATGACCAGACCGAGACAGGACGCGACGATCGCGACGAAGGCGGCGAGCGACAGCCGCACCCGTACCGGCTTCACGTAGGGCCACAGCCGCAACAAGGAGCGGGTGGCCGACGTACCGGCGGGCCGGGCGGGGTCGCCGGGTGCGGGTTTCTCGGGTGCAGGTTTCTCGGACATCAGGGGTGAGCCTACGGTTCACCACTGACATCGCTCATGTGGTTTTTGCCTCGGTCCTGCCTCCGGTCGGACCCCGGCGCAGCCTCGGTCGGACCCCGGCATCAACCGATCGGATGATGCCGGATCGAGCGCGACGGCCGATTGTTCCGGCCTCAGGCGCGGGGGATTCTTGGCGCATGGCAATCATCGAAGTGAATGGCCTGCACAAGGCCTACAACGGCAAACCCGCCGTTGACGGGGTGACCTTCGACGTCCAAGAAGGCGAGATATTCGGGATCCTCGGTCCCAACGGCGCCGGCAAGACGACGACGGTGGAGTGTGTCGAGGGACTGCGGATCCCGGACGCGGGGACGGTCCGGGTGGCCGGGCTCGACCCGGTCGCCGACCACGAGCAGGTGACCCGGCTCCTCGGCGTACAGCTCCAGGAGAGCGAGCTCCAGGCCAAACTGACCGTACGGGAGGCGCTGGAGCTGTACAGCGCGTTCTACTCCGACCCGGCCGACTGGCGCCCCCTCGCGGCGCGCCTCGGCCTGGAGTCCAAACTGACGACCCGGTTCGCGAAGCTGTCAGGGGGCCAGAAGCAGCGGCTGTTCATCGCGCTCTCGCTGATCGGCAACCCGCGGGTGGTCGTCCTCGACGAGCTGACCACCGGACTCGACCCGCGGGCCAGGCGCGACACCTGGACCCTGATCGAGGAGATCAGGGACAGCGGCGTGACGGTGCTGCTCGTCACGCACTTCATGGAGGAGGCCCAGCGGCTCTGCGACCGGATCGCGGTGATCGACAAGGGCCGGGTGGCGGCGCTCGACACCCCGTCCGGGCTGATCAGCAGGTCGACGGCGTCCACCGTCATCTCCTTCACCCCGTCCGAGCCGCTCGGCGAGCGCGAACTGGCCGCGCTGCCCGAGGCGTCGGCCGTGGAGTACAAGGGCGACCGGGTCACGATCAACGGTACGGACGAGACCGTCAACGCCGTGATCTCGCTGCTCGCCGTCCGGCACCTGACCGCGCGCCAGCTGCGGGTCACCGAGGCGTCGCTGGACGACGCGTTCCTCGACCTCACCACCGACGCGACGAGTACAGCCGCCACCACCGCCGGGACCGCCGGGACCGCCGGCACCTCGGAAGAGACAGAAGAGAGGGTCTGACATGGCTTCCGCATCCGCCGTCGTCTTCAAGACGGAGACCAAGCTCTTCTTCCGCGAGCCCGCCATCATCTTCTGGATCCTGGCCTTCCCGACCGTCCTGATGGTGATCCTCGGCCTGATCCCGTCCTTCCGTGACCCCGACGCCTCACTCGGCGGCCGGCGGGTCATCGACCTGTACGTCCCCGTGGCCGTCCTGCTCGCCCTGATCATGGCCGGGCTGCAGGCCATGCCGCCGGTGCTGACCGGCTACCGGGAGCGCGGCATCCTGCGCCGGATGTCGACCACGCCGGTGCGCCCGCAGGCCCTGCTGACGGCGTATCTGCTGCTGCTCGGCGCCGGTTCCATCGGGTCGGCGATCCTGGTGATGGCCGTGGGCAGGCTCGCCTTCGACGTCAGCCTGCCGGACCAGCTCGGCGGCTATCTGCTGGCGCTGGTGCTCGCGGCGGCGAGCGCGCTGTCCCTGGGCGCCCTGGTCTGCGCCGTCGCCCGTACCCAGAAGGCCGCCCAGGCCATCGGCTCCGCGGCCTTCTTCCCCGCGATGTTCACCGCAGGGGTCTGGCTGCCGGTGCAGACCATGCCCGACCTGCTGCGGAAGATCGTCGAGTACACGCCGTTCGGCGCTGGGTCGCAGGCCCTGGACCAGGCCATGCGCGGCGACTGGCCCGGCTGGGCGCACCTCGGTGTCATGGCGCTGTGGACGGTCGTCCTGACGGCCTGCGCGGCACGCTGGTTCCGGTGGGAGTGAGAGGTCCGAACACCGACTCCGAGGGGACGTCGGCGTTCGTCGCGGGGCTACTGCGGGGCCAGGGGCGACAGGGGGAGACTGAGGACATGGCAGGGATGGGCATGGTCTCGCTCGAACGGCGCTGGGAGCAGTTCTACCGCTACGGCGCCAGCGCGCTGCTGGGGTTCGCGACGCTGATCTCGGCGGCCGTGGCCCAAGCGATCGGGATGACCCGCGCGCAGATGTACGCGGCCGGTGCCCTCGTCCTGGCCACCGTGGCGCTCCAGGTGTGGTGGGGGCGGGTCAGGCCGGGGCTGCCCGAGCACGCGGTGCCGGGCAGGGTCTACTACTGCGTGCGGACGGCCCTGGCCTTCGCGCTGACCTTCCTCAACCCGCTGTTCTCCATCTTCGCCGTCATCGGCTACTTCGACGTCGCGCGGCTGCTGCCGAAGCCGGTGATGCGGGCGGGGATGCTGGTCACCGCCGTCACCATGGCCGGCTCGGAAGCCGGCGGCCTGCCGCCCGACGGCGCGACCGGCTGGATCCTCTTCGGCGGCCTCTTCGTGCTGAACGCCTCCATCACCACGGCCTTCGCCCACCTCGGGGTCAAGGAGCTGGAGGCGGCCAAGGAACGGGCCGCGACGATCATGTCGCTGGAGGAGACCAACGCCCGTCTTGAGCAGGCCATGGAGGAGAACGCGAGCCTGCACGCCCAGCTGATCATCCAGGCCAGGGAGGCCGGGGTCGCCGACGAGCGGCGCAGGCTCGCCGCCGAGATCCACGACACCATCGCGCAGGGCCTGGCCGGCATCATCGCCCAGCTCCAGGTGGTCTCCGCCAGCACCGACACGGAGGTCGCCCGGACCCATCTGGAGCGCGCGTCGGCCCTCGCCCGCAGCAGTCTGGGCGAGGCCCGCAGGTCGGTGCAGAACCTGAGCCCGGCCGAGCTGGAGAACGACACACTCCCCGAGGCGCTCAAGAAGACCGTCGCGGGCTGGGCCGAACGCGGCGGCGTCCGGGCCGACTTCACCGTCACCGGTACGGAGGAGCCGCTGCACGACGAGGTCGCCTCGACACTGCTGCGGATAGCCCAGGAAGCCCTCGCCAACGCCGGCAAGCACGCCTCCCCGGCCCGGGTCGGCGTGACGCTCTCCTTCATGGGTGACGAGGTGTCCCTGGACGTACGGGACGACGGCAGCGGCTTCGACCCGCTCGCCCTGCCCGCCCGCTCCGGCAGCCACGGCTTCGGTCTGGCCGGCATGAAGGCACGCGCCGAGCGGATCGCCGGCACCGTCACCGTCGAGTCGGAGGAAGGCGGCGGCACCGCCGTCTCGGCTCGCGTACCTTTGGTGCGCCATGGCTGAACGGACCATCACCCTGATCCTCGTCGACGACCACCCCGTGGTACGGGACGGTCTGCGCGGCATGTTCGAATCGGCGCCCGGCTTCGCGGTGCTCGGCGAGGCGGCGGGCGGTGTCGAGGGCGTCGAACTGGCCCTGCGCCTCGACCCCGACGTGGTCCTGATGGACCTGCGGATGCCGGACGGCGGCGGGGTCGCGGCCATCGCCGAGCTGGCCCGGCGCGGCGCCCGCGCGAAGGTGCTCGTGCTGACCACGTACGACACGGACTCCGACACGCTCCCCGCGATCGAGGCGGGCGCCACCGGCTATCTGCTGAAGGACGCCCCGCGCGAGGAGCTGTTCACCGCGGTACGGGCGGCGGCGGACGGCCGTACGGTCCTGTCGCCCGCGGTCGCCTCCCGGCTGGTCTCCCGGGTCAGGACCCCGGCGGCGGGCGGCGTCGAGCCGCTGTCGGCGCGCGAGCGCGAGGTGCTCGAACTGGTCGCCAGGGGCACGTCGAACCGGGAGATCGCCAAGGAGCTGTTCATCAGCGAGGCGACCGTCAAGACCCACCTCACCCACCTCTACGGCAAGCTCGGCGTGAAGGACAGGGCGGCGGCGGTCGCCGTGGCGTACGACCGCCGCATCCTCGGCTGACGCGGCGCCGACCCCGCCGGCCGCGCCTTACGCCCGTACCCGCAGCAGCAGTACCGCCCGGCCCGGGACCGTCACCGTCGTGCCCGCCTCGAAGACCGTCCCCGGTTCCTCGGCCTGCTCCTCCAGCGACGTGTCGACCACCAGCTCGTACTGGCGCGCCCACGGCGGGCCCGGGAGTGCGAAGTCCACCGGCTCGGCCGACGAGTGCAGCACGGTCAGGAAGCTGTCGTCGGTGATCTTCTCGCCGCGCGCGTCCCGGCCCGGGATGTCCCGGCCCGAGAGGAAGAGACCGAGCGTCGAGGCCGGCGCCCACCAGTCCTCCTCCGTCATCTCCTCGCCGCGCTCCGTGAACCAGGCCAGGTCCCGCAGCCCGTCGGCGGTCTGCGGCCGGCCGGAGAAGAAGGCGCGGCGGCGCAGCACCGGATGGTCCCTGCGCAGCTCCAGCAGCCGGGCGGTCAGCCGGTAGAGCCCGTACGAACCCGGCTGCTCCAGCAGGGACCAGTCGAGCCAGCTCACCTCGTTGTCCTGGCAGTACGCGTTGTTGCTGCCGCCCTGCGTACGGCCCATCTCGTCGCCCGCGACGAGCATCGGCACGCCCGTCGACACGAGCAGCGTCGTCAGCAGGTTCCGCAGCTGGCGGCGGCGGAGCGTGTTGATCGCCGGGTCGTCGGTCTCGCCCTCGGCGCCGCAGTTCCACGCGCGGTTGTCGTTCGTGCCGTCGCGGTTGCCCTCGCCGTTGGCCTCGTTGTGTTTGTGCTCGTAACTGACCAGGTCACGCAGGGTGAAGCCGTCGTGCGCCGTGATGAAGTTGACGGAGGCGTACGGCCGCCTGCCGCCCCACGCGTACAGGTCGCTGGAGCCGGAGAGCCGGTAGCCGAGATCGCGTACGTCGGGGGTCGCGCCGCGCCAGAAGTCCCGTACGGCGTCGCGGTAGCGGTCGTTCCACTCCGTCCACAGCGGGGGGAACGCGCCGACCTGGTAGCCGCCGCTGCCGACGTCCCACGGCTCGGCGATCAGCTTCACCCGGCGCAGCACCGGGTCCTGGGCGATGACGGCGAGGAACGGCGAGAGCATGTCGACGTCGTGCATGGAGCGGGCCAGCGCCGCAGCCAGGTCGAAGCGGAAGCCGTCGACGCCCATCTCCGTGACCCAGTAGCGCAGCGAGTCGGTGATCAGCCGCAGCACATGGGGCTGGACCACGTGCAGGGTGTTGCCGCAGCCGGTGTAGTCCGTGTAGCGGCGGGCGTCGGACGGCAGCCGGTAGTAGCCGCGGTTGTCGATGCCGCGCAGCGACAGCGTCGGACCCTGCTCGCCGGCCTCGGCCGTGTGGTTGTAGACCACGTCGAGGATCACCTCGATGCCCGCGTCGTGCAGCGAGCGGACCATCTCCTTGAACTCCTCGACCTGCTGGCCGCGGGTGCCGCCCGCCGCGTACCCGGCGTGCGGCGCGAAGTAGCCGATGGAGTTGTAGCCCCAGTAGTTGCGCAGCCCGCGCTTGAGCAGATGGTCCTCGTGGGCGAACTGGTGCACTGGCAGCAGCTCGACCGCCGTCACGCCGAGCCGGCGCAGATGGTCGACGGCCGCCGGGTGGCCGAGCCCCGCGTAGGTGCCGCGCAGCTTCTCCGGGATGCCGGGGTGGAGCTTGGTGAAGCCGCGCACATGCAGTTCGTAGATGACCGAGTCGGCCCAGGGGGTCTTGGGGCGCCGGTCGTCGGCCCACTCGTCGCCGGGGTCGTCGTCATGGACGACCACCCCCTTGGGGACGAACGGCGCGGAGTCCCGCTCGTCCCGTACGGTGTCGGCGACCTGCTGCTGCGGCCAGTCCCTGACATGCCCGTACACCTCGGGCGGCAGCGTGAAATCGCCGTCGACCGCGCGGGCGTACGGGTCGAGCAGCAGCTTCGCCGGGTTCCAGCGGGCCCCCGTCCAGGGGTCCCAGCGGCCGTGCACCCGGAAGCCGTACCGCTGCCCCACCCCGATGCCCGGCACGAAGCCGTGCCAGATCCCGTGGGTCTGCTCGGTCAGCGGCAGCCGGGTCTCGGTCTCCTCGTCGTCGAACAGGCAGACCTCCACCGCCTGCGCGCCGCCGGCCCACAGGGCGAAGTTCGTGCCGGCGACCCCGTCGGGGCCCACCCGGTAGCGCGCCCCGAGCGGGGTCGGCGCCCCCGGCCACACCGGCGGTACGGCCCTGCCGGGCTCCCCGAGGAAGCCGAAGGCGCCGACCGCCTCCGCCGCCTCCCTGGTCTCCCGCACCGTTCTGTGCGCTGTCTCCTGCTCGGCTGCGCTCGCCACCTGTCCGGCCTCCTGCGGCTCGTCGGCCTCGCGGCTCGGTGCGCACGGCGTCCCGGCCGTGGCTCTCCTCGCGTGGTCCTTGCGACTGTTCTTCCCTTCTCGGGCCCCGCCCTCACGTTTCCGGCGCGGGGGGCTGATCGTTGGAAGTGCGTGAGACATGTACTGAAGCGCGCAGGGGCCGCCGCGGCCACCGTACTGGCCTGGGCAGGACTGATGGGCGGGCTGGCGGGGTGCTCCGGCGGCGGCTCGTTCCTGGCCGGAAAGTCCGGGGCACCCGGGGACTCGATCCAGGTCACGCCCGGGAACGGCACGAAGGGCGTCGGCCGGTCGGACCGGATCGCGGTCAAGGTGGCCGAGGGCCGTCTGGAGCGGGTCGAGGTACGCAGGGTCGAGGACGCGGTCCGGGAGCCGCTGGCGGGCCGGATCTCCGCCGACGGCCGCTCCTGGGCCCCGCTGAGCGGCGAGCGGGTCGCCCTGGCGGCCAAGTACGGCGTGGACGCGGTCGCGGTCGACGGGGACGGCAGGCGCTCGGCGCGGCACACGACCTTCACCACGGCGGTGCCCACCCACCGCTTCATCGGGTACTTCAAGCCGGAGAACCGTTCGACCGTCGGTACGGGCATGATCGTCTCGTTCGACTTCAACCGGCGGATCCGCGACCGGGCCGCCGTCGAGCGCGCCATCCGGATCACCTCCGTCCCGGCGGTGGAGGTCGTCGGTCACTGGTTCGGCGACCGGCGCCTCGACTTCCGGCCGCGCGCGTACTGGCGGCCGGGCACGAAGGTCACGGTCGACGTGCGGCTGCGGGACGTCCAGGCGGCGCCCGGGGTCGTCGGCATCCAGCGCAAGACCGTCGCCTTCACGGTCGGCCGCTCGCAGGTCTCGCTGGTCGACGCCGAGCGGCACACCATGGAGGTACGGCGCGACGGGGCGCTGCTGTCCACCCTGCCGATCACGGCGGGCGCCGCGAAGACGACCACGTACAACGGCAAGATGGTGGTCTCCGAGCTGTACGACGTCACGCGCATGGACGGCAGGACCGTCGGGTTCGGCGGGGAGTACGACATCAAGGACGTGCCGCACGCGCTGCGGCTGACCACGTCGGGGACGTTCCTGCACGGCAACTACTGGGCGTCCGAGGACACGTTCGGCTCCCTGAACACCAGTCACGGGTGCGTGGGGCTGCGGGACGTCAAGGGCGGCGGCGCCGACACCCCGGCGGGCTGGTTCTTCGACCGGACGCTGGTCGGCGACGTGGTGGAGGTCGTCAACTCCCGTGACAGCGTGGTCGCTCCGGACAACGGGCTCAGTGGCTGGAACCTGGACTGGCCGGCCTGGGTGGCGGGCTCGGCCCTGCGCTGAGCCCGCGCCGTCCGGCCCGTACCCCGCGCTGCCCGTACCCCGCGCGGTCCGGCCCGTACACCGCCATGACCTGCACTGTCCGGCGCAGTTGGGACGGAACGGTGACATTAGCGAGAACTCCACGGGGCACTCGATGTGATTATCTATCGCCGGGCGCGTGGACCAGGCGCGCAGGAGTGCGGGCCGTGGCGGGGCCAGGCCGTGCGAGGGGAGACGACCATGGTGAACCAGCTACCGATATCCAAGGCGCCGGTGCGGCGCAGAAGCCGAACGGGGCTGCTGGCGCTGTTGCTCGGCGCCCTGCTGATCATGGTCACCGCCTGCGGGGGCGGCGGCGGGGGCGGCGCGGCGAAGGGCGGCGGTGACAAGGCGGGCGACGCCAAGGACGCGGCGCAGGCGGCCAACACGGCCTCGCAGGCGGTCGTGACGATCGCACCGGAGGACGGCGCGAAGTCGGTCGCCACCACCGGCGCGCTGAAGGTGTCGGCGGCCAAGGGCAAGCTGACGACCGTCACCGTCAAGGACGACAAGGGCGACCCGGTCGACGGGAAGCTCGCGGCGGACGGCAGCACGTGGCAGCCGCTCCAGCATCTGGCGGGCGCGACCAAGTACAAGGTGCACGCGTCGGCGAAGGACGCGGACGGGCGGGTGTCCGCCAAGGACATCACCTTCACCACGCTCGTCCCGCAGAACACCTTCATCGGCTACTACACCCCCGAGGACAAGGCGACGGTCGGCGTGGGTATGCCGGTCTCGCTCAACTTCACCCGGGGCATCACGGACCCGGAGGCGGTGGAGAAGGCCATCACCGTGACCGCCGACCCGGCGGTGCCGGTCGAGGGCCACTGGTTCGGCAACGACCGCCTCGACTTCCGGCCCGAGAAGTACTGGGCGCCGGGGACCAAGGTCACGGTCAAGCTCAACCTTGACGGCGTCGAGGGGCGGCCGGGGGTCTACGGCAAGCAGGCCAAGTCGTTCAGCTTCACGATCGGCCGCTCGCAGGTCTCCACGGTCGACGCGGGCAAGCACACCATGAAGGTCGTCAGGGACGGCAAGCAGATCAAGAAGATCCCGATCAGCGCGGGCGCGCCGGCGAACACCACGTACAACGGGCAGATGGTCATCAGCGAGAAGTACGCGGTGACCCGGATGAACGGTGACACGGTCGGGTTCGGCGGGGAGTACGACATCCCCGACGTGCCGCACGCGATGCGCCTCTCGTCGTCGGGCACCTTCATCCACGGCAACTACTGGGCGGCGCCGGGCATCTTCGGCTCGACCAACACCAGCCACGGCTGTGTCGGCCTGCGTGACGCACGCGGCGGCGGCGACAGCGGCACCCCGGCGGCCTGGTTCTACAACAGCTCGCTCATCGGTGACGTGGTCGTCGTGAAGAACTCCAAGGACAAGACGATCGCCCCGGACAACGGCCTGAACGGCTGGAACCTGTCCTGGGCGGACTGGACCAAGTAGGCACCCGCTCCACCGGCTTCGTCACCGGGGACCCGGCGCGCTGTGACCAAGCGCACCGGGTCCCCGCGCGTTAGCCGCCGTTAACCTGCCTCCCATGGCATCTGCGAACACCGCTCACACCGCGGACACTGTGACCCTCGAAGTCGACGGCGGCGTCGGAACGATCCGGCTCGACCGCCCCCCGATGAACGCGCTGGACATCTCGATCCAGGACCGGCTGCGCGAGCTCGCCGAAGAGGTGGGCCGGCGTGACGACGTGCGCTCCGTCGTCCTGTACGGCGGCGAGAAGGTCTTCGCCGCCGGCGCCGACATCAAGGAGATGCGGCAGATGGACCACGCGGCGATGATCGTCCGCTCCCGCTCCCTCCAGGAGTCGTTCACGGCCGTGGCCCGTATCCCCAAGCCCGTCGTCGCCGCCATTACCGGCTACGCGCTCGGCGGCGGCTGCGAGCTGACCCTGTGTGCCGACTTCCGGATCGCCGCCGACAACGCCAAGCTCGGTCAGCCCGAGATCCTGCTGGGGCTGATTCCCGGCGCCGGTGGCACCCAGCGGCTCGCCAGGCTGGTCGGACCCTCCCGCGCCAAGGACCTGATCTTCACGGGCCGTCAGGTCGCGGCGGACGAGGCTCTGGCGATCGGTCTCGTCGACCGGGTGGTCCCGGCGGCCGAGGTCTACGAGCAGGCGCACGCCTGGGCGGCGAAGCTCGCCAAGGGGCCGGCGCTCGCGCTGCGCGCGGCGAAGGAGTCGGTCGACGCGGGTCTGGAGACCGACCTGGAGACCGGACTCGCCATCGAACGCAACTGGTTCGCAGGCCTGTTCGCCACCGAGGACCGGGAGCGCGGGATGCGCTCCTTCGTCGAGGACGGTCCGGGCAAGGCCAAGTTCCTCTGATCCAAAGCCTGTTGGACATGGCGGCGGGTTCCGTCAAGTGGCCTGACGGCTTAGCCCCACCTTAAGAGAACCTTAAGAAAAAACGCTTGATCGCGTGTCGCGACCGTTCGAACGCGCGGTGTCACCGCAGGTCAGTCAGGCTGTTCGGTAATGCGCACTGCCGTTGGCATATGCCAAACACGCCCCCCGGAATGACTCATTCCGGGGGGTTGATTCCCCAGGAACGCCCCCGGAGCGCCCCCGCTGCGGCCATGATGGTGGGCATGGCGGGCCTGGAGGATGTGGAGCAGCCGCAGCGAAGCGGCCATGCGTCCACGGTGCGGCGGACACCGGCCGTCGAGGACGAACAGGCGCTTCAGGCGCTGGAATTGTTCGGTAATCCGACGGACGCGGAAGTCCGGCTGCCGTCCCGCCCCGAGTCGGCGGCGGCCGCCCGGCGGATCACCCACGGTGTCGTACTGCGCCAGTGGGCGCTTTCGCCGCAGACCGCCGAGTACGCCGTCCTGCTCGTCTCCGAACTCGTCGGCAACGCCGTCCGGCACACCGGCGCCCGGGTCTTCGGGCTGCGGATGCTGCGGCGCCGCGGCTGGATCAGGATCGAGGTACGGGACCCGTCGCGCGGGCTGCCGTGTCTGATGCCGGTCCGCGAGATGGACACCAGCGGCCGGGGCCTGTTCCTGGTCAACCGGCTCGCCGACCGCTGGGGCGTGGACCTCTTACCCAGGGGCAAGACCACATGGTTCGAGATGCGCGTCGCCGACCGACAGCTGCCCTGACGTACCGCCGCTCAGGAGGGCCGCGACGAGCCGATAATCTGAACCCGTCCATACGGCATGAACGAAGGGGCGGAATCAGTGGCGGACATCGACGACGTGCGCAAGGCGTTCGACCAGTTCGACGCGGACGGGGACGGCCTGATCACGGCCGCCGAGTACAAGAGCCTCATGGCTCGGCTCGGCGACCACTACGTGACGGAGCCCGTGGCCCAGGCAGTCATCAACGCCCACGACGGCAACGGTGACGGGCTGCTGAACTTCGACGAGTTCCTGGCCGCCCGCAGCAAGGGCTGACACGCGACCGGCGCGCGGCGGCCCCCGGGTCCGGAGGGCCGCCCACCGGATCCGCCGTACGGCATTCGCCGCAGCCGAGCTGGCGCGCGACAGCGGCGGCGGAGACGATCATCCGGTGATCTTCCCGGGACCCACCGCACGCGATGTCACCGAGGCAGGCCGCCGGCGGACCGGCGCGGGCCCCGGTGCCGGTCCCGCGAGCGCGCCGCCGCCCGCCACGCGACCGACCCCCCGTACCAAGGCCCTGCTCGCGGGCGGGGCCGTGCTCGCCGTGCTGATCGCCCTGCTCGGTGTCGGCGCCGCCACCCACGGCACCGGTGAGCTGCACATCCCCGCCGCGGGACCCACCGCCCTGCTGCGCGCCGCCGTCTTCGCCGCGCTGGCCCTGCACATCGGCGAGCTGGCCGGTCACCGGTTCGCGCGTACCGGTCCAGCGCCCCGCAGTTGGGCCGTGCCCGCCGCACTGACCGGAGCCGCCGCGGCGGCAGGTCAGATCCTGGTGCTCTCCGAGGTCAGCGACCTCGACATCGCCTCCGTCTACGGCACGGTCGACGGCCGGCTGCTGCTCGTCATGGCCAACGGCTTCCTGCTCGCCGCCGGCTGCGCCGCGCTGAGGCGGCCGTTCCTCGCCGCGCTGCCGCTGGCCGTCGTCATCGGCGCCGAGGCCCTGCGCGCGCACCCCGAGGCGTACACCCCGCTGCTCGGCACGGCCCTCACCGTCGTCCATCTCACCGCCGCCTCCGTGTGGACCGGCGGCCTGTGCCACGTCCTGCGCACGATGTGGCTGCGCAGGGCCGACAGGACCGAGGCGCGCGCCGTCCTCGCCCGCTACGCCCGGGTCGCCGGCTGGCTGCTCGCCGCCCTCACCGCGACCGGCACCGTGTCGGCGCTGCGCCGCCTGCCGTTCGACGTGGTGCTCAGCTCGGCGTACGGCCGGGTCCTCATCGCCAAGCTCGCGCTCGTCGCCGTGGCGAGCGGCCTGGCCCTGCGCGCCAGAGGGCGGCTGCGGGGCGGCCGGGACGCGGGCGGGCCCGCCCGCGCCGAACTGGCCGTACTGTCCTGCGTCGTCCTCGTGTCGGCCGTGCTGACCGTCGTCCCCGACCCGCACTGGCTCAGCGTCCGCTGACGGCCGACCCGTGCCTGTTCCCGGCCGTACGGGGTAGACGCCGCCGGGGATCACCGGGCGGCGAGGCGGGGGACGAGATGGGGACAGCGGTCCATGTTCCGCAGACGCGGGACATGATCGGTGACGAGCTGTCCGGCGACGAGGCGTGGGCGGCGCTGCGCCGCTACGGCGGCCGCAAGCTGCTCGTCGACGCCTTTCTGCGGTTCCGTTACGCGGACGGCTTCAGCAACGCCCGCGCGCTGGCCTTCCAGATCGTCCTGGCGCTCGTGCCGTTCACCATCGCGCTGGTCGGGGTCGCCACCACCGTGCACACCGAGAGCGTCGGCCGGGTCGTGGAGCTGACGCTCGGCCGGATCGCGCCGGGGCCCAGCGCCGAACTCGTACGCGACTCGCTCGACCGGTCGCGGCGCGGCGCGGGCGCCGGGATCGGCGCCGCCATCGCCGTCTGGCTCGGCCTCGGCTTCGCCACCGTCAATCTCGCCGCCGCCATGTCCCAGATCGAGCGCGGCGCCAACCGCGTCTACGGCATCGAGCGCGACCGGCCCTTCGTGCTCAAGTACGGCAGGGCGCTGTTGCTCGTCGTCATCGCCGGACTCCCGCTGATCGGGGGGTTCCTGGTGCTGGTCGGCGGCGAGGCGGTGGGCAGCGCCCTGGACGAGACCTTCGGCTGGGGACAGGGGCTGCGCAACGCCTGGGACTGGCTGCGGATCCCGGTCGGGGTGCTGCTGACCTGGGTGGCGTCGGCGGCCCTGTTCCGCTGGGCGCCCCGCCGCGACCAGCCGGGCTACACCTGGCTCGCCTTCGGCTCCGCCGTCCATCTGGTGCTGTGGGTGGCGGCGACCTGGCTGCTCGGCCTGTACGTCGACCGCAGCGGCTCCTTCGGCACGGTCTACGGGCCCCTGACCGCCTTCGTCGCGCTGCTGCTGTGGGCCAACCTCGCGGCCATCGCCCTTCTCCTCGGCGTGGCCTTCGCCGCCCAGCTGGAGGCCGCGCGCGCCGGGCTGCGCGACGCGATACGGCCCGATCCGGGTCCCGGCGCCTAGGGCCTGTCGGGTGGATCGTGCCGGGCTCGCGGGGGCCGGCACCGCGCCTCGCGGCGTTGTCGTCGGTCGGCGACGCTCCGCGTCGCCTCCCTCCTCCGCCTTGCGATCCACGACACCGGCTCCCGCTCCCTGATCCGGCCCGATCCACCCGACAGGCCCTGGGCGCACCACCGGGGGTCTGTGCGAAGGCGCCCGAAGGCCCTTGCTACTACCCCCGGTATCCCCGGCCCTTCGTTGGGCCGATGGGGTGAATCAGTGCGCCATGCCGGTGACAAGGGCAATCCCCGCCTCCCTACCTCGCGAATGTGTCGGTGGGAGTGCCCGCGGTGGCGCGGGCGCCGAGAGAGATGGGGCGTGATGGGCGCAGAGCACATCGACACCCGACTGCTTGAAGAACTGACCGAGCAGTCACAGGACCTGAACAGCGACGCCTTGCGCATCACGGGCAGCGCGCTGGCGGACTTCGCCGAGTCCGCGGGGCGACCGGAGCGGTGGTGGCAGCGGGGAGGCGTGCTGGCAGGCGCGATCGGCGCCGCGGCCCTCTTCGGCCCGAACCGGGCCATGGCCGCGACATCGGCCGACGACATCATGGCGCTGCAGACCGCGGCGTCCATCGAGAACCTGGCCGTCAGCGTCTACCAGACAGCGGCAGGCCTGCCGTTCATCAAGAACGGCAACAAGACGGTCGCGGCGTTCATCGCCAAGACCACCCAGCAGCACCAGGCGCACGCCAAGGCGTTCAACGCGGCGGCGACCCAGGGCGGCGGCAAGGCGCAGACCGGGCCCGACCCGAAGTACGCGGCCATCGTCAAGCAGACGCTGCCGTCGATCAAGACCCCGGCGGACGTGGTCAAGCTGGCCATCACGCTGGAGGACGTCGCCGCGCAGACGTACACCAAGAACGTCGGCCAGGTCAGCGACCCGCAGCTGCGCAGGCTCTTCGCCTCCGTCGCTCCCGTGGAGGCGCAGCACCGCTCGACACTGCTGTCCGTGCAGGCGCTGCTCGCCGCCGGTGACGCCAGCCTGATCGCCATCCCCACGGATGCCGCCAAGCTGCCCGCCGCCGCCGGCACCGTCGGGATCCCCGACACCTTCTACCCGACCAAGGATGCCTCGCCGATCTCTGAAGGGGCCGTGAAGTGAGTACCAAGCAGGGCGGCTGGGAGCTGCCCATCAGCGAGGGTCAGCTCGACCGTCTCACCCACGAGATGGAGGAGGCGCACCGGGAGACACTGCCCGCGATGCGCGCCAGTGCCGCCGATCTCACGGAGCAGATCAAGTCCGACCGGCGGCGGTTCCTGCTGGGCGCCGGCGGGGTCGGCGCCGCGTTCCTGCTCGCCGCCTGCTCCAGCGACAAGGACTCGTCGGCCTCCCAGTCGTCGGCCGGCGACGCCCGGTCGCCTGCCGCTGTCTCCGACAAGGTCACCTACACCGGTGACCTGAAGATCGTCGCCCTGGCGGTCGCGCTGGAGAACCAGGCCGTCGGTGCGTACAAGGCGACGCTGTCCGCGGCCAAGGCGGGCAAGCTCGGGACCGTACCGCCGGCGGTGGCGAGCTTCGTCACCAAGGCGATGGCGCAGCACGAGGACCACGCGAAGGCGTGGAACGCGGTGCTGACCGGCGCGGGCAAGCCGGCCATCACCAACGTGCCGCTCTCCAACCAGCAGCAGGTCACCAGCGCGCTGTCGAAGGCGACCAGCGTCGCCGACGTGGCGAAGCTGGCGCTCCGGCTGGAGGACCAGGCGGCGCAGACGTACCTCTTCGCCACGTACAACGTGAAGAGCGCCGGCGGGATCGAGACCGCCGCCACCATCGCGCCCGTCGAGGCGATGCACGCGGCGATCCTGCACTTCGTCCTCGGCCAGTACCCGGTGCCGGACACGTTCCTGCCCACCGACAAGGCGGCCAAGCCGAGCCTGCTGACCGTCTGACGGCCGGCCGGACGGCGCGAGCCGTGTGACAGCGACGGGTGCGTGCCCAGGACCGGGCCCATGCCCCCGGTTACGGAACCGGGCACGCACCACCGTTGCGCCGCGACTCCTCCAGCGACTCGACACGCGCTGCCTGTTCCTCGGTGAGGACGTCACACACCCAGTCCCAGTGCAGCGCCACCCGGTCGCCGGGGGAGAGCCCGCCGATCAGCGACCTGCCGCCCGTCGACCAGCGCACCACCTGGCGGCGCGGCTCCCCGGTCACCATCCGCGTACCGTCCCAGACGAGCGGACGCGACCGCGCCACCGCCGTCTCGCCGTCGACCTCGCACACCACACCGGTGCGGATCCGGCACTGGTCGAGCACGCCCAGCGCCGTAGGACTGCCGCCGGCGCGCAGCATCCGCGCCCACGGGTACACGTCGAACACCTGGAAGCTGTGATGGGCGAGGGCGCGCTGCCCCGCCTCCTGCCACGTGCCGCCGAGCTGGCCGCGGAACCGCTCCCGCATCCGGTCGAGCAGCGCACCAGGATCGGCCAGCTCCAGCAGGTCGTTGCCGAGCCAGTACGCCTCGACGACGCGCGGGTCCAGCGGATCGGCGAGCCCCGCCGACTCGGCCAGGAACTCCAGATAGCACCACGCGCCCTCGAACTGCCGCGCCCGCCGCTCGATCCCGGCGCTCCCGCCGGGCGACAGCAGCGCGGAGGCGTCGGCCGGGCCGCAGTAGCCCAGTTCGTTCGGCGGATAGGCGTACCGCGCGAAGAGCACCGCGCCCTCGGCGCTCATCAGCAGATCCTCGGCAACTGCTCACCGATGGGCAGGCCGACCACCCGGGTGCCGCCGAGACCCGTCCGGGCGACGACCATGCCCGGATGGTCGGGCACACACGTGCCGATCCGGCACGCCGAGCCGCCCAGCGGATGCGCGCGCATGGCGGCCAGCACCTCGTCGGCCGCCTCGGCCGGTACGACGGCGAGCAGCTTGCCCTCGTTCGCGACCTGGAGCGGATCGAGTCCCAGCAGGCTGCACGCGTCCCGTACGGTCTCCGGGACCGGCAGCTCCTTCTCGACCAGCTCGACGCCGACCTGCGAGGCTCGGGCGATCTCGTTCAGCGAGGCCGACACACCGCCGCGGGTGGGGTCGCGCAGGACGCGCACGTCGGCGCCGGTGGCGAGCATGCGGGCCACAAGCCCGTGCAGCGGCGCCGTGTCGCTCTCCACGGTCGTGCCGAACTCCAGACCGTCCCGGCAGCTCATGACGGCGACGCCGTGCACGCCGATGTCGCCGCTGACGAGCACCGCGTCGCCGGGCCGCGCGCGGCGCGGGCCGATGTCGACGCCGTCGGCGATCACCCCGATCCCCGAGGTGTTGATGTACACCCCGTCGCCGCTCGCGCTGTCGACGACCTTGGTGTCGCCGGTGACGAGCCGGACCCCGGCCGCCTGCGCCGCCTCGCCCATGTCCCGGGCGATCCGGCCGAGTTCGGCGAGCGGGGTGCCCTCCTGGAGGATGAAGGCGGTCGACAGGAACAGCGGGGTCGCGCCGGACATCGCCAGGTCGTTGACCGTGCCGTTCACGGCGAGATCACCGATCGACCCGCCGGGGAAGAACATCGGCTTCACCACGAACGAGTCGGTGGAGAAGGCGAGCCGGCTGCCGTCACCGGCCGACACGACCGCCGAGTCGCCCAACTCGGCGCTGGCGGCGGCCCCGTACCCCGGCAGGAACAGATGCTCGATCAGTTCGCCCGACATCGCGCCGCCGCCGCCGTGGCCCATCACGACGGTCGGGGTGTCCCGCAGCGGCACCGGGCAGACCCAGCTCTCGAAGTCGAGATCGGCTGCGTGTTGCATGGCTTCAGTCACTTCGAATCGACCAGTTCCAGTCGGCGGTAGGCGTGGTAGGCGGCGCACGCGCCCTCGGAGGAGACCATCGTCGCGCCGAGCGGGCTGCGCGGCGTGCACTCCTTGCCGAAGGCGGCGCACTCGTGCGGCTTGATGAGGCCCTGCAGGACCTCGCCCGACCGGCACAGCGACGACTCGGCGGTGCGGATGTCCGCCACGTCGAACCGCAGCTCGGCGTCGAACTCCCGGTACTTCGGGGCCAGTCGCCAGCCGCTGCGCGGGATCATGCCGATACCGCGCCAGGTGCGGTCGGTCACCTCGAAGACGTCCCGCAGCATCTCCATCGCCGGGACGTTGCCCTCGGCGCGCACGGCGCGCTCGTAGGCGTTCTCCACCTCGTGCCGGCCCGCTTCGAGCTGGACGACGGTCCTGCGGATGCCTTCGAGGATGTCCAGCGGCTCGAAGCCGGTGATCACGATGGGGACCTGGTACTTCGCGGCGAGCGGCGGGTACTCGGCGGTGCCCATCACACTGCACACGTGCCCGGCGGCGAGGAACGCCTGCACCCGGCAGGTCGACGACTCCATGACGGCCGACATCGCGGGCGGCACCAGCACGTGCGAGACCAGCAGCGAGAAGTTCGGCACACCCAGGCGCGCGGCCTGATACACCGTCATGGCGTTGGCGGGCGCGGTGGTCTCGAAGCCGATGCCGAAGAAGACGACCTCCCGGTCGGGGTTCTCCCGGGCCAGCTTCAGCGCGTCGAGCGGCGAGTACACCACCCGTACGTCACCGCCGGCGCTCTTGACGGAGAACAGGTCCCGGCCGCTGCCCGGCACCCGCAGCATGTCGCCGAAGGAACAGAAGATCACCCCGGGGGTCGCCGCGATGGCGAGCGCCCTGTCGATGATCTCCAGCGGGGTCACACAGACAGGACAGCCGGGGCCGTGGATCATCTCCACGCCCTCGGGCAGCAGTTGGTCGATGCCGTGCCGGATGATCGAGTGGGTCTGGCCCCCGCAGACCTCCATCATGGCCCAGGGCCTGGTGGTGGCCGCGTGGATCTGGTCGAGCAGCCGCTTCGCCAGCTCGGGGTCGCTGAACTCGTCGAGATACCTCATCGGCCGGCTCCTTCGGGCAGCGGCGTCTGCCGCACGGGTGCTTCCGACAAACCCGCCTGCTCGGCGGCGAGTTCGAAGCCGTCCCCGAACTCCTCGGCGAGGATGCCGAGTTTCTCGAAGTTGGCCAACGTCTCCTGCGCGGAGCGTTCGTCGAGGCGCTGGATGGCGAAACCGACATGGACGACGACGTATTCACCGACCGTCACGTCGGGGATGTACTGGAGGCACACCTCCTTGCGTACGCCGCCGAAGTCGACGTCGGCCATCAAGGTGCCGTCGACCTCGGCGGTACTGAGGACACGCCCCGGAACTGCCAGACACATGGTCTCTCTTCTCTGTGGTTCTCTCGGTGCTTCGGCGTGGTGCGCTCAGCCCGAAGCCGCGATCAGCAGCTGGCCGAGCGCGATTCCGCCGTCGTTCGGGGGGAGCAGCCGGGGCCGCAGCACGGTGAAGCCCCGTTCGGCCAGGGTCCGTTCGGCGCCTTCGAGCAGCACGGCGTTCTGGAACACACCGCCGCCGAGCGCCACCACGTCGAGGCCCGTCCGGCTCCGGCAGTGCTCGGCGAGGTCGCCGACGAGGGTGACGACGGCGGTGTGGAAACGCGCGGCGATCAGTTCGCCGGCGGTACCGGCCCGTACGTCGCCGACGACGGCACGGACCACCGGACCCGGATCCGCGATCACCGGCTCGTGGGAACCGGTGGCGGCGGCGGAGTCGAGGCCGAAGGCGTAACCCGTCCCCGCCGGTACGCCGACGCCGCGCGCCAGACCCTCCAGCGCGACGGCCGCCTCCGCCTCGTACGCCACCTCGTGCCGTACCCCGGCCAGTGAGGCGACGGCGTCGAAGAGCCGGCCCATGCTCGACGTCGGCACACAGCCGAAGCCGGTCCCGAACTGGTGGACCAGTACGTCCCGTTCCCTGGCCGGGCAGGCGGCGACCGCCGGAATGTCCTCGGCCCAGTCGACCCCGGCCGCGTGCAGATGCGCGAGCGCCATCCGGTAGGGCCGCAGCACACTCGCGTCACCGCCCGCGAGCGGCACGTAGCGCAGCCGCGCCGCCCGGTGGAACGACTTGTAGCCCGCGACCAGCACCTCACCGCCCCAGGCGGCGCCGTCCGTGCCGTGCCCGGTGCCGTCGAAGGCGACCCCGATCACCCGCTCACCGGCCTCGACGCCGTGCTCACCCATCACGGAGGCGATGTGCGCGTGGTGGTGCTGGACCGTACGGACCGGGCGGCCCGCCGCGTTCGTCCTCGCCCACTCCGCCGAGCGGTAGTCGGGATGCCCGTCCGCCACCAGCTGGCCGGGGGAGACGCCGGTGAGCTGTTCCAGCTGGGCCTCGGTCGCGGTCAGCGCCTCGACCGTGGCGAGGTCGTCCATGTCGCCGATGTGCTGGCTCACCCACGCGTACCGGCCCTCCGCCAGCGCGCAGGTGTTCTTCAGGTCGGCGCCGACAGCGAGCATCGGCGGCACCCCGAACGGCAGCGCCAGCGGCAGCGGCGCGTACCCACGCGAGCGGCGCAGCGGCAGCTCCGCCCCGGCGACGAACCGGCTCACCGAGTCGTCGCACGGCATCTGGATCTTCCGGTCGTGCCGCAGCCAGGCGTCGACCAGCGGCGCCAGCTCCGTCAGCGCCCGCGCGTCGTCGGTGACGATCGGCTCGCCCGAACGGTTGGCCGAGGTCATCACCAGCGCGTCGGGCCCCGCCGGATCGTCGCCGATCCCGAACAGCAGCGTGTGCAGCGGTGTGTAGGGCAGCATCAGCCCGAGGTCGGGACTGCCCGGCGCCACCTCGTCGGAGAGCCCGGGGCCCGTCCTGCGCGGCAGCACGACGATCGGCCGCCGCACGCCGGTCAGCAGTGCCTCCTCGTCCTCGCTCAGCGACACGAGCCCGGCGGCGGTCTCCAGGTCGGCGACCATCACGGCGAACGGCTTGCCGCCGCGCTGCTTACGGCGCCGCAGCTCCGCCACCGCCGTGTCGCTGCGCGCGTCGCAGGCGAGGTGGTAGCCGCCGAGCCCCTTGACCGCGACGATCCGGCCTTCGGCGAGCAACTGCCGCGCCACCCGCAGCGCTTCGGCGCCGTCGGCGGGCGAGCCGTCCTTGCGGATCAGTTCGAGCCGCGGCCCGCAGTCGTGGCAGGCGATCGGCTGGGCGTGGAAGCGCCGGTCGCCCGGATCCTCGTACTCCGCCCGGCACGCCTCGCACATCTCGAAGGCGGCCATCGTGGTCGCGGCCCGGTCGTAGGGCGTGCCGGTGACGATCGTGAACCGGGGGCCGCAGTGGGTGCAGGAGATGAAGGGGTGGCGGTGGCGCCGGTCCGCCGGGTCAGCCAGCTCGGCCAGACAGTCCTGGCAGGTCGCGACGTCGGGGGAGACCAGGGTGCGGGCGCGGTCACCCCCGGTGGAGTCCTCGATGGTGAATCCGGTGCCGCCGCGCGTCGGCTGCTCGGAGGTGTGGACGGCTTCGACGACCGCGAGCGGCGGCGGGCGCTCGATCAGCCGGCGGCCGAACTCGGCGACCGCCGGCTCGTCGCCCTCGACCTCGGCGACCACTCCGGCCGGGGTGTTCGTCACCCAGCCGGCCAGCATGAGTTCCGAGGCGAGGACATAGACGAACGGCCGGAAGCCCACGCCCTGCACGACGCCGTGCACCTCGTACCGCCGCCGGACCCGGCTCGTACCGCCGCTGCCCATCATGGCGAGACCGGCCAGCGCCTCGCGCGCCTTGGCCCGGTCGATCAGCTCCACGGCGAAGCCCATGTGCAGCAGCACCCAGTCACCCACGGCGGGCGGTGCGTCGAGCATGCCGATGTTGACGCGCCGCCGGGCGCCCTCGACGTCGACGAGCGCGAGCTGTCCCGCGTACCCCTCGACGATCTCCACGACCTGACCGGGAATGCCAAGGCACATGTTCAAGGGCTCCTGGGCTCGGCGGGTTCGGCCGGCACGAGCCGCCGGACCAAGGTGCGTACCGCGTCGAGCGCTTCGGGTACGGCGGCGGAGACGGCATCGCTCAGCCCGATGCCCTCCTCCACCCCGGCCGGGGTGCAGCCCACGACGTAGGTGACCGGAAGAGTACCGCCCAGTTGGCCCAGATTTGCCAGTACTGCGACCGGATTCATCCCGTGTGCATCGAATTCACCCGTACCGAGGTCGTCGGGCCCGACTTCGAGCACGCTCACCTCACCGGCGGCGCCGCCGCCCGGATACGCGTCGACCAGCACCAGCGCGTCGTACCCGTCGAGCAGGTCGTACGCGAGGTGCATGCCGCGGATGCCGTAGTCCGTGACCCGGACCGACGGCGGCAGGCCGCCCTCGCCCGCCAGCCGCCGTACGACCTCGGGGCCGAAGCCGTCGTCACCGAGGAAGAGGTTGCCGATGCCGGCGACCAGTACGCCGTCGGCCACGGTCAGCCTCCGCCGGACTGCAGGTCCGGCGCGTCCGGGTGGTTCGGTGACTGCGGGTCGACCGAGGTGTCGGACTTCTCGTCCGAGCCGCCCTCGGGGCGGTCGGCCGGGCCGCCGGACGGCTTGTCGGAGCCGGTGTCGCGTGAGCCCTTGGCGCCGCGCTCCTCCTGTGGCTCCTCCGCCCGGTCCTCTGCTGGTGTGTCGTTCTTCATCGGATCCATGTCCTTACATCGCGCGCATGCGCAGGTAGCGGCGGACGTCGGGGATCGACATCACACCGACGACAACGGCCACGGCCGCGGCGGTCGCCGCGACGCCTGTGGTGATGATTCCCAGGGTCTTCACGATCGGCTCTCCTCTCGGTGTTCCGGCTCCGGTTCCGGGTGGCTCCCGGCGGGCAGCGGTTCCAGCTCGTCGGGGGCGAAGTAGAAATACCGGCCGTACCAGTCGTGCATGTCGGCCGCCGGATCGTCGACGAGTACGAGCGCGACATGCACCCCGCCGTCGACGTCCGAGAGCACGGCGGTCACCCGCGCCACCTGCCCGGCGAAGAACAGGTCCTGGGCGTCCGCGCGGCGGGAGGGGTGCACCCGTACGAGGCTGCCCTTGGCGACGCTGACGCCGTTGATCACGACCGCGTCGGTCGCGGGCCGGAAACCGGCGTCCGCCGCCGGGTCCCACCAGGGCGCGCCGCCGGTGTCGAAGGACGCGGGCTCCGCGTCCCGCAGATCGGCGGGCGCGCCGGGCAGTTGGGCGGGTGCGGCGGGCGCCTCGCGCGGATCGGCGTGCGGGTCGCGGAGCAGGCCGTGGAGCCGCTGGAGGTCGGCCGGTGACATGCCGTCACAGCGGTCGATGATCTCCCGGGCGCGCGGGTCGGTCGCCCGCGCCTCCGCCTTCTCCTCGTCCGTCATGGTCATGACCCGCAGCGTCAGGATCTCGTCGATCTCGGTGGAGTCGAAGAGGGCTCCCGCGCTCTGCTCGGCCACCTCGGGGTGGTCGTACAGGATGATCGGCGCACCGAGCACGGTGTCGGTGCTGCCCTTCGCCCCTGCCAGCACCGGCCAGCAGCGCCGCTGCCGGCAGCGCCCGGCCGCCGCCTCGGCTGCCGCCGGCGGCTCCAGCAGGGAGACGAACTCCGCGCCCTCCGCCCGGAGCAGCAGATGCGTGCCGATCAGCGAGGCGCGGATCGCCGCGTCCTTGTCGGCGGCGGTCGCCGCGTGCTCGTTGTCGACCGAGACCGTCAGCCGGACGAACCCGTCGTCCACGGCCGTCTCGGTACGGACCCGGGCGGTCAGCTCCTCGCGGCGGCGCACGATACGGCCCACCCGTACGCCCCGCTCGTCGGTGAGCGCTTCGATCTCCTCGCCGCCCGGCACGGTGAGCAGTCGATCCGTCGGCCCGTCCAACGGCACGGTACCGAGGGCGATTTCCTGCTCCACCGCCTCGTCCCAGCTGAGCACCGACACACCGGCCACGGTGAGTTCACCGACGGGGGAGTGGCTGCCGTCCGCCTCCAGCCGCTGCACCTCGCGTACCTGGAGCTGGAGGAAGCGCAAATGGACGGTGACCCGGGCGGCCGTGCCTTCGGGTGCGTCCCCGGGCGCCGTCAGCAGGCACTGCATCGCCATGCCCGGGTCCTCGCCGAAGCTGGCGGGCGCCGCCGACGGCGGGCCGAGCACCCCGAACTGCCAGCGCGACTGGTTCTTGTGCGAGCTGGCGCGGTACGGGTAGAGCAAGTACCCCTCGTACAGCACCGCGTCGGCGACCGTACGCACCTGGTCGAGGCCCGGCGCCGTCATGTGACCACCTCGCCGACGTCGGCCAGCAGCATCCGCACGGTCTCGTCCCAGCTGATCAGGCCGCGCCGGGCGCGGAAGTCGGCGATCTGGTCCAGCACGTCCTGATCCAGCCTGATCCAGCCGGAGTTCGGAAAGTGCGAGGCGATCATCCGCCGCCACACGGCGACCGGCAGGTCGTAGCGGGCCTCGCAGTCCCACGGCACCTGCCGCACCCCGAACCCCGCGCTGCCCTTGGTGAACACCGTCCCGGAGAAGAGCAGGGTGAGCGGTACGGTGCCGTCGCGCAGCGCGTGCAGATAGCGCGAGCCGATCACGTCGAAGTCGTACGTGCACGGCAGCGGCAGATCGATCTCGGTGGCGCCGGTGAACCCCTGCACCGTGGTGTTGCACTGCATCCACAGGAACGGCCGCAGCGTGTCGGACCAGCGCTCACGCTCGCCGAACAGGCCGAGCAGCCCGTCCCGTTCGGCCGCGTCGTAGTGCCGGCGCTGCGGTTCGATACGGACCTGGCAGCGCAGCACGACCGCGTGGATCCGCTCGCCGGCGCCGTCCTCGATCCGCAGCCGCGCCGTCAGCTGCGGTGCGACGGTGTACGGCTCGGCGACGACGTCGAGCACGGAGAACTCCATCCCGCTCATCCGCGACCGCCGTCCAGGACCGCAGGCCGGCTGCGATCGGCGACCTGCGCGAAGAACGCGTCCATCGCGTCGTGCGCCTCACGGCCGCCGTCGAAGCCGCGCCACAACGTGCGCAGCCTGCCGACCAGTTCGTAGCAGGCGTCGATCGGCACCAGATGGCAGGAGGACCCGTCCGGTCCTTTCGAGCGGCGCACCAGCAGGGCCTCCACGTCGGGGCGCAGCACGGCCAGCTCCGGGTTGGCCCGGACGATGGTGTCCCAGGCGTCCAGCGGCAGTTCGGACTCGGTCGCGCCCGCGGGTCCCGGGTAGAAGGCGATCGTGCGCTCCTGGAGCGAGTTGCGGAACAGGAACGCGAGCCCGACCGGGATCTGCAGCTCGTCCCAGGTCCGCTCGTCCAGGGGCAGCCCGTCGAAGCGCAGATACCGCTCGGGCACCGCGCGGTAGCGCAGCCGCGCTTCCGGGTCGCTGAAGAGCAGGTAGCAGGCCCGGCAACTGCACATCAGGGCCCGGCTGTCGAGGTTCACCACATGGGAGTGCTCGGCGCCGACCTGCTCGGCGCACATCTCGCAGCGCTCGCCCGCCACCGGTTGCGGGCGGTTGCGGGTGACCCGCAGCAGTGCGGCCACCGGGGACGGCCGGGAGCCGGCGATCATGTCGCCACCGGCGCGGAAGAGGCCACCGGGGCCGGAACGGCCACCGACACGCTCGCGCCGTCCGCCAGCAGCGGCAGCGGGTCCAGATGCAACCCCTCGACGTCGAGGCAGGCGCCCGCGCGGCGTACGTCGTAGTGCGCCCGGCAGGCAGGGCAGCGCAGCACCGCGTCGCCCGAGGCGCCGCCGAGCCTGCGGGCCAGCGCCGCGCCCGCCAGCGACGTCTCGCACCGCGCGCAGCGGTCCCGGAAGGCGAACAGGTCGGCGCCGATCCGACAGGCCACGACGGGCACGTCCGCGGCGGTGACCTGCGTGACGGCGCCCGACTCCAGCGCGAGCAGCTCGGGCACCGGCTGCCAGGACGCCCCGGCCTCGTCGGCGGCCGGCGCGCTCCCGTGCAGCCGGGAGAAAAGCGCCTCGACCGGGACGACCGGTCCTGCGGCGGCGGAGCCTTCCTCGTCGGCCGAGCGCACCTCGATCGTGGTGATCTCGGGCGCCGCCGCCTCGACGGCACCCTGCACGGCCAGCTTGAGCGTCGCGGACGACGACGGGCAGCCGTCGCAACTGCCCAGCAGCCGCAACCCGACGACTCCGTCGTCGGTGACACCGAGCAGTTCCACGTCGCCGCCGTGCGAGCCCAGATAGGGCCGCACGCTTTCCAGCGCCTGTTCGACCCGGGTCTCCACGCTGTACGGGTGCAGCCCGTGCACCAGCAGCAGGCTGGCCACCAGATCGTCGGCCGCCAGCGCGGCCAGCGTCTCGTCGCCCAACTTCCCCTGCTCGTAGACGAGATCGAGCAGCCGCTCAAGCCCCGCCCCGTAGAAGTCCGTGACGAGCCGGACCAGTTCCTCACTGCGCTCACGGGCGACGGCGCCGCCCGAGGCACTGGCGGCGATCAGGGTGTCGATGCGCTCGCCGGTCGCGCGCCAGTCCTCGGACGCGGGCGCGCGCTCACTCTGTTCTGTGGTCACGTCACTCACTGCCCGCTGACTGGGTGGGGCTGTGCAGCAGTTCGAGCTTCTTGCCCTCGCCGAGGTACATGTGCACCCCGCACGGCAGACAGGGGTCGAAGCTGCGCACCGTGCGCATGATGTCGATGCCCTTGAAGTTCTCCCGGTCGTTCTCCTCGAAGATCGGCTGGCCCTGCACCGCGTCCTCGTAGGGGCCCGGGGTGCCGTAGGTGTCACGCGGGCTCGCGTTCCACGGAGTCGGTGGGTACGGGTGGTAGTTGGCGATCTTGCCGTCCTTGATCACCATGTGGTGCGAGAGGACGCCCCGTACCGCCTCGGTGAAGCCGCAGCCGACGGCCTCCTCCGGGACCTCGAACTTCTCCCAGGTCTTGGTCCGGCCCGCCCGGATCTCCACCAGCGCCTTCTCGGCGAAGTGCAGTGCGCAGGCCGCCGCGTACGCCTGGAAGTAGGTGCGGGCGCGGTTGCGCTCGATGGTGTTGCTCCACTTCGGGACGTGCCACTCCAGCTCGACCGGGCCCTTGAGCGCGGTCTTGGGGAGGTTGATCTTCACGCTGTTGCCGGTGGCCTGGATGTAGCCGATGTCGACGAGCCCGGCCAGCGCCGTCGTCCACAGCCGGGCGAGCGGGCCGCCGCCGGTGTCGAGGGCGAGGTAGTCCTTGCCGTCGAACCAGCGCGGCGACATGACCCAGCTGTACTTGTCGTCCAGATCCCGCTTCTGCGGCTGCGGGTTGGTGTGCTGGTTCCACGGGTGGCGCCGGTCCACCGGGTTGCCCAGCGGGTCGTGCGTCACGAACGTCTCCTGCTCGTCCCAGTCGTTGTAGTACGACGAGCCGAGCAGGATCCGGATACCGAGGTTGATCTTCACCAGGTCGGTGGTGACCAGCTTGCCGTCCACGACGACACCGGGGGTCACGTACATCTTCCGACCCCAGTCGGTCATGTCCTTGTACTCGAAGTTGCAGTGCTCCGGGTCCTGGAAGGAGCCCCAGCAGCCCAGCAGGATGCGCCGGTTGCCGACCTGCTCGTAGCCGGGCAGCGCCTCGTAGAAGAAGTCGAAGAGGTCGTCGTGCATGGGCACGACCTTCTTCATGAATTCCACGTAGCGCTGGAGCCGGGTGATGTAGTCGGTCATCAGCTGGATGGTGGCGACCGTGCCCACCCCGCCCGGGTACAGCGTGGAGGGGTGGACGTGCCTGCCCTCCATCAGACAGAACATCTCCCGGGTCATCCGGCTGACCTGGAGCGCCTCGCGGTAGAACTCACCGGTGAACGGGTTCAGCGAGCGCATGATGTCGCCGATGGTCTTGTACCCGTGCGCCTCGGCGTGCGGCGACGGCGTGCGGTTGGCCTGCTCCAGCACCCCGGGATTGGTCTCGGCGACCATTTTCTCGCAGTAGTCGACCCCGACCAGATTCTCCTGGAAGATGTTGTGGTCGAACATGTACTCAGCGGCTTCACCGAGATTGACGATCCATTCGGCGATGTGCGGCGGCTTCACGCCGTACGCCATGTTCTGCGCGTAACAGGAACAGGTGGCGTGGTTGTCACCGCAGATGCCGCAGATCCGGCTGGTGATGAAGTGCGCGTCGCGCGGGTCCTTGCCCTTCATGAAGACCGAGTAGCCGCGGAAGATGGAGCTGGTGCTGTGGCACTCGGCGACGATCTTCTGCTTGAAGTCGATCTTCGTGTAGATGCCGAGGCTGCCGACGATACGGGTGATGGGGTCCCAGGCCATCTCCACCAGTTCGTCCTTGCCCTGGCTTCCCGGGCCACCCTTTTGCCGCGTCGCCGTCATTGCGCCGCCCTCATCTTTCTTTTCTTTGCGGTGAGTTACCAGGTGCGGGTGGCGCCGGACAGGAGCTGCTTTCCGGGTTTACGCCACTTCGGTTCGCGGTCCAGCGTGTGCGTGGTGATGTGACGCAGCCGCCGCATCGTCGATCCGTACAGACCGACCGTGTTCGTGGAGAGCTTTCCGCCGGGCGGCTCGTCCATGAACGGCATGAACTTGTCCGGGAAACCGGGCATGGTGCAGCCGATACAGATACCGCCGACATTCGGGCAGCCGCCGATACCGTTCATCCAGCCGCGCTTGGGCACGTTGCACTTGACGGTCGGACCCCAGCAGCCCAGCTTCACGATGCACTTGGGCGAGCCGTACTCCGTCGCGAAGTCGCCCTGCTCGTAGTAGCCCGCCCGGTCGCAGCCCTCGTGCACGGTCTGGCCGAACAGCCAGGTGGGGCGCAGCGCGTCGTCGAGGGGGATCATCGGGGCCTGGTCGGTGGCCATGTAGAGCAGGTACGTCAGCGTCTCCGACAGGTTGTCCGGCTGGATCGGGCAGCCGGGCACGCACACGATCGGGATGCCGGCCTTGGACTTCCAGTCCCAGCCCAGGTAGTCCGGCACGCCCATGGCGCCGGTCGGGTTGCCCGCCATGGCGTGGATGCCGCCGTACGTCGCGCACGTACCGACGGCGACGATCGCGGTGGCCTTCGGCGCCAGCCGGTCCAGCCACTCGCTGGTGGTCATCGGCTGCCCGGTCGCGGGGTCGTTGCCGAACCCGGACCAGTAGCCCTCCTGGTGCAGTTTCTCGTTGGGGATGGATCCCTCGACGACCAGGACGAACGGTTCGAGTTCGCCCCTGTCCGCCTTGAAGAACCATTCGAGGAAGTCGTCCGCGCCACCGGTGGGGCCGCATTCGAAATCAATCAGCGGCCAGTGCACGGCCACCTGCGGAAGGCCGGGCAACGCGCCGAGAGCGATTTCCTCGATGCTGGGCTGGGTGGCGGCGGTCAGCGCCACGGAATCGCCGTCACAACTGAGACCCGCGTTGATCCACAGAACATGGATCAGCGTATCTTCCGCTTTTACTGCTGCCTCTGTCGGCATAGCGCTGCCGCCTTCCGGGGGGCATCGGCCCACACGTGTGGTGTCACTCACATTGCTACCATCTAGACTCCGCCCAAGTGCCCTGTCAACACGGAATCACGGCACCAAGAAATAGACCGAACGGGTGATCCGGTGCATGAATTGGCAATCACGCAAAGCGTGGTGGACGCGGTATGTGAACGCGCCGCCGGACGGCCGGTCCACACGGTCAGGGTGCGGGTGGGCACGCTCACCGCTGTCGTCGCGGATTCCATGCGTTTCTGCTTCGACCTCATCACCGAAGGCACGGTCGCCGAGGGGGCGGAGCTGGAGATCGACCAGCCGCCCGGCACCGGTCGTTGCCGGGCGTGCGCGACGGATTTCACCCTGACCGATCTGGTGCTGCTGTGCCCGTGCGGCAGTGCCGACGTGACTATCACGTCAGGGCGTGAACTGCAGATCATCTCGATGAAAGTGGGCTGACGTATGTGCGGTACCTGTGGTTGCGACGAATCCGGCGGCGGGGTCGGTACCCGGATCGCCGTCGCGCACGAGCATCCCCACACCCACGACCACCCCCATCCACACGGACCCGGGACCGTCACCCTGGAGCAGCGGGTCCTCGCGAAGAACGACGACCTGGCGGGGCGCAACAGGGCCTGGCTGGCGGAGCGGGGCAGCGTGGCCGTCAACATGATGAGTTCGCCGGGCGCGGGCAAGACCACGCTGCTGGAGCGGACCGTGGCCGAGCTCGCGGGCAGCCGGCCGGTCGCGGTCGTGGAGGGCGACCAGGAGACGATGCTCGACGCCGACCGCATCAAGCGGGCCGGCTGCGCGGTGGTCCAGGTCAACACCGGCGCCGGCTGCCATCTGGACGCCGGGATGATGCGCGGGGCGCTCGACGCGCTGTCGCCCGGGCGGGACTCGCTGATCCTGGTCGAGAACGTCGGCAACCTGGTCTGCCCGGCCCTCTTCGACCTCGGCGAACGCAGCAAGGTCGTGATCATCTCGGTCACCGAGGGCACGGACAAGCCGCTGAAGTACCCGTACATGTTCGCCGCGGCCGATCTCGTCATCATCAACAAGATCGACCTGCTGCCGTACGTCGACTTCGACGTCGACCGCTGCGTCGCGTACGCCCGGTCGGTCAACCCCGACGTACGCGTGCTGACGGTGTCCGCGACCACCGGCGAGGGCATGGACCGCTGGTACGCCTGGGTGGCCGAGCAGTACTGACGCCGCCCGGCCACCGTCGTCCCTCGGGACGTCGCTCAGACGCGGACGAGAGGCGTGTCGACCAGGTGCTCGGCCAGGAACCAGCACTGCAGCTCGCCGGTCCTGATGACCTGCGAGACCAGCAGGTCGTTGGTGCCGTCGTCACCGAGGTCCTGGGTGCGCGCCGCCGCGTCGTGCGCGTCGGTGAGGATGATCTCGTGGGCCTCCAGCAGCCGCGAGAGCATGGCCGGCACCTCCTCGACACCGTCCGGCGGTCGCGGCACCGACGTGATCTCCGCCGCGTGCCGCGGGTCGCCGACCGAGACACCGCCCAGCGTCTGCATGCGCTCGGCGATGGTGTCGACCAGTTCGAGCTGCTCGCTCGCGTGCTTGTCGAGCAGCAGATGGAGCTGGTAGAAAGTCGCGCCCCGCATGAGCCAGTGGTGCTTCTTGTAAAGGCTGTACAGCATCTGCGTGTCGGCCAGCACCTGGGCGAGGCGCTGACAGGAATACATCCGCGCGTCGTAGGAGAGCCCGACGGGGAATTGCTTGACGGTGCCGAATTCCTGAATGACACCACTTTGCTGATGGAGCCAGGGCTGACTGCCCGGAGTGGACTTCGACTGGCCGTTGTGCTGGCCGTTCTGTTTCATCGCTCCTACCTTCTGGGGCCGCGGTGAATTCGCTCAACTCCCGGCCATGCTAATGAGAGCGGCCGAATCCGGCCTGTCGGCGGCCCGCGCCCGCCGCGCGGCCGGCCGGTGCGGCGACTTGGTGCTGCCATGCCACAACCATTTAGATTCCCTGACCAACCATTCATCGCGGGGCCATGCCCTGACCACGCTGCGGGGTGTGCGGCCGACCGACCATACGGCTGTCAGAAATCCGCAGCATGGACAGGTGACAGATGCACAGTGCAGACGCCCTGACACGGCAGGACCGCCGGCGAGCGGTACGGGCCGCGGCGCTCACCGCGGCGGTGGCTCTCGTCGCGTTCGGCACCGGGGCCGCCCCCGCCTTCGCCGACGCCGGACAGCACAACGCCGGTCAGCACAAGCCCAAGGACAACAGCGCGAAGACGGCCACACCGATCAAGCACGTGGTGGTCCTCTTCGACGAGAACGAGTCCTTCGACCACTACTTCGCGACGTACCCGAAGGCGGCGAACACCGACGGGACGCCGTTCGCCGCCTCGTCGAGGACGCCCAAGGTGAACAACCTGGCGAATGCGAAGCTGCTGACGAAGAACCCCAACCAGTACGCGCCGAAGCGGCTGACCCCGGCGCAGGCGCTGACCTGCTCGCAGAACCACAACTACAGCCCCGAGCAGCTCGCCTACGACAACGGCAAGTCCGACAAGTTCGTGCAGAACACGGAGACCGACACGTGTTCCGGCGGGCTGTTCGGCGAGCCGGGTCTGGTCATGGACTACTACGACGGGAACACCGTCACTGGGCTGTGGAACTACGCCCAGCACTACACGCTCAACGACAACTCGCACAGCTCCACCTACGGCCCCTCGACGCCCGGCGCGCTCAACCTGATCTCGGGTCAGACGCACGGCGTGATCTCCATGGACCCCGCTTCGGGCACGGAGCACCCGAAGCAGACGGCGACGCCCAGCTCGTCGGTCATGGTCTCGCCGGACAAGAAGGGCGTGGGCACGGTCGTCGCCGACCCCGACCCGGCGTACGACGACTGCTCGGACAGCAACCACACGGCGACCACGCCGCTCGCCGCGCTCACGGGCAAGAACGTGGGCGACCTGCTCAACGCGAAGAACGTGACCTGGGGCTGGTTCCAGGGCGGCTTCCGGCCGAGCACGGCCTGGGACGGCACGAAGGGCACGTACGCCAAGTGCGCGACCGCCCACGCCAACCTCGGCGGGGCTTCGGTCGTCGACTACAGCCCGCACCACTCGCCGTTCGAGTACTACAAGTCGACCTCGAACCCGCACCACCTGGCGCCGGCGAACGTGGACGAGATCGGCCACGACGGCCGGGCCAACCACAACTACGACCTGACGGACTTCGACGCGGCGCTCGCCGCGCAGCAGCTGCCGGCCGTCAGCTTCCTCAAGGCGCCCGCCTACCAGGACGCCCACCCGGGCAACTCGGACCCGATCGACGAGCAGCACTTCCTGGTCTCGGAGATCAACGCCATCCAGAAATCCCCGGAGTGGAAGTCGACCGCGGTCATCGTCGCGTACGACGACTCGGACGGCTGGTACGACCACGCGGCGCCGCCGGTGCTCAACGGGTCGAAGGACACCACCAAGGGCTCCAACGGACTGCCCACCGACAGCAAGGCCTGCCGGACAGGACCCGAGGCGCGGTCCGGGTACCAGGACCGCTGCGGCCCCGGCCCCCGCCAGCCGCTGCTGGTGATCTCGCCGTACTCGAAGACCAACCACGTCGACCACACGCTCACCGAGCAGACGTCGGTCACGTCGTTCATCGAGTCCAACTGGAAGACCGGACGGGTGGGTGACGGATCCTTCGACACCCGGGGCGGCACGCTGCTCAACGCGTTCGACTTCCACCGCCCGAACAACGTCGAGGTGCTGCTGAGCAAGAACGGCGCGGTCTCGAAGATCACGTCGATCCCGAAGCACCCGGCGAAGCCGGTGAAGCGGAAGATCGCCGGCCCGGCCGGCGGAAACCTGGACACCGCGGGCCTCGCGTCGTCCAGCTCCTCCGCGCCGGCACTGATCCCGACGGCGATCGGAGCGGCCCTGCTGGCCGCGATCGGCGGCGGCACCCTGCTGCACCGCAGGCGCCGCACCACCACCTGACCACGACACCGCCCGACCACCGAGGGGCTGCGCCGACAACGGCACTGCCCCTCGGTGCGTCACCGTCCGCACCGGCGCTCAGTGACCGTAGGCAGAGTCGGACGGGTGCTCGGCGGCCCGCAGCCCGACGATGAGCTGGTCCGCGGCTGCGAGCTTCTGATCGCGGTCCGCGAGCCGGGAGGTGAGTTGCTCGATGTGATTGGTCAACTGCCTACTGGCCGCGTCGGACTTGGCTTCCTGTGAACGAGCCCAGGCGAAGTACAGTTCGGCGCGTCTGTCATTGAGTTCGCTCTCCTCCTCGGTGATGTCCAGTTTCACTCCCTGTAGCTCTTGCAACTCGTAGCGCAGTTGGGCGATATGGTGGCCCAACTGGGCCCGCTCGGCCTCAAGAGACATGATCTTTTCTTGCAGCGCCTGCTTGTGCCGGCGGGTCGTTTCCCGCAGTTGCCTGAGCTCGGCGTCGATCCTGACCTGTGACTCGAAAGCAAGCATGAGGTCCTTGCTCGCTTGCTTCTGGCGCTCGGTGATATCGGCCCGGGAGTCCCGCAGTTTCTCCCTGGCCGCCTCGAGCTCCGGAATGGTGGCGTTGCCGGGCGGCAGCGCGCAGCCGACTGCAGGCGCGGTGCGGGGAACGTCCTGACTCGCCTTGCGCTGCGTACGCTGGTGACTCCCCTGCAGGTGCTTGAGCCTCCGCCAGTCCTGCTCCCAACTCCGCACGCGCGGATCCTCGCGGCTCATCGGCGGACTGTCCGGGCGGTGGAGGTCGTACAGGACTCGCACGAAGTGGATCAGGAAGTCCAGCTTCGGTAAGCGCTTGGCGTTCATGAGGTCGCTGATCGAACTGGGGCTGAGCGGGACGCCGGTGCCGCCGGCTGCTTCGATCGTCCGATAGGAAGGCGCGTCGCACGAGGCGTGCAGAACCCTCAACCTCTCGATGAATGCAGCGAATTCTTCGTCGTAATCCTCTGGTGGTTGCGGTGGTGGGGAGGGTTTCTGGTCTTCCATCGGTGTCTCCCTTGCGGCGCGTGGGGACACCGTAGACGTTCGGTCGGGGCCTCGTAGCCGCGTTCGCCGAACAGTTCCGCACACTCGGCGTTTGCCCGAACAGCCGTGTCTGTACGGCATTGATCGAGGTTGTCCGGCAGCCTCACACCGCAGGGCACGCCAGCCCTGAAATGGGGGCATGGACAACAACGAGAACACTCCTCGCGTCGCAGCCAGCGGAGACCGGGAACCACGGCCGCTTCGAGAGCGCCTTCTGGACCTGGTGGCTCTGCTGGTGCTGATCACCCTGGCCACAGTGGTGTTCAAGGTCGCCGGTCCCACCGCGTTTACCGCCGTGACCGGTGCCGGCGTCGGCCTGTTCGGCGTCTGGCACTCCTCGCGCTCGCGTGGCTGAGCACGCCGGCCATCATCGGCCCCGCATTGCTGCCGCTGTCGAGCCGCTGCTCAGCACTCGATGATGTTGACCGCCAGGTCGCTGCGGGCTGTTTCCTTGTACTTGACCTTCACGTCGGCGGCACCCCATGTGATGGCTGTGGCCTGCGGTTTCAGTGACTTCGGGCCGGGCCACGACGGCACCAGGGACTTCGCAGGGACTTTCCGCTGCTGGTCGCTCGCCAGCCAGGTGTCCATCACGGCCAGACTCCGCTGGCCCGCGCCGGGCATGAAGTGGGTGTAGTGGGCGAGCGTGATGTTCGGCGAGGAGTGTGCCAGCCAGGACGACACGCGGACGATGGACTCGCCCGCCTCCAACTGCACGCTGGCGTAGGTGTGCCGCAGGACGTGGAACATGTCGCGCCGCGAGCGTTCGAAGACGGGATGACGACGGGTGCGCGCACCGTGCTGCTCCACCTCCGGCCGACCTCGTGGAGCACACCGGCGCGCGCGAGCGCCGGCCTCCGACTCCGTTCGTTCCAGGTCTTGTAGTTGATCCGCAGGCCGTGCGAGGAGCTGAGCCGCACCGTGATCGGCTTGCGCTGGCGCTCTTCGAGGTCGGTCGTCGGCTCCTCGGGGTTCCGCCACGGGAGGGTGCACGCGGCCGGAGGGTAGCGCCGGAAGTGAAGGCGCGCCCTTCGGGCGAAGTTGGGGGAGAGGGGCACCTCGTGGGTCTTACGGCCCTTGGGAAGGCAGAAGGACGGTCGGCCTCGCATCCCAACGGACATCCGCCGCACGTGTACTTACAGCCTTATGGGGCCCGAGGCCGACCATAATGGGTCGTCAGGGCGACGATGTCCTGGCCATCGCCGACGGCGGGACCGGCATCCGGGTTACTGCAGCCACTCGTGCAAGGGGGCCGGGTCATCGGGGGTGACCAGCTGGACGCGGGTCGAGCCGGCGTCTTGTCCCGGCGTGTACAGATGGGCGACGAAGGAAGGGACACCGAAGCGGTCCCGGGCCTCCTGGCGCGTCATGACGGGCGCCGTGTCGGTGGACTTGGTCTCGAAGGTGTAGCGGCCCTCCGTGACGGTCATCAGCGCGATGCCGTGGGCTTGCGCAAAGACCAGAGCGCCTTTCTGGTAGGGAGCGGTGGACACCATCAGCGCCTTATGCGCCCCCACGCTCGTGAGCTTGTGATGCAGAACCTGGACCAGTTCACGCTTGATCGGATGGGTGTGGTGCTTGGCTTCAACTAGAACCAGGAAATCCATGCCCAGGAGCTCGTAGCGCACGGTGGTGTCCATGTCGTAGTCGCCGTCCATGCCGTGGACCGTCTCGTGCAGTGCCACCTGGAGATCGACTCCGGCAGGGTGCATGGACCGCAGCAGCTCTACGACGAACTGCTCGAACTGTGCAGGCGTTATGTCGGCTCGAGCGTAGTGTGCCGTGGGCCGTGCGATGACCTCATCCTGATGTGACGCGTTCGCTTCCACGCTTACTCCTTCGTGCCGCCCGACGCGGGCCGTCTGGTGCGCAACCACTCCCATCAAGCACTGGTTGGCCGACCACCCGCCTCCGCTCTACTGATCGTCTCAGCCTGCAAAGCCCGGCCCTCCGTACCCAAGCCGCACGGTGCAGAGGGCTGGCGCAACCTGCCTCCTCTTTGTCCTGGCGCCCCTTGGCCCTGTGACCGCCCGGGCCCGGCGACGGCCCAGGCGGAGGGTTGCTCCTCTGTGCGGGAATCGCCGGTAAGCGCCAGGACGACTAGGGATTTCTTGGGTCGGGTGGGGCTGTGCGCCCAGCTACCCGCACCGTTCCGGTGCGGCGAGCGGGTACGGCGTTTGCGCCACTTCCGGGCGCTCCAAGTCGCCGCCGCGGTCGCGACCCCGGTCGGGCTGATAGACCGTACTGGCCGTGGCACCGTAAAGCCTGGCAATGGGGGGCACTGGCTGAAAAATGTTGCTGGGGACGTATCCACTTCGGCGTAGGTGTAGTAGGCGGAGACCAAGAGGTCGCGTCGGACCGCGCGCCGCTCGCTGCGCAGTTCATCGAAATTCCCGTGGCGCAAGCATTGGACCTGTGTTCTTCCATCGCCGGGATGATCATGTCTAGCTTCGGGGGTTCTACTGGGGTCAGAACAGCTTGCTCATCGCTGCCAGCGCATGCCCAACGGCTGTCGCAGGCAAGTGGCCTGTCTCGGCCCGACAGCCCAGTCGGTGCTTGGGCACCGAGTCGGGCACAGGAGCACGTCACTACGCCCGCCCAGGACAGGAGTTGCCGCTCAGGAGCCTGTGCGGGAACGCTTCGCCTGAAAGTATATTTAGGCTCTGCAGACCGACATGATCACTACCGACCGACTGGCGGGGCGCGACTCTCTTTCCATGAAGATTCACTCGATTGCTGCCGAGGATTTTCTCTCCTTCGCCTCTCTTGCCTTGCCGCTGCGGTCGGGGACGACCATCGTGACTGGACCGAATGGTGCCGGAAAGTCGAACCTGGCGTCCGCTGTGGCGCTACCTCTGCTTGTTCTGGAGCGCGGGCGGCGTGGCGCAGACGCAGACCCGCTGGAGGTGTTTCAGCAGGCGGGTCGACACGGGGTCGACGCATACGTCGTCAGTCTGGACATCGAGCTCGACCAGGCCTGGGAGGAAGACCTGGTGCGGTGCTTCGTCGAAGCGGCCGTCGCTTCCGCTGCGCTTGAGGACATTTCCCCGAGCGATCCAAGCCCGCGGGCGGCCGTCCTGTCGCTCTTCACAGAGTTGGGTGTGGCTGCGGACTCCGTGCGTTCCCTGCTGAGGGGAACATTGGTCGTGGCCTACAACGCCCGGCAGCCAGCACATTGGTGGGCTGCCTGGAATTTCCGCCACTCCAACGAGGACTTCCAATTCCTGCTCGAAGGGCCGGGCAGGAACCGGCTTCAGCGAGGTCATATCTTGCCGTGGATGGACGGCCTTGTGAATCCCTTCCGCGCCACGGTGCCGCCCCTGGGACACGTACCGGACGCAGACAGAACCGGCGGTGTCGCGGTGCTGAGGTCCTTCCTGCGCGAGGGGATGTCGGAGAGAGCGGGCAAGCCACAGCCCTCCGCAATCGACTTCAGCCGTATGCTCGACTCTCTCGATCAGACGGTCTCGTTTGTCATGCAGGTTCAACCTCTGACGAACGGCAACGCACGGCAGCCGGTAAGTCTGGGCATGCTCGCCCGGGCACTGGGCTACGAGCACCAGCAGCCCAACGTCCGCTTCGAATTCCGCAGCGTGCTTGCCGAGGTGCTACGCCGCGGGGTAGTCCTCACCGACAACCGCCGACTACCGCTAGTACGACACTTTCCGCTAGCAGCCCTGGGAGCGCCGGTCGATCTGCGCGACGGCAGTGGCGTGGCCGCTGAGCTGTTCCGACTGAAGAACGGAGACCGGAACCAGCAGCAGCGCTTTGAACAGGCTAGGGAAATCTTCACCGGCATCACTGGGCTTTCCCTGCACCTGCGCAGTGTGCCAGCCGACGACTCCACTCTCTCCATCGACATCCTCGTCGGGGAAGACCGCCAGGCCCGTATCGCCCAGTTCGCAGGTGCTGGCATCCAGGAGGCGCTCCTGCTGGCCGCTCTGCTCGCTGGCGAACCGGGGCAGGTCGTCGTGCTGGACGAGCCCGCAGTGAATCTGCATCCCACAATGCAGCGGCGTCTTGCCCGCCGCCTTGCGGATGTCCACGGCATCGTCATCACGCACAGCCCGGACCTGATCATGTGCTCCAGCATCAATGATCTGGATCGTGTCGTCCGGCTCACTCCGCACCTCGACGGAACCCGGGTTGCCACCCTTTCCGCTCACAACAAAGGGCGGCTTGGGGAGTGGCTGCAGAACCTGCTGCTGACCGATGTGCGGGCGCTGCTGTTCGCCTCCGCGGTCATCTTGTGTGAAGGCTCCACCGAACTAGGCGCGCTCGGGCGCTGGTGGCAGGACGGTGCAGCTGGACTAGATGATCCACAGGGCGCCAACATCTCCCTGATCGACGTCAGCGGCGACAACAACTTTGGCGGCTACGTCAACTATTTGGAAGCGTTCCAGATCCCTTGGGCGGCCGTGGCTGACGGTCCCGCATTTGTGCCGACCAGCGGGCTCAGCAAGCAACTCGCCAAGCTGGGGCTGGCACCCTCTGACAGGCGCCCTGACGATGACGAGGTCTTCCAGGCATGGCTGGAGTACTGGAACCGCGTCGGCGTCTTCACCGTCGCGGACACCTTTGGCAGGGATCCAGACAAGTCCGGCGAGTTCGAGGCATTCCTGGTGCGCCTTGACGAAACCCTACTGGAACAGACTCGCGCCACTCACCGTACGAGCAAGCCACGCATCGGTGCCGCCTTCGCCGCCGCCCACCCCGACATACCCGACGAGATTGCCGGCCTTTACCAACAGATCCGCGATCATCTCGCATCCCGAACCGGCGCACCACGGGCTCAGTGACTCGCAGGCATCGGCATGATCGTCCCTTGTCGGAGAACGACAACCCTGATGAGAGAGGCATTTGGCGACGCCGGTGGCCAACCGGTGGCCGGATGCCTTTGGCTGATGCGACCGAGGCAGCACAGGCCCAACCAATCGCAGGTGTTCTGATCAGGCAGGGCAGCACTACCGAGCATGGGCTGGCACCCCGGGTCTGACCCCCACGGTCTCGCCGTGGGTAGGTCGCGCGGGGGGTCAACCACCCGGCAGATGCCTAAAGCGGGCCGCTCCTGCCGGGATGCCGGCGGTGTGACCGTAGGGACCACGCTTCTCCGGGTGGTGGGAACCGCGCCGCCGCACCTGGTGGAGGCCCTTCTGCAGTCCGGGATCCCAGGGGCTTTCAGCTCCGTCGGAAGGACTTCCGGGGGATGTTCCGCCGTGCAAGCACGGAAGGCTCCGACAGAGCTGAAAGGCAGGAACCCGCAGGTCGGGTACGGCCCGGTCAGCACTCGATGATGTTGACCGCCAGGCCGCCGCGGGCTGTCTCCTTGTATTTGACCGACATGTCCGCGCCGGTCTCCTTCATCGTCTTGATGACCTTGTCCAGCGAGACCTTGTGGCTGCCGTCGCCGCGCAGGGCCATCTTCGCCGCCGTGACCGCCTTCACCGCCGCCATGCCGTTGCGTTCGATGCACGGGATCTGGACCAGGCCGCCGACCGGGTCGCAGGTCAGGCCCAGGTTGTGTTCCATGCCGATCTCCGCCGCGTTCTCGACCTGTTCGGGGCTGCCGCCCAGCACCTCCGCCAGGGCGCCCGCCGCCATGGAGCAGGCCGAGCCGACCTCGCCCTGGCAGCCGACCTCGGCGCCGGAGATGGAGGCGTTCTCCTTGAAGAGCATGCCGATGGCGCCGGCGGCGAGGAGGAAGCGGACCACGTTGTCGTCCTTCTCGCGGTCCGTCGCGCCGCCCGCCGCGAAGTTCATGTAGTAGTGCAGGACCGCCGGGATGATGCCCGCCGCGCCGTTGGTGGGGGCCGTGACGACCCGCCCGCCGGCCGCGTTCTCCTCGTTCACCGCCATCGCGTAGAGCGTCAGCCACTCCATGGCGTGCGCCTGGCGGTCGCCCTCGGCGCGTAGCTGGCGGGCGGAGTGGGCGGCCCGGCGGCGGACCTTCAGGCCGCCGGGGAGTATCCCCTCGCGGGACATCCCGCGCGCCACGCAGGCCTGCATGACCTGCCAGATCTCCAGCAGCCCCGCCCGGATCTCGTCCTCCGTGCGCCAGGCCTTCTCGTTGTCCAGCATCAGGGCCGAGATCGACAGGCCGGTCTCCCGGGAGAGCCGCAGCAGCTCGTCACCGGTGCGGAAGGGGTGCTTCAGCACGGTGTCGTCCAGCTTGATGCGGTCCTCGGCCGCCGCGTCCTCGTCCACGACGAAGCCGCCGCCCACCGAGTAGTACGTCTTCTCCAGCAGCGTCCCGCCGTCGGCGTCGAAGGCGTGCACCGTCATACCGTTCGGGTGGTACGGGAGCGCCTTGCGGCGGTGCAGCACCAGGTCGGTGTCTGCGTCGAAGGCGATGTCGTGCATGCCGAGCAGATTGAGCCTGCCGCTGGTGCGGATACGTTCCGCCTCGGCGTCCGCGTTCTCCACGTCGACCGTACGGGGCGAATCGCCCGCCAGGCCGAGCAGGACCGCCTTGGGGGTGCCGTGGCCGTGGCCGGTCGCGCCGAGCGAGCCGAAGAGTTCGGCCCGTACGGAGACGGTGTGGGCGATGAGGCCCTCGTTCTTGAGCCGGCGGGCGAACAGGCCCGCCGCGCGCATCGGGCCGACCGTATGGGAACTCGAAGGGCCGATACCGATCGAGAACAGGTCGAAGACCGAGATGGCCACGGTGGAACTCCTTGCTGGTTGGTAGACGCCGTTGTCTGCCGGGGTGGTGCAGAGGTAGCGAGGTCCACACGGTGCGGGGCACCGCGCGCACGGTCCAGTGTGCGCGGTGCCCCGTGTCCGTACAGGTATGACCGCCTGTGTGACTGCTTACAGGCCGGTGCGGTTCAGAGGGAGGGGTACAGCGGGTGCTTCGCCGCGAGCGCCGAGACCCGGGCGGACAGCGCCGCACGGTCGAACTCCGGCTTCAGCGCCGCCGCGATGATGTCGGCGACCTCGGTGAAGTCCTCGGCGGTGAAGCCGCGGGTGGCGAGCGCCGGGGTGCCGATCCGCAGACCGGACGTGACCATCGGGGGGCGCGGGTCGTTCGGGACCGCGTTGCGGTTGACCGTGATGCCGACCTCGTGCAGCCGGTCTTCCGCCTGCTGGCCGTCCAGCTCCGAGTTCCGCAGGTCGACGAGGACCAGATGGACGTCGGTGCCGCCGGACAGCACGGAGACGCCGTGCTCCGTGACGTCGTCCTGGACCAGCCGCTCGGCCAGGATCCGGGCGCCGTCCAGGGTGCGCTGCTGGCGCTCCTTGAACTCGTCCGATGCCGCGACCTTGAAGGAGACGGCCTTCGCCGCGATGACATGCTCCAGCGGACCGCCCTGCTGGCCGGGGAAGACCGCGGAGTTGATCTTCTTGGCCAGCTCCTGGGTGGACAGGATCACGCCGCCGCGCGGGCCGCCGAGGGTCTTGTGCGTGGTCGTGGTGACGACGTGCGCGTGCGGCACCGGGTTGGGGTGCAGCCCGGCGGCGACCAGACCCGCGAAGTGCGCCATGTCGACCATCAGGTACGCGCCGACCTCGTCGGCGATCCGCCGGAACGCCGCGAAGTCCAGCTGGCGCGGGTACGCGGACCAGCCGGCCACGATGAGCTGCGGACGCGACTCCTTGGCGAGGCGCTCGACCTCGGCCATGTCGACCTGGCCGCTCGTGGCGTCCACGTGGTACGGCACGACGTTGTAGAGCTTGCCGGAGAAGTTGATCTTCATGCCGTGGGTCAGGTGCCCGCCGTGGGCGAGGTTCAGACCCATGATCGTGTCGCCCGGCTTCAGCAGCGCGAACATCGCCGCCGCGTTGGCCTGCGCGCCCGAGTGCGGCTGCACATTGGCGTGCTCGGCGCCGAACAGCGCCTTGACGCGGTCGATCGCGATCTGCTCGATCACGTCCACGTGCTCACAGCCGCCGTAGTAGCGGCGGCCCGGGTAGCCCTCGGCGTACTTGTTGGTCAGGACCGAGCCCTGGGCCTCCATGACGGCGACCGGGGCGAAGTTCTCCGACGCGATCATTTCGAGGGTGGACTGCTGGCGGTCCAGCTCGGCGTCGACAGCGGCGGCGACGTCCGGGTCGAGCTCGTGGAGCGAGGTGTTGAGGAGCGACTTCGAAGACATCACAGTCCCTGGGGTGTCAGTTGCCGGAAAATTCCGTGTACTCGTCGGCGCTGAGCAGATCGCCCGGCTCTTCGGCGACGCGCACCTTGAACAGCCAGCCGCCCTCGAAGGGAGCGGTGTTCACCAGCGAGGGGTCGTCCACGACGCTCTGGTTCGTCTCGGTGACCTCGCCGGTCACCGGCGCGTAGAGATCGCTGACCGACTTGGTCGACTCCAGCTCGCCGCAGGTCTCGCCCGCGGTCACCGTGTCACCGACCTCAGGGAGCTGGACGTACACGACATCGCCGAGCGCGTTGGCCGCGAACTCGGTGATACCGACTGTCGACACGCCGTCCTCGACGGTCGTCAGCCACTCGTGCTCCTTGCTGTAGCGCAGCTGCTGGGGGTTGCTCATGGTCTGAATTCTCCTGTACGCGGGGGAGTGGTGGGGAACAGTCGTCTTGCGGACTGAGACGCCGGTATCAGCTCTGACGCTCTCGCTATCACTTCTGACGCTTGTAGAACGGCAGCGCCACGACCTCGTACGGCTCGTGCGAGCCGCGGATGTCGACCCCGACGCCCTTGGCGCCGGGCTCGGCGTGGGCCGCGTCGACGTACGCCATGGCGATCGGCCTGCCCAGCGTCGGGGAGGGCGCGCCGGACGTGACCTCGCCCACGACCGCGCCGCCCACGACGACGTGGTAGCCGGCGCGCGGCACCCTGCGGCCCTCGGCGATCAGCCCGACCAGTTTGCGCGGCGGCGCGACGGCGGTCAGCTCGACGGCGGTCGCGAGCGCCATCCGGCCGACGAAATCTCCGCCGTTGGAGGTCTTCTCGAACTTGACCACCCTGCCGAGACCCGCGTCGAACGGGGTGAGGCTCGCGGTCAGCTCGTTGCCGTAGAGCGGCATGCCCGCTTCGAGCCGGAGCGTGTCGCGGCAGGAGAGGCCGCACGGTACGAGACCGGCGCCCGCGCCCGCCTCGGTCAGCGCCTGCCACACCCGCTCGGCGTCGGCGGGGGCCAGGAACAGCTCGAAGCCGTCCTCGCCGGTGTAGCCGGTACGGGCGATCAGCGCCCGCACCCCGGCCACGGTGCCGGGCAGCCCCGCGTAGTACTTCAGCCCGTCGAGGTCGGCGTCGGTCAGCTGCTTGAGGATGCCGGAGGACTCCGGGCCCTGGATCGCGAGCAGCGCGTACGCGTCGCGGTCGTCGCGCACCTCGGCGTCGAACCCGGCGGCGCGCCCGGTCAGCGCGTCGAGGACGGTCTGCGCGTTGGACGCGTTCGCGACGACCAGATACGTCTCGTCGGCGAGGCGGTAGACGATCAGGTCGTCCAGGATGCCGCCGTCCTCCTGGCAGATCATCGTGTAGCGGGCGCGGCCCACGGCCACGGCGCCGATGTTGCCGACCAGCGCGTAGTCGAGGAGCTGACCCGCCGCCGGGCCCGAGACGGTGATCTCACCCATGTGGGAGAGGTCGAAGAGGCCGGCCTTCGTACGGACCGCGGTGTGCTCGTCGCGCTCGCTGCCGTACCGCAGCGGCATGTCCCAGCCGGCGAAGTCGGTCATGGTGGCGCCCAGCGCGCGGTGCGTGGCGTCGAGGGCGGTGCGGCGGGGGGAAGGGCTCATCGATGGCTCCCAGGGCATGGCTGATGACAGGCGAGGACGTTCCTCCCCATCTGTCATCGGAACCTGAGAGGTTCACCACGACCGCACGTACTACATACGTGCGCACAGCCGTGGTTTGCACCGTGGGTGGGACCGCAGAGCTGCGGCCCGCTTTTCAGATCTGCCTCATCCGCGCGGTACGGGGCCTGAGAGATTCAAGGGAGGAACTTGCTCCTTCGGCGCCCGGCGCATGTGGTGGCCGGGACTCTCCCGCGCGGATTCAAACGGCCGGTATGCAGTTGGCGCGGACATCATCGCACGCATCCCGGTCCGGCACACCCCGGGAGAGGGTTGTGGGACATTACCTTTTCTTTACACTTCTTGGGCAAGTAGAAGCAAGAGTCGTCGTGGGCCGAGGGATGACCATGACAGGGGGACGGCGATGACGGTGCAGCGCTCAGAGGTGACGGACGAGTACGTGCCCGCGCGGGCACGCGTCCCGGTGGTGCCGGCGCCCGCCGGGGCCGTGACGCCCCCGGTGCCCGCGGGGCCCGTCCGGGATTTACGCGCCAGGGGCGGCCGGGTGCCGGGCGGCCTGGTCTTCGCCCCGGGGGACGTGATCGTGGTGTCCGGGCTGCCCGGCAGCGGCAAGTCGACCCTGATCCGGCGTACGGCGGCGAGCGGCGCCATCGACTCCCAGGACGCCAGGGACCGCTGGGCGCGCCGGCTGCCGGGACCGCTGCCGTACGCGCTCTACCGCCCGCTGGTCAGGATCGCCCACTACGCGGGGCTGCGCCGCGCGCTGCGCTCGGGCGAGAGCGTCGTCGTGCACGACTGCGGCACCCAGACCTGGGTACGGCGCTGGCTGGCCCGCGAGGCCCGCAGGCGCGGCCGGCGCCTGCATCTCGTCCTGCTGGACGTACCGCCCGAGGTGGCCCGGGAGGGGCAGCGCGAGCGCGGCCGTGGAGTCTCCGGCTACGCCTTCGCCCGGCACCGCCGCGCGGTGCGCGGGCTGCTGACGGGCGCCGAGGCGGGCAAGCTGCCGCCCGGCTGCGCCACGGCGGTGCTGCTGGACAGGGCCGCGGCGGGCGCGCTCGGCAGCATCGCGTTCACCGCCCCCGTCCCACCAGGGCAGTCACGGAGTTAGGGTGCTGCGGCAGCGCCGAAAACAGGGGCGGGACAGGGGCGAGGAGAAGCAGTGAACACAGCGTGGCCGGCCAACGAGCTGGAAGAGGTGCTTGCCGCATCGCTCGGCAATCCGGCGGCCGGCGGCCGGCTGGTCGAAGTGCTCGGACGCAGCGCGCTCTGGGTGCCGCTGCCGAACGGCGGCGGACCCGACAGCCCCGGCCTCGACCTGCCGACCGTCGAACTGGAAGGCGCCGCCTACGTGCCGGTGTTCAGCTCGGAGCAGCAGTTCCTCAGCTGCGCCGGCGCCCATATGCCGTTCACCGTCGCGCCCGCCGTCGAGTTCGCCCGCGGGCTGCCCCCGCAGCTCGGGCTCGCCGTCAACCCCGGCGGCACGGTCGGCGCTCCGCTGCCGCCGGCCGCCGTCGCCGAGCTGTGCAAGTCCGGGCGCACCCCGCTCGACGGACCGGCCGGCGGCGGCCGGGTCAAGCTCTTCGAGCCGGACTGGCAGGAGGAGCCCGTCGACTTCCTCGCCGCCGCCGCCGGGGAGTTCGAGGCGTCCGGGCTCGTCCTGTCCGCCCGCCGCACCCTCGCCAGCGTCGAGGGAGGCGCGCCGCAGCTCTTCGTCGGCGTACAGCTCTCCTCGTGGGAGGCCGTGGACCGCGAGGTGCCCATGGACGCGCTCGGCCGGGCGCTCGGCCGGGTCCAGGTCGGCTGGCAGGTCAGTCTGATCCTGCTCGACGTGGCGCAGGGCGATCCGGTCGCCGACTGGATGCTGGAGCGGGTGCGGCCCTTCTACCAACGGATCCATCCGCACTGATTCCCCCGCACCCGCGGGGAACTGACGGGGCGACGGGTACATGTACGCATCCTGCGGGCCCCGGCGCGCCGCTTATGCGCAGCACACACCCGCCGTCAAGTCTGTGTCAGTACCGCCCCCTAAGCTGGTTTGATGGCGGGGGAGCAGGGCCGGATCGACGAGGGGCGGGACCAGGAGTGAGCGCGTCAGGCACCGCGGCGGCCGGGCAGGTGGAGCAGATGCTGCGCCAGGTGACGCCCGGACGGTACGACGCGTACGAGGCGCTGCTCCAGGCTCTCGCCGACGGCACGACGGGCCAGGTGTGGATGCTGCTCTGGCACGGCCAGGCGGGCTCCCCCGACGCCCAGTACGGGAACATGGAAGTGGACGGCCTCGGCTACGCGCCCTGCGTCACCTCCGCCCAGGAGCTCTCCGTCAGCGGCTGGACCCGGGCGCACGAAGTGGTCACGGGCCGTGACATCGCCCGCGCCCTCTACCCCGACCGCTGGGGGATCTGGCTCAACCCGCACGCCCCCGGCGGCGGTGTCGGGATCCCCTGGCTGGATCTGCGCCGGATCGCCACCGGGCTCGACCGGATGCCGGCGGGACCGCTGCGGCTCTCCGAGCCCGCCGTCGAACTGCCGCAGTTCTACGCGCTGCTCACGCAGAACGCGCACCGCACGCCCGCGGTCCGCTCGCTGCGCCGCGCCTGGGTGCAGCCGGCGCTCGGCTCCCCGTACCTGACCATCGGGCTCGATCTCTACGACACGAGCCCGGCGTCGGTCGGCGCCGTCCGGACGATGATGCAGCAGTCCGTCGCCGCCGTCCCGGACGGGCTGCCGGTCTCGACGGTCGCGATGTCGGACGAGTACGACCCGGTCACGATGTGGCTGCGCGCCAACTCCCGGCCCTTCTACGACCGGGACGCGCACGCCGGAGCACCGGCCACCGGATACGGGTACCCCCCGCCCGCGCCGCGCCCCTACTGAGCAGTCATACTATTTTCCGGAGTTCGCGAACACCCCCACTTTGACCTGGCTTGAGGCCTATCGGCCCCATGTCCAATATGGGGGAATAGTGACCGAGTTGGTCCGCTGAGGCGATGCCCGTGTTCGGATAACGGAAACCCTCTCAGCGCATCACGGTTGAGTCACCATTCCCCGTCAGGGCTGGCGGGTGATCGCAAAGTGGCAGAAGACTCCGTGCAGCACGTGGTCCGGCCCTGTGTCCGAGGCGCTCACAGCAGCAGCTTCCGATCCACCGGCGGACCACGCCTACCAGTGATGTGTAAGAGCCGCTACAGCGGCGGTCATGGGCCGGCCACCGTCGGCCGAGAGGGGTCTCCAGCGCAATGACGGCACCTATCGAGACCACCGGGTCGGCGGCGACAGTGCAGCCGGAAGCGGTCCTGGAGGGCGCCGGGAAGCAGATCGAGGGCCGTTCGCTCGGCCGGATCGCCTGGACGCGCTTCAAACGGGACAAGGTCGCCCTGACCGGCGGCGTCATCGTGATCCTGCTGATCCTCGTCGCCGTGCTGTCCAAGCCGATCCAGTCGGTGTTCGGTCTCGACCCGAACTCCTTCAACCAGAGCCTGGTCGATCCCACCCTGCTGGCGCCCAAGGGCAGTTTCGGCGGCATCAGCTGGGACCACCCGCTCGGCGTCGAGCCGCAGACCGGCCGGGACATCCTGGCCCGGATCATCGAGGGCTCCTGGGTCTCGCTGGTGGTCGCCGCGGGATCCACCCTGCTGTCCGTCGTCATCGGCGTCGTGATGGGTGTGGTGGCCGGCTTCTACGGCGGTTGGGTCGACAGCGCCATCAGCAGGCTGATGGACACCTTCCTGGCTTTCCCCCTGCTGCTCTTCGCGATCTCCATCTCGGCCTCGCTCCAGGGCAGCGCCTTCGGACTGAGCGGCCTGACGCTGCGGATCGCGGTGCTGATCTTCGTGATCGGCTTCTTCAACTGGCCGTACATCGGCCGTATCGTCCGCGCCCAGACGCTCTCGCTGCGTGAGCGCGAGTTCGTCGAGGCGTCCAGATCGCTGGGCGCCCGCGGACCCTTCATCCTGTTCCGGGAACTGCTGCCGAACCTTGTCGCGCCGATCCTCGTGTACTCGACGCTGCTGATTCCCACGAACATCCTCTTCGAGGCCTCGCTGAGCTTCCTCAGCGTCGGCATCGAACCGCCGCAGGCTTCATGGGGCGGCATGCTCACCCAGGCGGTGGACCTCTACCAGGTCGATCCGATGTTCATGGTCATTCCCGGGCTGGCGATCTTCATCACCGTGCTGGCCTTCAATCTGCTGGGGGACGGGCTGCGTGACGCACTCGACCCCCGTGGCAAGTAATCGCGGCCATGCCGCACCGGACAACCGAGGGGGCTTTCCTCAGGATGAACAGCAGAAAGACGGCGGCGGCTATCGCCGCGGCGGTAGCGCTCGCGCTGGGCGCTTCTGCGTGCAGCAGCAGTGACTCCGGCGACAACAACAGCGGCAGCGGTGGCGGCGGCACCGCCAAGACCGACGCCGGTCTGACCAGCATCGTCAACAAGTCGGACAAGAAGGGGGGGACGGTCACCTACGAGCACTCCAGTGGTCCCGACTCCCTCGACCCCGGCAACACGTACTACGGCTGGGTCCAGAACTTCTCCCGTCTGTACGGGCGTTCGCTGGTCACCTTCAACCCGGCCCCGGGCAAGGACAGCCTGAAGATAGTCCCCGACCTGGCGACAGGTCTCGGCAAGGCGAGCCCGGACGCGAAGACCTGGACGTACACGCTCCGCAAGGGCGTGAAGTTCGACGACGGCACGGTCATCACGTCCAAGGACGTCAAGTACGCCATCGAGCGCAGCAACTTCGCGCCCGAGGCCCTGTCCAACGGTCCGACGTACTTCAAGGCCTACCTTGAGGGCGGCGACAAGTACAAGGGTCCGTACAAGGACAAGAGCCCCGACGGTCTCAAGTCCATCGAGACCCCGGACGACTCGACGATCGTCTTCCACCTGAACAAGCCGTTCGCCGACATGGACTACCTGGCGGCGTTCTCGCAGACGGCCCCGGTGCCGCAGAAGAAGGACACCGGCGCCTCGTACGTCCAGCACATCGTTTCTTCGGGCCCGTACAAGGTCACGAACTACAGCGAGAGCAGCGGCGCGACGCTCGTCCGCAACCCGGAGTGGGACCCGAAGACGGACCCGATCCGCAAGGCTCTGCCGGACAAGATCGTCCTGAAGCTCAACGTGAACGCGACCACGGTCGACGATCACCTGCTGAACGACTCGATCACCGCTGACATCGCCGGTACCGGTCTGCAGTCGAAGACGCAGCCCAAGGTCCTGGTGAAGCCGGCGGAGAAGGCGAAGACGGACAACCCGTACGCGGGCGCGCTGCAGTACCTGGCGCTGAACGTCAACGTGAAGCCGTTCGACAACATCGACTGCCGCAAGGCCGTCCAGTACGTCACCGACAAGGCCGGCATGGTCGACTCCATCGGTGGCTCGGTCAAGGGTGACCCCGCGACCACGGTGATCCCGCCGAGCGTCGCCGGTTACAAGAAGTTCGACCTGTACCCGTCGGCCGGCAACAAGGGCGACGTTGCCAAGGCGAAGGCCGCGCTGGCCGCCTGCGGTAAGCCCAACGGCTTCACCACCACGCTGACCGCGCGCTCCGACCGTCCCGACGAGGTCACCGCCGCCACGCAGCTCCAGCAGAGCCTGAAGAAGATCAACATCACCGCGAACATCAAGACGTTCCCGGCTGACAAGTACTTCACGGACTTCGCTGGTGTCCCCGCCTGGGTGCACAAGAACAACGCCGGCATGATGATGATGGCGTGGGGTGCCGACTGGCCGACCGGCTACGGCTTCCTCGACCAGATCGTGGACGGTACGGCGATCAAGCCGTCGGGTGGCACGAACCTGATGGAGCTGAACGACCCGAAGATCAACGCCGCCCTGGTCAAGGCCATCGGCACGGTCGACACCACGGAGCGCAACGCCGCGTGGGGCGCCATCGACCAGCAGGTCATGGAGAACGCCTCGGTCGTCCCGCTCTTCTACCGCAAGAACCTGCTCTACCGTCCGGCCTCCGCGACCAACGTCACGGTGACCGACGCGTACCTCGGCATGTACGACTACGTGCTGATGAGCTCTAGCAAGTAGTTACACCTGTCAATCGACAGCACCCCCCTGAAAGGCAGGTGAAGGCGTCGGGTCGGTCTGGCGTAATCCGCTGGACCGACCCGGCGCCGCACGGCTGTGGCTGCGTACATCATCCGACGCGTCTTCGCCGCGGTGTTGCTGCTGCTGGTGGTCAGCGCAGTCACATTCGCGATCTTCTTCCTCGTGCCCCGGCTCGGTGGTCAGACGACCGACTCGATGGCCGCCCAGTACGTGGGCAAGAGCCCCGACCCCGACGTCATTCGCGCGGTCAAGAAGAACCTGGGGCTCGACCTCCCGCTCTACGAGCAGTACTGGCACTTCATCAAGGGCATCGTGGTCGGCGCCAACTACAACTTCGGCCCCGACCCGGTCAGCTGCAACGCCCCCTGCTTCGGCTACTCCTTCAAGTCCCACGTGGCGGTCTGGCCCGAGCTGACTTCGCGTATCCCGGTCACGCTCTCGCTGGCCGTCGGCGCGGCTGTCATCTGGGTGCTCTCCGGTGTCGCCACCGGTGTGCTCTCGGCCCTCAAGCCGGGCTCGGTCTTCGACCGGCTCGCGATGACCATCGCCCTCGCCGGCGTCTCCCTGCCGATGTTCTTCACCGGCCTGGTCTCGCTGGCCCTGTTCAGCTTCCACTGGACGATCTTCCCGAACAGCGGTTACATCCCGTTCGCCGACGATCCCGGCCAGTGGTTCCTGTCCCTGATCCTGCCCTGGTGCACGCTCGCCTTCCTCTATTCGGCTCTCTACGCGCGGCTCACCCGCGCCGGGATGCTGGAGACGATGAGCGAGGACTACATCCGCACCGCGCGGGCCAAGGGTCTGCGGGAGCGCAGTGTGGTCGTCAAGCACGGCCTGCGCGCCGCGCTCACCCCGCTCATCACCATCTTCGGCATGGACTTCGCGCTGCTCATCGGCGGCGCCGTCATCACCGAGAACGTCTTCTCCTTCCAGGGGCTCGGCGCCTACGCCATCAACGGCGTCAGAAGCGCCGACCTGCCCAAGGTCATGGGTGTGACCCTGGTCGCCGCCTTCTTCATCGTTCTCTGCAATCTGCTGGTGGACCTCGTGTACGCCGCGATCGACCCCCGGGTGAGGCTCTCATGAGCGACGCGCACAAGGAGTTCCTCTCGGTACGGGACCTCAAGATCCACTTCGACACCGACGACGGCCTGGTCAAGTCCGTCGACGGCGTCAGCTTCGATCTGAAGGCCGGCGAGACCCTCGGCATCGTCGGCGAGTCCGGTTCGGGCAAGTCCGTGACGTCCCTCGGGATCATGGGTCTGCACACCTCGGACCGGGCCCGGATCTCCGGTGAGATCTGGCTCGACGGCGAGGAGCTGATCGGCGCGGGCCGCGAGCGGGTGCGCGCCCTGCGCGGCCAGAAGATGGCGATGATCTTCCAGGATCCGCTGTCCGCGCTGCACCCCTACTACAGCATCGGCGCGCAGATCGTCGAGGCGTACCGCGTCCACAACAAGGTGGACAAGAAGACCGCGAAGAAGCGGGCGATCGAGATGCTCGACCGGGTCGGCATCCCCGAGCCGGCCCGGCGCTACGACGACTACCCGCACCAGTTCTCCGGCGGCATGCGCCAGCGCGCCATGATCGCGATGTCCCTGGTCAACAACCCCCAGCTGCTCATCGCCGACGAGCCGACGACCGCCCTCGACGTCACCGTCCAGGCGCAGATCCTCGACCTCATCCGCGATCTGCAGAAGGAGTTCGGCTCCGCGGTCGTCATCATCACCCACGACCTCGGCGTCGTCGCCGAGATCGCCGACAAGCTGCTGGTGATGTACGCGGGCCGGTGCATCGAGCGCGGTTCGGCCGAGAAGGTCTTCTACCAGCCCCAGCACCCCTACACCTGGGGCCTGCTGGGTTCGATGCCCCGTATCGACCGGGAGCAGACCGACCGTCTCATCCCGGTCAAGGGGACCCCGCCCAGCCTGATCAACGTCCCGAGTGGCTGCGCCTTCCATCCGCGCTGCCCGTACGCCGACGTACCCAAGGACAACATCACCCGCATCGAGCGTCCGGAGCTGCGGGAGATCACCGACGGGCACTTCTCCGCCTGCCACATGACGAAGGCGGAGCGGGAAAAGATCTGGACCGAAGAGATTGCGCCGAAGCTGTGACTGATCAGACCGAACAGACCAAGAAGGTTCCGCACCAGCCTGCGGAGCGGTCGGCTGGCGGTTCCGGGCCTGAGCCGCTCCTCAAGGTCACGGGCCTGGTCAAGCACTTCCCGATCACCAAGGGTGTGCTCAAGCGCAAGGTGGGCGCGGTCCAGGCCGTGGACGGCCTGTCCTTCGACGTACGCCCCGGGGAGACCCTCGGCGTCGTCGGCGAGTCCGGCTGCGGCAAGTCGACCATGGGCCGGCTGATCACGCGGCTGCTCGAACCGACCGGCGGCAAGGTCGAGTTCGAGGGCAGGGACATCACGCACCTGTCCACGGGCAAGATGCGGCCGATGCGGCGCGACGTCCAGATGATCTTCCAGGACCCGTACGGCTCGCTGAACCCGCGGCACACCGTCGGCGGCATCATCGGCACCCCCTTCCGGCTGCAGAAGGTCGATCCGCAGGGCGGGGTGAAGAAGGAGGTCCAGCGGCTGCTCGAACTGGTCGGCCTCAACCCCGAGCACTACAACCGCTACCCGCACGAGTTCTCCGGCGGTCAGCGCCAGCGCATCGGCATCGCCCGCGCGCTCGCCCTGAACCCGAAGCTCGTCGTCGCCGACGAGCCGGTCTCCGCACTGGACGTGTCGATCCAGGCGCAGGTGGTGAACCTGCTGGACGACCTGCAGAGCGAACTCGGCCTCACGTACGTGATCATCGCGCACGACCTGTCGGTCATCCGCCATGTCTCGGACCGGATCGCCGTGATGTACCTCGGCAAGATCGTCGAACTGGCCGACCGCGCCTCGCTGTACTCGACGCCGATGCACCCGTACACCAAGGCGCTGCTCTCCGCGGTGCCGGTGCCGGACCCGAAGCGGCGCAACGCCAAGAGCGACCGGATCCTGATCACCGGCGACGTGCCGTCGCCGATCTCGCCGCCGAGCGGCTGCCGCTTCCACACGCGGTGCTGGAAGGCGACGGAGATCTGCAAGACGACCGAGCCGCCGCTGATCCAGCTCGCGCCGGGACACCAGACGGCCTGCCACCACCCGGAGAACGCGCCGGACCAGCAGCCGCAGGAATCGGTCGAGTCGGTGACGCTGTCGGCTCCCGGGCCGAAGCCGTCCCTGGCGAAGCCGGAATCCCCGGCGGCCCCGGCGGCCCCGGCAGCCGCGGCGGACGAGACGCCCGAAGCGCCCGAGGCCAAGTAGCGGAGCGGGAACGGGGAGCACCGGACTGCACAATTGTCCGGTGCTCCCCGAACTGTTCGCCCCCTCCGTCCAGCACACCCTCGATCTCGTCGGCATCTTCGTCTTCGCGATCTCCGGTGCCCTGCTCGCCGTCCGTAAGAACTTCGACGTCTTCGGCATCGCCGTGCTCGCCGAGACCACCGGGCTCGGCGGCGGACTCTTCCGCGACCTGATGATCGGCGCCGTGCCGCCCGCCGCCTTCACCGATCTCGGCTACTTCTCGATGCCGCTGGTCGCCACCCTCCTGGTCTTCTTCCTGCACCCCCAGGTAGAGCGGATCCAGGGCGCGGTCAATGTCTTCGACGCGGCCGGGCTCGGCCTCTTCTGCGTCACCGGCACCACCAAGGCGTACGAGTACGGCCTCGGCCTCACCGCTTCCGCCGTGCTCGGCCTGGTGACCGCGGTCGGCGGCGGTGTGCTGCGCGACATACTCGCCAACGAGGTGCCGTCCCTGCTGCGCTGGGACCGCGATCTGTACGCCGTGCCCGCCGTCGTCGGGGCCGTGCTCGCCGCCGTCTGCATCCGCGAGGACGCGCTGAACGGGCTGACCGGGACGCTGGCCGTGCTCGCCGCCTTCGCGCTCCGGCTGCTCGCGATGCGCTTCCACTGGCGGGCGCCGCGCGCCTGGAACCGCCGGTCGGAAGCGGCCGAAGAGGGGTAAGCAAGCGCTCGCTAATCGGCTGTTGTACCGTTCCTCCCATGGCAGATCACTCGGGACAGGCGACCATCGGCGACAGCGAGTTCGACCGGGACACCGCCGTCACCCCACGCCCGGGGGAGCCGGGCGTCCATGACACGGAGCTCTCGGCGGGCTGGACCATCGTGCGCGCCGTCAACGGCGGCTATCTGCTGGCCGTCGCCTGCCGCGCGCTCGCCGACGTACTGCCGCACCCCGATCCGTTCACGGTCACCGCGCACTATCTGACCGCGTCCCAGCCGGGACCCGCGGTCGTGCGCAGCGAGACGGTACGGGCCGGACGCACGCTCTCCACCGGCCAGGCGTCGGTCCTGCAGTACGCGCAGGACGGCACCGAGGTCGAACGGATCCGGGTGCTCGCCTCCTACGGCGACCTGGACGCCCTCCCCGACGACGTGCGGACCACGGCGAAGCCGCCGCAGATCCCGCCGTACGAGCAGTGCCTGGACGGTTCGGACGCCGGGTCGCTCTTCGTGGGCGACGCCTCGCTGCTGGACCGGCTGACCGTCAGGGCCGACCCCGCCACCTCGGGCTGGGCCGTGGGCCGGCCGTCCGGTGCCGGTGAGATGCGCGGCTGGTTCGGGCTCGCCGACGGCAGGGACGCCGATCCGCTCTCGTTGCTGCTGACCGTGGACGCGCTGCCGCCCACCGCCTTCGACCTGGGGCTCAGCGGCTGGACCCCGACCGTCGAGCTGACCGTCCACATCCGCTGCCGCCCCGCGCCCGGACCGCTGCGGGTCGCCATCGCCACCCGCAATCTGGCCGGCGGCTTCATGGAGGAGGACGCGGAGGTCTGGGACAGCGCGGACCGCCTCGTCGCCCAGTCCCGCCAACTGGCCCGCGCCCCGCGCGGCTGAGCCGGACGCTCCCCTGCGCGCGGTGTCGCCGGACGCCCCCGTGTACGGCCCTAGCCGGTCCGCAGATGGCGGCCGAGGGCCGCGGTGAGGGCGGCAGGGGCGTCTTCCTGTACGAGGTGTCCGGCGTCCGGGATCAGCCGCAGCTCGGCGCCCGGGATCAGCGCGGCCAGCTCCTGGCCCTTGGCCGGCGGGATCCAGCTGTCCTCGGCGCCCCAGCAGATCAGCACCGGCAGGTCGAGTTCGCCGTAGCGGCCCTGGATCTCGTCGGTGAACCGCTGGTCGTTCTGCTCGATCTGCCGGTAGAACGCGGGCTGCCCGGCCTCCCCGCACCACGGCTCCACCAGCCGGTCGAGCACCTCGGGCCGCAGCCCCTGGTGGCTCGCCGACGACACGTACTCGCGAACCAGCGCCCGGTGCAGGCTCGCCGGCAGCTGGTTGAAGACCTCGCCGTGCCGGCCGAGCAGCCGGTAGGCGGGGGAGCCCCAGGGCGCCAGCGCCACCGGGTCGACCAGGGCGAGGCTCCGGTAGCGCGCGCCGTGCAGCAGCCGGGCGCGCAGGGCCACACACCCGCCGACGTCATGGGCGACGACCTGCGGTCCCGCGGTCCCTCCGGCCAGCCCCCAGTGGTCGAGCAGTTCGGTGAGCACCAGCGCCTGCGCCCGCAGGGACACGTCCTGGCCCGCGCCGCGCTCCGAGGCGCCGAAGCCCGGCATGTCCCAGACGAAGACCTGGTGTTCCTGCGCGAGGGCGCGGGCGACCCCCCGCCAGACGTACGACGAGAAGGGCGTCCCGTGCAGCAGGACGACCGGCGCCCGGCCCGCAGGCCCGAGCGCGGCCCAGCGCACGTCGCCCGACGAACCGCGGAACGTACGATCGAGAATCCACTCCGTCATGACCGTAACGCTAATCACTCCTGTCTGGTCCCGACAAGCCGTTCACCCCGCCGGGGAGGCCCGAATGCGCCAACGTCCTTCGACGGCTCGTAGAATCGAGCCCACCATGGCTTACCTCGACCACGCCGCGACCACTCCGATGCTGCCGGAGGCGATCGAGGCGATGACCGCCCAGTTCGGCTTCGCCGGCAACGCGTCATCGCTCCACGCCGCCGGCCGCAGGGCCCGCCGTACCGTCGAGGAGGCCCGCGAGACACTCGCCGAGGCCCTTGGCGCACGGCCGAGCGAGGTGGTCTTCACCTCGGGCGGCACGGAGGCCGACAACCTGGCGGTGAAGGGGCTGTACTGGGCGCGCAGAGACGCCGACCCGGCCAGGACCCGGGTGCTCGCCAGTCCCGTGGAGCACCACGCGGTCCTCGACACCGTCGACTGGCTCGGTGAGCACGAGGGCGCGACCGTGGAGTACCTGGCCGTCGACAAGTACGGCAGGGTCGATCCGCAGACCCTGCGCGAGGCGATCGAGCGCAATCCGGCCGATGTCGCCCTCGCGACCGTGATGTGGGCCAACAACGAGATCGGCACCATCCTCCCCGTCCCCGAACTGGCCGAAGTGGCCAGGGAGTTCAGCATCCCGCTGCACTCGGACGCAGTCCAGGCCGTCGGCCAGACCGAGCTGGACTTCAGCCGCTCGGGACTCGCGGCGATGACGGTGTCCGGCCACAAGATCGGCGGCCCGTACGGCATCGGCGCGCTGCTCCTCGGCCGCGAGTACACCCCCGTACCGGTCCTGCACGGCGGCGGCCAGGAGCGCCAGGTGCGCTCCGGCACCCTGGACGTCCCCGCCGTCGCGTCCTTCGCCGTCGCGGCGCGGGCGGCCACGGCGGGCCGCGAGGGCTTCGCGCGGGACATCGGCGCGCTGCGGGACGAGCTGATCGACGCCGTGCACAAGGCGGTCCCCGACGCGGTGCTCGGCGGCGACCCGGACAACCGGCTGCCCGCCAACGCCCACTTCAGCTTCCCCGGCTGCGAGGGCGACTCGCTCCTGCTGCTGCTGGACGCCCAGGGCATCGAGTGCTCGACCGGCTCGGCCTGCACGGCGGGCATCGCCCAGCCCAGCCATGTCCTGCTGGCCACCGGCAGCGACCCGGAGCTGGCCAGGGGCACCCTGCGCTTCTCGCTCGGCCACACCTCGACCCGGGCGGACGTCGAAGCCGTGGCGGCGGCGATCGGCCCGGCGGTCGAGCGCGCCCGCAGCGCCGGCCTGAGCTGAGCCCCCTCGGTCCGGCTCGCGGGTTCAGCTCGCGGCGGAGATCCGCCTCGGCGGGGGCGGCGCGGCCGCCTCGCGCACCAGCTTCAGATAGCGGCTCCAGTCCCAGTACCGGCCGGGATCGGTGTGATCAGTGCCGGGGACCTCGACATGGCCGATGATGTGCTTACGGTCGACGGGTATCCCGTACCGCTTGCAGATGTCCGCGGTCAGCCGGGCCGACGAGCGGTACATCGCGTCCGTGAACGACGTCGGCCGGTCCACCCAGCCCTCGTGCTCGATCCCTATGCTGCGCTCGTTGTACGAGCGGTTCCCCGCGTGGAACGCGACGTCCAGCTCGCGGATCATCTGCGCCACATGACCGTCCTTGCGCACCACGTAGTGCGCAGCCGCCGCGTGCGCCGGGTCCTTGAACACCTTCAGCGCGACCGCGTAGCTGCCCTGCACCACATGGATCACCACGCGGTCGACGGTGTAGTCGGCGGGGCGGTCGGCCCGCCGGTAGTTCGCCGGGGAGGCGGAGACCCACTGGGCGCCCGCGAAATCCAGCTCACCCGGGGTGCGCGGCTTCTCGGCGAGCGGCGACCGCCACCAGGCGCGGGTCAGCTGCTCCCGCGCCAGACCGGCCCCGCCCAGCACGGCGAGCCCGCCGCCGATCAGCAGACCGCGCCTGCCGATCCGGTGCTCACCTGCGGCTTCGCCGCTCGTCTTCTCGCCCATATGGTCGTCAACGCATACTCGCGCGACTGTGGTTCCCGCCGGGCCGTACTCTGGTGAGGCTATGACTCAGAATCCCCAGCGCCCCCTCCGTGTCCTGGCCGCGATGTCGGGCGGCGTGGACTCCGCCGTCGCCGCCGCCCGCGCCGCCGAGGCGGGGCACGACGTGACCGGCGTACACCTGGCCCTCTCGGCGAATCCGCAGTCGTTCCGCACCGGAGCGCGCGGCTGCTGCACCATCGAGGACTCCCGCGACGCGCGCCGCGCGGCGGACGTCATCGGTATCCCCTTCTACGTCTGGGACCTCGCCGAACGCTTCCGCGAGGACGTCGTGGACGACTTCGTCGCCGAGTACGAGGCGGGCCGCACGCCCAACCCCTGTCTGCGCTGCAACGAGAAGATCAAGTTCGCCGCGCTGCTGGACAAGGCGCTCGCCCTCGGCTTCGACGCCGTGTGCACGGGCCACTACGCGACGGTCGTCACGGGGGCCGACGGCGCGCGTGAGCTGCACCGCGCGAGCGACATGGCCAAGGACCAGTCGTACGTGCTCGGCGTCCTGGACGAGCGGCAGCTCGCCCACGCCATGTTCCCGCTCGGGGACACCCTCACCACCAAGGGCGAGATCCGCGAAGAGGCGCAGCGGCGCGGTCTCGCCGTCGCGAAGAAGCCGGACAGCCACGACATCTGCTTCATCGCCGACGGCGACACCCAGGGCTTCCTCGCCAAGCGCCTCGGCGCGGCGGAGGGCGACATCGTGGACGAGGCGGGAACGAAGCTCGGCAGCCACGACGGCGCCTTCGGCTTCACCATCGGCCAGCGCAAGGGGCTGCGCATCGGCCACCCGGCCGCCGACGGCAAGCCGCGCTACGTGCTGGACATCTCGCCCGTCGACAACACCGTGACGGTCGGCCCCGCCGACGCCCTCGACGTCCTGGAGCTGACGGCGGTCAAGCCCCGCTGGTGCGGCACGGCGCCGGCCGGATCCGCCGCGTACACGGCCCAGTTGCGGGCCCACGGCGGCGAGACGCCGGTGACGGCGGAGCTGGTGGACGGCACCCTGCGGGTCACGTTCGAGGAGCCGGTACGGGGCGTGGCGCCCGGCCAGGCCGTGGTGCTGTACGACGGCACGCGCGTGGTCGGCTCGGCGACGATCGCGACGACGGTCCGGCGGAAGACGGCCCTGGCCGGCTGACCGGGACCGCCGGGACCGCCGGAGCCGACAGGGCCGGATCGGGGCCGCTCACCGCTGCGGGGCGCCCCGGCCGCGAGAGGTCCGCGGCGGGGGCGCCCCGGTCACAACAGGTCCGGCACAAGAGGTCCGGCGCAAGAGGTACGCGCGGTCAGACGCCCGACGTCTCGCTGACCGCCTCGCGCACGAACGACGGCACCAGCTCAACTCCCCAGCCGGGCGCGGTCGGTGCCGCGACCTGACCGTCCGTCACCCGCAGTACCGGCTCGTAGACGCCCTCGGACCACGGAGTGGTCTCGATGCTCCACTCCTGGTACTGCGAGCAGGACGGCATCGCGACCGCCAGATGCAGCGAGAACACCTGCAGCAGCGAGTCGTTGGCGCAGTGCGGCGTGCAGGGGATGCCGGCGGCCTCCGCCAGTACGGCGACCTTGCGGGCCCGCGAGACACCGCCGATGTAGCCGATGTCCGGCTGCACGATGTCCACCGCGCCGCCGCCGATCATCCGGTTGAACTGCGGTATCGACAGGTCCTGTTCACCACCGGAGACCGGGATGTCCAGCGCTGCGGCCACCCGTGCGCTCTGCTCGATCTCGGCGAACGGGACCGGCTCCTCGTAGTGGAAGTAGCCGTACTCCTCCAGCATCCGGCCGACCCGGATCGCCCGGCCCACCGAGAAGCCGCCGTTGGCGTCGGCCGACAGGTCGACCCCGTCGCCCAGCACCTGACGGGTCAGCGGGACGATCCGTTCGGTACGTCCCGGCGCCGCGTCGGTGTCCCGGCCCATCGCCTCGCCCACCCGGATCTTGACGGCGCGGAACCCCTGCCCGGCGACGAACGAGGCGAGCCGTTCGGCCTCCGCCTCCGGGCTGATGTCGCGCCGCATGCTGGACGCGTACATCGGCACGGTGTCCCTGGCGTGGCCGCCGAGCAGCTTGCTGACCGGCCGGCCCGCCGCCTTGCCGAGGATGTCCCACAGGGCCGTCTCGACACCGGCGAGCGCCCGGTGCAGAAAGCTGCTGGGGAACTTGTAGTGGGTCCGCAGACACGTGTCGGCCAGGGCCTCCACGTCCCACGGGTCGCGCCCGAGGAACAGCGGCGCCACCATCGAGTGCAGGACGCGCACGGTGTTCGCCGCCTCGTACGGCGCGCACTGGCCGATGCCCTCCAGGCCCTCGTCGGTCCGCACGCGCACCAGCGCGAGCGGGCCCCGCAGCAGTGTCTCGACGCCGGTGATCCTCACAGGTGCTCCCGCAGGACGTCGACGAGCGGCGAGCGGACGGTGCATCTGTCCACGGCGAAGCAGTCGGCCAGTGCCCGCATCTGGTCGGCGTCGAGCCCCGCGAAGCAGCGCGCGTAGTCATCGACCATCGGCTCGGCGAGCAGGATGTGGCGTACCAGCACATGGATCCACTGCTGCGGTCCGAAGGGCAGCGGGTCGAAGTCGGGGAACTCCTCGGCGACCGTGGCCTCCAGCGGGTCGAGGATGTGCCGTACGCCCGTGTCGACCCCGCCCCACACGTCGACCCCGAGCCGGGCCTTTTTCTCCAGCACCCCGGAGATCCGCGCCAAGTAGGGCGAGTCCGGGGGCAGATGCGTCACGCCCTGCAGCCCGATGTCCTTGTACGTCCACAGGCTCCAGCCGGCGCCGTGCTCGTCGTATATCTCCAGCTGGTCGCCGAGCGTCCGGTAGCGGTGCGCGTCACGCACCGGGTCGCCGGAGTAGACCGGGCCGAACTCGCCCACCCAGATGGGGGTTCCGGTGGAGCGCATGTACTCGGAGCGCTTGAGGAACCTGCTCTCCAGATAGCCCCGGTCCACGTACTGGCCCCGCGAGACCCCGGGGTACTCGCCGCTGTCGGCGAAGCCGGAGAGCGCGTAGTCGTGCACCGTGTACACGGTGTTCGGCCACGGGTCGCTGAACAGGTCGAACTCGGTGGCGTGCCGGTTGCCGTCCAGGAAGATGACATGGCCGGGGTCGACGGCCCTGATCGCCTTGTGCAGCCGCTCGTAGAACGGGCCGATGACCTCGCCGTCCGAATCGGCGGGCTCGTTCAGCGGGTTGTAGCCCGCGACCCACGGATTGTCCTTGTAGCGGTCGGCCAGCGCCTCCCACAGATGCACCACCCGGTCCTGGAAGTGCCGGTGGGTCCAGAAGAACGACCGGTGGGTCGGATTGTCGCTGTGCCAGCGCTGGTTGTGGAAGCCGGGCGCCGCGTGCAGGTCGAGCACCGCGTACAGACCGTGCCGCGCGCAGATGTCGATCGCCCGGTCGAGCAGCGCGAAGCCCGCCTCCTTCAGCTCCATCGGACGGTCGTCGTCCTCGAAGTGCCGGTAGTTGAAGGGCAGCCGGACGCAGTTCATCCCCGCCTCCGCGAGCAGCGCGGCGTCGGCGTCGGTGAAGAAGACATCGAGGAACCGGTCGAAGAAGGCGTCGTACGCCTCCTGTCCGAGTACCTTGCGCAGCGCCTTGCGCTGGAGGTCCTCGGTCGCCGGGTAGCCGGTGATGAAGTTCTCCATGTTCATCCACCCGCCGAGACCGACCCCGCGCAGTCTGACCGGATCCCCCGCCGCTGTGGCGAGGTGGCCGCCCTCGACATGGATCATCACGGATGCATCGTTCATGGTGGTGCGTACTCCTGGAAGAAGGTGTCCGGTGGGAGGAGCCGGCTTGGTCACTTGCTGAAGCCGGCCGTCAGACCGCGTACGAGATAGCGCCGCCCGAGCAGATACGCGGCGAGCATGGGCAGCGTGGAGAGCACCACGGCGGCGAGGATCGCCGGCACGTTCACGGTGAACTCGCCCTGGAACGTCCACAGCGCCATCGGCAGCACCCGCTGGTTCGGGCTCTGCGTGAGGATCAGCGGGAAGAGGAAGCCGTTCCACACGTGCAGCCCGTCGTAGATGCCGACCGTCACGATCGCCGGGCGGGCCAGCGGCATGACGAGGCTGCGCAGGATCCGCAGATCGCTCGCGCCGTCCATGCGCATCGACTCGAACAGTTCCTTGGGGATGTCCCGGATGAAGTTCGCCAGGATCAGCACGGTGATCGGAATGGCGAACCCGATGGACGGGAGGATCAGCGCGAGCAGGCTGTCGTACAGATGCACCTTGGTGATCATGTAGTACAGCGGAATGATCGTCGCGTGCACCGGGATCGCGAGCCCCAGCAGGAAGACCGAGAACGCCGAGCGGACGAACCGGCCGTTGCCCCGCACCACCGCGTACGCCGCCATGAGGGACAGCACGACGGTGACGGCGACGGCGGCGATCGTGATGACGACGCTGTTGAGGAAGTAGCGGCCGAAGCCGCTGTTCAGCACCAGCGAGTAGTTGTCGAAGGTGATGTGGCTGGGGAACGCCAGCGGGTTCGTCGCGAAGAACCCCTGCTGGGCGCGGAGGCTGGAGATCACCACGTAGTAGACCGGCACGATGATGACCGCCAGCCAGACGAAGCCGCCGAGCCCCGCCAGTACGTTGGGCCGCCTGCGCAGCGCGCGCGGCGTGCGGCCGCGCCGTGGCCGCGGTGCCGGGCCGTCCGGTCCTGTCCGCGCCGCGGGCTCCCGGACCGTGGTCGTCGTCACCATCAGAGACCTTCCTGTTCACTGCGCATCCGGCTGAAGCCGGAGAACCTGGTCAGTACGAAGGCCAGGGCGAGCCCGATGACGACGAGGATCACGGCGAGGACACTGGCGTCGCCCATGTCGTTGGCCTGGAAGCCGGTCAGATACATGTCGACCGGCAGCAGCCGGGTGGAGTTGCCGGGACCGCCCGCCGTCAGCACGAAGACCACGTCGAAATAGGTCAGCGAGCCGGTGATCATCAGTGTCGACGAGGTGATGACGGTGTTACGCAGCTGCGGCAGCGTGATGTACCAGAACTGCTGGAGCCGGCCGGCCCCGTCGATCGTCGCCGCCTCGTACAGGGAGTCCGGGATCTGCCGCACGGCCGCCTGGTAGAGCAGCGTGTGGAACGGCACGAACTGCCAGGCGATCACGAAGATCACCACGTACAGCACCAGGTCGGGATCGCCCAGCCAGTTCTGCGCCAGGGCGTGCAGCCCCGGTGCGCCGCCGATCCCGAAGTTCGGGTCGAGCAGCGCCTTGAACGCGATGGCCACGGCCGCCGACGACAGCAGCAGCGGTACGAAGTAGAGCGCGGCGAGCACGGCGCGGTAGCGCTGGGTGCCGGCGGTGAAGACCCCGAGCAGCAGGCTGATGGGGGTCTGCACCACCCACGAGACCACCATGATCTTCACGGTCAGCAGCAGGGCGTTGCCGGTGAGCGGGTCGTGCAGGACCCGGGTCCAGTTGCTCAGCCCCTGCCAGGTGATGGCGCCGAGGCCGTCCCAGTGCGTGAAGCTGAGCACCACGGCGCCGGCCAGCGGCACCAGGGCGAACACGACGAACATCAGCAGGGCCGGTACGGCGAACAGCCCGCTCGCGCCCGAACCGCGGCGACGGGCCGCCGGGTTGTCGGTAGGGAGGACAGACACGTCGAACTCGCCTTCAGGCGGAAATGGTCGCGTTCATGGTGGACGCGAATTTCTTGGGGCTGATCTCGCCCAGGAAGATCTGCTGGAGCGCCGTCAGTACGGAGTCGCCCTGCTGCGGGCTCAGCGCCTGGTCCAGGGAGAGTGCGAAGTTCGGTGCCTTGGAGGCGAGTTCGTAGATCGCCTTGAAGTACTCCGGGTCGCTCGCCTTGGCGAGCTGTGCGTCCAGATTCGCCACGGGCGGCACATTGCCGACGGACAACAGGTCCGCCGCGTACTGGGCGTTGAGCAGATCGCTCTTGATGTAGGCGCGCGCTGCGGCCTTCTCGGCCGCGCTCGCCGACGCCGAGATCGACCAGAAGTTGGACGGGTTGCCCGCCACGTTGGCCGGATCGCCCTTGCCGCCCTCGACGGTCGGGAACGGGAAGTAGCCGAGCTTGCCGTCGCTGATGAACTTCGGGTCGGCCGTCTGGATGGTCTGGTACGTGGCCGGCAGCCCGAGGCTCATCGCCGCCTTGCCCGTGTACAGCAGCGCGATGTCGGCGCCGCTGTCGGTGGAGATCGAGGCGAAGCCCTTGACGAAGCCGTCGGCCTTCACCAGCTGCTGGATCATCTCGTTGGCCTGGGTGACGGCCGGGTTGGACCACGCGTCCGGCTTGTTCGCGAGGATGTCGTTCAGCACGCCGGGGCCGCCGATGCGGTCCATCAGATAGGAAAGCCACGGCAGCAGCGGCCACTTGGCCTGTCCGCTGACGGTGAAGGGGGCTGTCCCGGCCTTCTTGAACTTCGGCACCAGCGCCATCAGTTCGCCCCAGCTCGCGGGCGGCTGGGCGCCGATCTTGGCGAACAGGTCCTTGTTGTAATAGACCATCACCGGCTTCACGCCGTTGTTCGGCAGCGCGTACGTCTTGCCGCCGACCGTGCCCGCCTTGGCGATCGAGGGCAGGAACCGGCCCTTGAGCTGCGGGTCGGCCGCGAGGTCGCTGAGGTCGTCGACCGAGCCCGCCTGGACGTACGAGTTGAGGACGCCGCCGCCCCAGCCGTAGATCAGGGTGGGGGACTGGCCGGCCCCGACGGCGGTGCGGATCTTCTGCTTGTAGGGGTCGTTGGCGAAGGACTGGACGCCGATCCGCTGGTCCGAGTGGGCGCTGTTCCAGGAGTCGAACGAGTTCTGGAACGCCTTCTCGGTGACCCCGCTGATGATCCACACGGAGGCGCTGCCCTTGCCGCCGCCGCCGGAAGCGCCGGTGCTGGGCCCCGAGGTGCCGCAGCCCACCGCCGTACCGCCGACCAGGGCCGCGAGTCCCGCGAGCACAGTTCTGCGTGAGGTGACCGATCCCGTCATGCTGTCCGCCTCTCTGCCCCGGTCACGTCAACGGGCCCGGGGCAGCTCTGATCCAGCTTTGATTTTCGGCCATCGTGCAGGGCTGCTTCGGGTCTGTCAATCGTTATCGATAACGTTATCGAAATCGTTTTCGCTGGCGGTAGGATCTGGTCCGTGACCACTCATCGTGTGACCATCCGCGACGTCGCCTCGCAAGCCGGAGTCTCGGTGGCGACCGTCTCCAAAGTGCTGAACGAACGTCACGGGGTGGCGGTGAGCACGGTGGAGCGGGTGCGCGCGGTCATCGAGCAGCTCGGCTACGAGTCGAGCCTGGTGGCGCGCAGCCTGCGCAACCACCGCACGAATGTGGTCGGCGTGCTGGTCTGGGCCATCGAGCCGTACAGCGCCGAACTGCTCAAGGGCGCGGCGCGCGCGATCAAGGGCACCGGGTACGAGCTGGTCGTGTACTCGACGGGCGGTGAGGGCGGCGGCCACATCGGGTGGGAGCGCCGCTATCTCTCACGGCTTTCGGGGACCTTGATCGACGGGGCCGTGCTGGTGACGCCGACGGTCTCCGCCGAGGGGATCGGCTCGCCGGTCGTCGCCGTCGACCCGCATGTCGGGGGCGACGCGGTGCCGACGGTGGACGCCGACAACTTCCGTGGCGCGCAGCTGGCGGTGGAGCATCTGCTGGCGCTCGGCCACCGCAGGATCGGTTTCCTCGGCAGGCCGCCGCGCGACCTGGAGTCGGGCAAGCAGCGGGAGTACGGCTACCGCGCGGCGCTGGAGGCCGCCGGTATCGCGTTCGACCCGGAGCTGGTGCGGGCGGCGGGGTACGAGGAGAGCGAATCGACCGAGGCGGCGCGGCAGTTGCTCGAACTGCCCGAGCGGCCCACGGCGATCTTCGCGGCCAACGACCTGTCGGCGATCTCCACCATGGAGGTGGCGCTCACCCTCGGGATGACGGTCCCGGACGACCTGTCGGTCATCGGCTTCGACAACGTGCCGGAGAGCACGATGGTGCGGCCCGGACTGACCACCATCGAGCAGCCGTTGCAGCTGATGGGGCAGCGGGCGGTGGAGATGCTGCTGGAGGTCCTGGCCGGGCGTGAGCCGTCGCAGCGCCGGCTGCGGCTGCCCACGCGGCTCGTCGTGCGCGAGTCCTGCGCGCCGCCGCCGCTCAGCGCGCGGCGTCCGGGCACGGCCGCGGGTGCGGCTGCGAGCGCGGGCGCAGGCGCGGAACTGCCGGCGGCGCGCGGCGCCTCGGCCGACACCGATGCGGCGAGCGCCGCGTACGAACAGTCCTGACACCGGCGGTGGTTGGCCGAAAACCGCCTTCCCGGCAGCCGGAAAAGCCGGGCGCCGGACCGAGGGTGTCGCGTTCAGGCGGTGGCCCGGCGGGTGGCGCGTACGAGCAGCCCTGACAGCAGGGTCTGGCACACGTCGGTGAGGGTGGCCGTGAAGTCCATGCGCAGGGCGCCCAGTTCGGCGTCGCGCTCGTAGACCGTCAGCACGGCGGCCGACGGATGCGCGTGCGACCACACGGCCCCGGTCATCATCACGGCCGCGGTGGTGAAGCGCGTCGCGTCCGCCTCGTCGAGTTCGGGCAGCAGCCGGCCGACCAGCCGCACCAGATCCAGCACGTTCGCGACGGCCGCGCGCTTGTACTCGGCCGTCGCCTCGGGTGACACGTTCCGCTCAAGTACCGACGCCTGCGCGCCGATCAGATCGCACAGCACCGGATGCTCCGCCAGTGAGGCGGCCAGCGCCGCCGCCAACTGGTCGGCGCGCTCGTACGGTTCGGCCTTCGCGTCGACAGCGGTGGCGACCTCGGCCTCGAAGCCGTCCAGCCAGGTGCGCGTCGCCTCGTTCATCAGGTCCAGCAGGACGGCCTCGCGCGACTCGAAGTAGCGCAGCACGTTCGACTTCGCCAGTCCCACGCGCCGGCTCAGCTCGTTGAGGCTGAGCTGGGCCACCGGCATCTCCGTGAGCATCGCCGCCGCCGTGTCGAGGATCGCCTGTCTGCGCACGGCGCGCTGCTCCTCGCTGCGGGCGCGCTGGAAGCTCGTCATCGCCCCATCGTACAGACCTGCGGTCTGTTGTTATCGGACCGTCGGTCTGTTACCTTCGAAGACAACAGACCGGCGGTCTCCTATCTGCCGGACGACCGAAGGGGCCCTCATGTACACCGTTCCCGACCAGCACGGCAGGCTCGCCGTCGTCACGGGCGCCAACAGCGGTACGGGCAAGGAGGCGGCGAAGCGCCTCGCAGGCGCGGGGGCGCGCGTCGTGCTCGCCGTCCGTACGGTCGCCAAGGGCGAGCAGGCACGCGCCGAGATCCTCGCCGCGCATCCGGACGCACGGCTCGACGTGCGCAGGATCGACCTCGCGGAGCTGGACTCCGTACGGGAGTTCGCCGACGGGCTCATCGCCGAGGGGTCCCCGCTCGACCTGCTGGTCAACAACGCCGGCGTGATGTCGCCGCCGAGCCGGATCGCCACCGCAGACGGCTTCGAGCTCCAGATGGGCAGCAACTTCCTCGGCCCGTTCGCCCTGACGCTCAGGCTCCTGCCGCTGCTGCTCGCGGCGGACGCGCCCCGGGTGGCCACCATGACCAGCGGCACCGCCAACTACGGCACGATCGACTTCCAGGATCTGCAGTGGGAGAGCCGCCGCTACAGCGCGGTCCGCTCCTACGCCCAGTCGAAGCTCGCCGACCTGATCCTGACCCGTCAGCTCGCCGTTGTCGCCGCCGAGCGCGGCTGGCCGCTGCTGAGCACCGCCGCCCACCCCGGCTACACGAAGACCAACCTGCAGACGGCAGGGGCGAGCCTCGGCACCGGCAAGCCGTCCTTCACGTACTCGCTGATGAACCGGTTCGACATCCTGCCCTCGCAGGGCGTCGAGCAGGGCGCCGAGCCGCTGCTGTACGCGGCGACCAGCCCGGACGCCGTCGCCGCCGGTTACTACGGCCCCGGCGGGCGCTTCGGTCTCGTCGGCCCTGCGGCGCCCGCGCGTACCACCCGCAGGGCGCGCGACACCGAGGTCAACGCCCGGCTGTGGAGCGAGGCGGAGCGGCTGACCGGCGTGACCCTGCCCGCCGCCGTGCGCTGAGCGGGGTCGGACCTGGCCAGGACCCAGCTCAGCCCCGGGCTCCCTCCTGCGCTCAGCCCGCGAAGAAGTCGGCCAGCACCGGCGCCAGTACGTGCGGCGCCACGTCGTGCGTCTGCCCGGTCAGGGTGCGATGACGCCCGCGCGGCAGCGCCTCGGCCACCGCGCGCGAGGCGTCGCGCAGGAACGCCGGACTCGCGCCGCCGTCCACCACCATCGACCGGGTCCCGATCGTGGCGAGCCGTTCGGTGGGGATCAGCCCCGAGCCCAGCATCGCGTCGTCGTACGCGAGCGTGGGAGCGACGGCCGCCAGCGCGGGCCAGCCGGGCGACCGGCGCATCGCCGCGATCATCGCGGGGTCCATGCCGGTCAGCGACATGAACAGCTCCACGGCCTCGTCCCGCCGCCCCTGCGAGAGCAGCACGCCGAGCTGTCCCGTGTAGGCGGCGCTCGCCGGCACACCGGCCGGGTCGAGCAGATACGGAGGCTCGTACAGCGCCAGCTGGCTTATCTCCACCCCCGCGGCGGCCGCTTCCAGCGCCAGCGCCGCGCCCGACGACATCCCGTACACGGAAGCGCCGCCGCCTGCCTCGGCGACCAGCGCCGCCAGGTCCTCGACCTCGCGCCGTACCTCGTACGGCGCGGTGTCACCGCTCACGCCGCGGCCGCGCCGGTCGTACGTGATCACGTCGAAGCGCGGGGCCAGCAGCGCCGCGAGGGGCGCCCCCGACTCCGCCGTACAGAGCGCGCCGACCACGAGAACGACCGGCGGTCCCTGGCCCGAGCGCCGGTAGGCGATGACGGTGCCGTCCGGAGACTTCACCTTGTGCGAGGTGTCCATGGAAGTGCAGACGGGCGGGCCCGGCGAAACTCATCGCCGGGCCCGGAAAATTCTTCGCCGCACCGGCGCTCAGTCCGGCAGCAGCTCCGTGTCGTAGAAGCAGAAGTGCCCCTTGACCTGCGCGACTTCCGCCTTCGGCGTGGGATACGCCCAGACCAGGTCCGGTGCGTCCGGCAGCGACCAGTAGGAGGCGTCCCCCTTGAAGGGGCAGTGCGTCGTGGTGTCCGACGGCGTCAGCAGCTCCACGCGTACGTCCTCCGGCGGCAGGTAGTAGCGGACGGGACAGCCGGTCTCGCGCAGTACGAGCGGCCGGCGGCTCTCGGCGAGCACCTGCCCGTCCCGTACGGCGCGTACGTGCTCGGTGCCCTCTTCGACGGTGATGGTGTGCCCGGTGGCCATGTCGTTGCGTCCCTTCGACGGCTCTGTCGGTGTGACCCGTACCTCTGTTGTCCGTACCTCTCTCTTACGACAGCACCGGCCGGCTTCGCTCTCTTCCCTGCCTCTACCGTTGACCGCATGAACATCTGTGTCTTCCTCTCCGCCGCCGACCTCGACGAGCGCTACACCCGGCCCGCCCGTGAATTCGCCGAGCTGATCGGCAAGGGCGGCCACACCCTCGTCTGGGGCGGCTCCGACAGCGGTCTGATGAAGGTCGTCGCTGACGGTGTGGAGCGGGCGGGCGGCCGGCTGGTCGGGGTCTCGGTGGACTTCCTCTCCGCCGTGGTCCGGCCGGAGGCCGACGAGATGGTGGTCGCCAAGGACCTCGCCGAGCGCAAGGCGCTGCTGCTCGCCAAGTCGGACGCGGTCGTGATCATGGTGGGCGGCACCGGCACCCTGGACGAGGCGACCGAGATCCTGGAGCTGAAGAAGCACGGTCTGCACACCAAGCCCGTCGTGCTGCTCAACACGGCCGGTTTCTACGACGGGCTCAAGGAGCAGTTCCAGCGCATGGACGCCGAGGGCTTCCTGCCGCTGCCCCTCACCGAGCTGGTCTTCTTCGCCGAGGACGGTGTGGGCGCCCTCGCCTACCTGGAGGAGTCCGCCGGCGTGCGGTGAGGCTCCCGGGTGATGCGACGATGACGCCATGGCTACCCATCTGATCACCGGCGCCGGCTCGGGCATCGGCGCCGCTGTCGCGCGCCGGCTGCACGAACGCGGCGACGACCTGCTGCTGCTCGCACGCGACATCGGCCGCGCCAAGGAACTCAGCTCCCTCTACCCGGGCGCGGGCACGCTGGTCGGCGATCTCGGCCAGCCCGACCGGCTGGCCTGGGCGCTGGGGCAGCAGACGCTCCCCGACCACCTGGACTCGCTCCTGCACATCGCCGGGGTGGTCGACCTCGGCCCGGTCGGCGAACTGACGCCCAAGGTCTGGCACGGCCAGCTCAACGTGAACCTGGTCGCACCGGCCGAGCTGACCCGGCTCTTCCTGCCGCAGCTGCGGGCCGCCCGTGGCCAGGTGGTGTTCGTCAACTCGGGGGCCGGCCTGAGCGCGAACGCCGAGTGGGGCGCGTACGCCGCGTCCAAGCACGGACTGAAGGCCCTGGCCGACGCGCTGCGCCAGGAGGAGAAGCCGAACGGGGTCCGGGTGACCTCCGTCTATCCCGGCAGGACGGCCAGCCCCATGCAGGTCAAGGTCCACCAGCAGGAAGGCAAGGAGTACGTGGCTGACCGGTTCATCGACCCGGGCTCCGTGGCGACGATGCTGATCGCCGCGCTCGACCTGCCGCGCGACGCGCAGGTGGACGACGTGACCGTACGGCCCGGCCGATGAGCGACGCGGCGGCGGGCGACGGGACCGCGAGCCGGGTGAACTGGGGTCCTGCCACCGGCGTCGGTTCGATGCCCGGCGGCGACGCGCGGGAGACGGCCAAGGCGGTCACCGGCACCTTCGAGACGTTCCCCTATCTGGCGGAGCTGCCGGCCCGCGGCCCGGGAGCCGACATGATCGGCAGGACCGCGGGCATGCTCGTCGAGGTCTACGCGCGCGTGGAGCCCAGCGGCTGGCGCATCGGCGACCGGCCCGGCCGCGACACCAAACGCGCCTGGTCCTGGCTGGGGGAGGATCTGGACGCGCTGGAGGAGTTCACCCAGGGCTACACCGGACCGGTCAAGATCCAGGCCGTCGGGCCCTGGACGCTGGCGGCCTCGCTGGAGCTGCGGGGCGGCGAATCGGCGCTCAGCGACCCGGGCGCCTGCCGGGACCTGACCGGATCGCTGGTGGAGGGGCTCACCGCGCATCTGGCCGAGGTGCGCCGCCGGATTCCCGGCGCCGTACCGGTGCTGCAGCTGGACGAGCCTTCGCTCACCGCCGTGCTGCGCGGCCATGTCAGGTCCGCCAGCGGCTACCGCACCTACCGGGCGGTGGACCGGCAGGTGGTCGAGGACGCGCTGCGCCAGGTGACCGCGCTGACGCCGGGCGCGGCCGTGGTGCACTCCTGCGCGCCGGACGTGCCGTTCGCGCTGCTGAGGCGGGCGGGCGCGGCCGGAATCTCGTTCGATTTCGATCTCCTCACCGAGCGTGACGAAGACACGATCGGCGAGGCGGTCGAGGGCGGCACCCAACTCTTCGCCGGAGTCGTGCCCGGCACCGACAGCCCATTGTCAGACCCTGCCGGTAGCGTCATGGGTGTCAGAACGCTGTGGCGCAGGCTGGGGCTGGCGCCGGGGACTCTCGCCGGGTCCGTGGTGCTCACCCCGTCGTGCGGTCTCGCGGGCGCTTCACCCGGGTACGCACGGGAGGCGCTCGCCCACTGCGTCCGGGCGGCGAGATCCCTCGCGGACAACCCTGAGTAACGGGAGGACGAAACGGTGGCTGGCGAACAGCAGACGGCAGTGCCCGCGCAGGCGCGGGAGGAGCACGCCCGGATCGCCGAGGAGATCGACGAGCACCGCTACCGGTACTACGCCGAGGACCAGCCCGTCATCACCGACCGGGAGTTCGACGAACTCCTGCGGTCGCTGGAGGAGCTGGAGGAGCGCCATCCCGAGCTGCGCACCCCCGACTCGCCGACCCAGAAGGTCTCCGTCGACTACGAGACGGAACTGGTCAAGGTCGAGCACCGCGAGCGGATGCTCTCCCTGGACAACGCGTTCGACGACGCGGAGCTGACGGCCTGGGCCGACCGGCTCGCCAAGGACGTCGGCACCCCCGACTACCACTTCCTGTGCGAGCTGAAGATCGACGGCCTCGCCGTCAACCTGACGTACGAGAACGGGGTGCTGACCCGCGCGGCCACGCGTGGCACCGGCCGCGTCGGCGAGGACATCACGCCCAACGTCCGCACGATCGCCGAGATCCCGCACCGCCTCAAGGGCAAGCGGATCCCCGCCCTGGTGGAGATCCGCGGCGAGGTCTTCTTCCCGATGGAGGCCTTCCAGGACCTCAACGCGCGACGTGTCGAGGCGGGCGAGAAGCCGTACGCCAACCCGCGCAACTCCGCCTCGGGATCGCTGCGCCAGAAGGACCCCCGGGTCACCGCCACGCTGCCGCTGCACATGGTGGTGCACGGCATCGGTGCCCGTGAGGGCTTCGACATCGACTGCCTGTCGCACGCGTACGAGCTGCTGCGCGAATGGGGCCTGCCCACCGGCGAGCACAACAGAGTGGTCGACTCCATCGAGGGTGTGCGGGAGTTCATCGCCTACTACGGCGAGCACCGGCACTCGGTGGTGCACGAGATCGACGGTGTGGTCGTCAAGCTGGACGAGATCCCGCTCCAGGGCCGGCTCGGCTCCACCTCGCGCGCCCCGCGCTGGGCCATCGCCTGGAAGTACCCGCCCGAGGAGGTCAACACCAAGCTGGTCGACATCCGGGTCGGCGTCGGCCGCACCGGCAGGGTCACGCCGTACGCGGTCGTGGAGCCCGTCACCGTCGCCGGGTCGGAAGTCGAGTTCGCCACCCTGCACAACCAGGACGTGGTGAAGTCCAAGGGCGTCCTCATCGGGGACACGGTGGTGCTGCGCAAGGCCGGCGACGTGATCCCCGAGATCCTGGGCCCGGTGATGGGCCTGCGGCCCAAGGACGCGCGGGAGTTCGTGATGCCCGCCGAGTGCCCCGAGTGCGGGACCGCACTGCGCCCGATGAAGGAGGGCGACATCGACCTCCGCTGCCCCAACGGGCAGTCGTGCCCGGCCCAGTTGCGTGAGCGGCTGTTCTATCTCGCCGGCCGCAAGTGCCTGGACATCGAGAACTTCGGCTATGTGGCGGCGGCGGCGCTCACCAAGCCGCTGGAGCCGTCGACCCCGCCCCTGCTGGACGAGGGCGATCTCTTCGACCTGACCGAGGAGAAGCTGCTCCCCATCAAGGCGTACGTCCTCGACCAGGACAGCGGGCTGCCCAAGCGGGACCCGGAGACCGGCGAGGAGAAGATCGTCACGGTCTTCGCCAACCAGGAGGGCAAGCCGAAGAAGAACGCGCTCGCGATGCTGGAGCACATCGCCGCTGCCAAGAACCGGCCGCTCGCCCGGATCCTGGCCGGGCTCTCCATCCGGCATGTGGGACCCGTCGCCGCCGAGGCGCTGGCCAGGGAGTTCCGCTCCGTCGAGCGGATCGAGCAGGCGACGGAGGAGGAGCTGGCCGCCGTCGAAGGCGTCGGGCCGACCATCGCTGCGTCGCTCAAGCAGTGGTTCGAGGTCGACTGGCACCGCGAGATCCTGCGCAAGTGGCGGGCGGCCGGCGTGCGGATGGAGGAGGAGGGCAGCGGCGAGGACGAGGGCCCGCGCCCGCTCGCCGGGCTGACCGTCGTCGTGACCGGCACGCTGGAGGGATTCACCCGCGACGGCGCGAAGGAGGCGCTGCAGAGCCGTGGCGCCAAGGTCGCGGGGGCCGTCTCGAAGAAGACCGCCTTCGTGGTGGTCGGTGAGAACCCCGGATCCAAGCACGACAAGGCGATCCAGCTGAAGGTCCCGGTCCTCGACGAACGGGGCTTCACTGTCCTGCTCGCGGACGGCCAAGAGGCGGCCAGGGCAGTGGCGTTGGCGGCGGAGGGCGCGGAGGCGGAGCCGCCGGGGGAGTCTCCGGCGGAAACGGCCGAAGATGCCTCCGGGCCGAGCACCGGCGAGTAGCGTGGCGCACCGGCGGGGGAGCGGGCGCCAAGCTCGCCCGTTCGGCGCATATCAGATGGATAGGGACGGGCAGGTCGCATTCGGGCAACCGCCGACGAGCGCTGCCCGTTGGGGCGTTCGGCGGCCTACTGTTGAGTCGTGCGCCTGTCGTACACGGCTGAGTGGTCGGGATGCCAGTCGTGATGGCATGACGACGTGCCATCACGTGGCACTGGCTCCGCCGGCTGTGAGAGGGACGGGAATGAAACCGACCGAGAGCGCCGCCCCGGTCCCACCCCCGCGCGGATTCGCGCGATTTGCGAGCGTCGCGACCCTTGTGGCCGCGATGCCCGTCCTGGTGGTGGGACTCGCCGCGGTCGCGCTGGTGACCGGTCTTGGCCTCGCGCTGCGGGACGGCCGTGCGCTCTTTCCCGGCGGCGGTACGGGCTGGGCGATCGCCGTCCTCACCGCGGTCATCGTCGGCCATCTCGTCGCGCTCGGCCGCGACCGCTGGTGGGGCGGCACCGGATCCGGCGCCGCCCTCACCCTCGCGGTCCTGCTGCTGTACGGCTGGGTGCCGGCCGGACTCGTCAGCTTCGCCGTCGTCGTCCTCGTCGGCGTCTGCCGCAAACACCGCTGGCGCCAGGGCGTGCTGCACGGAGCGGCGGACATCGTCGGCATCGGCGCCGCCGCTCTCGTCCTGCTGCTCTTCGGCGACGTGCCCACCGTCGAGGCGCCCTGGCAGCCGCTCGACTGGGGCATCGGCGCCGTACCGGAGATCGTCCTCGCCGCCGCGGCCCATCTCCTCGTCACCCGGCTGCTGTTGTGGTACGCGCTGGCCCCGCAGGGCGCAGGACTGCCGACCGTCGCCCGTACCGCCCTGCTGCGGCAGGGGCTCATCGCCGTCGCGCTGCTCGGCATAGCCCCGCTGATATGCGTCGTAGCCGTGTCGACCCCGGTCCTGCTGCCGCTCTTCGCCATACCGCTGATCGCCCTCGACTCGACGCTCTGGATCGCCAGGGCGCGCGCCGAGGAGCAGTTGCGTGACCCGCTGACCGGACTGCCCAACCGGCAGTGGCTGCTGGAGCGCACCTGGTCGGCGCTGGAGCACGCGGAGTCCATCGGTGCCCGCTCGGCCCTGGTCCTGATCGACCTCGACCGGTTCCGCTCGGTCAACGACACGCTCGGCCATCTCGCGGGCGACCGGCTGCTGTTGCAGATCGCCGACCGGCTCAAGCTCGCGCTGCCGCGCGGCGCCGAGGCGGCGCGGCTCGGCGGCGACGAGTTCGCCGTCCTGCTGCCGACCTGCGACTCGACCACGAGCGCGCAGCGCGTCGCCCGCCATCTCGTCGCCGAACTCTCCTCACAGCTCGACCTCGACGGCCTCACCCTGGTCCTGGAGGCCAGCGCGGGCGTCGCCGTCTACCCCGAACACGCGCTGGACGCCGAAGGCTTGCTGCGCCGCGCCGACGTCGCGATGTACCAGGCGAAGCGGGACCGTACGGGGGTCGAGGTCTACGAGTCCAAGCGGGACTCCAACACCCCCGACCGGCTGGGGCTGCTGGGCGATCTGCGGCGCGCGCTGGACGCGGGCGAGGTGGAGCTGCACTACCAGCCCAAGGTCCGCTTCGACGGGCAGGTGGCCGGACTTGAGGCGCTGGTCCGCTGGGTGCACCCGGAGCGCGGCCAGGTACCGCCCGACGAGTTCATCGCCATCGCCGAGTCCTCCGGGCTCATGCCGTACCTCACCGAGTACGTGCTGGAGACCGCCCTCGCCCAGGTCGCCCGCTGGCGGGCCCAGGGGCTGATGGTGCCGGTCGCGGTGAACGTGTCCCCGCGCGACGTGCACACACCGGGCTTCGCCGGCGCCGTCGCGGCCCGGCTCGCCCGGCACGGCGTACCGCCGGCCGCGCTCCAGCTGGAGATCACCGAGCATGTGCTGCTGGAGGACCCGCAGCGGGCCGCCGACACCCTCGCGGGGCTGACCGGACACGGCGTGAAGATGTCCCTCGACGACTTCGGCACGGGCTACTCGTCCCTGGTGCATCTGCGCCGGCTGCCGGTGAGCGAGCTGAAGATCGACCGGTCCTTCGTGGCCAAGCTCGCCGTCGACAACGAGGACGCCGAGATCGTCCGCTGCACGGTGGACCTGGCGCACTCGCTCGGCCTGGTGGTCGTCGCCGAGGGCGTCGAGGACGACGAGACCTGGGAGCGGCTGCGCGACCTCGGCTGCGACGCGGTCCAGGGCTGGCTGGTGGCGGCCGCGATGCCACCGCACGAGACGACGGCGTGGCTGCGGGCCAGGGGCGAGCGCGGCTGGCGCCGTCCGGCGGAGCTGGAGGCGGCGAGGCGCCGCGAGCTGCCCGGTCCGGTGATCCAGTAACGGTCCGGACGCCCGGACGAAAGCGCCCGAAAGACCACAGAAGGCCGCATACCGCAGGGGGATCGGTGTGTCCCGTACCCGTACGGGACAAAGGGTTTCGCGGGCAGGTACGCGCGCCCCATAGGATTGGGCGGGTCTCCCGTTCCTTCCGTCGCCTTATTCGTATCCGTACACCCGCCACACTCACCCTTGAGGATCGTTGCATGCCTGGCATCACGCGCGAGGAGGTCGCCCACCTCGCCCGGCTGGCGCGTCTGGAGCTGCAGGACGAAGAGCTTGAACACTTCGCCGGACAGCTCGACGACATCATCGGCGCGGTCGCCCGCGTATCCGAGGTAGCCGACCAAGACGTACCGCCGACCTCTCACCCGCTGCCGCTGACCAATGTCATGCGCGCGGACGAGGTCCGCCCGTCGCTCACCCCCGCGCAGGCGCTCTCCGGCGCCCCTGCCCAGGAGCAGCAGCGTTTCAAGGTGCCGCAGATCCTGGGGGAGGACTAAAAAGCCATGACGGACATCAAGTCGGACATCATCACGCTCACCGCCGCCGAGATCGCGGCGAAGATCGCCGCCGGCGAGCTCACGGCCGTCGAGGTCACCGAGGCCCATCTGGCCAGGATCGAGGCGGTCGACGAGAAGGTCCACGCCTTCCTGCACGTCGACCGTGAGGGCGCGCTGGCGCAGGCGCGCGCCGTGGACGCGAAGCGGGCGGCGGGCGAGGAGCTGGGCCCGCTGGCCGGCGTGCCGCTCGCGCTCAAGGACATCTTCACCACCGAGGGCATCCCGACGACCGTCGGCTCCAAGATCCTCGAAGGCTGGATCCCGCCGTACGACGCGACGGTCACCAAGCGGCTCAAGGCCGCGGGGGTCGTCATCCTCGGCAAGACCAACATGGACGAGTTCGCCATGGGGTCGTCGACGGAGAACAGCGCGTACGGCCCCACCGGCAACCCGTGGGACCTCACCCGGATCCCCGGCGGCTCGGGCGGCGGCTCGTCCGCCTCGCTCGCCTCCTACCAGGCGCCGCTGGCCATCGGCACGGACACCGGCGGTTCCATCCGCCAGCCGGCCGCCGTCACCGGCACCGTCGGCGTCAAGCCGACGTACGGCGGGGTCTCCCGCTACGGCATGGTCGCGTTCTCCTCCTCCCTCGACCAGGGCGGGCCCTGTGCCCGTACGGTCCTGGACGCCGCCCTGCTGCACGAGGCGATCGCGGGACACGACCCGCTCGACTCGACCTCCATCGACGCGCCGGTCCCGCCGGTCGTCGAGGCGGCGCGCAACGGCTCGGTCGCCGGGATGCGCGTCGGCGTCGTCAAGCAGTTCGCCGGCGAGGGCTACCAGGCGGGTGTCGTCCAGCGCTTCAACGAGTCGGTCGAGCTGCTGCGGGAGCTGGGCGCCACGATCGTCCAGCTCGACTGCCCCTCCTTCGACCTGGCCCTTTCGGCGTACTACCTGATCGCGCCGTCCGAGTGCTCGTCCAACCTCGCCCGGTTCGACGCCATGCGCTACGGACTGCGGGTCGGCGACGACGGCACGCGCTCGGCCGAGGACGTCACGGCCCTGACCCGCGAGGCGGGCTTCGGCGACGAGGTCAAGCGCCGCATCATGCTCGGCACGTACGCGCTCAGCTCCGGCTACTACGACGCGTACTACGGCTCGGCGCAGAAGGTCCGCACGCTGATCACCCGGGACTTCGAGAAGGCGTTCGAGCAGGTCGACGTGATCGTCTCCCCGACGACCCCGACCACCGCCTTCCCGATCGGCGAGCGCGCCGACGACCCGATGGCGATGTATCTCGCGGACCTGTGCACCATCCCGACCAACCTGGCGGGCAACGCCGCCATGTCCCTGCCCTGCGGGCTCGCCCCGGAGGACGGACTGCCGGTCGGACTGCAGATCATCGCCCCCGCCATGAAGGACGACCGGCTGTACAGGGTCGGAGCCGCTGTCGAGGCGGCCTTCGTGGAAAGGTGGGGACACCCGCTGCTGGAGGAGGCACCGTCACTATGAGTAGTGCATTGAGCAAGGCCAAGGGCTTCAAAAAGTCCAAGTCAGGGACGTATCTGTCGATGGCCACCACTGCTTTCGGCGCGCTCAGCGTCATCAAGCAGGTCAAGCGGGCCCGCACCGAGGACGACAAGCTCCGGCTGGTCGACGCGGCGGTCTCGGCCGTCTCGATCGTCACCGGACTCGCGATCCTCTACCGCGAGCTGAAGCGCATCGGTGACGACGACGTCCTGTTCGGCTGAGCCGACCGCACCGGGCGCCCGCCGCAGCGCGGGTGCCCGGCGCACCTCCCCGATGTGAGTAGCGATGAAGGAGTTGTGTTTCCTGTGAGCGTCATCGATCTGGTGCCGTACGGGGAGGCCCTTGCGACCTACGACCCCGTCATGGGCCTTGAGGTCCATGTCGAGCTCGGCACCAGGACCAAGATGTTCTGCGGTTGTTCGACCGAGCTGGGTGCCGAGCCCAACTCGCAGACCTGCCCGACCTGTCTCGGCATGCCCGGCGCGCTGCCGGTCGTCAACGAGATCGGGGTGGAGTCGGCCGTCAAGATCGGGCTCGCGCTGAACTGCGAGATCGCCGAGTGGTGCCGGTTCGCGCGGAAGAACTACTTCTACCCGGACATGCCGAAGAACTTCCAGACCTCCCAGTACGACGAGCCGATCGCCTTCAACGGCTATCTGGACGTCCAGCTGGACGACGGCGAGACCTTCCGGGTGCAGATCGAGCGCGCCCACATGGAGGAGGACACCGGCAAGTCGCTGCATGTCGGCGGCGCCACCGGCCGTATCCACGGCGCTTCGCACTCGCTGCTCGACTACAACCGCGCCGGGATCCCGCTCATCGAGATCGTCACCAAGCCCATCGAGGGCGCCGGTGAGCGCGCCCCCGAGGTCGCCAAGGCGTACGTCGCCGAGCTGCGGGAGCTGATCAAGGCGCTCGGCGTCTCCGACGCCCGGATGGAGATGGGCCAGATGCGGTGCGACGTGAACCTGTCGCTGCGTCCGCACGGCCGCGAGAAGTTCGGCACCCGCTCCGAGACGAAGAACGTCAACTCGCTGCGCAGCGTCGAGCGCGCCGCCCGCTTCGAGATCCAGCGGCACGCCGCCGTGCTGAACTCCGGCGGCACGATCCTCCAGGAGACCCGGCACTTCCACGAGGAGGACGGCTCCACCACGTCCGGCCGGATCAAGGAAGAAGCCGAGGACTACCGGTACTTCCCCGAGCCCGACCTGGTGCCGGTCGCGCCGGCCCGCACCTGGGTCGAGGAGCTGCGCGCCGGGCTGCCCGAGCTGCCGCGCGTGCGCCGCACCCGGCTGCGGGAGGAGTGGGGCGTCTCCGAGCACGACATGCAGTCGATCCTGAACGCCGGCGCCATCGACACGATCGTCGCCACGATCGACGCGGGCGCCCCGGCCGACCAGGCCCGCAAGTGGTGGATGGGCGAGCTGGCCCGTAACGCCAACGAGACGGGCCGGGACCTCGGCGAGCTGCCGATCACCCCGGAGCAGGTCGCCCGGGTGGCCACGCTCGTCGCTTCCGGCGATCTCAACGACAAGCTGGCCCGCCAAGTGATCGACGGGGTGCTCGCAGGTGAGGGCGACCCGGACACCGTCGTCGAGAAGCGCGGCCTCAAGGTCGTCTCCGACGACGGCGCGCTCGGCGCAGCCGTGGACGAGGCCATCGCGGGCAACGCGGCCGTCGCCGACAAGATCCGCGGCGGCAAGGTCGCCGCGGCCGGCGCGCTCGTCGGCGCCGTCATGAAGGCCACCAGGGGACAGGCCGACGCGGCGCGGGTGCGCGAGCTGATTCTGCAGAAGCTGGGAGTCGAGGGCTGACCTCGCCGGTCGGTAGGCGACAGTAGGGGCGGTGCACCGGGTGGTGCGCCGCCCCTGGCCGTCCCCCCGGAGAGCCTGACCGTCCCTCGGAGAGTTCGTGAACACCGTCACCGCCGAAATCGTCTCCGTCGGGCTGCTGCTCGGGGTGCTGGCCTTCGCCGTCGTACGGCCCCGGGGATGGCCGGAAGCCGTCGCCGCCGTACCGGCCGGGGCGCTGCTCATCGCGTTCGGCGCGGTGTCGCCCGCCGACGCCTGGGAGCAGACCCGCACGCTGCTTCCCGTGGTGGGCTTCCTCGCCGCCGTGCTGGTGCTGTCCCAGCTCTGCGACGAGGAGGGGCTGTTCTCAGCGGCCGGTGATCTCGTCGCGCGGGCCTGCGGCGGCCGGCCGCAGCGGCTGCTCGGCGGGGTGTTCGCCGTCGCCGCCGTCACCACGGCCGTACTGAGCCTGGACGCGACGGTCGTGCTGCTCACCCCGGTGGTGTTCGCGACCGCCGCCCGGGTCGGCGCCCGTCCCCGGCCGCATGTCTACGCCTGTACGCATCTCGCCAACTCCGCCTCCCTGCTGCTGCCGGTCTCGAACCTGACCAATCTGCTGGCGTTCACCGCGAGCGGCCTGTCCTTCACCCGGTTCGCCGCGCTGATGGCGGTGCCGTGGCTGGCGGCTATCGCCGTCGAGTACGCCGTCTTCCGCCGCTGGTTCGCCACCGACCTGGCGGCAGGCGCGCATGCCCCACGGGCCGCCGCGGAGCGCGAACTGCCGGTGTTCACGCTGGTGGTGCTGGGGCTGACGCTGGCCGGATTCGCCGTCACGTCGTTCGCCGGGGTGAATCCCGCGTGGGCCGCGCTCGCCGGGGCGCTCGTCCTGGCCGTCCGCGCGCTGCGGCAGCGGCGGACGACCGTCACCGGTCTGGTCCGCGCCGCCTCGCCGCTGTTCTGCCTGTTCGTGATCGCGCTCGGTGTGGTCGTCAAGGCCGTCGTCGACAACGGGCTGGGGACGGGAATCGGCCATGTGCTGCCCGCGGGCTCCTCGTTGCCCGCGCTGCTGGCCGTCGCCGCCGTCGCCGCCGTACTGGCCAACGCGATCAACAACCTGCCCGCGATCCTCGCGCTGCTGCCGGTGGCGGGCCCGATGGGCCCGGGTCCGGTGCTGGCCGCGCTGATCGGCGTCAACCTCGGTCCGAACCTGACCTACGTGGGCTCGCTGGCGACCCTGCTGTGGCGGCGCATCCTGCACGAACACGACACGGCACCGAAGCTCGGACAGTTCACCCGGCTGGGTCTGGTGACCGTTCCGGCCACGCTCGCCGTCTCCACGGTGGCGCTCTGGGCGGCGCTGAAGGTCATCGGAAGTTGATTTCTTAACCGTCCAACAAGTAAACGTGCGCAGGGGATTGACCGCGACGTTGGTCTAGTCCTTTACTACTTTTCAACGCCAGCGGGTTCATGTGGACAAGCTTCGTTCCGCCATATGAACACGCAGGTCGCGTTCTCCTCTCTGCTTTCGCTGTCACACCCCGCTCCAAAGGCATTTGCCTGCGCTTCACCCCCACATCTGTGCATTTGATGCGCCCATGACAGGAGTGCTCCTGTGTTCAAAGCCTGTAAGAGAGCCTTGGCCGTCGCGCCCGCCGTGCTCGCCATGGCCGCCACCGCGGTCGTCGCCACCGGCAGCAGCGCAAGCGCCGCGGCCAACCCGGGACCCGGCTTCCCCGCCCAGTACGCCGCGCCCTACGCGGAGACCTGGGCGTCGCCCCAGGCGCTGACCAACGCCCGTAACGCCACCGGGCTCAAGTACTTCACGCTCGCGTTCGTCATCGACGCCGGCGGCTGCAACGCCAAGTTCAACGGCGACACCGAGGTCACCGACGCGGGCTGGACCTCGGCCGTCAACTCGCTGCGCGCGGCGGGCGGCGACGTCATCGTCTCCTTCGGCGGCGCGTCCGGCACCGAGGTCGGCGCCTCCTGCTCGTCCGTCGCCGCGCTGAAGACCCAGTACAAGAAGGTCATCGACGCGCTCAACCTGACCCGGGTCGACTTCGACATCGAGGGCGGGACCGTCGCGGACGACGCGGCCAACGACCGCCGCAACAAGGCGCTCGCCCAGCTCCAGCAGGAGTACGCGTCGGCGGGCAAGAAGCTGGACGTGCAGTACACGCTGGCCACCGACCCCTCGGGGCTGCCGCAGGACCAGCTGGACCTGCTCACCAACGCCAAGAACAACAACCTCAACGTCAACCTCGTCAACCTGATGACGATGGACTACGGCTCGCCGATGGACATGGGCAAGGCGGCCACCGACGCGGCGACCGCCCTGCACGCGCAGCTCGGCCGGATCTGGACGACCAAGACCGACGCGCAGCTGTGGGCGATGGAGGGCAACACCCCGATGATCGGGGTCAACGACACCCAGTCGGAGGTCTTCTCCACGGCGAACGCCAACACCCTCACCGCCTTCGCCAAGTCCAAGGGCATCCAGGAGCTGTCCTTCTGGGCGCTCGGCCGTGACAAGGCGTGTTCGAGCAACGGCCAGCTCTCCGACGTGTGCAGCGGCACCTCGCAGAGCGCCTGGCAGTTCTCCAGCATCATGAACGGGGTCACGGGCGGCGGCGGCACCACACCGCCCCCCACCGGCGGCACGGGACCGATCACCGGCCTCGGCGGCAAGTGCGTGGACGTGAACGCGGCCAGCAGCGCCAACGGCACAGCCGTCCAGCTCTACGACTGCAACGGCTCCAACGCCCAGACGTGGACGGTCGGTTCGGACAGCACGGTGCGGGCGCTCGGCAAGTGCCTGGACGTCGCGTCCGCCGGTACGGCCGACGGCAGCAAGGTCCAGATCTACGACTGCAACGGCACAGCGGCGCAGAAGTGGACCAAGGGCACCGGCAACACCCTCGTGAACGCCGGCTCCGGCAAGTGCCTGGACGTCACGGACAACAGCACGGCCAACCTGACGCGGCTGCAGATCTGGCAGTGCTTCGGCGGCTCCAACCAGCAGTGGCACCTGCCGGCCTGACGGCCGGCCGGCTGACCTGCGTACGGTGTGCGGCCCCGGCGGGAAGTGATCCGCCGGGGCCGCCACACGCGTGTCAGGACACCGGACCGCCGGGCCCGCCCGTGGCACTGTGGGCACTCCACATCCGACGGGAGGCTGCCCCATGAACGACCGGACGACCGTTCTGGTCTGGATCACCGAATCGACGTGGACGGCGTGCGTCGACGCGGCACGCGACCGGGCCCCGCACGACGACGTGGTGATCCTGCACGTGAGCGACGACGACGTGGCCGCCGCCGCGCACCACGCGTACGCCGGGCTGCTCGGCCGGGGTCACACCCCCGAGCGCGACCCCGGCGGCCGGCTCGCCGCCCTCAGCGGCGCCGCGGCCGCCGATCTGCTGGAAGCGGCGGCGCACCGGCTCGGCAGGCCTTGCGAACTCCTCGACCACCACGGGGACGTGGAACGTGAGGTCGTCGCCGCCGCGGCCGACGCCGACCTGCTGATCTGCGCCAGGGACGGTGACCCGCACCGGCCGGGACCCCACAGCCTCGGCCGCGCGTCACGGTTCGTGGTCGACCACGCGACCTGCCCCGTGCTGCTGGTGTGGCCGGCCGACCAGCCGTAACGCTTCCACCGGCCACGTTCATCTCACGGACGTCCCGGGGCCGCGTTCCTGCCATCCGGCCCCATTACCGTGCGTACCGTCCCCGCCGATGCACTCACCCCCATGGAGGCCGGGCATGTCACCGGAGATGTCCCGCAGGAAAATGCTCGCCCTCGGCACGGGCGCGCTGGGCGCAGCCGCCACCGGGTCGCTGCTGCCGCCGTCCTTGCAGGCCGCGATGGCGGCGGAGCCCGCCGACGGGGGCATGGGGGCCGTCAGACACGTCGTGATCCTCATGCAGGAGAACCGGTCGTTCGACCACTACTTCGGCACTCTGCGCGGGGTCCGCGGCTTCGGTGACCGCAACGCCGTCGAACTGCCCTCCGGCAGGCCCGTCTTCGAGCAGCCGGCCGCCGGGGGGACACCCGGCACCGTACTGCCGTTCCCCATCAGGGAGGCGGCGCTCGCCCAGCGGCAGGAGCTGCAGTACATCGGCGGGCTCGACCACTCCTGGGAGGGCGGCGGCAAGGCGTGGAACGGCGGCTGGATGGACGGCTGGGCCGCAGCCAAGTCGCCCGCCACGATGGCGTACTACGACCGGCGTGACCTGCCCCTCCACCACGAGCTGGCCGACACCTTCACCGTCTGCGACGCCTACCACTCCTCCATCCACTCCTCGACCAGCCCGAACCGCAACCACCTGTGGAGCGGCTGGACCGGGTTCGAGGCCGACGGGCGGCGGGCCGTCGGCAACGACGCGTACGACGAGGCGACCCACCCCGGCTACCCGTGGCCGACCTACCCGGAGCGGCTGGAGAAGGCGGGCCACAGCTGGCAGACGTACACGGAGTGGGAGAACTTCACCGACAACAACATCGAGTTCTTCACCACCTTCAAGAAGATCGCCCGCAAGGCGCTCGCCCCGGCCCGCGCGCTGGCCGCGGTGCCCGGCGCCGCCGGCTTCACCTACATGGAGGCGTTCTACGCGGCCGTGCGCGGCAGCGACGACGCGGGGGAGCGGCAGCGGCTGCTCGACGCGCTGGAGGATGGCGTCGCCACGCTGACCGGCCACGAGCGCTCGCTGTTCGAGCGCGGACTGCGGCGGGTGGAGACGGGGACGCTGGCCGACCGCTTCCGGGCCGACGTCGCCGCGGGCACGCTGCCCGAGGTGTCGTACCTGGTCCCCTCGGCCGTCGACTCCGAGCACCCTGGCGAGTCGTCGCCGGTCGCCAGCGCCTCGCTCGTCTACAAGGTCCTCGACGCGCTCGGCGCGCATCCGGACGTCTGGCGGCACACTGTCGTACTGATCAACTACGACGAGAACGACGGCTTCTTCGACCATGTGCCCCCGCCGGTGCCGCCCGCCGACGTGGCCGACGAGCACTGGCAGGGGCTGCCGACCGGGCTCGGCATGCGGGTGCCGATGCTGGTCGTCTCACCGTGGAGCGTCGGCGGCCATGTCTGCTCGCAGGTCTTCGACCACACCTCCGTGCTGCGCTTCCTGGAGAAGTGGACCGGCGTTGACGCACCCGACATCACCCCCTGGCGGCGCACCGTCACCGGCGATCTGACGTCGGCCTTCGACTTCCAGCACGTCAGGCCGCAGCCGGGGACCGAACAGCCGGGTGAGATCCCCGCGTTCAGCGGGCGCTGGCAGCCCGTGCCGCCGGCCGACCAGCGGATGCCCGTCCAGGAGAGCGGCGCGCGTCCCGCGCGGCCGCTGCCGTACCAGCCCGACGCGTACGGCCGGGTCAAGGGCCGCACCGTCGAGGTCACGCTCAACAACTCCGGGCGGGCCAGCGCGCACTTCGCGCTCTACCCGTACGCCGGTGAGTTCGCGACGCCCCAGCACCGTGACGTAAGGGGCACAGCGCAGTGGACGGTGCCCCTTACCGGCGCCCGCAGGGAGAGCGGCTACCGCTTCACGGTCACCGGCCCCAACGGCTTCCGCCGCGAGTTCGCCGGTTCGGCGGCCGAGGGCGCCGAAGTGTCGTCGGCCGTCGACCACCACGACCGCGATCTCCAGCTCACCCTGCGCAACAGGGGGGAGCGCGCGGTCACCTTCTTCGTACGGCCCCTCGGGTACGTGGACGAGGCGGACCTGCACGGCTGGACCCGGCAGATCACGGTCAAGCCGGGCCGCAGCCGCAACATCGTCCACTCGGCCGCCGACGCGCACGGCTGGTACGACATCGAGATCACCGCGGCCGACGGCTTCCGCCGCCGGCTGATGGGACACATCGAGAACGGGCGCGCCAGCGTCTCCGGCTGAGCGGCGGCAGGCCGCCCGGGGCCGCCCCGCGGCTGCCCCCCCCGGGGCGTACGGGGGTGGGTGGCCGCCGCCCGGCGCGGGGATGCGAGTATCACCACACAGCGTGCGACGGCGCACGCGCCGCTCGTGCCGAGGGAGTCCGATGTTCGCGATACCGCTGGGTGACGGGGCGGAGCTGCGCCCCCTGGAGCCGTGGCAGGCCGAGGAGTTCCTCGCCCACATGGACCGCGCGCGGGACCTCGTCGACGTCCACATCAGGCTCGCCCAGGCCGCCACCGACCTGGTGTCCGCGCGTGCGGTCCTCACCTCGTACGCCGAGAAGCAGGCGGCCGACGGCGGACGCGTCTACGGCATCTGGCTCGACGGCACGCTCGTCGGCGGGGTGCTCTTCCCCTCCTTCGACGCGGCGACGGGCAACTGCGAGGTCGGCTGCTGGCTGGAGCCCGCGGCCACCGGGCGCGGACTGATCACCCGGGCGGCTCGGGTGATCATCGACTGGGCCTTCGACGAGCGCGGCATGCAGCGCGTCGAATGGCACGCCTCGACGGCCAACACCGCCAGCATCCGGGTCGCCCAGCGGCTCGGCATGCGCAAGGAGGGAGTGCTGCGCTCGTGCTACCCGCACCGGGGCGAGCGGCAGGACATGGAGGTCTGGTCGGTCCTCCCGGACGAGTGGCGTGAGCAGCCCCGCACAGCTCGTTAAGAAAGCTCTCAGACGCTGCCCCTAGCGTGCGCCGTATGAACCCCACACCTAAGACAGAGACCCCGGGACCACAGTCGGCGGAGGCCGCCGACGAGCGCGAGCCCGAGGCCGTCGGCACGGGCGCCGAAGCGGTCACCGAGCCCGCGGACAAGGACGCGCACGACGACCTGGCGGGCGACGACCTGGACGACGGCGACGACGACGAGCTGACGGTCGAGCCCACCCCGCGCGTCCCGTCGGGTCTCGGTACGGCGGTGGCGGCGATCGTCGCCGCCGCCCTCGGCATCGTGGCGCTGACCGGCACCTGGACCGGCCGGGTGGTCGCCGAGCGCGAGACGCTCGTCGGCCAGCTGCACACCTCGCAGTCCGCCACCCCCGCCCAGCAGATCTCCGAGCTGTACGGCGACGCCTGGCACTCCACCGCGCTCATCAACGGCATAGTCGCCCTGATCGCGGTGATCATCGCCGTGGTCGTCCTGGTCCTGCCGCAGCGCGGCACCTGGGTACGCCCCGTCGCCGTCGCCGCGATCGTCCTCGGCGCCATCGGTGTCCTGGTCTCGCTCGGCATGTACTTCGACCTCTTCGCCTCGCTCCCGAGCGCACCGGCGACCCCGGCCACCCCTTCGGCGCCGCCCGCCGGCTGAGGACCACCGGCCAACATGAACTAAGGCTTCCGCCAGGAACTAAGGCTTCCGCGCTCCTCGGCGGGGGCCTTAGACGCCGTTCACCCCGGGACCCGGCCGGCTAAGGCACCGCGGGCCGTCGAGGATGCGGCACTCTCCCGATGTGGCGGACCCCCCTGGGAGACGAAGGTAGAGGCATCGGAAGACGCCGATACACCTTCGTACCAGGGGAGAAACACCATGTTGGAGTACGAGCTCCAGAAGATCCGGCACGCCCAGCTCATCCACGAGGCCGACCTGCGCCGGCTCGCCAAGCAGGTGCGCAGGGCGCGTCGGGAGGCAGTCGAGGACGAAGCCGGGGGCGGGGTGAGATCCCTGCACCACCTCTTCGACCGCGCCGCCTGATCCCGGCCGCGTGCCGCGATGACACGGGCGCCGATAACAAGTGCCGCAGCACCGGACGGCTGTGCGATGCTCGGCCCTGTGGAGACCACGTCAGTCAGCCCGGTGTTCGTCGGCAGGACCGATGAACTGACCGTGCTCACCCAAGCGCTCGCCCGCGCCACCGCGGGCGAGCCGCAGGCGCTGCTCATCGGCGGTGAGGCGGGGGTCGGCAAGACGCGGCTCGTGGAGGAACTGCTCGGCAAGGCGTGCGACCAGGGCGCCGTCGTCGCCGTCGGCGGCTGCGTCGAGATCGGCGCCGAGGGCCTGCCGTTCGCACCGTTCTCCACCGCCCTGCGCTCGCTGCGCCGCCGGCTGCCCGAGGAGCTGGCGGCCGCCGCCGAGGGCCAGGAGGAGGAGCTGGCCAGGATCCTGCCCGAGCTGGGCCAGTCGCGCGGCGGCACCCTCGGCGAGGACGGCACCGCCCGGCTCTTCGAGCTGACGGCCCGGCTGCTGGAGCGGCTCGCCGCCGACCGCACGGTCGTCCTGGTCCTGGAGGACCTGCACTGGGCCGACACCTCGACCCGCCATCTCCTCGCCTATCTCTTCCGCGCCCTGCGCCGCGGCCGGCTCGTCGTGATCGCCACCTACCGCGCCGACGACATCCACCGCCGCCACCCGCTGCGCCCGCTCCTCGCCGAACTGGACCGGCTGCGCTCGGTGCGCCGCGTCGAACTGCCCCGGTTCAACCGCGCCGAGGTCCGGCGCCAGCTCACCGGCATCCTCGGCGCCGAACCCGAACCACCGCTGCTCGACCAGATCTTCGAACGCTCCGACGGCAACGCCTTCTTCGTCGAGGAGCTGATCTGCTCCATCGAGGACGGCTGCCTCAGCGGCCTCAGCGACTCCCTGCGTGACCTGCTGCTCGTACGGGTCGAGACGCTGCCCGAGGAAGCCCAGCGGCTCACCAGGATCGTCGCCGAAGGCGGCACCACCGTGGAGTACCCGTTGCTGCTGGCCGTGGCGCGGCTCGGCGAGGACGACCTGATCGGTGCGCTGCGGGCCGCCGTCGGCGCCAACATCCTGCTGCCCACGGCGGACGGCGACGGCTACCGCTTCCGCCACTCGCTGGTGCGTGAGGCGGTCAGCGACGACCTGCTGCCCGGCGAGCGGTCCCGGCTCAACCGCCGGTACGCGCAGGCGCTGGAGGCCGACCCCGCCCTCGTCAGGGCGGACGAGCGCACCACCCGGCTCGCCAGCTACTGGTACAAGGCACATGACGCGGCGAAGGCCCTCCCCGTCGTACTGCGCGCCTCCGCCGAGGCCCGGCAGCGCTTCGCGCACTCCGAGCAACTGGAGCTGCTGGAGCGGGCGATGGAGCTGTGGGACAGCGCGCCGGAGGAGGTCAGGGCCACGCTGTGGCCGCCGGACGACGCCGAGATCTTCGTACCGGACAGCGAGGCGGGCGGGCCCGCGCCGCTGAACTACCTGGACCTGATGGCCGAGGCGACCGTCGCCGCGCGCTTCGGCGGCGACCGGGACCGGGCCCTGGCCCTGGCCAAGAAGGCCACCCGCGTCCTGAAGGGGCAGCACGACCCGCTGCGCGCCGCGTGGTTCTGGGCGCAGCGCTCCCGGCTCATGCAGGACCTCACCCGGGGGGACGGCTGGGAGGAACTGGCCGTGGCCCAGGAGCTGGTGCGCGGGCTGCCGCCGTCCGCCGTCCACGCCGAGGTGCTGGTCTTCGTCGCCAGCTGGGGCGCGCTGCACCGGCCGGGACCCGACACCCTGATCGCCGCCGACCGCGCCGTCGAGTACGCGCGGCTGGTCGGCGCCGACCACACCGAACTGGACGCCCGGCTGGTACGGGGCTGGCTGGCCGCCGAGTCGGGCGGGGTCGCCGAGGGCCTGGCCGAGATGTACGAGGTGCGCGACCGCGCCGACGAGCTGGGGCTCGTCTCGATCATGAGCCGCGCCAGCATCAACCTCCCCTCGACCCTGGAGGGCATGGGCCGCTCCGAGGAGGCGCTGGCCGCAGCCGAGCACGGCATCGAGGTCTGCCACGACCGGGGGCTCGCCGACATGGAGTCCTGGGTCCTGAACAACCAGGCCCAGTCGCTCTTCTCGCTCGGCCGCTGGGACGAGTCGGCGGCGGCCCTCGACACCTCGCAGACGCTCGCCCAGTCCCGGAAGGCGCGCGGCATGATCGCCTCGCACCGCGCCGAACTGGCCGTCGCCCGGGGCGACGTCGGCGAGGCGCAGCGGCAGGTCACCCTGGCGCGGGAGCTCTTCGGTACCCACGACCCCCAGCCGCAGCACCTCATCACACCGGCCCGGCTCGCGATGACCGTCGCCGCCCGGCTGGGCAAGCTCGACGAGGCCAGAGCCGAATTCCGGCGGACCACCAAGGACTTCGCCCCCGGTACCCAGCGCTACGCGCTGCCGTTCCTGTGCGCGGCCGCCGCGATGGAGGCGGACGCCCGGGGACTGCCCGCCGCCGACCCCGAGCGGGCCGAGATCCTCGACGTCATCGCCCAGCAGGCCAAGCGGCTGCCCACCTACGTACCGATCTGGCACGCCTACGGACTGCTGCTCGAAGCGGAGCGCGCCCGCGCCGCCGGAAGCACCGACCCCACGCTCTGGGCACGGGCCGCTGCCGCCTTCGAGGAGCAGCGGCGCCCCTACCAGCTGGCACTGGTCCGGCTGCGCTGGGCGGCGGCCCTGCTCGACCTGCACGCAGACCGCGCGGACATCACCGAACTGCTCGGCCAGGCGCAGGCCGCGGCGGCCACGCTCGGCGCGCGTCCGCTGTCCGAGGAGATCGAGCTGCTGGCGGGGCGGGCCCGGATCACCCTCGACGGGGCGCGCGGTCAGGCCTCCGCCGCCGAGGCGGAGCCCGCGAAGGCGCTCGGGCTCACGCCGCGCGAGCGGGATGTGCTGCGCCTGGTCACGGACGGGCTGAGCAACCGCCGGATCGCCGAGGAGCTGTACATCTCACCGAAGACCGCCAGCGTGCACGTCTCGAACATCCTGGCCAAGCTCGGCGTCTCGGGCCGCACGGAAGCGGCGGCCACGGCGCACCGGCTCGGTCTCTACAGCTGAGCCGCTATGCGGGGGCGGCGTCCGGCGGCTCCGCGTCGGATTCCGGCTCGGCGCCGGCCTCCGGCTGCGGCTTGGCCCGCATCGTCACCTTCCCCGACGCGAGATCTATCGGACCGCGCCCCGGGTCGTTGTCCTCGACATCGACCCGGCTCAGCTCCTGCCGCTTCTGCTCCTCATGGGTGTGTTTGCGCCCAGGAGAGAACAGGTCCTCGATCATGTTGAACACGGACAGCCCACCTCTCGCTCCCCCCGGCTACGAGACCTTCAGCTGAAGGATCTTGTCGTCACCGGGTTGCGGGGTGCCGCGGGTGTCCGTTTCGCTGGTCACCAGCCACACCTTGTCGCCGCCGGCCGAGAGCACCGTGCGCAGGCGGCCGTACTTACCCTCCAGGAACGCCTGGGCGGGCGCTTCGGATTCCCGGCCGTCGAGCGGAACGCGCCACAGCCGCTCGCCGCGCAGTCCCGCCATCCAGATGGACCCCTCCGCGTAGGCGATGCCGCTCGGTGACGCCTCGCTCGTCCGCCACTGGACCACCGGGTCCACATAGCCCGCCTTGTGTGCCTTGCCCTCGACCACCGGCCAGCCGTAGTTCTTCCCCGGCTCGATCAGATTCAGCTCGTCCCAGGTGTCCTGGCCGAATTCGGAGGCCCACAGCCGGTTGTCCGCGTCCCAGGCGAGACCCTGCACATTGCGGTGCCCCGGCGAATAGACGAGGGAGTTCGGATAGGGATTGCCGGGGGCGGGCTGCCCGTCCGGCGTCATCCGCAGGATCTTGCCCGCCAGGGACTTGAGATCCTGCCCCAGCCCGCGGTCGCCCGTCTCACCCGTGCCCGCGTACAGCATCTTGTCCGGGCCGAAGGCGATCCGGCCGCCGTTGTGGATGTTGCCCTTCGGGATGCCGCGCAGAATCGTGTCGGGCGATCCCAGCTGCTCGTCGGCCGGCTTCTTCTCGTCGTAGAGCATGCGCGCGATGCGGTTGTCCGACTCGGTCGTGAAGAACGCGTAGACCATGTGGTCCGAGGCGTACGCGGGGGACAGGGCGATCCCCAGCAGACCGCCCTCGCCCGCCGGGGCGACCCCGGGCACCGAGCCGATCACCGTCTTCTTGCCGCTCTCCGCGTCGACCCGGGTGATCGTCCCCTCGTCGCGCGACGAGACGAGCAGATCGCCCTCGGGCAGCTCCGCGAGCCCCCACGGCGACTTGAGCCCCTCGGCGAGGGTGGAGACCACCCGCACCGTGCCCTTCGCGGGCGGGAGCGAGGCGCTCGGTGTCACGCCGGCCGGCGCCGAGGAGGTCGCGGGACCCGACGGCGCGCTGCGGCCGCCGAGCGGCCCCGGCCCGTCGTCCGAGGAGCATCCGGTGACCACGAGAAGCGCGGCAGCGGCCAGTCCCGCCGTCACTGCTGAACGTCGCACTGTTCCGATCCCTTCGACGGTTACGTCATCCACGTCAGTTCTTACACCGCCGCCGCGTCCCGGGTTCCCCCTCACACGGCAAGAATCCGCCGCGCGCCCCCTTCGCCGGCGTCGAATAGCCTCGTGACCATGACCCCAGAGATATGGCTCCCCTTCCAGGCCGACGAGGTGGCAGGACTCCCCGGCGGCCTCACCTACCGCTTCTGGGACGGCGGTGACGACTACCCCGCGGCCCCCGCCGACTGCGCCTTCTACGTCGTCCCGTACATGAAGCCGATGGACGTCACGCTGCGGCCGATGGCCGAAATGAAGTCGGTACGCGTCGTGCAGACCCTCTCCGCAGGGGTCGACCATGTCACGCCCGGGCTCGCCGGACTGCGCCCCGGCGTCCTGCTCTGCAACGCCAAGGGCGTCCACGAGGCCAGCACCGCCGAACTCACCCTCGCCCTCGTCCTCGCCTCGCTGCGCGGCATCCCGCGCTTCGTCGAAGGGCAGCGCCAGGAGGACTGGCGCTCCGGTTTCTACCCGGCGCTCGCCGACAAGTCCGTCCTGATCGTCGGTTACGGGTCGATCGGCGCGGCGATCGAGGACCGGCTCGCGGCGTTCGAGTGCGCGCGGGTGGTGCGCGTCGCGCGCTCCGCGCGCACCACGGAGCGCGGCGAGATCCACGCGTTCACCGAACTGCCCGAACTGCTGCCCGACGCCGACGTGGTGATCGTCTCGACCCCGCTCACCGAAGAGACGAAAGGCCTGGCGGACGCCGGATTCCTGGCGGCCATGAAGGACGGCGCGCTCTTCGTGAACGTCGCACGCGGCCCCGTCGCCGACACCGACGCACTCGTCGCCGAGCTGGAGAGTGGCCGGATCACCGCTGCCCTGGACGTCACAGATCCCGAACCGCTCCCGCCGGGCCACCCGCTCTGGCATGCTCCGGGTGTCCTGATCAGCCCGCACGTGGGCGGCTCGACATCGGCGTTCCTGCCGCGCGCCAAGCGGCTGCTCGCCGCCCAACTCACCCGCTTCGCCAACGGGGAAGAGGTACGGAACGTGGTCCGCACGACGGGGTGAACCCACAACACCCCTGGTGGTCACGGAGAGTAGAAGAACTATGTCCCTGAGTGACGAGTCTGGTGTATCGTCCCGATCTGGGGGCTGCACCACGGTGGGGCAGCGCGAGGGAGCGGTTCGAATCCGAGGGGGCGACGGGCGATGCACGGCCGATGGACCAACGATCCGACGCGACAGGGCCGCCGATGGCGGCCTCGGACACCCCGGTGAGCGCCGAGGGGGTGCTCCTGGCCCGGCCGCCGGTCTCCGGCGGCGGGCCGACAGGAGTGCTCGCGCAGCTCTGCCTCGCCCTGATCTGCGGTGGTTACGCCACCGGCGCCGCCCTCGGCTGGGGATCGCCGGAAGTGGCCCTGTTCATGGGCGACTTCGGCCTGAGCATCGCGGCGCTGATCGCGGCGGTCTCCTGCCTCCTCTACGCGCGCGGCAGGGACAGCCGCTTCCGGCCCGCCTGGCTGCTGTTCTCGTTCTCCTCGCTGATGGCGGCCGGCGGGAACGCGGTCTGGGGCTGGTACGAGGTCGTGCTCGGCGAGCAGGTGCCCAGCCTCTCCCTCGCCGACCTGTTCTTCCTCTGCTTCGCGCCGCCCGCCATCGTCGGACTGCTCGTCCTCGCCAAACGGCCGGTCACCAAGGCCGGTTGGGTCTGCCTCGCGCTGGACTCCTGGCTCATCGGCGGCTCGCTGCTCACCCTCTCCTGGAGCCTCGCCCTCGCCCACACCGCGCACTTCGACGGGGAGAGCGTCGCCCAGGCCGCCCTGTCCCTCGCGTATCCGCTGCTCGACATCGTCCTGGTCAGCATGGTGCTCGCGCTGCACTTCCGGCGGGCCACCGGCAGCCGCTCCGCGGTGAACACGGCGATCGCCGCCCTGGCGCTGACGGTGCTGTGCGACGCCCTGTTCACCTCGCCGCTGCTGCGCGCCAGCTACCGCTCGGGCCAGCTCCTCGACGCCGGCTGGTTCGCGGGATCACTCCTGCTCGCCTACGCGCCCTGGGGCGTACGCCGGCTGCCCGAGATCCCCTCGTACACCCGCCAGCCCCGCCACGTCGGCCGCCCGGTGGCCGGCTCGCTCGCCGCCCTCACGCCGTATCTCGCCGCCGCCGTCTGCACGTTGGGGATCCTCTACAACGTGATCGAGGGCCGCAGGGTCGACCGGGTCGTCGTGCTCACCGGCTGCACGGTGGTGCTGGCCCTCGTCGTCCGGCAGGGCATCATGCTCGTCGACAACATCGCGCTCACCCAGGAACTGGCCCAGAAGGAGAACCACTTCCGGTCACTGGTCCAGGGGTCGAGCGACGTCATCATGATCGCCGAACCCTCCGGCACCCTGCGCTACGTCAGCCCGGCGGCGGCCGGTGTCTACGGACGTGAGGCGGACGATCTCGTCGGCTCCGAGCTGTCCTCGATCATCCACCCCGACGATCTCGGCCAGGTCGTCCACGAAGTGCGCCGGTTCCTGGCCACCCCGCCCGCCGAGGAGCCGACGACCCGGATCGAATGCCGCTTCAGGTCGGGCGGCGGGGACTGGCTCAATGTCGAGTCCACCGTCAACCGGCACCAGGGCGGGCTGATCTTCAACAGCCGCGATGTGACCGAACGGGTCCGCCTCCAGGCCCAGTTGCAGCACAACGCCGAGCACGACCCGCTCACCGACCTGCCCAACCGCGCGCTGTTCACCGAGCGGGTACGCCAGGCACTCGGTGGCCGCCGCGCCACCGACCCCGGCACGGCCGTGCTCTTCATCGACCTCGACGGGTTCAAGGGCGTCAACGACCGGCTCGGCCATCAGGTCGGCGACGAACTGCTGATCCACGCCGCCCGGCGGCTCCAGGAGTCCGTGCGCGCCGGCGACACCGCGGCCAGGCTCGGCGGCGACGAGTTCGCCGCCCTCGTCCTCGGCGACGGCGGCTGCGACCAGCGGGCGCGTGAGTACCAGGTCCACGAGATCGCCGACCGGCTGCGGCTGGGGCTCTCCCAGCCCTACCGGATCGACGGCAACGACGTACGGGTCGCCGCGTCCATCGGCGTCGCCTTCGCCGAGCCCGGCATCACCCCCACCGACCTCATGCGCAACGCCGACCTCGCCATGTACCGCGCCAAGGCGGCGGGCAAGGACCGCGTCGAGCTGTACGCGCCCCAGATGCAGGCCGACGTGGTCCGCAGGACCCAGCTGGCCGCCCGGCTGCGCACCGCCCTGCGCGACGGCGAATTCGCCCTGCTCCACCAGCCGGTGGTCAACCTCACCACCGGCCGGGTCTCCGCCGTCGCCGCCCAGGCCCGCTGGCGCTCCGCCCAGGGCATCCTCTTCACCCCCGCCGAGTTCCTGCGCACCGCGGACGACGGCGACCGCACCGCCGAACTCGGCCGCTGGCTCCTCGAAGAGGCCGTCGAACAGGCGGCGGACCGCGCCAGGACCGGCCATCGCGCGCCCGTGGCCGTCCGTCTCCCGGCCCGCAAGCTGCTCGACCGGTCCATGCCCCTCGGCTCGATCGAGACCCTGCTGACGCGCCACAGGCTGCCTTCGGGGGCCCTGATGATCGAGCTGGCCGACAGCGACCCGCGCAGCTCCCTGGACGAGCTGGAGCACCGGCTGGCCGCGCTGCGCAGGCTCGGCGTACGGATCGCCCTCGACGGCTTCGGCAGTGGCTACGCGGCGATAAACGCCCTGCGCAGACTCCCCGTCGACGTACTGAAACTCGACCGCGGCCTGGTCGAGGGCGTCGTGGAATCCGCCCGGCTGCACAAGATCACCGCAGGGCTGCTCAGGATCGCCAGCGACCTCGGCATCGAGTCCGTGGCCGAGGGGATCGACTTACCCGAGCAGGTCGTCGCCCTGCGCGCCATGGGCTGCACCCATGGTCAGGGCATGGCCTTCTCGGGCCCCCTCGACGAACACCGGCTGCGCCGGGCCCTCGTGCGCGGCGTCTATCCGCTGCCCGGCGCCGCCCCCGTACCCGTCCTGACCGGCCCGGCCCTGACCACCGGCGCACTGCCCGTACGGCGGGCCAGGATGCTCGCGTCCGACCGGGTGCCCCGGCCCTCCGACCGGATCCCGCTACCGTCGAGCCGTTCAAATAATGAGACGCCAGTCCCACCCACTTGACAGTTATGGCGCGCCGGAGGGAGGGTCATTGCCATGCGCACCCGAATTCTCGTACTTGGACAGCGCGTCGGCTAAGCGGAGCCCCGAACCGGCTCTGTGGACCACCCCGACGCGCTCCCCTCGCTTGCCTCACGGCACGAGGGGTTTTTTGTTGCACCGACACATCTGAAACCCTCGCAAAAACCCTCAGCTTCGAGAAGAGAATGCCGATGACCGAGCAGGCCACCGGGGCCCACCATCCGCAGCCGCGGGCCCGAAACGGCGGATCGTCGTCCAGCACAGTCGAGCACGTGACGGGCGCGCAGTCCCTCATCCGTTCTCTTGAGGAAGTGGGGGCCGACACGGTATTCGGCATCCCCGGCGGCGCGATCCTCCCCGCCTACGACCCGATGATGGACTCGACCCGGGTCCGCCACATCCTCGTCCGCCACGAGCAGGGCGCGGGCCACGCCGCCGAAGGGTACGCGCAGGCCACCGGCAAGGTGGGCGTCTGTATCGCCACCTCGGGACCCGGCGCCACCAACCTCGTCACCCCGATCGCCGACGCGCACATGGACTCCGTGCCGATGGTCGCGATCACCGGCCAGGTGGCCAGCAAGGCGATCGGCACCGACGCCTTCCAGGAAGCCGACATCTGCGGGATCACGATGCCGATCACCAAGCACAACTTCCTGGTCACCAAGGCGGAGGACATCCCGCGCACCATCGCGGAGGCCTTCCACATCGCCTCGACCGGCCGCCCGGGACCCGTCCTGGTCGACATCGCCAAGGACGCGCTCCAGGCCCGTACGACCTTCAGCTGGCCGCCCGTCATGGAGCTGCCCGGCTACCGCCCGGTGACCAAGCCGCACGCCAAGCAGATCCGGGAGGCCGCCAAGCTGATCAGCCAGGCCAAGCGCCCGGTGCTGTACGTCGGCGGCGGCGTCATCAAGTCCGGTGCCACCGCCGAGCTGAAGGTCCTCGCCGAACTCACCCGAGCGCCCGTCACCACCACCCTGATGGCGCTGGGATCGTTCCCCGACAGCCACCCGCTGCACGTGGGAATGCCGGGCATGCACGGTGCGGTCACCGCCGTCACCGCGCTGCAGAAGGCCGATCTGATCATCGCCCTCGGAGCCCGTTTCGACGACCGTGTCACCGGCAGGCTGGACAGCTTCGCCCCGCACGCCAAGATCGTCCACGCCGACATCGACCCGGCGGAGATCGGCAAGAACCGCGCGGCCGACGTGCCGATCGTCGGGGACGCCCGTGAGGTCCTCGCCGACCTGGTCCAGGCGGTCCAGGCCGAGCACACCGAGGGCAGCGTCGGCGAGGCGGCCGCCTCCGGCTACGCGTCCTGGTGGAAGGACCTCAACCGCTGGCGCGAGACCTACCCGCTCGGCTACGACCAGCCGGCCGACGGCAGCCTCTCGCCGCAGCAGGTCATCCAGCGCATCGGCCAACTCGCCGACGACGACACGATCTTCGCCGCCGGCGTCGGCCAGCACCAGATGTGGGCCGCCCACTTCATCGACTACGAGAAGCCCGCCACCTGGCTCAACTCCGGTGGCGCGGGCACGATGGGCTACGCGGTGCCGGCCGCCATGGGCGCCAAGGCGGGCCAGCCGGACCGGATGGTCTGGGCGATCGACGGCGACGGCTGCTTCCAGATGACCAATCAGGAACTGACCACCTGCGCGCTCAACAACATCCCGATCAAGGTCGCGATCATCAACAACGGCGCGCTCGGCATGGTCCGGCAGTGGCAGACGCTGTTCTACAACGAGCGGTACTCCAACACCGTGCTGCACCAGAGCACGGGCGCCGAAGGCCCCAGCTCGGGCACCCGTGTCCCGGACTTCGTGAAGCTCTCCGAGGCCATGGGCTGTGTCGCCATGCGCTGCGAGTCCCCGGAGGAGCTGGACGCGGTGATCGCCAAGGCCAACTCCATCAACGACCGCCCGGTCGTCGTCGACTTCATCGTCCACGAGGACGCGCAGGTCTGGCCGATGGTCGCGGCCGGCACCTCCAACGACGAGGTCATGGCCGCCCTGGGCGTCCGTCCCGACTTCGGCGACAGCCAAGACGACTGAGCCGAGAAGCCCGAGAGAGACAGCGAGACCGACACATGTCCACCAAGCACACACTCTCCGTCCTGGTGGAGAACACGCCCGGCATCCTCGCCCGGATCGCCGCCCTGTTCTCCCGCCGCGGCTTCAACATCGACTCACTCGCCGTCGGCGTCACCGAACACCCCGACATCTCCCGCATCACCATCGTGGTCAATGTCGAGGACCTGCCGCTCGAACAGGTGACGAAGCAGCTCAACAAGCTGGTCAACGTCCTGAAGATCGTCGAACTCGAGCCCGGCGCCGCGATCCAGCGCGAGCTCGTCCTGGTGAAGGTGCGCGCCGACAGCGAGACCCGCTCCCAGATCGTCGAGATCGTCCAGCTGTTCCGCGCCAAGACCGTCGACGTCTCACCCGACGCCGTCACGATCGAGGCCACCGGATCGAGCGACAAGCTCGACGCGATGCTCAAGATGCTGGAGCAGTACGGCGTCAAGGAGCTCGTCCAGTCCGGGACGATCGCCATAGGGCGCGGCGCGCGGTCCATCACGGACCGCAGCCTGCGGGCCCTCGACCGCAGCGCGTGACCCCGCGCGGCGCAGCCGCTTCCGCACCCTCTCGTATGCCGAGACCCTGAACCCGCCCATACCCACTCCGCCGTACGGTGGACGTAACACCAGCACTTCAAGGAGAAGACCCAGTGGCCGAGCTGTTCTACGACGACGACGCAGACCTGTCCCTCATCCAGAACCGCAAGGTCGCGGTCATCGGCTACGGCAGCCAGGGCCACGCCCACGCGCTGTCGCTGCGCGACTCCGGTGTCGACGTCCGCGTCGGTCTGCACGAGGGCTCGAAGTCCAAGGCGAAGGCCGAGGAGCAGGGCCTGCGCGTGGTCTCGGTCGAGGAAGCGGCCGAAGAGGCCGACGTCATCATGATCCTCGTCCCGGACCCGCTGCAGGGCGAGATCTACGAGAAGTCCATCAAGGACCATCTGAAGGACGGCGACGCGCTGTTCTTCGGCCACGGCCTCAACATCCGCTACGGCTTCATCAAGCCGCCGGCCAATGTCGACGTCTGCATGGTCGCGCCCAAGGGCCCGGGTCACCTGGTCCGCAGGCAGTACGAGGAAGGCCGCGGCGTGCCGTGTATCGCGGCCGTCGAGCAGGACGCGTCGGGCAAGGCGTTCCCGCTGACCCTCAGCTACGCGAAGGGCATCGGCGGCACCCGCGCCGGCGTCATCAAGACGACCTTCACCGAGGAGACCGAGACCGACCTGTTCGGTGAGCAGGCCGTGCTCTGCGGCGGTACCGCCGCGCTGGTCAAGGCGGGCTTCGAGACGCTGACCGAGGCCGGCTACCAGCCGGAGATCGCGTACTTCGAGTGCCTCCACGAGCTGAAGCTGATCGTGGACCTCATGTACGAGGGCGGCCTGGAGAAGATGCGCTGGTCCATCTCGGAGACCGCCGAGTGGGGCGACTACGTGAGCGGCCCGCGCATCATCAACGACGGCACCAAGGCCGAGATGAAGAAGATCCTGGCCGAGATCCAGGACGGCTCGTTCGCCAAGAACTGGATGGACGAGTACCACGGCGGTCTGAAGAAGTACAACGAGTACAAGAAGGCCGACAGCGAGAGCCTGCTGGCGACCACCGGCGCCGAGCTCCGCAAGCTCATGAGCTGGGTCGACGAAGAGGCGTAAGCGGTCGTGTCCGCTCAGTCTCGTCTGGCCGGCGGCGGCTTGCACGCACGCTCGCGGCGTTGCCGAACTGCCCGAGTAGCTCCGCTACAAGGGCACTCCGACGCCTTGCGATCGCACGCACCAGCCACCGCCGGCCCCGCCCCGAGGGGCGGACGACGATACGTCGCGGACACTCCCCGGGCGGCCCGGCCCACGGGTCGGGCCGCCCCGTACGGGTGATCATTCCGCGCATTCGGAAGACGCCTGCCCCGGCAGCACTACACTGCCAAACACATACGCGTCAGGCCCACAGCGTCGTGCGTCTTCCACGCGGACAGAACCCGCCTGCGGCCGTCGGGACGGCCGTCCGCAATGGGACTTGTGAGGACACACGTGAGCTCGAAACCTGTCGTACTCATCGCTGAAGAGCTTTCGCCCGCCACTGTCGACGCGCTAGGTCCGGACTTCGAGATCCGGCACTGCAACGGCGCCGACCGCGCGGAACTGCTGCCCGCCATCGCCGACGTGGACGCGATCCTCGTCCGCTCGGCCACCAAGGTCGACGCCGAAGCCGTAGCCGCGGCGCGCAAGTTGAAGGTCGTCGCCCGAGCCGGCGTCGGCCTCGACAACGTCGACGTGTCGGCGGCCACCAAGGCCGGCGTGATGGTCGTCAACGCACCGACCTCCAACATCGTGACCGCGGCCGAGCTGGCCTGCGGTCTGCTGATCGCCACGGCCCGGCACATCCCGCAGGCCAACGCGGCGCTCAAGAACGGCGAGTGGAAGCGCTCCAAGTACACCGGCGTCGAGCTGAGCGAGAAGACCCTCGGGGTCGTCGGCCTCGGCCGGATCGGCGTGCTCGTCGCCCAGCGCATGTCCGCCTTCGGCATGAACATCGTGGCGTACGACCCCTATGTGCAGCCGGCCCGCGCCGCGCAGATGGGCGTCAAGCTCCTCACGCTCGACGAACTCCTCGCGGTCTCCGACTTCATCACGGTGCATCTGCCCAAGACCCCCGAGACGCTGGGTCTGATCGGCGACGAGGCGCTGCACAAGGTCAAGCCGACCGTGCGCATCGTCAACGCCGCGCGTGGCGGGATCGTGGACGAGACGGCGCTGGCCGCCGCCCTCAAGGAGGGCCGCGTCGCGGGCGCCGGTCTCGACGTGTACGCGAAGGAGCCCTGCACGGACTCCCCGCTCTTCGAGTTCGACCAGGTCGTCTCCACGCCGCACCTCGGCGCCTCCACCGACGAGGCGCAGGAGAAGGCGGGCGTGGCCGTGGCCAAGTCCGTACGGCTCGCCCTCGCCGGTGAACTCGTGCCGGACGCGGTCAACGTGCAGGGCGGCGTCATCGCCCAGGACGTACGTCCCGGTCTGCCGCTCGCCGAGAAGCTCGGCCGGATCTTCACCGCGCTCGCGGGCGAGGTCGCCGCGCGGCTCGATGTCGAGGTCTACGGCGAGATCACCCAGCACGACGTGAAGGTGCTCGAACTGTCCGCGCTCAAGGGCGTGTTCGAGGACATCGTCGCGGAGACCGTGAGCTATGTGAACGCGCCGCTGTTCGCCCAGGAGCGTGGCGTCGAGGTCCGGCTCACCACGTCGAGCGAGTCGCCCAACCACCGCAACGTGGTCACCGTGCGCGGCACCCTGTCGAGCGGTGAGGAAGTCTCCGTCTCCGGCACGCTGGCCGGCCCGAAGCATCTGCTGAAGGTCGTCGCTATCGGCGACTACGACGTCGATGTGGCGCTGGCCGACCACATGATCGTGCTGCGCTACGAGGACCGGCCCGGTGTGGTCGGCACGGTCGGCCGGATCCTCGGCGAGGCCGGGCTGAACATCGCCGGTATGCAGGTCTCGCGCGCCGAGGAGGGCGGCGAAGCCCTCGTCGTGCTCACCGTGGACGACACGGTCCCGGCCAACGTCCTCGCGGAGATCGGCGAGGAGATCGGCGCCGCCTCGGCCCGTTCGGTCAACCTCACCGACTGATACCGACTGATACCGACGGACACCCCGTCATACCGAAGGGCCCGGCATCCGCCGGGCCCTTCGCCGTGTTCCGGTCAGCCGGCGGAGACGAACGACGACGGTTCTGTCTGCGGCCGCGCCTCCACGGGATCCGCGGACCGCCCCGCCCGGCGCAGCAGTGTCGTGGCGAGCACAGCGGCGCCGAGCGCCAGCACGGCCCCGCCGACCGAGGCGAACTGCATGCCGTGCACGAACGCCTCGCGCGCCACGGCCAGCAGCGATTCCCCCACCCGGCCCGGCAGTTGGCCGGCCACCGCGGCGGCGCCGCTCAGCGTCTCCCCGGCGGTGTGCGCCGCGCCCGCCGGCAGCGAGGCGGGGACGGAGTCCGCGACGTCCCTGCGGTAGACGGCCGTACCGACGCTGCCGAGGACCGCCATGCCGAGCGCCCCGCCGAACTCCTGCCCCGTCTCCATCAGGGACGCGGCCGAACCGGCCTTCTCGGCGGGGGCGGAGCCCAGTGCCAGGTCCGAGACGAGCGCCATGACGGTGACGATGCCGGCGCCCATCACGGCGCAGCCGGCCAGCACCACCGCGAGTGAGTCGGTCCCGGTGAAGGCGAGGATCCCGAAACCGGCCGCCGCGATCACGAACCCGCCCGACACCACATAGGCCGGGTCGGTCTTGTGGCCGAGCAGGGTCGCCACCGGCGCCGCCGCGCCGATGGCGAGGGACGGCACCATGCTCCACAGCGCCGCCTCCATCGTGTCCATGCCGAGCACCGACTGCAGATACTGCGTGACGAAGAAGTTGGCGCCCATCATGGCGAAAGCCGCGACGGTGTTGAGGCCGACGCCCGCACCGAAACCACGGCCCCGGAACAGCGCCCGGCTGATCATCGCGTCGTCACGGCGGCGCTGCCGTCGTACGAAGAGATGGCCGAGGACGAGACCGGCGGCGAGCACCAGCACCCTGACCGTGTCGAAGCCGTGCGCGGCGATCTCCTTCAGCGCGTAGACCAGCGGCAGTACCGCGCCCATCGACAGCGGCACGCTCAGCAGATCGAATCTGCCCGGCTCCGGATCCTTGAACTCCGGTACCACCAGGGGGACCAGGACCAGCAGGAGCAGCATCGCCGGCACATTGATCAGAAAGACCGAGCCCCACCAGAAGTGGTCCAGCATGACGCCGCTCAGCACGGAGCCGAGCGCGATTCCGCCGGCCATGGCGCCCGACCAGACGCCGATCGCCGTACTGCGCTGCCGGTCGTCCGTGAACATGTTGCGCACCAGCGCCATGGTCGAGGGCATCAGCGTGGCCCCGCCGACACCGAGCAGGGCACGCGCGGCGATGAGCATCTCGGCGCTCTGCGCGTAGGCCGCACCGACCGAGGCGACACCGAAGGCGGCGGCGCCGATCAGCAGCAGCTTGCGGCGGCCGATCCGGTCACCGAGGGAGCCCATCGTGATGAGCAGCCCGGCGAGTGCGAAGCCGTAGATGTCCATGATCCACAGCTGCTGGGTCGCGGTCGTGTCCAACTCCCTGGAGATGGAGGGGATCGCGAAGAAGAGGACGGAGACGTCCATCGAGACCAGAAGGAGCGGCAGCAACAGGACGGTGAAGGCGGTCCATTCCTTGCGGCCTGCGCGCGGTGCGGCGGAGTTCGTCATGCGCAGAACTGTACGAGCGTCTTACACGAATGTCTAGAACGATTGTATAGAACGTCCGTGTAGGACATTCGTCTATGACGTCCGTATGATCCGGCGCTACGCTTCTGACATGGGACATCGTGAGGATCTGCTGGACGGCGCCAAGCGCTGCCTGCTCGAAAAGGGCTATGCCAGGACCACCGCGCGGGACATCGTGGCGGCGTCCGGGACCAATCTCGCCTCCATCGGCTACCACTACGGATCGAAGGAGGCCCTGCTCAACGCGGCCTTCCTGGCGGTGACCGAGGAGTGGGGGGACGTGATCGACGCCCAGGTGCCGGTCGAGGACCGGCCCAAGGACCCGATGGAGAACTTCCGCGCGGTCTGGGAGCGGGTCATCGGCAACTTCGAACCGAGCAGGGCGCTGTGGAAGCTCCAGTTCGAGACGATCTCCCGGATCGACGAGGAGCCCTCGTTCAAGGAAGCGCTCAAGGGGCCCCAGGTGGAGGGCCGCAACGGTATGGCGGAGATCTTCCAGGGCATCGACCCGGCGAAGGAGCCCGAGAAGGCCCGCGTGGTCGGACTCGTCTACCAGGCGCTGGTGGCGGGCGTGATGGCGCAGTGGTTCATCGACCCGGAGACGGCGCCCAGCGCCCAGGACCTGACGGACGGCCTGCGGGTGATCGCGGGTCTGGACGACTGACGGCCCGTCACCGGGGGGGGCGCGAGCCCGATATTCGGATGTGGGACGGCCGGGACGGCTTGTACGGTCGCGGCCATGAGCGACGGCGACTCCGCCCCGACGGGCACCGACCAGGACACCACCCCGGACTGGCTCCGGCAGAACCTGGAGAACTGGAACGACCGGGTACGCGTCCACGAGGCGAGCGACCACTACGACCTGGCCGGTTTCCGGGCCGGCCGCTCCACCCTGCGGGATTTCGAGGTGGCCGAGGTCGGTGACGTCACCGGCAAGCGACTGCTGCATCTGATGTGCCACATGGGCCAGGACACCCTGTCCTGGGCCCGGCTCGGCGCCGAGGTGACCGGCCTGGACTTCTCCGAACCCGCCGTCCGCACCGCCCGCGCACTGGCCGAGGACATCGGCGCGAGTGACCGCGCCCGGTTCGTCGTCTCCGACGTGTACGACGCGGCGGCGGCGCTGCCCGGCGAGCGCTTCGACATCGTCTGCACCGGACTCGGCGCGCTGGTGTGGCTGCCGGACCTGCCGCGCTGGGCCCGGGTGGTCGCCTCGCTGCTCGACGTCGGCGGCGTCTTCCACCTCGCCGAGTTCCACCCGTTCCCCGACATGCTGGCCGAGGACGGCAGCAGCGTGCGGTACGACTACTTCGACGCGGACGCCCAGACCTGGGACAACCCGTACACCTACACGGACGGCCCGGCGCTCGACAAGCCGGTCTCCGTGCAGTGGTCGCACCCGCTCGGCGAGGTGGTGACCGCACTGGCCGCCGCCGGGCTGCGGATCGAGTTCCTGCACGAGCACGACGTCACGTACTTCCGGCGCTTCCCGGTCCTGGAGGGCACCCCGGCCGGCTATCGCTTCCCGGCGGGCCACCCACGGCTGCCCCTGCTGTACTCGATCCGCGCGACCAAACCCGCGGCCTGACGAAACCGCCTACCGAGGCCCCGCCGGGATCCTGGCCGCCTTCAGGGACATGTGCAGCAGCAGCCGGTCCTCGCCCTGGTCCAGGTCGAGTCCGGTCAGCTGCTCGATCCGTGACAGCCGGTAGTACAGCGTCTGTCGGTGGATGCCGAGGGCCGAAGCCGTGCGGCCGGCCTGGCCCGCGTGGTCGAGGAACACCTCGGCGGTGTGCGCCAGTTCGGCGTGGTCGGGGGTCAGCAGCGGGACCACGGCGGGGTCCGCGCCCGGAGGCAGGGCCGTCAGCAGGCGGTACGGGCCGATCGCCGTCCAGCGGGCCACCGGGCCGAACCGGGGCTCGGCCGTCGCCGCTGCCGCCGCGCCCGCCGCCTCGCGCCAGGCGGCGGGCAGGTCGGACAGACCGCGCCGGACGGCAGACGCGCCGGCGGCCGTCGCTGCCGCGCGCTCGCTCAGCCGGGCCACCGCGGCGAGCGCCGAATCCAGCGCGTCCTCCGCCCGCAGCCGCACCAGCACGGCCAGCGCCCGGGCGTCGGCCCCGTACGGCAGGGCGCACAGCGCCGCCGTCCCCGGTACCGAGCGGACGGGCGGGTCCTCGCCGCGCCACGGCGTCACACACAGCACCACATGGGGGCCGTCGGCGCTCGGGCCCATCGCGGTGCGCAGCGTCGCGGTCGCCATCTCGCGCTGCCAGCCGGGCTCCGAGAGCAGTACGGCCGCCAGCTCCCGTGCGAGGTCCGTGCCCGCCTTCACCTCGTCGGCCAGCAGATCGCCGATCCGGGCGGTCACCTGCATGGCCGCCGCGAGACGCGCGTCGTCGGGGCCCGGATCGGAGTCGTCCAGCAGCCAGACGTAGCCGAGGACCATGCCCCGGTGGCGCACCGGCAGACAGATCCGGCCCCGGAAGACCCCCGCCTCGGGCGCCGCGTGGACCCGGACGGGCCCGGTGGCCCGCGCGATGCCGAACCCCTCGAAGAAGGCGCGGACGGCGGGGGTGGAGCCGCGCGTCAGGATCGACCGGGTCCTGACCGGGTCCATCGCCGCGTCGTCCTCGCTGTCGTGCGCGCCGAAGGCGATCAGGCCGAAGTCGCGGTTCTCCAGCGTCGCCGGCACCCCGAGCAGCGCGGAGATCTCGTCGACCAGATCCTGGTAATCGCCCTTCACCCGGCCATTCTCGCACCGTCTTCAGACATATGTCTGAGACCGGGGAGCCGGATGCGTGACAGCTGTCGATGGCAGAGGACCGGAGCGCTCCGTAGATTTCACAGTGGTTCGCCGTGCCCGATCCCACCGTGGAGGTGCCCTGTGCTGGGTCCCGTGATTCTCGCCGCTTCGCGCAGCGACCGGCTGCGCCGTGCCGTCTCGGCCGCGCCCGTCACCAAGCCCGTCGTCGAGCGCTTCATCGCCGGCGAGTCGGTCGAGGCGACCGCCCCGGTCATCTCGGAGATGGCCGACCGCGGCCTCCAGGTCACCCTCGACGTCCTCGGCGAGGACATCACGGAGCCCGCCGAGGCGCGCCGTGCCAGGGACGCGTACCTGCGGCTGATCGACGCGCTCGCCCCGCTCAACCTCGGCCCGCGCGCCGAGATGTCGGTGAAGCTGTCCTCCTTCGGCCAGGCGCTGCCCGGCGGGCACGACCTGGCGCTGAAGAACGTCACGATGGTCGTCGAGGCCGCCGCCCGGATCGGCACCACGGTCACCCTCGACATGGAGGACCACACGACGGTCGACTCGACCCTCGCCATCCATGCCGCGCTGCGCGAGAACTTCCCCGAGACCGGCGCCGTCGTCCAGTCGTACCTGTTCCGCACCGAGGACGACTGCCGCGCCCTCGCCGCGGCGGGATCCCGGGTGCGGCTGGTCAAGGGCGCCTACAAGGAGCCCGCCTCCGTCGCGTACCAGGACAAGGGCGAGGTCGACAAGGCGTACGTCCGCAGCCTGCGCATCCTGATGGAGGGCGACGGCTACCCGATGGTCGGCTCCCACGACCCGCGCATCATCACCATCGCCCAGGAGCTGGCCAGGCGCGCGGGGCGCAAGCTCGACGAGTACGAGTTCCAGATGCTCTACGGGATCCGTGAGACCGAGCAGTACCGGCTGGCGGCCGAAGGCCACCGGATGCGTGTCTACATCGCCTACGGCACCGACTGGTACGGATACTTCATGCGCCGCCTCGCCGAGCGCCCCGCCAACCTCGCGTTCTTCCTGCGTTCGCTGGTCAGCCGCGGCTGAACCGCCCTGTCGCGCCCCCGACCGACGTACAGATCTGAAGGAGATACGGCCCCATGGACGCTGTGACCCAGGTTCCCGCCCCGGTCAACGAACCGGTGCACGGCTACGCCCCCGGCTCCGCCGAGCGCGCCCGTCTTGAGACCAAGCTCAGGGAACTCGCCGAGAACCCCCGTGACCTGCCGATGACCATCGGCGGCGAGAAGCGGATGGGCGGCGGCGCGCGCGTCGACGTCGTACAGCCGCACAACCACAAGGCCGTCCTCGGCACCTTCGCCGGCGCCACCGAGCAGGACGCCCAGGACGCGGTCGACGCCGCGCTCGCCGCCGCCCCCGCCTGGCGGGCCATGGCCTTCGACGACCGCGCCGCGATCATCCTGCGCGCCGCCGAACTGCTCTCGGGCCCCTGGCGCGAGACCCTGGCGGCCGCGACCATGCTCGGCCAGTCGAAGACCGCCCAGCAGGCGGAGATCGACTGTCCCTGCGAGCTGGTCGACTTCTGGCGCTTCAACGTCTCGTACGCCCGTGACCTGCTGGCCGAGCAGCCGCCCGCCAACGCGCCCGGTGTGTGGAACCGGCTCGACCACCGGCCGCTCGAAGGCTTCGTCTACGCGATCACGCCGTTCAACTTCTCCGCCATCGCGGGCAATCTGCCCACCGCGCCCGCGCTGATGGGCAACGTCGTCGTCTGGAAGCCGTCCCCGACGCAGACCCTCGCCGCCGTCCTGCTGCTGGAGCTGCTGGAGGAGGCCGGACTGCCGAAGGGCGTCATCAACCTGGTGACGGGCGACGGCATCGCCGTCTCCGACGTCGCCCTGAACCACCCCGAGCTGGCCGGTATCCACTTCACCGGATCGACCCCGACCTTCCAGCACCTGTGGAAGACGGTCGGCAACAACATCGAGAAGTACCGCAACTACCCGCGGATCGTGGGCGAGACGGGCGGCAAGGACTTCGTCGTCGCACACCCGAGCGCCGACCGCGCCGTGCTGAAGACCGCGCTGACCCGCGGCTCCTTCGAGTACCAGGGCCAGAAGTGCTCGGCGTCGTCCCGCGCCTACGTCCCGGCCTCCATCTGGAACGACGGCTTCAAGGACGAGTTCGCCGCCGAGGTGGACGGCATCGCCATGGGCGACGTGACCGACCTGTCGCACTTCATCGGCGCCGTCATCGACGAGCGCGCCTTCGCCAAGAACAAGGCCGCCATCGACCGCGCCGCCGCCGACCCGAGCTGCACCATCGTGGCCGGCGGCACCTACGACGACTCGGTCGGCTACTTCGTCCGGCCGACGGTGATCGTCTGCACCGACCCGGAGAACGAGGTCTTCACGACCGAGTACTTCGGCCCGATCCTGGCCGTGCACGTCTACGACGACGCGCAGTACGAGTCGGTGCTCGACCAGATGGAGTCCGTCTCCAAGTACGCACTGACCGGCTCGATCATCGCCAACGACCGCGCGGCTGCGGCCCACGCGATGGACAAGCTGCGCTACGCGGCGGGCAACTTCTACATCAACGACAAGTCGACCGGTGCCGTGGTCGGCCAGCAGCCCTTCGGCGGCGGGCGCGCCTCCGGCACCAACGACAAGGCGGGCGCCCCGCAGAACCTGATGCGCTGGACGCTGACCCGCGCCATCAAGGAGTCGCTGGTCTCACCGACGGACTACCGCTACCCGCACATGGGCTGACGGTCCCGCCCGTACCCACAGCTCCGCCCCCGTACCGGCGCCCCCCGCCGGTACGGGGGCGGTCCCCGTACCTCACACCGTCCGCGCGCGGCCGTCGGGCCGCGCGGCCGTCACACCCGGCGCCAGCGCGCCATCCCGAACGAGAAGACCCCGAACAGCACCAGGCCGACGGCGACGACCGCCAGCAGCCAGGGGCCTGCCGGGGTGTCGGTGAACGAGCGCAGGGTGTCGTCGAACCCCTTGGCCTTGTCGGGCTTGTACTCGACGGCCGCCTGGACCACGAACACCCCGATCGCGGCGAAGAGGAAGCCGCGGCCGAGGCCGCCGCCCACACCCGTCACGTCCACGAACTGCCGGGCCTTGCGCGACATCTCGGCCAGCTTCAGCCGCTTGTGGAACTTGCGCATCGCGGCACGCACCCCGATCCACACGCCGGCGACGGCGATGGCCACCCCGACGATCCCCACGATCCAGCGTCCGCCCGGCCATTCCATCGCCCGTGCGGTGATGTCCTGCGACTGCTGGTCGCTGGACCCGCTGCCGCTGCTCTTGCCGCCGACGGCGAACGCCAGCACCGAGTAGGCGACAAATCCGTAGAAGACGAAGCGTCCGGCCGACATCAGCCGCTTCGTCGCTTTCTTTCCGTCCTCGCCCGCGGCGCCGAACAGCGCCTCCGAGAGGCGCCAGAGCGCCATCCCGACCAGGCCGATCCCGAGGATCCAGAGCATGACCGAGCCCAGGGGTTTCTTGGCTATCTCGGCGAGCGCGCCGCCGCGGTCCGCCTGTTCGCCGCCGCCGCCGAAGGCGATCTGCAGCGCGAGTATCCCGATGAGCAGGTAGATCACCCCGCGCGCCGCGAAGCCCCACCGGGCGGCCATGTCCATGGCTGAGCTGTTCGCCGCCTGCCGGGCCTTGCCGCGGCCACCGAGCGTCATCGTCCGTGCGTTCATCGTTGTTGACCTCCGCTGCTCGGGTGCCCCGCTCTCCCGGGCGAAAACGGCCGCCGACCGGGGGAGTGAAGGGCGACGGAGCGGGGAAGCGGACGCGGTCCCGTCTCAGATAGTAGGAAGTCCGAGTAATTGTGCAGACACAGCGGCCCGGCTCACTTAGCTTGGAAGAGCCGAACGTCTCGCTCTATCAGCGAACGGCGGATGCGGCCGACCACCCGAGCAGGCAACCCCTGCGGTGTACGGCCCCCGCCCCATCCGGCACCTCGCAGATGCATCACGCGGCCCCACCGCGTGGCTTCAGCTATCTCAAGGAGTCGATCATCATGGCCGAGACTGCCGTCCGTCGCGTCCGTCACACTCCCCGCAGCAGCGAGTCCGACCGCAAGAACGCCGCCGCCGCCCTCCAGCGCGCCCTCGACTGCAGGGACAACGGCGGCTCGACCGGTCACTGAGACCGGCCCTCTCGTCCTGCGGCGGTCAGCGGGTGATCGTGAAGTGATCCACCCGCTTGCCGCTCTCGGCCAGCGCCGAGACATCGAGCCGCGGCCGGTTCCCGCCCGTCACCTCGACGGCCAGGAACGAGAATCCGGTGTAGCGCACCCGTGACCACTCCACGGTCTCGGTGACCTTCTCGCCGCCCTGCTTCCAGTGGTACGAGGGCACGCTCTCCTGGTCGGAGACATGCCGCTCGTAGCTGTCGGGGGCCGGGGAGTCGTAGAGCCCCTTGCCCGCGCCGCCCGCCGTGACGTACACGACGCCGTCGCGCACCCCGCCCTCCGACGCGTGCGCGTCGGTCGTCGAGAAGGCGCAGTGGTGGAAGAAGACCACGACGAAGTCGATGTCGCGGTCCTTCCGCAGCTCACCGAGGGCCCGTCGGCCGGGTGTCCGGACCGGCCGACCGGCCTAACGGGACCCTCCCGGAGCACCCGGAGTGTCCACTTGCTGGACACCCGGTGTCATTCCATGGGACGAGGGCTAGGGTGCTCGTCATGTCTCGCAGCATCAATCTCGCAGTGATCCCCGGTGACGGCATCGGTCAGGAGGTCGTGGCCCAGGGCTTGAAGGTCCTGAGTTCCGTCCTCCCGCAGGATGTGAAGCTGGAGACCAAGGAGTACGACCTCGGCGCGCGCCGCTGGCACCGGACGGGGGAGACCCTCCCGGACGCCGACCTCGAAGCGCTCAAGTCCCACGACGCGATCCTGCTCGGCGCGATCGGTGACCCCTCGGTCCCGTCCGGCGTGCTGGAGCGCGGGCTGCTGCTGAAGCTGCGGTTCGCCTTCGACCACTACGTGAACCTGCGGCCGTCGAAGCTGTTCCCCAACACCGGGACCCCGCTGGCCGGCCGGCCCGAGATCGACTTCGTCGTCGTCCGCGAGGGCACCGAAGGCCCGTACACGGGCAACGGCGGTTCGCTGCGCACCGGAACGCCCGCCGAGGTGGCCACCGAGGTGAGCCTCAATACGGCGTACGGCGTCGAGCGGGTCGTCCGGGACGCCTACGCGCGTGCCGCGGCCCGTCCGCGCAAGAAGCTGACGCTGGTCCACAAGAACAACGTCCTCGTCTACGCGGGCCACCTGTGGAAGAACATCTTCGACCGGGTGGGCCAGGAGTTCCCCGAGGTCACCACCGACTATCTGCACGTCGACGCGGCGACGATCTTCTTCGTCACCCAGCCCGAGCGGTTCGACGTGATCGTCACCGACAACCTCTTCGGTGACATCCTCACCGACCTCGCCGCCGCCATCAGCGGCGGTATCGGCCTCGCGGCGTCCGCGAACATCAATCCGGACCGCACCTTCCCCTCCATGTTCGAGCCGGTCCACGGCTCGGCGCCGGACATCGCGGGACAGGGCAAGGCCGACCCCACGGCCACCGTGCTCTCCGTCGCGCTGCTGCTGCGGCACCTCGGCTTCGAGCCGGAGGCCGTCCGGGTCGAGGACGCCGTCGCCGCCGACCTGGAGGCCAGGGACGGTACGGCGCGCACGACCGCCGAGATCGGCGACGCGCTCGTCGTACGAGTAGCGAGCTGACCCGGCCGATCATCCTTCGACAGCCGCCGGGTCCCGCTGACCCGGCGGCTGCGCTGTGCGGCCCCGGGTGAGACACACATCATCCACAGGCCGCACTCACCTCGTTCCCCGTACGGTTCCCCGCAGGCGATAATCGCTGTGGGCCGCGGCATGCGGGAATGCTCGGACGTCCTAGTAGAAGTAGCGACGTGAGCGCGGTCCGTCACACACGACAGGTGAAGGACGAGTATTCATGACCACGCCCACGATCGAGCTCAAGCCCTCAGCCAACCTCGTCACCGAAGCGGAGCGGGACCGCATCCTGGCCGCCCCCGGCTTCGGGCGCTACTTCACCGACCACATGGTCACGGTCAAGTGGACCGAGGGCCGCGGCTGGCACGACGCGGAGCTGGTGCCGTACGCGCCGCTCTCGCTCGACCCGGCGAACATGACGCTGCACTACGCGCAGACCATCTTCGAAGGGCTCAAGGCGTACCGCCAGGCCGACGGCTCCGTCGCCACCTTCCGGCCCGAGCAGAACGCCCGCCGCTTCCAGCGCTCGGCCCGCCGGATGGCCATGCCCCAGCTGCCCGAGGAGCTGTTCGTCGGCGCCGTGGACGCGCTCATCAAGCAGGACAGCGCCTGGGTGCCCGGCACGGGTGAGGAATCCCTCTACCTGCGGCCCTTCATGTTCGCCACGGAGGTCGGCGTCGGCGTCCGGCCCGCCAACGAGTTCCTCTTCATGGTCATCGCCTCGCCCGCCGGCGCGTACTTCAGCGGCGGTGTGAAGCCCGTCTCCGTCTGGCTCTCCGAGGAGTACGTGCGCGCGGCGCCCGGCGGCACCGGCGAGGCGAAGGCGGGCGGCAACTACGCCGCGTCCCTCATCGCCCAGGCCGAGGCCACCAAGCACGGCTGCGACCAGGTCGTCTGGATCGACGCCATCGAGCGCAAGTGGGTCGAGGAGATGGGGACCAACAACCTGTTCTTCGTCTACGGCGACCGGCTGATGACCCCGGCGCTGACCGGCTCGCTGCTGGCCGGTGTCACCCGGGACTCGGTGAGTCGGATCGCCGCCGATCTGGGCTACCAGGTCGAGGAGGGCAAGATCTCCGTCGACGAGTGGCGCAGGGACGACGCGAACGGCACCCTGACCGAGGTCTTCGCGTGCGGCACCGCCGCCGTCATCACCCCCGTCGGCACGGTCCGCTCGGCGAGCGGCGGCTGGACGGTCGGTGGGGACGGACAGCCCGGCGAGGTCACGATGAAGCTGCGCAAGGCGCTGCTCGACCTCCAGACGGGCGCCGCCCCCGACGCCCACGGCTGGCTGCACCCCGTCGCCTAGGGAGTGTCCGGCCGATCGCGCCGCTGTCGGCCGCGCCGGTACCCGTACCGGCGCGGCCGCAGGTCACCGCCGGGCCGACCGCATCGTGAGACACCCCTTCCCAAAGCGGGAAGGCGTGCGAAAATCGGCTCGTGCTCTCGTTCGCCATGATTATTGGCTGCAAGCGCGCCGGTCCGCGGTGACCGCTCCGTACCACGACGTACGAAGCGGGCATCCTGCCCCAGACCCGCGCGCAGACCTCTCGCACCCGCGAGGGGTTTTTTCGTTTTCCGGCCCCACCCCGACCGGAGACGAGCCGCACGCGAAGATGGAGCAAGTGGAGCCAGACCATCCACTCGACAGGGAGCAACAGCATGACCACGCAGTCCACGGATTCCACGGGGCCCACAGCGAGCGACGACAGTTTCCACGTCTTCGACACGACCCTGCGTGACGGCGCGCAGCGCGAAGGCATCAATCTGACGGTCGCCGACAAGCTCACCATCGCCCGGTACCTGGACGAGTTCGGCGTGGGGTTCATCGAGGGCGGCTGGCCCGGCGCGAACCCGCGGGACACGGAGTTCTTCGCCCGCGCCCAGCAGGAGATCGACTTCAAGCACGCCCAGCTCGTCGCCTTCGGCGCCACCCGCAGGCCGGGCGCTAAGGCGGCCGACGACCCGCAGGTCAAGGCGCTCGTGGAGTCCGGGGCCCCGGTGGTCACGCTGGTCGCCAAGGCGCACGACCGCCATGTCGAACTCGCGCTGCGCACCACGCTGGACGAGAACGTGGCGATGGTCCGCGACACCGTCAGCTTCCTGCGCGAGCAGGGCCGGCGGGTCTTCGTGGACTGTGAGCACTTCTTCGACGGCTACCGGGCCAACCCGGAGTACGCGAAGTCCGTCGTACGGGCCGCCGCCGAGGCCGGCGCCGATGTCGTGGTGCTCTGCGACACCAACGGCGGGATGCTGCCCGCCCAGGTCCAGGCCGTCGTGGCGACCGTGCTCGCCGACACCGGCGCCCGGCTCGGTATGCACGCCCAGGACGACACGGGCTGCGCCGTCGCCAACACCCTCGCCGCCGTGGACGCGGGCGCCACCCACGTCCAGTGCACCGCCAACGGCTACGGCGAGCGGGTCGGCAACTCCAACCTCTTCCCGGTCGTCGCCGCGCTGGAGCTGAAGTACGGCAAGCGGGTGCTGCCCGACGGCGCGCTCGCCGAGATGACCCGGATCTCGCACGCCATCGCCGAGGTCGTCAATCTGGCGCCCTCCACGCACCAGCCGTACGTCGGGGTCTCGGCCTTCGCGCACAAGGGCGGCCTGCACGCCTCGGCGATCAAGGTCGACCCCGACCTGTACCAGCACATCGACCCCGAGGCGGTCGGCAACACCATGCGGATGCTGGTCTCCGACATGGCGGGGCGCGCGTCCGTCGAGCTCAAGGGCAAGGAACTCGGCATCGACCTCGGCGACGACCGCGACATGGTCGGCCGGGTCGTCAGGCGCGTCAAGGAGCGGGAACTCCAGGGGTTCACGTACGAGGCGGCCGACGCGTCCTTCGAGCTGCTGCTGCGCGAGGAGCTGGAGGGCCGGGTCCGTAACTACTTCCGCACCGAGTCCTGGCGCGCCATCGTCGAGGACCGCCCCGACGGCACGCACGCCAACGAGGCGACGGTGAAGCTGTGGGCCAAGGGCGAGCGGATCGTCGCGACGGCGGAGGGCAACGGCCCGGTCAACGCGCTGGACCGGGCCATGCGGGTCGGTCTTGAGCGGATCTACCCGCAGCTCGCCAAGCTCCAGCTCGTGGACTACAAGGTGCGCATCCTGGAGGGCAGGCACGGCACCGAATCCACCACCCGGGTGCTGGTCACCACCTCGGACGGCACCAGCGAATGGGCGACGGTCGGCGTCGCCGAGAACGTGATCTCCGCGTCCTGGCAGGCGCTGGAGGACGCGTACACGTTCGGACTGCTGCGGGCCGGGGTCGAACCGGCGGAGTAGGCGCACCCCGCGCGGTCCGCCCCGGCCCGCGGTGCCGGACGATGCCGGGCTGACGGACTACCGGAGCTGCCACTTCTGGTTGGCGGCTCCGGTGCACGTCCACAGCTGGGTCTTGGCGCCGTCGGCCGACGTGTTGCCCGTGACGTCGAGGCACTTGTTCGCGCCCGCGTTGACGAGATCGCCCGCGGACTCAAGTCTCCACTGCTGCGCCGCCGACCCGTTGCAGTCGTACAGCTGGACCTTGGCGCCGTTGGCCGTCGAGGCGGCGTTCACGTCGAGGCACTTGCCGAGCGACTGCACGGAGCCGTCGGTCTTCACCGACCACTGCTGCGCGGCCGAGCCGTTGCAGCCGTAGATCTGCACGGCGGTCCCGTTGGCGCTCTGACCGCCCGCCACGTCGAGGCACTTGCCGCCGAGACCGGTGATCGTGCCGGTCTGCGCCGGGGTGCTGCCGCTCTGCGTACCCGCCCAGGTGAAGGTCGCCGACGTCTTGCCGGGCAGCGAGTACGAGAAGTTCTGCCCGCCCCAGTTGACCCGGATCTGCTGCGCGCCCGCGTTGTTGTTGTACGCGATGAGCGCCTTGGAGCCGTCCGGGTTCTGCCAGGCGACGTTACGAACGGCCGAGGTGTCCGTGGAGGCGATCCGGCGGGCGCCGGTCTTCACGAACTTGGTCAGATGACCCATGGTGTAGTACTCGACGGTGTAGTCGACCTGGCCGCTCCTGCTGCCCCCGTTGTTCACGGTGATCAGCCCGGTGCAGGTGCCGCAACCGCCGTTGTGCGGGCCCATGTTCTGGTCGACCGCCAGGCTCCACTTGACGAAGCTCTGACCCCAGTTGCGGGTGTAGTCGAACAGGTTGTTCATGTCCTCCTGCTGCTGGTTGCCGATCCACGTACCGCCGGAGTGCTCCGTGTCGAACGCGGGCACGTCGGGGTACTGGTTGTGGATCGTCGTCTGGATGTCGATGCCGCCGGTGTAGCCGTGGTAGGCGATCCCGCCGAAGTTGGGGTCGGTGCGGATCGCCGCGTCGTCCACCGTGGGCGCCGCGTAACCGGCGTACGAGTCCGGGTTCCAGTCCAGCGCCAGGACCTTGGTGTTCAGATTCGCGCTGTGCAGCGCCGGCAGCAGATTGGTCTTGGTGAAGTACGCGAGACCCGAGCCGTTCCACTGCATCGACGGGTAACCGCCGCAGCAGGTGGGCTCGTTCTGGGCCGAGATGTAGTCGATCGGCACACCGGCCGCCTGGTAGGCCTGGATGTACTTCACGAAGTACTGCGCGTAGGCGCCGTAGTACTGCGACTCCAGCCAGCCCTGGCTGAAGGCGTCGTTGTCCTTCATCCACGGCGGCGCGCTCCACGGCACCGCCATCACCTTGGCGCTCGGGTTGAGTTGCTTCGCCTGCTTGGTGAGCGGCAGCACGTCGGCCTGGTCGTGCGCGATGGAGAACTTCGCCAGGGTCGGGTCGGTCTGCCCGGCCGGCAGGTCGTCGTAGCTGTAGCTGTTGCGCGCCAGGTCGGACGCGCCCATCGGGTTGCGCAGGAAGCTCAGTCCGATGCCGTCGGTCGGCGAGAACAGCTTGCGCATCGTGTCGTCGCGGGTCGCCTGGGAGAGCGCCCCACTGCTGTTCATCAGCCAGGCGGCGGTGTCGGTGAACGAGGCGCCGCCGCCGGAGAACTGCTGGTACTTGGTGTTCTCGTCGACGGTGATGTTGGTACCGCTGCCGCCGCTGCCCGACTGGAAGTTGACGGGCGTCTGCTGCTGGAGACCGCGGGTGACATGGCGTCCGCCCGCGTCGTCGGTGGTCGTCAGCCAGATGTTCACCGGCTCGCCCGCGGCCTGCGCGTTGCCTGCCGTCAGCCCGGTGAGGCCGGCCGTGGCGAGCGCCCCGGTCAGCAGGAGTCTCACCAGCCGCCCTCGGGTGCCCGTTCGTCCTGTCGCTCTCGACGATCTGGTCATGGGGTCGCTGCCCTTCTCGGCACAGTTGTGGGGGGTGCTGCGTGGTGCTGCGGCGTGAGTGAACTGCCCTGATGAACTCCCGTCAAGAGGTTGCGTATTCAAAGGCTGAACGCACAACACCCCTGCTGCGCCCCTGACCTGGGGCTAGACATGTACGTAACAAAGGTTCGGACCAATGTGGGTGTGAAGTATTGACGGCGGTGTTGTGCGCCGGTTAACTCACCGCCCAACACCGGTACCGGTTCCGGAACCGGTACCGGCAGCGGTTCCCCCACGGAGCGGAGGCCCGATGCGCGTCACGATCGCCGATGTCGCCCGCGAGGCCGGCGTCAGCAAGACCACCGTCTCCCGGGTCGTCAACACCAAGGGCGAGGTGGGCGGTCCGACCGCCGCCCGGGTCCGCGCCGTGATCGCGCAGCTCGGCTATGTGCCCAGCTCAGGTGCTGTCGGACTGGCACGGGGGAGCAGCCGGACGATCGGCATGCTGGTCCCTTCGCTGACCTGGCCGTGGATCGGCGAAGTGCTCCAGGGCGTGGTCGACACCGTCGAGGCCGCCGGCTACGGCCTGCTGCTGTTCACCTGCAACCGCGGCGCCGAGTCCGTCGACCGCTTCACCAGCCAGGTGTCGGCCCGCGCCTTCGACGGCCTTCTAGTAGTCGAACCCGACAACACCCTCGACACCATCGCCGCGATGCACCGCAAGGGACTGCCGGTCGTCCTGATCGACGACCGCGGCCAGCACCCGGACTTCCCCTCCGTGGTGACCACCAACTACGAGGGCGGCGCGTCGGCCGCGCGCCATCTGCGCGCGACCGGGCGCACCAGGCCGCTGGTCGTCACGGGCCCCACGCACTTCCCCTGCGTACGGGACCGGCTCCGCGGCTTCCACGAGATCCTGCCGGGGCACCAGGTGGCCGTGGGGGACTTCACCGAGCTGTCGGGACGGCTCGCCGTGGAGAAACTCCTCGCGGAGGGCGCCGAGTTCGACTCCGTCTTCGCGCACAACGACGTCAGCGCCTCCGGCGCGCTGCGCGCCCTGCGGGCCGCCGGACGCACCGTCCCCGGCGACATCGCCGTGGTCGGCTTCGACGACATCGCGATGGCCCAGCACACCGATCCGCCGCTCACCACGGTCCGCCAGCCGGTCCACCGGATGGGTGAGACGGCCGCGCGGATGCTGCTCGCCCATCTGGGCGGGGCGCGGGCACCGGAGGAGCCTGTCGTCCTGGCCACCGAACTCGTCGTACGCCAGTCGGCCCCTTGAGCCCCGCCCCGGGAGGGGCCGAGAAGAAACAACGACATATCAGAGGAGCCGCAATGCTACGCAAACGTGTCAGACCCGGCAGAACGGCGGCGCTGGTCGCAGCGGCCGTCATCGCCGGGCTGCTGCCGCTCGCCGGCGCGGGGACGAGCGCCGCCGCCGGTGCGGCGGCGGCAGCCGACCCGGCGCCGGTGGCCGTCGACAACTACGAGGGCGAGGTGCCCTTCGCTTCGCCGCCCGCCGACGGCCTGTTCACCTGGGGCGGCGACGCCGACGACCCGCCCACCCTGAAGTTCGCCGAGCGCGCCGACGCGCCGCAGGGCGCCAAGGCGCTCGAAGGCAGCTACGACATCAGCGGATACGGCGGCTTCAGCCACGACTTCGCGTACGACCGGCCAGCCCAGGACTGGTCGGCGCACGGCGGCGTCCGCTTCTGGTGGTACGGCCAGAATCCGGTGGAACTGCCGCAGGGCCAGGGCAAGAAGATCAGCTTCGAGCTCAAGGACGGCGGCGCCAACGGCGAGGCGTCCGAGCTGTGGACGACGTCCTTCACCGACGACTGGGCCGGCTGGCACCAGGTGGAGATCCCCTTCTCCGCCTTCCGGTACCGCACCGACTACCAGCCGGTCGGCGGCATCGACCATGTGCTCGGACTGACCGAGATGTGGGGGTACGCCTTCACCCTGCCCGTCGGCGGTCCTGGCACGTTCGCCGTCGACGGCATGGAGCTGTACGGCAAGCCCGACGCGACCCTGAACGCGTCCGTCTCCACCGACGCGGCGGTCTACCCGGTCGCCGAGGGCGGCACGGCCGACGTGAAGATCTCCCTCGCGACGACCGGCGCCGTGCCGGCCACCGAGCCCGTCACCGTCGACTACACCACCGAGGGCGGCACCGCCGAGGCGGGCAAGGACTACACCCCGGTCTCCGGCACCGTCACCTTCCCGGCCGGCGCGGCCTCGGGCAGCTCGCAGACCGTGCGGGTCGCGACGGTCAAGGACAAGACGGCCGAGAGCGCCGAGACCGTACCGCTCAAGCTCACCGTCACCGGCGCCAAGGCGCCGCTCGAACAGCCGCAGGTCGTCATCGACGCCCACGGGCTGCCGTACCTCGACGCGAAGCTGCCCGTGAAGAAGCGCGTCGCCGACCTCGTGTCGCGGCTCTCGCTCGCCGAGAAGGCCGGTCAGATGACCCAGGCCGAGCGCAACGCGCTCACCTCGCAGGGCGACATCGCCGCCTACGACCTCGGCTCGCTGCTCTCCGGCGGCGGTTCGGTCCCGACGCCCAACACCCCTGAGGCGTGGGCCAAGATGGTCGACGGCTACCAGCTGCGCGCCCAGGCCACCCGCTTCCAGATCCCGCTGATCTACGGCGTGGACGCGGTGCACGGCCACAACAACGTGGTCGGCGCGACCCTGATGCCGCACAACATCGGCCTGGGAGCGACCCGCGACCCGGCGCTGGCCGAGAAGACCGGCGCCGTGACGGCGAGCGAGGTGCGCGCCACCGGCATCCCGTGGGACTTCGCGCCGTGCCTGTGCGTGGGACGCGACGAACGCTGGGGCCGTACGTACGAGACGTTCGGCGAGGACCCGGCGCTCGTCTCCTCCATGGAGACCGTCGTCAACGGCATGCAGGGCGACCCTTCGGGCAAGGACCTCGACCGCGACGACAAGGTGCTGGCCACGGCCAAGCACTTCGTCGGTGACGGCGGCACCTCCTACGGCTCGTCCACCAGCGGTACGTACACGCTCGACCAGGGCGTCACGACCGTCACGCCCCAAGAGCTCCAGGACATCCACCTGGCGCCGTTCAAGGACGCCGTCAAGCGCGGTGTCGGAACGGTGATGCCGTCGTACTCCTCGCTGGACATCACCGGCGACGGCAAGGGCGCGGTCAAGATGCACGCCCGCGGCGACATGATCAACGGTGAGCTGAAGGACAAGCTGGGCTTCGACGGCTTCGTCATCAGCGACTACGCGGCCATCGACCAGATCCCCGGTGACTACCCGAGCGACGTCCGTACGTCGGTCAACGCGGGCCTCGACATGATCATGGTGCCGACGGCGTACAAGGACTTCACCGCGACCCTCCAGGACGAGGTGACGGCGGGCCGGATCCCGGTCTCCCGGATCGACGACGCCGTCTCGCGCATCCTGACGCAGAAGTTCAAGCTCGGTCTCTTCGAGAAGCCCTACTCGGACACCTCGAACATCTCCAAGATCGGCTCGCCGGAACACCGCGCGGTGGCCCGCCAGGCCGCGGCCGAGTCGCAGGTGCTGCTGAAGAACGACGGCAAGGTCCTGCCGCTGAAGCCTTCGCAGAAGGTGTACGTGGCCGGCTCCAACGCCGACGACATCGGCAACCAGATGGGCGGCTGGTCCGTCACCTGGCAGGGCGCGTCGGGCAACACCACCACCGGCGGCACGACCATCCTCCAGGGCATGAAGAAGGCGGCGCCCGGCACCGACATCAGCTACTCGAAGGACGCTTCGGCGCCGACGAGCGGCTACGACGTGGGTGTGGTCGTCGTCGGTGAGCAGCCGTACGCGGAAGGCGTCGGGGACGTCGGCAACGGGCACACGCTCGCGCTGTCGGCCGCCGACAGGAAGGCCGTCGACACGGTGTGCGCCGCGATGAAGTGCGCCGTGCTCGTGGTGGCCGGCCGGCCGCAGCTCATCGGTGACCAGCTCGGCGAGATCGACGCGCTGGTCGCCTCGTTCCTGCCGGGCACGGAGGGCGACGGCGTCGCCGACGTCCTCTACGGCAAGCGGGCCTTCACCGGCCAACTGCCGCTCACCTGGCCGAAGTCGGAGGCGCAGCTGCCGATCAACGTCGGCGACGCCTCGTACGACCCGCAGTTCCCGTACGGCTGGGGTCTGACGACGCTCAAGTCGCCTCCGGCGGGAGGGCAGTTGACGCTCGGCGCGATCGGCATCGCGGCGCAGGTGCTGGAGCGGCTGGGCCAGGGCTCGTCGGCCCAGGGCAAGGCGCTCGTCGGCCAGGCCCGGCTGCTGGTGCAGCAGAAGATCGGCTCGCACCTCACCCAGGCGTCGGCCAAGCCGTTCGCCGACGCGGACCATCTGCTGCTGACCGGTGATCTGACCGGCGCCGTCGCCAAGCTGACGGCGGCCTACCGGGCCGCCTGACCAGCTACGCGGACCCCCATGGGTGATGCCCCCGGACATCTGTCAGGTCCGGGGGCATCACCCTTTTCAGCGGCGGTCTCAGGCGGCCTCGGGGGCCTTCTTGATCGCGGAGATGTCGAAGGTGAGCTTGAGCTTGTCACCGACCAGCACGCCACCGGTCTCCAGGGCGGCGTTGTAGGTCAGGCCCCAGTCGGAGCGCAGCATCTCGGCGGTGCCCTCGAAGCCGACGCGCTGGTTGCCGAACGGGTCGGTGGCCGAGCCGTTGAACTCCAGGTCGATGGTGAGCGGCTTGGTGACGTCCTTGATGGTCAGGTCACCGGAGATGCGGTACGAGTCACCGCCGCGCTCCTCGGCCGAGGTCGAGCGGAAGGTCATCTTCGGGAACTGCTCGGCGTCGAAGAAGTCGGCGCTGCGCAGGTGACCGTCACGGTCCGGGGCGCCGGTGTCGATGCTGGCCATGGAGACGTCGATGGCGGCCGTGGAGTTCTCCGGGTGCTCGCCGTCCAGGGTGAGGGTGCCCTCGTGCTCCTGGAACGCGCCGCGGACGTTGGTGACCATCGCGTGCCGCACGGTGAAGCCGATGCTGGTGTGCGCGGGGTCGATGACGTATTCGCCGGAGAGCGCGGCGAGCGCCGGGTCCACGGCCGAAGTGGTGGCGGTGTCGCCGGTGGTCTGCGCCTCGTCGTTCTTGCGGCTGAAGATGGTCATGGTTCCTCCTGGGGAAAAGCGGACGGCAAACGTGGAACTTGTCAGATGTGGCGGAGCCCACAGTAGACCCGCGTCGTTCAATCTTCAACAATGACCACCCTTCGAGTGATTCCCGGGATGCACGCCCTCTGGTGACCCGTAGGGAAATCCGGCACGATCTCCTTGCGCCACCTCCGCCCCCCACGCAGCCCCCACGGCCTCAGCAGGAGGACATCCCCCCATGAAGATCCGCTCTGCCCTCGTCGCGCTCGCGCTGGTCCTCGGTGCGCTCTTCGCACCCGGCTTCGGCGTCCTCAGTTCGGCGGGCGACGCCCAGGCAGCCACCAAGCTCACCCACGCCCAGGCCACGTCCCGGTTCAGCTCGTCCGGGATCACCTGGTCCTCGTCGGGCGGCTGCTCGGACCGGAACAACCCCACCTGCACCTCCTTCGACCAGCTCAACCTCGCCACCGCGCAGGGAGCACAGACGCTCAAGAGCGCCACCGGCTGCGCCCTCAACATCACGGGCGGCACCGAGACCGGTCACGCGAGCGGTACGTACTCGCACGCGAACGGCTACAAGCTCGACTTCGGCAAGACCACCTGTCTCACCAACTACATCAAGGGTGCCTTCACCTACATAGGACTGCGCGGTGACGGCTACCCGCAGTGGCAGGCCGCGTCGGGCAACGTCTACGCGGACGAGGGCAGCCACTGGGACGCGACGTTCTACAACTGCGGCGGCTGCTGACACCGCCGTACGGCACAGGCCCCCGGCACCGCACGGTGCCGGGGGCCTGCGTCGTCGTCGAGGTCAGGAGCCGACCGAGACGGTCCAGCGCTTCGGGTTGCCGTCGAAGGCCGCGCCCGAGACGTCGGGCTGGCCGTCCGGCTGCACGTCGTCGTACGGGAACGCGTAGCCGATCGGCGTGTTCGCGTGCAGCACCCGGGCCCAGTGGTTGGTGACCGGGTCCTGGTAGTAGTCGGCGGCCGTCGCGCCGTTCGGCTGGTCCGGGTGGGTCAGCAGGGTGGAGCGGTTGAAGGCGGCGGCGAGCCGGGCGAGCAGCCCCTTCTTGTCGTCCGAGTCGGCCGGGTTGTTGGCGAACGGACCGCTGTTGCAGGTGAAGATGTCCATCGACGTCGGCTTGGCGAAGGTGTGGCCGCCGTTGAAGGTGAGCGTGTCGCCGCTGACCCGGCCGGTGAAGACACCGCGCCCGCCCTGCAGGTCGATCGTCAGGTCCTCGGCCGCGTACTTCTGCCACACCTGGTCGACGTAGCTGTCGAAGACGTTGGTGAAGGGCGCGTCACCCGCCAGGTTCTGCGGCGAGATCACCCGCAGCACACCGCCGTCGGGCCCGCGCAGGACCAGCTTGTCCCACGGGTGCCCGTCGGCCGCCGCCTGGGCGGTCAGCCCGTCGGCGATCTTGTCCAGGGCGCCCGCGGGCAGCGGGGCGACGGTGTGGGTGGCGTCGCCGTCCAGCGTGATGCCGATGGGCAGGGCTGTCGCGAGGTCGACGTAGCTGATGTTCGAGTACAACTGGTCCGCGTTGAAGGTGAATTCGCAGAAGGACCAGGTGCGGCCGTAGTTCGGGTCCGACTCCGTGGCGAAGGCCGGCTCCACCAGCGCGGGGCCGGGGTTGAGGAAGAAGTCCAGCTTGTCGTCGCGTACGAAGTAGACACGCGCGCCGTAGAGCTGGGGGAGCGTCAGCACGACGGGCGCGCTGCCCGCCGCGCCCAGCGGGATCGCGCAGTCGACCGGCAGCGGGGTCTGCGGCGCGCCGGGGGAGTCGGGGCGGTAGACGTCGCCGTCCGGCTTCAGCAGCGTCCAGCCGCCGGTGGCGCCGTCGTGCCCGGTGACGTACGCGTGCACCGTGCCGGGCAGCGATTTGTTCTGGAGTGCCAGCTCGCAGGTGTCGGCGGCCGAGGCGTGCGGGCTGAGCGCGCTGCCCCAGACGGGATAGGTGACGGCCGTGGCGGCTGCTGCCGCGCCGGACAGGAAGAGTCGACGGGATATCACGAATGTTCTCCTGAACTGTCCTGAACTGTGGGGGGTACGCGGCGGCTTACGGCGTGTGGGGGCCGGGCCGCGCGTTCCGGAAGACTCTCATGTGGTGGGATGGACACGTCAAGAGTTCCTGCTGAGAGCGCTCTCGAACGGACCGGACGCGCGGGACCGACGCGGCGGGGTCAGGGAGCCGTCCTGCGGCCGGAATCTAGGGAAACCCTACAAGCGGCTGTGCTAGTCGACTGTTCGGTCACCCCCGTCCTGCCCCGGTTCTGTCAGGCTCTACCAGGAATACGGCCAGGAGACTGTGTGGAGTCGACGGCGCTTTTTACCGCGTGGTGTTCGTAGGGTTGGTACATGACCGTAGTGGACCAGACGCCGAGCGAGCCCGCCGATACCAGAGGGCGGGTCGCCGAGTTGCACGCCCTGCGCGAGCAGGCCCGCAGAGGGCCCAGCGACCGGGCGACGGAAGCGCAGCATGCCAAGGGCAAGCTGACCGCGCGCGAGCGCATCGCGCTCCTGCTGGACGAGGGATCATTCAGCGAGGTCGAGCAGTTGCGCCGGCACCGCGCGACCGGGTTCGGTCTTGAGGCGAAGAAGCCGTACACCGACGGTGTGATCACCGGCTGGGGCACGGTCGAGGGCCGGACGGTCTTCGTGTACGCCCACGACTTCCGGATCTTCGGCGGCGCGCTCGGCGAGGCGCACGCGACGAAGATCCACAAGATCATGGACATGGCCATCTCGGCCGGTGCCCCGCTGGTCTCCCTGAACGACGGCGCGGGCGCCCGTATCCAGGAGGGCGTGTCCGCGCTCGCCGGGTACGGCGGCATCTTCCAGCGCAACACGCGCGCCTCGGGTGTCATCCCGCAGATCAGCGTGATGCTCGGCCCGTGCGCGGGCGGCGCCGCCTACAGCCCGGCGCTGACCGACTTCGTCTTCATGGTCCGCGACACCTCGCAGATGTTCATCACAGGCCCGGACGTGGTCAAGGCCGTCACCGGTGAGGAGATCACCCAGAACGGCCTCGGCGGCGCCGACGTGCACGCCGAGACCTCCGGCGTCGCGCACTTCGCGTACGACGACGAGGAGACCTGCATCGGCGAGGTGCGCTACCTCCTGTCGATGCTCCCGCAGAACAACCGGGAGAACCCGCCGTCCGTCGAGTCCGACGACCCGGCCGACCGGCGCTCCGACGTCCTGCTCGACCTGGTGCCCGCCGACGGCAACCGCCCGTACGACATGCACAAGGTCATCGAGGAGCTGGTCGACGAGGGCGACTTCCTGGAGATCCACGAGCGCTGGGCGCGCAACATCATCTGCGCCCTGGCCAGGATCGACGGACAGGTGGTCGGCATCGTCGCCAACCAGCCGCAGTCGCTCGCCGGAGTCCTGGACATCGAGGCGTCGGAGAAAGCGGCGCGCTTTGTCCAGATGTGCGACGCTTTCAATATCCCGATCGTCACGCTGCTGGACGTGCCCGGCTTCCTGCCGGGCGTCGACCAGGAGCACGGCGGAATCATCCGGCACGGCGCGAAGTTGCTCTACGCGTACTGCAACGCCACGGTGCCCAGGATCTCGCTGATCCTGCGCAAGGCCTACGGAGGTGCGTACATCGTGATGGACTCCCAGTCCATCGGGGCGGATCTCACCTACGCCTGGCCGACCAACGAGATCGCGGTGATGGGCGCCGAAGGTGCCGCCAACGTCATCTTCCGCAAGCAGATCGCCGAGGCCGAGGACCCCGAAGCCATGCGTGCCCGCATGGTCAAGGAGTACAAGGCCGAGCTGATGCACCCGTACTACGCGGCCGAGCGGGGCCTTGTCGACGACGTCATCGACCCCGCGGAGACCCGGCAGGTACTCGGGAGCGCGCTCGCGATGCTCCGCACCAAGCACGCGGACCTGCCGTCCCGCAAGCACGGCAACCCTCCGCAGTAACCACCAGCGGCCGACATCCCCGCAGTAGAGACCCTCGCGGTAGAAGACGGAGACACGACCTCCATGAGCAACCCCATCAACGAATCGCTGCTGCGTGTCGAGAAGGGCCAGGCCGACCCGGAGGAGCTGGCCGCCATCACGGCGGTCCTGCTCGCCCGTGCGGCCGCCACCCCCGAGGCCCCGGCCCACCAGGGCCGCTCCACGGCCGGCTGGCGCCGCCTGGAGCGCACCCCCGGCTTCCGGGCCCCGCACAGCTGGCAGGGCTGAGCCACCGGCCGCCCGGCGGCTCCCCGCACGACGAAGGCCCCGTACTCCTCGGAGTGCGGGGCCTTTCCGTCGCAGGCGAGTGCGGCCGGTGAAGTGCTGCTAGCGAAGCCGTGCCATCAGCGCGTGCTCGACCAGGGTGATGAGACCGCTCTTGGCGTCCGCGCGGTGGCGGGCGTCGGTGGTGATGATCGGGGTGTCGGGTCCGATCTGGAGCGCCTCCCGCACCTCGTCGGGCGTGTAGGGCTGGTGTCCGTCGAAGCCGTTGAGGGCGATGACGAACGGCAGGCCCGAGTTCTCGAAGTAGTCGACCGCGGGGAAGCAGTCGGCGAGCCTGCGGGTGTCGACCAGGACCACCGCGCCGATGGCGCCGCGCACGAGGTCGTCCCACATGAACCAGAAGCGGTCCTGGCCCGGGGTGCCGAAGAGGTAGAGGATCAGGTCCTGGTCGAGGGTGATACGGCCGAAGTCCATGGCCACCGTCGTGGTGGTCTTGTCCCCGGTATGGGTGAGGTCGTCGATCCCCGCCGATGCGGAGGTCATGACGGCTTCGGTACGCAGCGGGTTGATCTCCGAGACGGCGCCGACGAACGTGGTCTTGCCCACGCCGAATCCGCCCGCCACCACGATCTTCGCGCTGGTGGTTGAGCGGGCTGCACCGCCGCTAGAGCTTGCGAAGTCCACTGAGCACCCTTTCGAGCAGTGTCACATCTGGCTGACCACCGGCGGACTCGTCGCCGCCGGGCTGATGGATGGCGACAAGTCCGGCCTCCGCCAGGTCGGCTACGAGGATCCGGGTGACGCCGAGGGGAATCGAGAGCAGCGCCGAGACCTCGGCCACCGACTTGATCTCGAAACACAGCCGGCAGATCCGCTGATGCTCGGGCAACTGCCCTTGCAACCGGGACGGATCGGCCGTCGTACTGACCAGCGCCTCGATGGCGAGCTGGTACCGCGGCCTGGTTCGGCCGCCAGTCATGGCGTACGGCCGCACCAGGGGGTTGTGGTGTCCCATGGCGGGCGGGGACGCGGGCTCGGGGGCCCGCATCGGCTGTACCGGCTGGATGCGCGCCGGCGGCTGGTCGTAGGGGTCGAACGGCTGCTGTCTGCCGGGCGAAGGCGCGTTGAAGCGGTTCCGGGCATGCTCTCCCGGCACCTGCTGGGAACCGTCGTAACGGTAACCGCCTGGGGGTGTAGCCACGTTTCCTCCTCCGACTGCCGGCCGCCGGTCCACGTCCCTGCGGAGCCGCGCCACCGCACCCTATGGTGCGGTGGCGAGAAGCGCACTGTCTGTTAGTTGAGAAGACTTCCCTGAAGCTCGGCGCGCAGGTCGGGGGTGAGGACCGTCCCCGCGCGATCGACCAGGAGTGCCATCTCGTACCCGACGAGGCCGATGTCGGCCTCGGGATGGGCGAGGACGGCCAGTGAGGAGCCGTCCGAGACGGACATGATGAAGAGAAAACCGCGGTCCATCTCGACGACGGTCTGGTTCACAGCGCCGCCTTCGAAGATCCGGGAGGCCCCCGCGGTGAGCGAGGTCAGTCCTGAGGCGACGGCGGCGAGCTGGTCGGCCCGGTCGCGCGGGAAGCCTTCGGACATCGCCAGTAGGAGTCCGTCGGCGGAGACCACCACCGTGTGGGACACCCCGGGGGTGTTGTCCACGAAGTTGGTGATCAACCAGTTCAGATTCTGCGCCGCCTGGCTCATCGGGCTCACACTAACGCTCCTGGTTGTAGGTACTGCCCGAGCCGTCGCCCGGTCCGTTCTTGTCCGCTCCCGCGTTGCGGCCCCGCTGGACGCCACGGCGCAGATTGCTCAGCCTGCCGCGCACGTCCTCCGGAGCCCGGGAAATCTGGGGGCCGCCCTGCTGGGTCTGCTCCGCCGCTCCCTCGACCAGGTTGGCCTTGGGTACGCGCCGCGGCAGTCCCGACGAGGTGATTCCGCCGGCCTTGGGTTCACGGAGCTTCTCCGCCCGGTGCCAGCGATCGTCGTTCATCGATCGCCAGTCCTGGGTGCCGTCCGCCTCGCTGTGCCCATTCTGCCCGCTCTGGGCGGGCTGTGGGGCCTGTCCGGGCTGACTTGGCTGGTTGAGAGGTGCTTCTTCCTGCCCTGCGGGCTGCCACTCCTGCTTCTCCCGCTGCTGGGTGCCGCCGCGCAGCGGCAGACCTGCTTCGGTCAAGGCGTGGCTGGTGCTCGGAGAGGGTCCGGGACGGTCGAAGCCTACGCGGTCCGCGGCCTTGTCGGGGCCGCCAGGAGCCGATTCCGGTTCCGGTTGTGACTCGGATTGGAAGCCGTTGTGATACGCCCCCTGATCTGCCCACTCGCCTTGCTGGGGCTGCGGGTCGAAGGGGTTCACATACGCCGTGTCCGCGCTCTGTCCGTTGCTGAACGGGTCTTCCGTATAGCTCTGGGCGTAGGTCTCGGGCGCGCGGTACTCGCCGTACTGTCCGAAGGCGTCGGGCTGCCCGTTCGCCGCGGGCGGCTGCCCGTATTCGGCGGACCCGGTCAGCTGCGGGGCGTAGCCGGCGCCGTACGGCGTCTCCTCGCTCTGCCCTTCGTACGCGCCGTTCTCCTGCGGGGCGTACTGGCCGTCCGGCTGGTCGCGGTACTGGCCGTCCACCTGGTCGCTGAAGAGCGGCCCGCTGCCGTCCCCGGTGCCGTTCACGCCGTCGTCGTGCGACGACCGGGCCTCCACCGCGGCGCGCCGCTCCTCGCGCATCAGCGAGCGGTTGACGGGGTTGAGCCTGCGCGGGTCGGGCGCCGCCGGTTGCTCGTCGTAACGGGAGTCGTCGAAGCCGAGCTCGGCCGCGGTCAGCATGGCACGGCCGTTGAAGGACGGCTCGCGCGGTGCGGGCAGCTGGTCGGGGATGATCTGCGAGACGGTGAAGTCGTCGGGGGCCGGTACGGGTTCGCCGCCGCCGCCGTGGGTGATCGCGTTGGGGAGCATCACCAGCGACGTGGTGCCGGCCTGCTCGCCCGAGGGGCGCAGCTGGACCCGGATGCCGTGCCGGTCGGCCAGCCGGCCGACCACGAAGAGCCCCATCCGCTGGGAGACCGCCGCGTCCACGGTCGGCGGGTTGGCCAGCTTGTGGTTGATGTCGGCGAAGTCCTCGGCGGTGAGGCCGATGCCCTTGTCGTGGATCTCGATCATCACGCGGCCGTCGGGCAGCCGGGTCGCCGTGACCCTGACCTTCGTCTGCGGCGAGGAGAAGGTGGTGGCGTTCTCCAGCAGCTCGGCGAGGAGATGGACGAGGTCGGTCACCGACTGGCCGTGGATGTCCGTCTCGGGGACGCCGGTCAGCTCTATCCGCTCGTACGACTCGACCTCGGACGAGGCGGCCCGCAGGACGTCGACGAGCGGCACCGGCTGGTTCCACCGGCGGCCCGGCTCCTCGCCGGCGAGGACCAGCAGGTTCTCGCCGTTGCGGCGCATGCGGGTGGCCAGGTGGTCCAGCTTGAACAGGCTCTCCAGCTGTTCCGGCTCGCCCTCGTTGTTCTCCAGCTCGGTGATGAGGGTCAGCTGGCCCTCGATCAGCGACTGGTTGCGGCGGGAGAGGTTGGTGAAGATCGCATTGACGTTTCCGCGCAGCATCGCCTGCTCGGCGGCCAGCCGGACCGCCTCGCGGTGCACCTGGTCGAAGGCGCGGGCGACCTCGCCGATCTCGTCCGTGCTGTTGACCGGGATCGGCTCGACGCGGGTGTCGACCCGGCCCGGCTCGGTCCTGGACAGCTGGTCGACCAGCATCGGCAGCCGCTGTTCGGCGATGGAGAAGGCGGCCGTACGCAGCGTCCGCATCGAGCGGCTCATCTGCCGCGCCATCATCCCGGCGAGCACGAAGGCGATCAGCAGCGCCACCAGCACGATCGCGCCGTTGGTGATCGCGTCGTTCCTGGCGTCGTCGGAGATCTGCCCGGCGTCGGTGACCGCCCGGTCGACCAGGCCCTTCTCCAGGATGGTGTAGCCGTCGAACTTGGCGGTGGACGCCGCCATCCACGCCTCGGGGGTGACCCCGCGCTCGGCCAGCTGCTCGGGGCTCGCGCCGGTGGCGATGGCCGCGACCATGCCGTCGAGCACGGAGCCCTGCTGGCTGGGCGGCGGGGTGAAGTCCTGCCCCGCCGCTGCTGCCTGCTGCTGGGCCGCCGCGAGCTTCTTGGCGCCCGCGGCGGTCTCCTTCTTCATGACGTCCTGCAGCCGCTTCGTGTCCTCGGCGGTGCCGCCGGACCCGTACTCCTGGATGGCGATGCCCTCCAGGTACGCGTACGACGTGAAGGCGATCGTCTGGCCGCCCCTGATGTCGGGCTTCTGGCTGGGCCGTACCAGCAGATGCATCCCGATGGAGCGCTGCAGCGAGCCCGCCGCCTTGGCGAGCTGGATGGAGTAGAGGGTGCGGCCGTAACTCGTGATGTTGCTGGTGCCGAGGCCGAGTTCGTTGGAGAACTCCATGAGGGAGTGCTGGATCTGCACATAGCCCTCTTCGGTCGCCACCGGACCGCCGTGACTGCCGGTCTTGTCCGGGGTCTCCACCGCCGCCGTATAGGCGATCTTGCGCAGCGCGGAGAGCTTGGGCTCCTCACCGCGGAACAGGTCGAGCCGGCGCTTCAGCCCCTGTTTCTGGGGCATGTTCCGCACAGCGACGTCGAACTTCTTCTTCGCCGCGTCCGTGTCGGCCCTGCTCTTCACCACGATCTTGGAGTCGCGCTTGTTGGTCAGCAACGGCTGGGCCGTGAGGTCACGTTCGTCGAGCAGCGCCTGGCTGTAGTCCGAGGCGGCCCGGACGACGAGGGCGGTGCGCTCGGCGTCCTGGGCCTCCCGCCAGGTGCTGATCGACCCCTTGACCTGGAAGCCGCCCATCACGAGCCCGACCAGAACCGGAATCAGCAGAATGGCGTTCAGCCGGGTGGCCACACGCCAGTTGCTCGGGGCCAGCCGGCCCCGCTTCCGGTCCGGGGAGCTCGCCTTGCTTCGCCTCACTCGACCAACAACCTCTCGGCGTCGGCACCTACGTTGTGCCGTGTTTCGATCAGGGCCGTACTACTCGGGAGTCGTCGCATTCCAGCACGGCGACGGCCTCATTCCAAACAGCAGGAATCAGCCGTTCCAAGTGGTCCAGGCCGCAGATAAAACGGGCATAAAGAGCGAGGCCCGTCAAAAGAGCGAGTGGAGGTAAGCACAGGGGTACCACTCGGCTGCGCCGAGTGCCCGTTGCCGATGAATTCTCTGTCGAAATGTTATGAACACGGAGAGGGACCGTGTCGGACGACACAGTCCGTTCTCCGGGCTGTCTACGGCAACTGCCGTAGTGGTTCGTCTACTTGAGGCGTGCCATCAGCGCGTGCTCGACGAGCGTGATGAGACCGCTCTTCGCGTCCGCGCGGTGGCGGGCGTCGGTGGTGATGATCGGGGTGTCGGGTCCGATCTGCAACGCCTCCCGCACCTCTTCCGGAGTGTACGGCTGATGTCCGTCGAAGCCGTTGAGAGCGATGACGAACGGCAGACCCGAGTTCTCGAAATAGTCGACCGCGGGAAAACAGTCCGCGAGCCTGCGGGTGTCCACCAGCACGATGGCACCGATGGCGCCGCGTACCAGGTCGTCCCACATGAACCAGAAACGGTCCTGGCCCGGGGTGCCGAAGAGGTAGAGGATCAGGTCCTGGTCAAGAGTGATACGGCCGAAGTCCATGGCCACCGTCGTGGTGGTCTTGTCCCCGGTGTGCGTGAGGTCGTCGATCCCCGCCGATGCGGAGGTCATGACGGCTTCGGTACGCAGCGGGTTGATCTCCGAGACGGCGCCGACGAACGTGGTCTTGCCCACGCCGAATCCGCCCGCCACCACGATCTTCGCGCTGGTGGTCGACCGGGCCGCGCCGCCGCTAGAGCTTGCGAAGTCCACTGAGCACCCTTTCGAGCAGTGTTACATCCGGCGTGCCGCCGGCCTCTCCGTTACCCGGCTGGTGGATGGCCACCATGCCCGCTTCCGCCAGGTCGGCCACGAGGATCCGGGCGACCCCCAGCGGCATCGTCAGCAGCGCCGACACCTCGGCGACCGATTTGACCTCGCGGCACAGGTGGCAGATCCGCTGGTGCTCGGGGAGCAGCGTGGCCAGGTGGGCCGGGTCCGCTGTCGTACTGACCAGCGCCTCGATGGCGAGCTGGTACCGCGGCCGGGTACGGCCGCCGGTCATGGCGTATGGACGTACCAGCGGCTGATCGCCCTCAGGTCCGTACGACGCGTCGACCGATGCGCCGTACGGGTCGTGAGAGGCGGGTGGCGGGGTCATGAATCCTCCGGGCGTGACAGCAAGATGTCTGCGTGCCGTCTGACTGGGCCGGTGGGGGGCCGGGGGGGCGGTGGCCGGACGGTGTGGAGCGTTGCGGGCGGTGCCTGGGGAAACCTCAGTGCAGCAGGCTTCCCTGAAGCTCGGCGCGCAGGTCGGGGGTGAGGACCGTCCCCGCGCGATCGACCAGGAGGGCCATCTCGTATCCCACCAGGCCGATGTCGCACTCGGGGTGGGCGAGCACGGCCAGGGAGGAACCGTCGGAAACGGACATGAGGAAGAGGAAGCCGCGCTCCATCTCCACCACGGTCTGGTTGACCGGGCCGCCTTCGAAGATCCGGGAAGCCCCCGCGGTGAGCGAGGTCAGGCCGGACGCCACGGCCGCGAGCTGGTCGGCTCGGTCGCGGGGGAAGCCCTCGGACATGGCCAGCAGAAGTCCGTCCGCGGAGACCACCACCGTGTGGGACACCCCAGGGGTGTTGTCCACGAAGTTGGTGATCAACCAGTTCAGATTCTGAGCGGCCTGACTCATCGGACTCAACTAACGCTCCTGCTGGTGAGAGGGGCCGAGGTTGAAGCTGTTGTTCGACGGGCCGGTGTTGCCGGCCTGCCGCCCTTGCTGGATACCCCGGCGAAGATTGGTCAGCCTGCCGCGTACGTCCGCCGGTGCACGAGACACCTGCGGACCGGCCTGGTTGTTCTGTTCCTGCGCGGTACCGGGCACCAGGTTGGCACGCGGTACCCGGCGGGGCAGACCGGATGTGGTGATTCCGCCCGCCGCCGGCTTCCTGACCCGCTCGGCCTGGCGTACCAGCTCGTCGTTGGGTGACGTGCGCCAGGAGGAGGTGAGCCCCGAACCGTTGCTGACCGGGCCGGTGGACGACCCCTGGTTGAAGGAGCCGGAACCGTTGGTGGCGGGAGCGTTGCCGACCGGCCCGCGCGCGGGCTCGCGCCGCGGCATCGGGGGCGGCGTCGGCTCCTGCGGCTGCTGGGCCGCGGGTGCCTGCTGCTCCGGCGGGCGTTCGCCGCCCTGCGTGCTCTGCGGACCGTGGAACCAGTTGGTCTCCAGGGTGTCGTAGAGCGGCGTACGGCCGTCGCCGGGACCGGCGGGCGGCAGCGCGTCGGGCTGGCGCTGTCCGGGCCCCTGGTAGCCGCCCTGCGCACCTGGCGCCTGCGGCCGCTGGGCCTGGAAGTCCTGCTGCCTGCCGTACTGCTGGTCCGGTGCCGGAGCCTGCGGAGCGTTGTAGTCGGCCGGTGCGCGGTAGTCGGACTGCGCGTAACCGCCCTGCTGGCCCTGGACGGGGCCGCGCGGGGCGCCGAAGTCCTGCTGCGCGCTGAAGTCGGGCCGCGGGGCGTTGAAGTCCGGACGGGCGAACTGCTCGGTGGACGCGGGGTCCTGAGCGCCGGCGCGGGGAGCGTCCGGCCGGGGTCCGTTGAAGTCCGGGCGCGGGAACTCGGCCGTGGCCGCGGGTCCCTGCCGGTCGGCCTGCGGGAACTGACCGGAGTCGTGCTCCTCGTGGCCACGGGGAGCGTCCATCGCGGGCTGCTGCCGTGCGGACTGCTGGTCGGCGCCCCAGGTGGTGGCCTGCGGCGTCTGCGGGCGCTGCGGACGGGGGTTGCCGCCCGGCAGCTCGGCGCGCGGTCCGCCGGGCGGCGGCAGCTGCCTGCCGCGGTCGGCGAGGGGCGCGTTGCCCTGCTGGCCCTGGTTCTGCTGGCCGGGGAAGGGACTCTGGCCCCTGGAGCCGAAGTTGTTCTGCGCGCCGGGGCCGCCGGGGCCGCCGGGGCCGCCGGGGCCCCCTGCGCCGTTGTTACCGAAGGCCTGGCCCAGCCCCTGCCCCGGCTGGCCCTGGTTCTGCTGGCCGGAGCCGGGCGCCTGGCCGCTGCCGAACGCGTTCTGGGCGAAGACGTTGGGCACGGAGCCCTGACCTGCGCCCTGGCCCTGCGGGTCCGCCTGCGGAGCGCCGTTGAACGGGCCGCCGCTCTGCGGTCCGCCACGGGCCGGCAGCGCGGCGCGCGGCGCCGTACCGGCACCGACTTGGCCGCGCGGAGCACCCGCGGGGAGCCGTCCGGGAGCGGCTGAGCCGCCACCGGGACCGCCGCCCGCCGGTCCTGCGCCGAGACCCGCCCTGCCGCCCTGCTGGGCGCCGGGGCCTGCGGTGAGCCGGGAGGCGGGCGGCTGGGCGGAGCCGGCGGGTCCCGCGGCGCCCCCCTTGCCTGCCGGAGCCTTCTTGCCGCCGTGCGCGACGTCGACCGGCAGCATGACCAGCGCGGTCGTACCACCGGAGTCGGAGGGCCTGAGCTGGATCCTGATGCCGTGGCGCAGGGACAGCCGGCCGACCACGAACAGACCCATGCGGCGGGAGACGGAGACGTCCACGGTGGGCGGTGAGGCCAGCCGTTCGTTGATCGCCGCCAGGTCCTCGGGGGAGAGGCCGATGCCGGTGTCGTGGATCTCGACGAGCACCCGCCCGTCGGGCAGCGCGTGACCGGTGACCCGGACCTTCGTCTGCGGCGAGGAGAACGACGTCGCGTTCTCCAGCAGCTCGGCGAGCAGGTGCACGAGGTCGTTGACGACGCGACCGGCGACCTCGGTGGCCGGGACCGCGGCGAGTTCGATGCGCTCGTACTGCTCCACCTCGGAGGCGGCGGCACGGAGCACGTCGACCAGCGGGACGGGCCTGGTCCACCGGCGGCCCGGCTCCTCACCGGCGAGGACCAGCAGGTTCTCACCGTTACGGCGCATACGGGTCGCGAGGTGGTCGAGCTTGAACAGCGAGGAGAGCTGGTCGGGGTCGGCCTCGCGCGACTCCAGTTCGGAGATGAGCGAGAGCTGACGCTGGATCAGGCCCTGGCTGCGGCGCGAGAGGTTGGTGAACATCGCGTTGACGTTGCCTCGCAGCAGCGCCTGCTCGGCGGCCAGTCGGACCGCCTCGCGGTGCACGTCGTCGAAGGCCGCGGCCACCTGGCCGATCTCGTCCCGCGAGTGCACACCGACCGACTCGACGGAGGTGTCGACGTCCTGCGGGTCGGTCTCGGAGAGCTGCTTGACGAGCTCGGGCAGCCGGTCCTGGGCGACCCGGGTCGCGGTGTCCTGCAGCCGACGCAGCGAGCGGATCATGGACCGGGCCACGACGAAGGCGCCGACCAGCGAGACACCGAGGACCAGCAGGATCAGCGCGGCGTTGATGATCGCGTCGCGCTGCGAACTGCTGCGCAGCTCCCGGGCCTTGCTCTCCATCTCGTTGAGCAGCGTGGCTTCGATGGTCTTCATCGCGTTGATGCGGGTGGACGCCTGGTCGGTCCAGTCCAGGTACGACCGGTTGACCTGGTTCTCCAGCCCGTCACGCGAACCGAGCACCGGGTCGGCGTACTTCTCGGACGCCTGGATCTCCGGGTTGCCCTGGCCGTTCAGGGGCGCCATCAGCTCTTCGGCGTCGCCGCCCATGGACTCGTACAGCGAGCTGAACGTGGTGAGCGAGTTCCGCTCCTTGTTCATCGCCGCGAGGCCGTAGAGGCGGTCGTTCTCGTTGAGCTCACCGCGCTGCTTCGGGTCGGCGGGGAGCGCGGCGGCGATGATGGCCCGCTGGATGGACGCGTACTCCTTCGCGGAGGAGAACGCCGCCAGCGCACGGGTCCGCTTGATCATGTCCGGGTTGCTGGTCGCCTGCGCCATGTCCTGCGAGAGGCTCAGCAGCGAGGTGATCAGTCCGTCGTACGCGTCGACCGTCAGCGAGTGCGACGTCTTCGACTGGTAGGCGTCCCGCCGGATGTCGTTGATCTGGTTGACCTGCGCGGCGATCTGCTCCACGTTCGAGCGGATGCTCTCCAGCGCCTCGTCACCGTCGGTGTTGCCGATGTCGACGGTGGCGTCGAGGAACGCCTTCTTCGCCCGGTCGGTCTGGACGCGCTCGTTCTTGATCCGGGTGTCGGTCGAGTTGACGCCGTTGCTGAGCGGCCCCGCGGACTCGTCGCGCTCCGTCTGGAGCTGCGTGGCGAGATTGGTCGCTTCCTTCGTCATCTTGGTCAGCAGCTGCATGTGCTCCAGCTGCTGGATGTCGTTGAGCGAGTCGTTGATGCGGAATCCACCCAGGGTGGTGGCGGCGACCACCGGCAGGGCGAGCAGGGACACCAGACGGGTGCTGATGCGCCAGTTGCGCAGGGCTATTCGTGAGCCCGCGTCGCTCGGACCTGCGGGCTTGGGCGCCGGCTTGGCCCCTTCGCCGCCCGGTGCCGCGCCCGGGCGAGCGGCGCGGTCGCCACTCTCGCCGGAGGGTGCGGGACCCGGGTTCTGGGTGTGCTGGGGCGAGGAGCCGCGGTCGATTCCGCTGCGGGGCTCCTGCTCCGCCGCAGCGCTGCTATCCCTCTTCGAACGTCCCTGCACTAGCGTCGCAACCTCTGGACCAGGCGTCCGCCGCAGAACGGCAGGACGGTGTCGGCGTTGTGGGGCGTGGAACGCCCCCCATGGTGGTCGTGAGTGACCGGCGCTACTCCCCTTCCCCGCCACCACTCGGCGCTGCGTTGCGCCCCTGTGCGCCGGCTTCAAACCCGCGGCGGTGGGGGGAATTCCAGCACAGTGCAGGATCTCCAACAAGGGCCGCGTACCGGGCTGTGACCTGTATGACACGGTGTAATTGACGTGTCACGAGCAGTAGAAAGTGTTCATGGAGGAAAGGGGCGATTCCCGGCGACCCGACTACGGGTGGGGGGTGTCTGAGACCTGTTGATCGGGAGCGGAATGCAACGTTCCGTGATGCATTGTCCGTTTCCCTGGTGGTAGATGGCTGTCGGGAATGGGCGAAATGCCCGTCAACTGGTGAGCAAACTCACATGGAGATCGCTGCCGGATCCCGTCCGTGCGGGGGAATTGGATGTTTAGCCTGACGCTTTACAGGGATGGCACATCCGACAAGTGGCGCCCCGGCGCCCCACGCGACAAGGGTCTGACACCACAGATGAAGACGACGATGATGTTCCGCAACACCGCCAACCCCAGGCGCACCACCCTGGCACACCTCGCCGACGCCGAGGAGCTGCGCCCCGCGGAGCAGCCCGAACATCCCGTCACGCTGCCGACCCGGACCGCCAACCCCCGCCGCACGAAGCTGATGGACGCGCCCGTCGCGCCGCAGCCGGTCGAGTAGGTCCCCGCCGGCCCGTGACACGCGCTGCCGTCACCGCTCGTCACGTTAGCCTGGAGCGTCAGTCTCCGGACCAGCGAGCGAGTGAAGTGAGGGGCGACAGCATCCCGTGCGCATCGCCAGATTCTCCATCGACGGCAATGTCGCCTTCGGCGCGGTCGAGGACGGGGGCAGCGGCGATCAGGCCGGCCTCGTCCTCGACATCATCAGAGGCATTCCGTACACCGAGTTCGAGCTCTCGGGCACCAAGGTCCCGCTGAGCAAGGTACGGCTGCTGCCGCCCGTGCTCCCGAACAAGGTCGTGGCCGTCGGCCGCAACTACGCGGACCACGCGGCGGAACTCGGCAACGAGGTACCCGAAGCGCCGATCACCTTCTTCAAGCCCACCACATCGGTGATCGGCTCGGGCGACGCGATCGAGTACCCGAACTTCTCCAGCGACGTGCACTACGAGGCCGAACTGGCCGTCGTCATCGGACGGCTGTGCCGCGAGGTGCCGCGCGAGCGCGTCAAGGACGTCATCTTCGGCTACACCTGCGCCAACGACGTCACCGCTCGCGACACCCAGAAGCGCGAGAAGCAGTGGGCGCGCGCCAAGGGCTTCGACACCTCGTGCCCGCTGGGCCCCTGGGTGGAGACGGAGCTCGACCCCTCCGACGTCACGATCCAGTGCACCGTCAACGGCGAACAGCGCCAGCTCGGCCGGACGAGCGAGATGATCCGCTCCGTCGAGGACCTGATCGTCCACATCACCGAGGCCATGACGCTGCTCCCCGGAGACGTCATCCTCACCGGCACTCCCGCGGGGGTCGGTCCCCTCGCCGTCGGCGACGAGGTCGCCGTCACCATCGAAGGCATCGGCACTCTCACCAACAAGGTGATCAAGCGTGGCTAACGGTTCTGTCCGTGTTCGTTTCTGTCCGTCGCCGACCGGCAACCCCCATGTGGGCCTGGTCCGCACCGCCCTGTTCAACTGGGCGTACGCCCGCCACACCGGCGGCACGCTGGTCCTGCGCATCGAGGACACCGACGCGGCGCGCGACTCCGAGGAGTCGTACACGCAGCTCCTCGACTCGCTGCGCTGGCTCGGCCTCGACTGGGACGAGGGCCCCGAGGTCGGCGGCCCCCACGAGCCGTACCGGCAGTCGCTGCGGATGGACATCTACCGCGAGACCGCCGAGAAGCTGCTCGCCACGGGACACGCGTACCACTGCTACTGCACCCCCGAGGAGCTGGAGGCCCGCAGGGACGCCGCGCGCAAGGCCGGCCGGCCCTCCGGGTACGACGGGCACTGCCGGGACCTCACCGACGCGCGCAAGAAGGGCTACGAGGCCCAGGGCCGCAGCTCCATCGTCCGCTTCCGGATGCCCGACGAGCCGATCACCTTCACCGACCTGGTGCGCGGCGAGCTGACGTTCACCCCGGACAACGTGCCGGACTACGGCATCGTCCGGGCCAACGGCGCCCCGCTCTACACGCTCGTCAACCCCATCGACGACGCGCTGATGGAGATCACCCACGTGCTGCGCGGCGAGGACCTGCTGTCCTCGACCCCGCGCCAGATCGCGCTCTACAAGGCGCTGATCGAGCTGGGCGTCGCCAAGGAGATCCCGGCGTTCGGACATCTGCCGTACGTGATGGGCGAGGGCAACAAGAAGCTCTCCAAGCGCGACCCGCAGGCGTCCCTGAACCTCTACCGCGAGCGCGGCTTCCTGCCCGAGGGGCTGCTCAACTACCTCTCGCTGCTGGGCTGGTCGCTCTCGGCCGACCGCGACCTGTTCTCGATGGACGAGATGGTCGCCGCGTTCGACATCGCGGACGTCAACGCCAACCCGGCCCGCTTCGACCTGAAGAAGGCCGAGGCGATCAACGCGGACCACATCAGGCAGCTGGACGTGAAGACCTTCACCGAGGCCTGCGGCCCCTGGCTGAAGGCCCCCTACGCGCCCTGGGCGCCGGAGGCCTTCGACGCCGAGGCCTTCGCGGCCCTCGCCCCGCTGGCCCAGACCCGGGTCACCGTGCTGTCCGACATCACCGCCAACGTCGACTTCCTCTTCCTGGACGAGCCCGTCGAGGACGAGGCGTCCTGGGCGAAGGCGATGAAGGGCGACCCGGCGGCGCTGCTGACCACGGCCCGCGCGAAGGTGGCGGAGTCGGAGTGGAACGCCGAGGCCCTGAAGAACGCGGTCCTGGCGGCAGGCGAGGAACACGGCCTCAAACTGGGCAAGGCCCAGGCCCCGGTCCGGGTGGCCGTCACCGGCCGCACGGTCGGTCTGCCGCTCTTCGAGTCCCTGGAAATCCTGGGCCGCGAGCGCACGCTGTCCCGCATCGACGCGGCCCTGGCCAAGCTGACGGCCTGACGGCCATGACCCCGGGGCCGATACGGCCCGGGGCGGCCGGGTGTCGGTAGCGTGGGCGGCATGCCCATCCGTGCCGTCCTGTGGGACATCGACGACACCCTGTTCGACTACACCGGCGCCGACCGCGCCGGAATGCGGCGGCATCTCGCCGCCGAGGGCCTGATCGACCGGTTCGCCACCGTCGACCAGGCCCTCGGCCGTTGGCGCGAGATCACCGACGCGCACTGGCTGCGGTTCGCCGCGGGGGAGACGGACTACCTGGGGCAGCGCAGGGACCGTACGCGGGTCTTCCTCGGTGCCGAGCTGACCGACGCCGAGGCCGACGCCTGGTTCGGGCGGTACCTCGGCCACTTCGAGTCCGCCTGGACGCTCTTCCCCGACGCGCTCGCCGCCCTGGACGGCCTCGCGGGCGACTACCGGCAGGCGGTGCTGTCCAACTCCAGCAGCCCGGTCCAGGACCGCAAGCTGCGGGTCCTCGGTGTGCGGGACCACTTCGAGGCCGTGGTCTGCGCGGCCGAGGTCGGCGCGGCCAAGCCCGCTGCCGCCGCCTTCCACGCGGCCTGTGACGCCCTCGCGCTGCCGCCCGCCGAAGTGGCGTACGTGGGCAACGAACCCGACATCGACGCCGGCGGCGCCGTGGCCGCGGGACTCGCGGGGATCTGGCTCGACCGGGGGCGGCTCGGCGGCCGTCCCGATCTTGTGCGGATCGCCGATCTCGCCGAGCTGCCAGGCCTGCTGCGGGGCGATACTCGTTTTGGAGCGCTGTCCGCCATCGGGTAATGTTCTTCCTGCGTCGCCCGAGCAGGCCGAAAGGTCCGGCCGGGAGACGCAAGCCAAACCAACCCCCACCAGGGGGTTGATTTTTGGTGGGCTATGGTGTAATTGGCAGCACGACGGTTTCTGGTTCCGTTAGTCTAGGTTCGAGTCCTGGTAGCCCAGCTGCAGATGTATCTGCAACGCCCCCGTTGTGTAGCGGCCTAGCACGCTGCCCTCTCACGGCAGTAGCGCCGGTTCGAATCCGGTCGGGGGTACAGATCCTTCTCTCCGACGCCTTCGGGTCGCACCCGGATGCGTCGACGCAGGATCGCCAGGGCCCCCGTTGTGTAGCGGCCTAGCACGCTGCCCTCTCACGGCAGTAGCGCCGGTTCGAATCCGGTCGGGGGTACTACCACCATGGGCTATGGTGTAATTGGCAACACGGCGGTTTCTGGTTCCGTTGTTCTAGGTTCGAGTCCTGGTAGCCCAGCTGGACCTCATGGTCCTCGCCCCCGTTGTGTAGCGGCCTAGCACGCTGCCCTCTCACGGCAGTAGCGCCGGTTCGAATCCGGTCGGGGGTACCCACAGATACGAGCAGGCCCTTCCCCAGCAGGGGAAGGGCCTTTCGCATGTCATGACGCCGAAGCGCCGCCCCTGTTCCGGGAGTTGGCCCGGAACAGGGCGGGCTGCCGCTCACCTCTCAGCTGCCGCCCCGGCGCAGCGCCTCGCTCAGCCGGCCCGCCGCGTCAATGACGGCCTGGGCGTGCATCCGGCCCGGGTGCCGGCTCAGCCGCTCGATCGGACCCGACACCGAGACGGCGGCCACCACCCGGTTCGACGGGCCGCGCACCGGCGCCGAGACCGAGGCGACGCCCGGCTCCCGCTCACCGATGGACTGGGCCCAGCCCCTGCGCCGTACGCCCGAGAGCGCCGTCGCCGTGAAGCGGGCGCCCTGCAGGCCGCGGTGCAGCCGCTCGGGCTCCTCCCAGGCCATCAGGATCTGCGCCGACGAGCCCGCCTTCATGGTGAGCGTGGAGCCGACGGGGACGGTGTCCCGCAGTCCCGAGAGCCGCTCGGCTGCCGCCACGCAGATCCGCATGTCGCCCTGCCTGCGGTAGAGCTGGGCGCTCTCGCCCGTCACGTCCCGCAGATGTGTGAGCACCGGGCCCGCCGTCGCCAGCAGCCGGTCCTCACCCGCGGCCGCCGCCAGCTCCGCCAGCCGCGGGCCGAGAATGAAGCGGCCCTGCATGTCCCGCGCCACCATCCGGTGGTGTTCCAGCGCCACGGCGAGCCGGTGCGCCGTGGGCCGTGCGAGCCCGGTCGCAGCGACCAGCCCGGCGAGGGTGGCCGGCCCTGACTCCAGGGCGCTCAGTACGAGAGCAGCCTTGTCGAGAACGCCGACGCCGCTAGAGTTGTCCATGAAACGATACTCGCGTCTCACTCTGTGAAACGCAAGTTCCTTTTTCCGGTGAACTTGCCAACCTGTACGTACGGGCTCGCGGAGACCACGGGTCACCGGCCGGCGTCCGGCTCGCGGGGGGACGGACGTAGGCCCACACATCTCTAGGAATGCCGGCGACGCAGCCGGCCGGAGGGAAAGCGATGGGTAGGACACTCGCGGAGAAGGTCTGGGACGACCATGTCGTCCGGCGCGCAGAGGGCGAGCCCGACCTCCTCTTCATCGATCTGCATCTCCTGCACGAGGTGACCAGCCCCCAGGCCTTCGACGGCCTTCGGCAGAACGGCCGGACGGTGCGGCGGCTCGACCTCACCATCGCGACCGAGGACCACAACACCCCCACCCTCGACATCGACAAGCCGATCGCCGACCCGGTCTCCCGGATCCAGCTGGAGACGCTGCGCAAGAACTGCGCCGACTTCGGCGTCCGGCTGCACCCGCTGGGCGACGTCGAGCAGGGCGTCGTCCACGTCGTGGGCCCGCAGCTGGGACTGACCCAGCCCGGCACCACCGTGGTCTGCGGCGACAGCCACACCTCCACCCACGGCGCCTTCGGCGCGCTGGCGTTCGGCATCGGCACCAGCCAGGTCGAGCACGTCCTCGCCACCCAGACCCTGCCGCTGGCCAGGCCCAGGACCATGGCCATCACCGTCGAGGGCGAACTGCCCGAGGACGTCACGGCCAAGGACCTGATCCTCGCCGTCATCGCCCGTATCGGCACCGGCGGCGGCCAGGGCTACATCCTCGAATACCGGGGTTCCGCCATCGAGAAACTCTCGATGGAGGCCCGCATGACCATTTGCAACATGTCGATCGAGGCCGGCGCCCGTGCGGGGATGATCGCCCCCGACGAGACCACCTTCGACTACCTCAAGGGCCGCGACCACGCACCCGCGGCCGAGGACTGGGACGCGGCCGTCGCGTACTGGAAGACGCTGCGCACGGACGACGACGCGGTCTTCGACGCCGAGGTGTTCATCGACGCCTCCGAACTGGCCCCGTTCGTCACCTGGGGCACCAACCCGGGCCAGGGCGCGCCGCTCTCCTCCCACGTCCCCGACCCTGCTTCGTACGAGGACGCCGCCGAGCGGCTCTCCGCCGAAAAGGCCCTGGAATACATGGGGTTGACGGCGGGTCAGGCGCTGCGCGACATCAGGGTCGACACCGTCTTCGTCGGCTCCTGCACCAACGGCCGTATCGAGGACCTGCGATCGGCCGCCGCCATCCTGGAAGGCCGCAAAGTCGCCGACGGCGTACGGATGCTGGTGGTTCCCGGATCGGTACGGGTGGCCCTCCAGGCCGTCGCCGAGGGCCTGGACAAGGTGTTCACCGGGTCAGGGGCCGAATGGCGGCACGCGGGCTGCTCGATGTGTCTGGGCATGAACCCCGACCAACTGGCGCCCGGTGAGCGCTCGGCGTCCACCTCCAACCGCAACTTCGAGGGCAGGCAGGGCAAGGGCGGCCGCACGCACCTGGTCTCCCCGCAGGTCGCCGCCGCCACCGCCGTGCTGGGCCATCTGGCCTCGCCCGCCGACCTGTCCGACGCCGAAGACCGCACGCCCGCAGGAGCCCGATAACCATGGAAGCCTTCACGACACACACCGGCCGGGCCGTACCGCTGCGCCGCAGCAACGTCGACACCGACCAGATCATCCCCGCCCACTGGCTGAAGAAGGTCACCCGCGACGGCTACGAGGACGGGCTCTTCGAGGCGTGGCGCAAGGACCCGGAGTTCGTGCTGAACCAGCAGCGGTACGCGGGTGCCAGCGTGCTGGTCGCCGGACCGGAGTTCGGCACCGGATCCTCGCGCGAACACGCCGCGTGGGCCCTGCAGAACTACGGCTTCAAGGCCGTCATCTCGTCGCGGTTCGCCGACATCTTCCGGGGCAACAGCCTCAAGAACGGTCTGCTGACGGTCGTTCTGGACCAGGACGTGGTCGAATCCCTCTGGCAGCTGGTGGAGAGCGACGCCAAGACCGAGGTCACCGTGGACCTGGAGGCGCGCCAGGTACGGGCCACGGCGCCCGACGGGACCGCACTGTCGGCTGATTTCGACCTTGACGAGAACGCCCGCTGGCGGTTGCTGAACGGGCTCGACGACATCGGACTCACCCTTCAGAACGAAGCTGACATCGCGACTTACGAGGCCTCGCGACCGTCCTTCAAACCCCGCACAATTACCGTCTGATCAGGCCTTTTACCCTCCTGCACCCCCTGCCTCACGGCAGGGGGTGCAGTTGCATGTTGAGACCCTGTCGGGCGACAACTCGCCCCAGATGGCACAATCGGTGCATGGAACCCGACGGCCAACTCAAGCTTTACCGGTTGGTCGCCGAACAACTGAAAGAGGCGCACATCAGGGTGCGCACCCTGCAAGTCCCGGCGGGCGTACGCACGGCGCTCTCCAGGAAACTGCTGGTCATCACGGCTGCGGCGAAGCACGATCTCCCGGATGCAGCAAGGCGTCTGGACCGATTGATGAAGGACCTCGACGAGGGTCGATTTCCGGAAGGTGACTGACCTCCGAGGAACTCCACCAGGTCGACTTCGTTGCGGCACTAGGGTGATTAGCCCGTTTCGTGTTTGATTTGCGGTATATATCTGCCTAACGTGCGAAAAAGCTTGAACACTTTCGTTCTGGCAATGTCTCCGAAGGGGAAGACGTGAACAAGGCGCAGCTCGTAGAAGCGATTGCGGACAAGGTCGGCGGCCGTCAGCAGGCCGCGGACGCGGTCGACGCGGTACTCGACGCGGTGGTCCGCGCGGTTGTCGCCGGTGACCGGGTCTCGGTGACCGGATTCGGCTCGTTCGAGAAGGTCGACCGTCCGGCCAGGTACGCCCGCAACCCGCAGACGGGTGAGCGCGTACGGGTCAAGAAGACCTCGGTGCCGCGCTTCCGCGCGGGCCAGGGCTTCAAGGATCTGGTCAGCGGCTCGAAGAAGCTCCCCAAGAACGACGTGGCGGTCAAGAAGGCCCCCAAGGGCAGCCTCTCGGGCGGTTCTTCCACCCGTACGACCGCCAAGGCCGCGGCCAAGAAGGCCACCGCCAAGAAGACCACCGCGGCGCGCGGCACCACCGCCCGTACGTCGGCGGCCAAGACGACAGCGGCGAAGAAGACGGGCTCGGCGAGGAAGACCTCGGCCAAGAAGACCAGCGCCGCCTCCTCGACCGCCAAGAAGACCACCGGCACGGCCAAGAAGGCCGCCGCCAAGAAGACGGCTCCGGCCAAGAAGGCCGTCGCCAAGAAGGCCCCGGCCAAGAAGGCCACCGCGCGCACCACCACGGCCAAGAAGACGGTCGCCAGGAAGAAGTAAGCGCTACAAGGCCACTCACGCACCGGGCCGGGCTCCCTCCGGGGAGCCCGGCCCGCGGCGTTGAGCCCTGACGGTCCTGTCGGGTCCGGTCGGTCCTGCCGGCCGGGGTCAGAACGTCTGGAGCGTCACCAGCGTGATCCGGCGCTCGGCGCCGTCGCCCTCGGTCTCGATACGCACCCGCTGACCCGGCCGGAGCAGCCGCAGACCGCCGGCGTCGAACGCCTCGGCCGCGAACTCCACGGGTGTGCCGTCGTCCAGGAGGACGCTGCCACTGCGCGTCTGCGCCGAGTAGGTGTAAGCGGTCGCCTGCATGGCCCCAGCGTATCGGTCAGTGCCAGGGCTGCGGCCCCGCCAGCGGCTCGTACCCCGGGTAGCGCGACGCCGTGTGCGGACCGAGGCCCAGCGCCGCCGCCACCAGCAGATCCTCGCCCGTGTCCACATCGCGCCGTACCGAATCGACGTCCGTCAGGACAATTTCCACCGCGCCCGACGACAAATGCCGAAGCCGGGAAGGACCGCCGAATGCGGGGGCCAATTCCACGGAAGGGGCAGCGGCCAGCAATGTCGTACCGATTCCTGACGCGTCGGCGAGAAATGCGCGGGGGAAAACAGCGGCGGCCGACAGCACCCTGGCCAGTTCCTCGGGACGCAGCGCCGGCAGATCCGCGTTGAGCGCGGCGACCGGCGCGGCAGGGCGGCGCGCCCTGACCGTACGCGCGCCGTGCGCCAGCGCCGCGTTGAGACCCGCACCCGGCGCGTCCGGCACGATCCGTGCCCCCAGCGCCGACAACCCGTCCGCCGCCGTCGGATCGTCCGTGACTACGGACACATCGCGCACCGCAGCGCAGGACAGCGCCGCGGCCACGGTGTCCTGCGCGAACGCCAACGCGAGCCTGCGCCGCCGCACGTCACCGGCCGCCTGCGCGAGCCTGCTCTTGGCAAGCCACAGCGGCTTGAGCGGTACGACGAGGGACCAGCGGTCCGGCGGGTCGGTGTTCGTGGCGTGCTCCCCATGCATGTGTACCGGCCCTCTATTGTGGCCCGACCGCGCCGTTGTCCACGGCGCCGGTCACGGAGGCTGGGCGTACGGTGTTCTCGACAGACCAGGGGCCTGGGGCGACACTTGACCCCCGGCAGCCAGGCAGCCAGCCAGGCCCTAAGAGGAAGGTGTCCGAGTGTCCCGCCGCAGAATCGGCTTCTGGTACCGCCTTGCGGCGGTCCTCGCGAAACCACCGCTCATCCTTCTGCTCAAGCGGGACTGGCAGGGAGCGGAACGTATGCCGGCCGACGGCGGATTCATCACCGCGGTGAATCACAATTCGCATCTCGACCCCTTTGCCTATGCCCACTTCCAGTACAACACCGGCCGCGTCCCGAGATTCCTCGCCAAGCACGGCCTGTTCACCAAAGGATTCGTCGGCGCCGTGATGCGCGGTACGGGTCAGATCCCGGTCTACCGCGAGAGCACCGACGCGCTGAGCGCCTTCCGCGCCGCCATCGACGCCGTGGAGCGCGGCGAGTGCGTCGCCTTCTACCCCGAGGGCACCCTCACCCGTGACCCGGACCAGTGGCCGATGACCGCCAAGACGGGCGCCGCCAGGGTCGCGCTGCAGACCAAGTGCCCGGTCATCCCCGTCGCGCAGTGGGGCGCCAACGCCCTGCTCCCGCCGTACGCGAAGAAGCCCGACCTCTTCCCGCGCAAGACGCACCACGTACTCGTCGGCGAGCCCGTCGACCTGACGCGGTTCTACGGCAAGGACATGACCCCCGACGTGCTGCGGGAGGCCACCGAGGTCATCATGGCCGCCGTCACCGAACTGCTGGTGGAGCTGCGCGGGGAGCCCGCGCCCGCCGAGGTCTACGACCACCGCAAGGCCAGGGCGGAACAGCGCCGCATCGCCGCCGAGAAGGCCGCGGTGAAGCCGGCGCCCGTCGAACGAGAAGTGGAAGAAGAGGGATCGTCGTGACACGGGTTGCCGTCTTCGGAGCGGGATCGTGGGGCACGGCGTTCGCCATGGTCCTCGCCGACGCGGGGAGCGAGGTGACCCTGTGGGGCCGCCGCCGCGATCTCGTCGAGACCATCACCCGTACCCACACCAACCCCGAGTACCTGCCGGGCGTCGAACTCCCCGCCTCCGTACGGGCCACGGCCGACCCGGCGGAGGCCGCGGACGGCGCCGACTTCACCGTGCTCACCGTCCCCTCGCAGACGCTGCGCGCCAACCTCGCCGAGTGGGCGCCCGTCCTGCCGCCCGACACCGTCCTCGTCTCGCTGATGAAGGGCGTCGAACTCGGCACGGCCAAGCGGATGAGCGAGGTCATCGAGGAGGTCGCGAAGGCGCCCGCCGAGCGGATCGCCGTGGTCACCGGGCCCAACCTGGCCGGGGAGATCGCCGCCAGGATGCCCGCCGCCGCCGTGGTCGCCTGCCGCGACGAGTCGGTGGCCGAACGGCTCCAGGCCGCCTGCCACAACCCGTACTTCCGCCCGTACACCAACACCGACGTCGTCGGCTGCGAACTCGGCGGCGCCGTCAAGAACGTGATCGGTCTGGCCGTCGGGATCGCCGACGGCATGAAGTTCGGCGACAACACCTCGGCCTCCCTGATGACCCGCGGTCTCGCCGAGACCACCCGGCTCGGCCTCGCCATGGGCGCCGACCCGCACACCTTCTCCGGACTCGCCGGGATGGGCGACCTGATCGCCACCTGCTCGTCGCCGCTCTCGCGCAACCACACCTTCGGCATCAACCTGGGCCGCGGGATGACGCTCCAGGAGACCATCGCCGCGTCGAAGCAGACCGCCGAAGGCGTCAAGTCCTGCGAGTCGGTGCTCGATCTGGGCAGGCGGCACGGTGTCGACATGCCGATCACCGAAACCGTCGTGGACATCGTCCACAACGGCAAGTCGCCGCTGGTCGCCCTCAAGGAACTCATGTCACGCAGCGCCAAGGCGGAGCGGCACTGAGTAGCGGGCGCGCCGGTGCGGGCGCGGGCCGCTGACCTGGGCGCCTGCACCGGGTACTCTCATCGCGATATGAGCAGCGAGAACTCCTTCCAGAGCCCTGAGCAGCCGCTCCGCAAACCCCGCGTGGCCGTCGTCTTCGGCGGCCGGAGCTCCGAACACGCCATTTCGGTGGTCACGGCCGGCGCCGTACTGCGGTCCATCGACCGCGAGAAGTACGACGTCCTGCCCATCGGGATCACCACGGACGGCCGCTGGGCCCTCACCGCCGACGACCCGGAGCGGATGGCCATCACCGGGTCGACGCTGCCGAGCGTCGAGAACATCGCCGAGTCCACGGACGGCGCAGTCGTCCTGTCGGTCGACCCCGGCAGCCGCGAAGTCGTCTACAGCGAACCCGGCTCGGTGCCCAAGGCACTCGGCGAGGTCGACGTCGTCTTCCCCGTCCTGCACGGCCCGTACGGCGAGGACGGCACCCTCCAGGGGCTGCTGGAACTCGCCGACGTGCCCTACGTCGGAGCGGGCGTCCTCGCCTCCGCCGTCGGCCAGGACAAGGAGTACATGAAGCGGGTGTTCACCTCGTTCGGGCTGCCGGTCGGTCCGTACGTGGTCGTACGCCCCCGCGAATGGCAGACCGCCGACAACGGCGCCGCCGCCCGCAAGAAGATCGTGGACTTCGCCGCCGAACACGGCTGGCCGCTCTTCGTGAAGCCGGCCCGCGCCGGGTCCTCCATGGGCATCACCAAGGTCGACGACCCGTCCGGCCTGGACGAGGCGATTGCCGAGGCGCAGCGCCACGACCCCAAGATCCTGGTGGAGTCGCTGCTGCGGGGCCGTGAGATCGAGTGCGGTGTCCTGGAGTTCGAGGACGGCCCGCGCGCCAGCCTGCCGGCCGAGATCCCGCCCGTCGTCGACCACGGCTTCTACGACTTCGAGGCCAAGTACATCGACTCGGCCACCGGACTCGTCCCCGCGCCGCTCACCGACGAGCAGACCGCCGAGGTACGGCGGCTCGCCGTCGACGCGTTCGAGGCCGCGTCCTGCGAAGGGCTCGTCCGGGCCGACTTCTTCCTCACCGAGGACGGCACGTTCGTCATCAACGAGATCAACACCATGCCGGGCTTCACCCCGATCTCGATGTTCCCCCGGATGTGGCAGGAGACCGGCGTCGGCTACGCCGAACTCATCGACCTGCTGATCCAGGCCGCGCTGCGCCGCCCGACCGGCCTGCGCTGAGCGGCGCCGCACGCTAGGGCCTGTCGTTCGGATCTTGCCGGGCTCGCGTGGGCTGGTGCCGCGCCTCGCGGCGTTGTCGTCGGTCGGCGACGCTCCGCGTCGCCTCCCTCCTCCGCCTTGCGATCCACGACACCGGCCCACGCTCCCTGATCCGGCCTGATCCAAACGAAAGACCCTAGAGGCTGGCGGGCACCGTCTTCTTCACCGGTTCCGCCAGCCCCGCGAGCGGGGTGGCGTCGTTGGCGTACTGCTTGCCCATGGTGACCTCCACATACGTCTTGCGGTAGGTCGTGGTGAAGCGGGGCCCCGAGTCCCGCTGCTCCACCAGCCAGTTGACGCCGTCGGCCTCCACGGCGTTGGCGGCGGGGTCGGTCATCTTCGCCGGCCGGGGGATGCCGCAGCGCAGCACGATCGCGCCATCCCCCCAGCCGGCGGTCAGCTCGGAACTCGGCTCGGGATCCTTCCGGTCAAGACCCGCCAGGGTCTTCGGCAGCGCCTTGTGCAGCGCGTCGCAGAGCTTCGCCTCCGGCGGGGGCGGGCTGGGAACCGCCACCGACGCCGTGGCGTCTGTGGCGGAGCAGCCCACGGCGGCCGACAGCAGAACGACGGCGGGCAGGCAGCCGAGCAGACGGCCGGATAGCCTGCGGCGGAGGGCCGGGTGGCGGGAAGGGATCACCGGCCAAGGGTAGACGGGGGCTACAGGTGCACGACCGGGCAGGTCAGGGTTCGGGTGATGCCGTCCACTTGCTGGATCTTGGCAACCACCATGCGGCCCAGCTCGTCGACGGTGTCCGCCTGCGCGCGGACGATGACGTCGTAGGGGCCTGTCACGTCTTCTGCCTGGATGACTCCCGGAAGCTTTGCGATGGTCTCGGCGACCAGAGTCGCCTTTCCCACCTCGGTCTGAATAAGGATGTACGCCTGTACCACGGAACCTCCAGGGCGGCCACGAGGATCATGTGGGGAGTAAAGAGACGCCACGGTATCGCGTCGTCACCGGCGACGGGGAGACCCGGGCACGCAGTGACACCTGACGCGTGGCATACCGCATCGGCAAGTTGACGTATCACTTGACGGTACCTACAGCAGTGACGGCTCGCGACCGCGGACACGGGACGCGGCGAGACACGATGAGAGGGGAGACTCGGTGAAGGGAACCGTGGGCGAGTTGGGGGAGTTCGGGCTCATCAGGGAGCTCACTTCCCGGCTCACCACCACCCCGGCGGTCAGGCTGGGGCCAGGTGACGACGCCGCGGTCGTGGCCGCACCCGACCGCAGGGTCGTGGCGAGTACGGATCTGCTCCTCGAAGGGCGGCACTTCCGCCGCGACTGGTCGACGGCCTACGACGTGGGACGCAAGGGCGCGGCGCAGAACCTCGCCGACATCGCGGCCATGGGCGCCGTCCCGACGGCGCTGCTCCTCGGGCTCGTCGTGCCGGCCGAACTCCCCGTCACCTGGCCGACGGAGCTGATGGACGGCATCCGCGACGAGTGCCAGGTGGCCGGCGCCGCCGTGGTCGGCGGCGATGTCGTACGCGGCGACACGATCACCCTCGCCATCACGGCACTCGGTGACCTCCGCAACCACGAGCCGGTGCTCAGGTCGGGTGCGCGGCCCGGCGATGTCGTCGCGTACACCGGCTGGTTGGGCTGGTCGGCGGCCGGGCACGCGGTGCTCTCCCGGGGGTTCCGCTCACCGCGCGCCTTCGTCGAGGCGCACCGCAGGCCCGAACCGCCGTACCACGCGGGCCCGGCGGCCGCCGGGCTCGGAGCCACCGCCATGACCGACGTCAGCGACGGACTCGTCGCGGACCTCGGCCATATCGCGGAGGCCAGCAAGGTCCGTATCGATCTGCGCTCCGGGCTCATCGACATCCCCTCCCAGATGAACGACATCGGGCAGGCCGTCGGCATCGACCCGCTGCAGTGGGTGCTGACCGGGGGAGAGGACCACGCGATCGTCGCCACGTTCCCGCAGGACGTGAAGCTGCCGGCCCGCTGGAAGGTGATCGGCGAGGTCCTCAACCCCTCGGCGCTGCCCCAGGTGACGGTCGACGGGGCGCCGTGGACCAGGAAGGGCGGCTGGGACCACTTCGGGGACATCGAGGACACGAAGTAGCCCACGAGCCGGCGCGCAGTAGATTCGGGGCATGGCCGAACTCGTGTCCGCCGCGGCGGCGCCGCCCCGTGTCCTCACCGTCGCCGGATCGGACTCCGGTGGCGGTGCGGGCATCCAGGCCGATCTGAAGACGATGCTCGCGTTCGGGGTGCACGGCATGAGCGTGCTCACCGCCGTCACCGCGCAGAACTCACGTGGTGTGCAGGGCGTCTGGGAGCTGCCGGTCGAAGCGGTACGGGCCCAGTACCGCAGCGTCGTGGACGACATCGGCGTCCAGGCGGTGAAGACCGGCATGCTCTCCTCCGCCGAACTCGTCGCGGCCGTGGCGGAACTGCTCGCGGGGACGAAGGCGCCCGTGGTCGTCGACCCGGTCGGCGTCTCCAAGCACGGCGACCCGCTGCTCGCCGCCTCGGCGCTGGACGGCCTACGGACCCTGCTGCTGCCGGTCGCGACCGTCGCCACCCCCAACCTGGACGAAGTGACACAGCTCACCGGGGTGCGGGTCGCGAGCGAGGCGGATCTGCGCCGCGCCGCCGACGCCGTCCTGGAATTCGGGCCGCGCTGGGTGCTCGTCAAGGGCGGCCATCTGCCCGGTGAGGCGGCGGCCGTGGACCTGCTGACGGACGGCACCGAGGAACACGTGCTGCGGGCGCCCCGGCTCGACAACCGGCACACCCATGGCACCGGGTGCACCCTCGCCTCCGCCGTCGCGGCCGGCCTCGGCAAGGGGCAGGGCGTGGTGGAGGCGGTGGAGGCCGCGAAGGAGTACGTGACCGGGGCCATCGCCGCCGGGTTCGCGCTCGGCACGGGCATCGGCCCGGTCGACCACGCCTGGCGGCTGCGCTGAGGGCCGGGCGGGCGGTCGCCGTTGTCGGGTTACGACTGTCAGGGCACGACAAAAAGCCGGCCCACCGAGGTGGACCGGCTTTTCAAGGCAACCGCAGGGGCTGCGCTACGACGCAGGCGTCAGCGCGAGACCTTGCCGGCCTTGATGCACGAGGTGCAGACATTGAGCCGCTTCGGCGTCCGACCGACCACTGCACGCACGCGCTGGATGTTCGGGTTCCAGCGACGGGACGTACGGCGGTGCGAGTGCGAAATGTTGTTGCCGAAGCCCGGCCCCTTGCCGCAGACGTCGCAGTTGGCAGCCACGGGTCACTCCAAAGACTTCAGATGTACGTACAGAGAAATCCGGCCGTCCCTCATCATTGACTGACGGGGTGTTGCCGGGGGAATGGCCCGACTCTCGTCGGGCAACCGAAGCAGCATACAACGGCTGCCTCGATACAACGAAACTACCATGGCGCCCGGCGCCCCAGCTCCGGCTACCCTGCGTGCAGCCCGCCACCAGCCCCTTCGGGGCCGCTCAAGGAGGACCGCCAGGTGCCGCACACCCTCGACGCCCCAGCGGTGCGCACCTGGTGCGCACTGGCACTGGAGGCCCTCGGCAGGGAGCGCGCTGAGATCGACGCGATCAACGTCTATCCGGTCGCCGACGGCGACACCGGCACCAACCTCTATCTGACCGTGGAGTCCGCGGCGCAGGCCGTCGAGGCCGTCTTCGCCGCCCACGAGACCGGCACATCGGCGCCCGCGCCCGCCGACGCCGTACGGGCCATGGCGCACGGCGCCCTGATCGGCGCCCGGGGCAACTCGGGCACGATCCTGGCGCAGCTGCTGCGCGGTATGGCCGAAGTACTCACCGCCGAGACCCCCGGTCCGCCGGACCCGGCAGGTGCGGCCGACCGGCTCGCCCCCGCGCTGCGCAGGGCCGCCGAACTGGCCCGCCAGGCCGTCGCCCACCCCGTCGAAGGCACCATCCTCACCGTGGCGGCGGCCGCCGCCACCGCCGCCGAGGGCGCCGGGTCCGGCGGTGACATCGCGGCGACCGTACGCGCCGCCCACGCCGGTGCCTGCGCCGCGCTCGACGCGACCCCAGGACAGCTCGCCGTCCTCGGCAGGGCCGGTGTGGTCGACGCGGGCGGCCGCGGACTGCTCGCCGTACTCGGCGCGCTCGTCGAGACCGTCACGGGCCAGGCACCGCCCGCCGTCGTGACGGAGATCCGGGTGTACGAGGCGGCGGCCTGCGCCCGTGACGAGGACACCGGCGAAGGCGGCCCGGCCTTCGAGGTGATCTATCTGCTGGAGGCGGACGACGCGGCCGTCAGCCGGCTCAAGGACCGGCTCGACCCGCTGGGGGACTCGCTGGTCGTCGTCGGCGGCGACGGACTGTGGAACGTCCATGTGCATGTGGACGACGCCGGAGCCGCCGTCGAGGCCGGTGTGGAGGCCGGGCGCCCGCACCGTATCCGCATCACCCACTTCGGCCCCGCCGCGGGGCCGCAGCCGGAACCCGTCCAGCGCGCCGTCGTCGCCGTCGTACCCGGCGAGGGGCTCGCCGGACTGTGCGCCGAGGCCGGCGCGACGACCGTGCTCAACCGGCCGGGGGAGCCGCCCGCCAGCGGCGAACTGGTCGACGCGATCCGCAGGGCCCACGCGCGCGAGGTGGTGCTCCTGCCCAACGACACGGAGCTGCGGCACACCGCGGCCGCCGCGGCCGAACAGGCGCGCACCGAAGGCGTACGGGTCGCCCTCATCCCCACCAGGGCGGCGGTCCAGGGCATCGCAGCGCTCGCCGTGCACCAGCCGGAACGCAGCTTCGACGAGGACGTCGTCGCCATGACCTCGGCGGCCGGCGCCACCCGCTACGCCGAACTCGCCGTCGCCGAGCGGCAGTCCTGGACCATGGCGGGCATCTGCCAGGCCGGGGACGTGCTCGGCCTCATCGACGGGGACGTCGCGGTGATCGGCGCCGACCTCACGGCCACGGCCGAGGCCGTCCTGGCCCGCATGCTCGCGGCCGGCGGTGAACTGGTCACGCTCGTCCTCGGCGAGGACGTGCCCGACACCTTCGCCGACCGGCTGGAGGAGTACGTGCGCGAAGGGCACCTCGCCGTGGACACCGTCGTCTACCGGGGCGGCAGGCAATCCGTACCGCTGCTCATCGGCGTGGAGTAGCAGCCTGTCAGTGGCGTGGTGTGCAATGGACCGCGTGTCCGCGCTGGATGAAGACCTCAAGAAGACGCTCGGCCCCGCCACGGCGAAGGTGATGGCCGAACACCTCGGCCTGCACACGGTCGGCGATCTGCTGCACCACTACCCCCGGCGGTACGAGGAGCGCGGTCAGCTCACCAAACTGGCCGACCTGCCGCTCGACGAGGACGTGACGGTCGTCGCCCAGGTCGCCGACTCCCGGGTGCACACGTTCAACGCGGGCCGTGGCAGGCGCCTGGAGATCACCCTCACCGACGGCAGCGGCCGGCTCCAGCTGGTGTTCTTCGGCAAGGGCGTGCACCGGCCGCAGCAGGACCTGCCGCCCGGCAGCCGCGGCATGTTCGCCGGCAAGGTCTCCGTCTTCAACCGCAAACTCCAGCTCGCCCACCCCACGTACGTCGCGCTCGGCAGGACCACCGACGGGGAGGACGAATCGGCCGACAGCGCGGTCGACTCGTTCGCGGGAAAGCTGATCCCGATCTATCCCGCCTGCAAGGGCCTGGAGTCCTGGAAGATCACCAAGGCCGTCGACGCCGTACTGCCCAGGGCCGCCGAGGCCGTCGACCCGCTGCCGCCCGCGCTGCGCGAGGGCCGCGGCTTCTCCTCGCTGCCCGAGGCGTTGCTCAAGATCCACCGACCGGAGACCAAGGCCGACATCGAGGCCGCCAGGGAGCGGCTGAAGTGGGACGAGGCCTTCGTGCTCCAGGTCGCGCTGGCCCGCCGCCGCCATGCCGACGCCCAGCTGCCCGCGGTGCCGCGCAGGCCGGTCGCCGGCGGACTGCTCGACCAGTTCGACGCCACCTTGCCCTTCACCCTCACCGAGGGCCAGCAGAAGGTCACCGCCGAGGTCTTCGCCGACCTCGCCACCGAACACCCCATGCACCGGCTCCTCCAGGGCGAGGTCGGCTCCGGCAAGACGCTGGTCGCGCTGCGCGCCATGCTGACCGTCGTGGACGCCGGGGGCCAGGCCGCGATGCTCGCCCCCACCGAGGTGCTCGCCCAGCAGCACCACCGCTCCATCACCGAGATGATGGGCGAGCTGGCCCAGGGCGGCATGCTCGGCGGCGCGGAGCACGCGACGAAGGTCGTGCTGCTGACCGGCTCCATGGGGATGGCCGCGCGCCGTCAGGCCCTGCTCGACCTGGTCACCGGCGAGGCCGGGATCGTCATCGGGACGCACGCGCTGATCGAGGACAAGGTGCAGTTCCACGACCTCGGCCTGGTCGTCGTGGACGAGCAGCACCGCTTCGGGGTCGAGCAGCGCGACGCGCTGCGCTCCAAGGGCAAACAGCCCCCGCATCTGCTGGTCATGACGGCCACCCCGATCCCCCGTACGGTCGCGATGACGGTCTTCGGCGACCTGGAGACCTCGGTACTCGACCAGCTGCCCGCCGGGCGCTCACCGATCGCCAGCCATGTCGTCCCCGCCCTGGAGAAGCCGCGCTTCTTCGACCGGGCCTGGGAGCGGGTGCGCGAGGAGGTCGAGGGCGGCCACCAGGCGTATGTGGTCTGCCCGCGGATCGGTGACACCGACGACACCGCCGAGGGCGCCAAGAAGAAGGCCGAGGAGAAGGCGGCCGAGGCCGACAAACGGCCGCCGCTCGCCGTGCTGGAGGTGGCCGAACGGCTGGCGGCAGGGCCGCTCGCCGGGCTGCGGATCGAGGTGCTGCACGGCCGGATGGCGCCCGACGACAAGGACGCCGTGATGCGCGCCTTCTCCGCCGGCGAGGTGGACGTGCTCGTCGCGACCACCGTCATCGAGGTCGGCGTCAACGTCCCCAACGCCACCGCCATGGTGATCATGGACGCCGACCGGTTCGGGGTCTCCCAGCTCCACCAGCTGCGCGGCCGGGTCGGCCGGGGCTCGGCCCCGGGGCTCTGCCTCCTCGTCACCGACGCCCCCGAGGCGAGCCCGGCCAGGGCCAGGCTCGCCGCCGTCGCCGCCACCCTCGACGGCTTCGAGCTCTCCCGTATCGACCTCGAACAGCGCCGCGAGGGCGACGTCCTCGGCCAGGCCCAGTCCGGCGTCCGCTCCTCGCTGCGGATGCTCACGGTCATCGACGACGAGGAGGTCATCGCCGCCGCACGCGAGGAGGCCGTCGCCGTCGTCACCCAGGATCCGGACCTCGGCGGCTACCCGGAACTGCGCACGGCCCTGGACGCCCTGCTGGACGCGGAGCGCGAGCAGTACCTCGACAAGGGATAGATCCCCGCAAGTCCCTAGTGATGGTGGGACCCCTCGCGCCCGGCCGGTGCTTACGCCATATCGTTGTGACGTACGAGCAGCCCGCCCACGAAGCGAGGATCGACACCCATGACCCGCGTGATCGCCGGCGCCGCCGGCGGGCGCCGACTCGCCGTACCGCCGGGCGACGGCACCCGCCCCACCTCCGACCGGGCGCGCGAAGGCCTCTTCTCCAGCTGGATCTCGCTCCTCGGCACCCTCGAGGGACTCCGGATCGCCGACCTGTACGCGGGTTCCGGGGCCGTGGGCCTCGAAGCGCTCTCCCGGGGGGCTGCCCACGCCCTGTTCGTCGAGGCCGACGCCCGAGCCGTACGCACCGTCCGGGACAACGTGGCGACGCTCGGTCTGCCCGGCGCCGACGTCCGCGCGGGCAAAGCCGCCCAGATCGTCGCGGGACCGGCCCCCGCCACCCCCTACGACCTGGTCTTCCTCGATCCGCCGTACGCCGTGACCGATGACGATCTTGGCGAGATCCTGCTCACACTACGCACTCAGGGCTGGCTCAGCGGCGCCGCCGTCGTCACCGTGGAGCGGAGCACCAGGGGCGGCGAGTTCGGCTGGCCGGACGGTTTCGAGCCCGTGCGCTCGCGTCGCTACGGCGAGGCGACGCTCTGGTACGGCCGCATCACCCCTGTGCGCCACGACGCATCATGACCGGACCGGAGAGCGAGGAAACTCAATTGCGCCGCGCCGTCTGTCCCGGGTCCTTCGACCCCATCACCAACGGACACCTCGACATCATCGCCCGCGCCTCCAAGCTGTACGACGTCGTCCATGTCGCGGTGATGATCAACCAGTCCAAGAAGGGGCTGTTCACCGTCGACGAGCGGATCGAGCTGATCCGCGAGGTCACAGCGGAATTCGGGAACATCGAGGTGGAGTCCTTCCACGGACTGCTCGTCGACTTCTGCAAGCAGCGCGACATCCCGGCCATCGTGAAGGGGCTGCGTGCCGTCAGCGACTTCGACTACGAGCTGCAGATGGCCCAGATGAACAACGGACTCTCGGGCGTCGAAACCCTCTTCGTACCGACCAACCCCACCTACAGCTTCCTGTCGTCCTCCCTCGTCAAAGAGGTCGCGACCTGGGGCGGAGACGTCACCCACCTGCTGCCGCCGACCGTCCACGCCGCCCTCACCAAGCGCCTCGCCGAACGCTGACGGGATGACAGGGCGTCACCCGGTGTCCCGAGGGCTCCCAGTGGCCGTACAGTCGTTGCGTCCGTCTCCAAACCAGCTGAGAGAGTGGCGAGCACACGGTGGACGTGCAGAAGAAGCTCGACGAGATCGTCGACACGGTCGGGAACGCCCGGTCCATGCCCATGTCGGCGTCCTGCGTGGTGAACCGCGCCGAACTGCTCGCCATGCTCGAAGAGGTACGGGACGCCCTGCCCAGCTCCTTGGCCCAGGCCGAGGAACTGATCGGCGGGCATGAGCAGCTCTCCGAACAGGCCCGCCAGGAGGCGGGCCGGATCATCGAGGAGGCCCACGCCCAGCGCTCCTCGCTGATCTCCGACACGGCGATCGCCCGGCAGGCGCAGGACGAGGCCGACCGGATCCTCGGCGAGGCCCGCAAGGACGCCGAAGAGGTGCGCGCCGAGGCCGACGACTACGTCGACTCCAAGCTCGCCAACTTCGAGGTCGTCCTCACCAAGACCATCGGCTCCGTCGACCGGGGCCGCGAGAAGCTCCTCGGCCGCGCCCCGGCCCCCGGCGACGAGGGGTACGACGGCGCCGCCGACGATGACGACGCCCCCGAGCACAGCACCGACCCCGGCACGCTGATCCGGCGCGCCGACGAGTACGTGGACGCCAAGCTCGGCGCCTTCGAGGCCGTGCTGTCCAAGACCCTCGACGCCGTCGGCCGCGGCCGGCAGAAGCTGCACGGCAGGACCGACGCCGACGCCCTCGGCCTGCACATGGCCGAGCAGGACGCGGCGGGCCGCCAGGGCCACACCAGCGACGCCGACTTCCTGGCCGACCTGGTCGAGACCCCGCAGATGCAGGCGCAGTCGCTGGGCCGCGCCTCGCACACCCAGCTGCCCTCCCAGGCCGCCCCGCAGGCCCAGCTCCCCGACCAGCCGCAGATCCCCGGCCAGGACCAGCAGCAGTACGCGGCGGACCTGGCCGGCTACCCGCAGCCCGGCACGCCGTACCAGGACGCGGCCCCGGGCGCCCCGGGATACCCGGAGAGCGGGTACCAGGACCCGGCGTACGGCGCCGCCGACCCTGCCTACGCCGGCTACCAGCAGCAGGACGCGTACGGCTACCAGCAGGACCCGTACGCGTACCAGCAGCAGGAGTACGCGCAGGAGCAGATGCAGGCCGCCCAGGCGCAGCAGGGCTACGACCCGAACTACGGCTGGCAGCAACAGCAGCCCCCGCTGCCCGCGCTCCCGCCCGGTGCCCCCGACCAGCAGGGCGCCCTGGACGAGACCAGCCTCTTCGACACCAGCATGATCGACCTCGATCAGCTGCGCCGGTACGAACAGGGCCACTGAGCGCGGACCCGGAAAGCCCGGATTGGGTCTACGGCGGCCGGACCGGTATCCTGGTCCTTCGGTCGCGTGTATGTCCGCGATCCCGGCTGCCCGCTTCGCCCTCCGGCGACCTTGGCGGCCCACCCCACGAAACGGAAGCAGGGACAGTTCTGAACGCGCGCCTCGACCACCGCAACCCCCTCGTGTTCGACACACACGAGCTGGGGCGGCGTCCTGGTGCGCTCAGGAAGCTGACCCGCACGGCGCCCGCGCCCAAGGACTTCGGCATCGCCGACGTCCTCGGGATCCCCGAGGGTGCCCCCGTCGAACTCACCCTTCGCCTCGAATCGGTCATGGAGGGCGTCCTGGTCACCGGTACCGCCCGGGCGACCGCCGAGGGGGAGTGCGTAAGGTGTCTGGAGCCGCTCAGCCAGGAGGTTGCTGCGGATTTCCAGGAGATGTTCGCGTACCACGACGCCGACGACCGGGGCCGCAGCCGTGCTGCCGAGCCGGCCGACGACGCCGAGGACGACGAGGACACGCTCTACATCGAGGACAGCTTGTTCGACCTCGAACCCGTGCTGCGCGATGCGGTGGTGCTCGCACTGCCCATGCAGCCGGTGTGCCGGGAGTCCTGTGCCGGTCTGTGTTCCGAATGCGGGATCAGGCTGGACGAGAACCCCGACCACCACCACGATGCCGTCGACGTCCGTTGGGCGGCATTGCAAGGACTCGCCGAAACCATTCCGGCCGGCGAGAAGGACAACATGGGCGGCGCCGAAGCGGGCGTCGACGAGAAGCAGGAGAAGTAGCCGTGGCTGTTCCGAAGCGGAAGATGTCGCGCAGCAACACGCGCCACCGCCGGTCGCAGTGGAAGGCTGCGGTCCCCACTCTGGTCGCGTGCGAGCGCTGCCAGGAGCCGAAGCTCCAGCACATCGCGTGCCCGAGCTGCGGCACGTACAACAAGCGCCAGGTCCTCGAGGTCTGAGCGGCCGGTGAGAGGCTCAATGTCTGAACTGTCCAACGCCGACCAGCAGACAGACACGGTCAGTACAGCCTCGTCCCACACGCTTCTGGAAGGGCGGCTCGGGTATCACCTTGAGTCCGCCCTTCTGGTGCGTGCGCTGACCCATCGTTCGTTCGCGTACGAGAACGGCGGTCTGCCCACCAACGAACGGCTCGAATTCCTCGGGGATTCGGTGCTCGGCCTGGTGGTCACCGACACGCTGTACCGCATCCACCCCGATCTGCCCGAAGGCCAGTTGGCCAAGTTGCGGGCCGCGGTGGTCAATTCTCGTGCGCTGGCGGAAGTGGGCCGCGGCCTGGAACTCGGCTCCTTCATCCGGCTCGGCCGGGGCGAAGAGGGCACGGGCGGCAGGGACAAGGCGTCGATTCTCGCCGACACCCTTGAAGCGGTGATCGGCGCTGTCTATCTCGACCAGGGCCTCGACACGGCGTCCGAGCTGGTGCACCGGCTCTTCGACCCGCTGATCGAGAAGTCCTCCAACCTCGGAGCCGGCCTGGACTGGAAAACCAGTCTCCAGGAGCTCACGGCGGCGGAGAGCCTCGGAGTCCCCGAGTACCTCGTCACCGAGACCGGCCCCGACCATGAGAAGACCTTCACAGCTGCCGCCCGCGTCGGTGGTGTCTCGTACGGCACCGGCACCGGCCGCAGCAAGAAGGAAGCGGAGCAGCAGGCGGCGGAATCCGCCTGGCGGTCCATCACGACGGCGGCGGAGGAACGCACCGCCGCAGGCAAGACGGCGGCCACGGACGCCGGGGCCCCCGAGGCCCCGTCGGTCTCGGCCCCCGCCGACTCCGCCGACGTCTGAAGGCCGGACCCGGGTCCGACCCACCCAGGACCCAGCTCCGAAGCCCCGCTTCCGCACGCGCCCCTCGCTCCGCACCCACCGGTGCGGCGGGGGGCGTGTGCTGTTGTCACCCCACCACCATGAGGAGTGCCGTGCCCGAGCTGCCCGAGGTCGAAGTCGTCCGCCGCGGACTTGAGCGCTGGGTCAGCGGCAGGACCGTCGCCGAGGTCGAGGTGCTGCACCCGCGCGCGGTACGCCGGCACCCGGCGGGCGGCGCCGACTTCGCCGCCCAGCTGAAGGGCCACACCATCGGGGCGGCCATGCGCCGCGGCAAGTACCTCTGGCTGCCGCTCGCCGACACGGACGCCTCGGTCCTGGGGCACCTCGGGATGAGCGGTCAGCTCCTCGTCCAGCCGGAGACGGTGCCCGACGAGAAGCACCTGCGGATCCGTATCCGCTTCGCCGACGATCTCGGCACCGAACTGCGCTTCGTCGACCAGCGCACCTTCGGCGGCCTCTCGCTGCACGACAACACCCCCGAAGGCCTGCCGGACGTCATCGCGCACATCGCACGCGACCCGCTGGACCCGGCCTTCGACGACGCCGCCTTCCACACCGCGCTGCGCCTGCGCCGTACGACGATCAAGCGCGCGCTGCTCGACCAGTCGCTGATCAGCGGCGTCGGCAACATCTACGCCGACGAGGCCCTGTGGCGCAGCAAGCTCCATTACGAGCGCCCCACGGCGACCCTGACCCGGCCGCGCTCGGCCGACCTGCTCGACCAGGTGAGGGTCGTCATGAACGCGGCCCTGTCCGTCGGCGGCACCAGTTTCGACAGCCTGTACGTGAATGTGAACGGCGAGTCCGGCTACTTCGACCGCTCGCTGGAGGCGTACGGCCGTGAGGGTGAACCGTGCCACCGGTGCGGCACCCCGATCCGCCGCCGCCCGTGGATGAACCGGTCCAGCTACTTCTGCCCGCTCTGCCAGCGTCCGCCACGCGCCACCGGCTGACGCGGCGCGCGGGACGGGTGGGGCTTGCAGCAGGACGAGTGGGGCAGTCGGGCAGTCGGGGAAGGCTCAGAAGCCGAAGTCCTGCGTCCACCAGGGGCCGCCGGAGCCGGTGTGGACGCCGACGCCGAGGCGGGTGTAGTCGCAGTTCAGGATGTTCGCGCGGTGGCCCTCGCTGTTCATCCAGGCGTCCATGACCGCCTGTGCGTCGGCCTGGCCGCGGGCTATGTTCTCGCCGCCAAGACCCTCGACGCCCGCCTTGTCGGCGCGGTCCCAGGGCGTGTCGCCGTCCGGGTCCGTGTGGTCGAAGAAGCCGCGGGCGGCCATGTCGTCGCTGAAGTTCTGCGCGAGGGTGCCCAGCGAGGCGTCGGCGCGTACCGGTGAACAGCCCACCTTCGCGCGCTCCTCGTTGACCAGCGACAGGACGGCGGCCTCGGTGGAGCTGGGGGCTGAAGGCGCCGCTTGGACGGCGCGCTCGGTGGTCTGGCGGGGCGCCGGGGCCTTGCTCGGCGTCTCCTCGGGCTTCGTCTTCGTCGCCTTCGGAGGGGCCGTCGACGGCTTCGGGGCCTTGGTCGGCTTGGCCGCCGGCTTGGAGGGCGTGGCGGACGGCGTCTTCTCCGGCGCCGACGAGCGCCCTGTGCCACGGCTCGGGGAGACGGAGGGCCGCTCGTCCTGGTCCGGGCTCTGCACGCCGCCGTTCTGCAGCAGCGTGGGCGGGCCGCCGTCGGCGCGTATCTGGTCGCCGTTGGTGGGGCTGCCGCCGACCACGAACTGCGAGCCGCCGGGCAGCATGCCCGAGGTCACGGCGACCGCGCCCACGGCCATGGCGGCCGAAGCGCCGAGCAGCCCGGTGCGGACGGGGCCTATGCGCCGCTTCTGGCGTGCGCCACCGCGGTGCCTGCCCGCGGGGCCGGCCTCTTCGACGGTGGCGGGCCGGGCAGCGGAGCGTCCGTGGCGTCCCATCTGCGTGCCCCTCTCGTGCTCTCGACGACAACGTGACTCACCCGAACGAGTGAGGCTCATTTCGACGGGACTGTAGCCCATGACGTGTGGGGTCGCCGGGTCGTGTGAGCAATTGGGCAGTTAGCTTGCGTGCATGACGGAACACGTACGGCTCACCGCATGGGTGCGCGGCCGAGTGCAAGGAGTGGGCTTCCGCTGGTTCACCAGGGCAAACGCTTTGGAGATCGGCGGTCTCACCGGATTCGCCCTCAACCTGGACGACGGGCGGGTGCAGATCGTGGCGGAAGGGGCGCGTGAGAATTGCCACCGTCTGCTGGAGTGGCTCGAATCGCCCGACACACCCGGACGCGTCGACGGAGTCACTGAGATCTGGGACACCCCGCGCGAGGGTTACGAGAGCTTCGCCATCCGCTGACGGTGATCGGCACGGCCTCGGAACCGCCGGCTCCGGTCATGCCCCTGGCACATGCGTATCTCCCCGGTGACCTGGTGGTTGCCAAGAACACCCTGGCCGTGCCAGGCTGCCGGGTTAACGTTGATCGACACGTGGTGAGATGCCCCCGGCGCCCGCAGGAGAGGCGCCCCCGCCGATTTCACGGCGGCGTGCCCCCGGGCCGTCCGCCGTCGCGGGCTGTGATCGTGTTGACCGTCAAACTTTTTGGTGAGACTCTGGAAGCCCCGCGCACCTCAGCTGTTTGGCAGTAAGAACCGCAGTGATCAAAGCACTGTCAGGCACCGCGGGTGCGATATTCCCCTATGACCCGAACCGCATCCGGTCGGTCACTCAGTGTGGAGGACCAGCAATCATGGCAAAGGCGCTTCTCGGTTATGTCGGCGGTTCCGACCCGCGACTTCTCGCCGAGATGCGACGGCTTCAGCAGCGTGTCCAGGACCTCGAATCCGAGCTTGTACGGATCCAGTCCGAGAACGACGCGTTGAACGCCGCCGTCGCACAGCACCCTGGAGAGTCGCTGTTCGACAGCATGGACATCGACGTCCCCCAGGCGGAGCCTGCGCTCACCTGACGGCGGCCCCCAACCGGGGCCAGGTGAGAAACACTCTCGCGAGATCAAGAATATGCAAGGGACGCTTCGGCGTCCCTTCTTTTCTTGATTCTTTTCCCCTCATCTCCCGCCGCACGAAGCGTCATTGCCCGTACGCCGGCTTTCTTAACGTCTGATGTGCCCTGCACGTTCGCCGGTGAAACCGCCGAAGGACGATCCGGGCCGGGTAGAGTCCGGCGGCGTGCACCTCAAGGCCATGACCCTGCGCGGGTTCAAATCCTTCGCCTCCGCCACGACGCTGCGTTTCGAGCCGGGAATCACCTGCGTCGTAGGTCCCAACGGCTCAGGCAAGTCCAATGTCGTGGACGCGCTCTCCTGGGTCATGGGCGAACAAGGCGCGAAGTCGCTGCGCGGCGGCAAGATGGAGGACGTCATCTTCGCCGGGACGACCGGCCGGCCCCCGCTGGGCCGCGCCGAGGTCTCCCTCACCATCGACAACTCCGACGGCGCTCTGCCCATCGACTACGCCGAGGTCACCATCACGCGGATCATGTTCCGCAACGGCGGCAGCGAGTACCAGCTCAACGGCGACACCTGCCGGCTCCTCGACATCCAGGAACTGCTCTCCGACTCCGGCATCGGCCGCGAGATGCACGTCATCGTCGGACAGGGCCAGCTCGACTCCGTACTCCACGCCGACCCGATGGGCCGCAGGGCCTTCATCGAGGAGGCGGCGGGCGTACTGAAGCACCGCAAGCGCAAGGAGAAGGCGCTGCGGAAGCTCGAAGCGATGAAGGCCAACCTCGCCCGCGTCCAGGATCTCACCGACGAGCTGCGCCGCCAGCTCAAACCCCTGGGACGGCAGGCCGCCGTCGCCAGGAGGGCCGCCGTCATCCAGGCCGACCTGCGCGACGCCCGGCTGCGGCTCCTCGCCGACGACCTGGTCAAGCTCCGCGAGGCACTGCGCACCGAGATCGCCGACGAGGCCGAACTCAAACAGCGCAAGGAGACGGCCGAGACCCGGCTCAAGACGGCGCTGATCCGCGAGGCGGAGCTGGAGGACGAGGTACGGCGGCTGGCGCCACGGCTCCAGCGCGCCCAGCAGACCTGGTACGAGCTGTCCCAGCTCGCCGAGCGGGTGCGCGGTACGGTCTCGCTCGCCGACGCCCGCGTACAGAGCGCGGGCCAGGCCCCCGCCGACGAGCGGCGCGGCCGTGACCCCGAGGACATGGAGCGCGAGGCCGCCCGGATCCGCGAGCAGGAGGCGGAGCTGGAGGCCGCGCTCGAAGCGGCCGAGCACGCCCTGGAGGACACCGTCGCGCACCGGGCCGAGCTGGAACGCTCGCTCACGGCCGAGGAGCGCCGGCTGAAGGACGCGGCCCGCGCCATCGCCGACCGCCGCGAAGGCCTGGCCCGGCTGCACGGCCAGGTCAACGCGGCCCGCAGCCGCGCCGCCTCCGCCCAGGCCGAGATCGGCCGCCTCGCCGAGGCCCGTGACCAGGCGCGCGAGCGCGCCGCCGGCGCCCAGGAAGAGTACGAACAGCTCAAGGCGGAGGTCGAAGGACTCGACGCCGACGACCACGAACTGACCGAACGGCACGAAGCGGCCCGGCAGGCGCTCCGCGACGCCGAGCAGGCGCTGACCGCCGCACGCGAGGCCGCGACAGCCGCCGAACGCGAACGGGCCGCCCTCGCCGCCCGCCACGACGCGCTCGCCCTGGGCCTGCGCCGTAAGGACGGCAGCGGCGCGCTCCTCGGCGCCCGCGACCGGCTCACCGGCCTGCTCGGCCCGGCCGCCGAGCTGCTCACCGTCACGCCCGGCTACGAGGTCGCCGTGGCGGCGGCGCTCGGCGCGGCGGCCGACGCGATTGCCGTGAGCGGTCCGGCGACGGCGGCGGACGCCATCCGGCTGCTGCGCGAACAGGACGCCGGTCGGGCGGCCCTGCTGCTGAGCGCGCCGCGCCCGCAGGGCACGGTGCCCGGCCAGGCCGAACACCGGACGACCGCCGCGCCGCCGGCGCCGGACGCTCTACCCCGGCAGAGCGCCGGGACCGCGACGGAAACCGGCACCGGCACCGGCACCGCGACCGACGGATCCGTCCCCGCGACCGCTCCCGCCGTCGCGGTGTCCGTCGCGACCACGCCACCCGTCGTCGACCTCGTACGGGGACCCGCCGAACTCATGGACGCCGTCGCCCGGCTCGTACGCGACATGGTCGTCGTCGGGACACTGGAGGACGCCGAGGAGCTGGTCGCCGCACGGCCCGAGCTGACCGCCGTCACCACCGAGGGCGACGTCCTCGGCGCGCACTTCGCGCACGGCGGCTCGGCGGGCGCGCCCAGCCTGCTCGAAGTGCAGGCGTCCGTGGACGAGGCGGCGGCCGCGCTGGCCGAACTCGCCGTACGGTGCGAAGAACTGGCGGCGGCCCAGCACGCGGCGAGCGCCCGGCGTACCGAATCCGCCGCGCTCGTCGAGGAACTGGGGGAGCGCAGGCGGGCCGCCGAACGGGCCAAGTCCGCCGTTTCCGGGCAGCTCGGCCGGCTCTCGGGGCAGGCGCGCGGCGCGGTCGGCGAGGCCGAACGTACCGCAGCGGCGGCCGCGAAGGCGCAGGAAGCCCTGGAGCGCGCCACCGGCGAGGCCGAGGAGCTGGCCGAGCGGCTGCTCGTCGCCGAGGAGGCGCCGGTCGAGGAGGAGCCCGACACCTCCGTCAGGGACCGGCTCGCCGCCGACGGCGCCAACGCCCGGCAGACCGAGATGGAGGCCAGGCTCCAGGTCCGTACCCACGAGGAGCGGGTCAAAGGGCTGGCCGGACGGGCCGACTCGCTCGACAGGGGAGCCCGCGCGGAGCGCGAGGCACGGGCGCGCGCCGAGCAGCGGCGGGCCCGGCTGCGCCACGAGGCGCAGGTCGCCTCGGCTGTCGCGGCGGGGGCCAGGCAACTGCTCGCACACGTCGAGGTGTCGGTCGTACGGGCCGAGGCGGAACGCGTCACGGCCGAGGCCGCCAAGGCGGAGCGCGAACAGGAACTGGTCGCCGAACGCAACCAGGGCCGTGATCTGAAGGCCGAACTCGACAAGCTCACCGACTCGGTGCACCGGGGCGAGGTGCTCGGCGCCGAGAAGCGCATGCGCATCGAGCAGCTGGAGGCCAAGGCCCTGGAGGAGCTCGGCGTCGAACCGGCCGGGCTCATCGCCGAGTACGGACCCGACCAGCTCGTCGCACCGTCACCCGCCGCCGAGGGCGAGGAGCTTCCGGAGGACCCGGAGCATCCGCGCAACCAGCCGGTGCCGTACGTACGCGCCGAACAGGAGAAGCGGCTCAGGTCCGCCGAACGGGCGTATCAGCAACTCGGGAAGGTGAATCCGCTCGCCCTTGAGGAGTTCGCCGCACTGGAGGAGCGGCACAACTTCCTCTCCGAGCAGCTCGAAGACCTCAAGAAGACCCGCGCGGACCTGCTCCAGGTCATCAAGGAGGTCGACGAACGCGTCGAACAGGTCTTCACCGAGGCCTACCGGGACACCGCACGCGAGTTCGAGGGCGTCTTCTCGCGGCTGTTCCCCGGCGGCGAGGGACGGCTGCTGCTGACCGACCCGGAGAACATGCTCACCACCGGCGTCGACGTCGAGGCCCGGCCGCCGGGCAAGAAGGTCAAGCGGCTCTCGCTGCTCTCCGGCGGCGAACGCTCCCTGACGGCCGTCGCGCTGCTCGTCTCCATCTTCAAGGCCAGGCCCAGCCCGTTCTACGTGATGGACGAGGTCGAGGCGGCCCTCGACGACACCAACCTGCAGCGGCTGATCCGCATCATGCAGGAGCTCCAGGAGAGCTCACAGCTGATCGTGATCACGCATCAGAAGCGGACGATGGAGGTCGCCGACGCGCTGTACGGCGTCTCCATGCAGGGCGACGGCGTGTCCAAGGTGATCAGCCAGCGGCTGCGCTGACGCCGCGCCACCTCCGGTGGTGGGGGAGAGCGACCTGTGCCCAACTGGAGGGGCCTCGCACCCCCACCCGCCGGGCCGGCACGGCGGCGCGGCCCCAGGAGTTCATGTGACCAGTACAGCGCAGGCGCCGCCGCCCGGAGGGCGGACGGCCCGTCCCGACCACCTCCGCCACGTCGTCTTCATCGCCGCCGCCGCTGCCATGGGCGGCTTCCTCTTCGGCTACGACAGCTCGGTGATCAACGGCGCCGTCCAGGCGATCCGGGAGAAGTACGACGTCGGATCCGCCGCGCTTGCCCAGGTCATCGCCGTCGCCCTGATCGGCTGCGCGATCGGGGCTGCCGTCGCGGGCCGGATCGCCGACCGGATCGGCCGTATCCGCTGCATGCAGATCTCCTCGATCCTGTTCACCATCAGCGCCGTCGGCTCCGCGCTGCCGTTCGCCATCTGGGACCTGGCCATCTGGCGGGTCATCGGCGGCTTCGCGATCGGCATGGCGTCGGTGATCGGCCCCGCCTACATCGCCGAGGTCTCACCCGCCGCGTACCGCGGCCGGCTCGGCTCGTTCCAGCAGGGCGCCATCGTCATCGGCATCGCGCTGTCGCAGCTCGTCAACTACGGCATCCTGCAGATCGCCGACGGCGACCAGCGCGGCAAGATCGGCGGCCTCGAAGCCTGGCAGTGGATGCTCGGCGTGATGGTCCTTCCCGCGATCCTCTACGGCGTGCTCTCCTTCCTGATCCCCGAGTCACCGCGCTATCTGATCTCCGTGGGCCGGCGTGCCCGCGCGCGAGAAGTGCTCGCCGAGGTCGAGAACGACGACGTCGACCTGGACGCCCGCGTCGCCGAGATCGACACCGCGATGCGCCGCGAGCACAAGTCCAGCTTCAAGGACCTGCTGAACGGCCGCCGCAACTTCCTGCCCATCGTCTGGGTCGGCATCGGCCTCTCCGCCTTCCAGCAGCTCGTCGGCATCAACGTGGCCTTCTACTACTCGGCGACGCTCTGGCAGTCGGTCGGCATCAACCCGTCCAGCTCGTTCCTCTACTCGTTCACGACCTCGATCGTGAACATCATCGGCACCGTGATCGCGATCGTCCTGGTGGACCGCGTAGGCCGCAAACCCCTCGCCCTCGTCGGCTCCTGCGGCATGACGGTCTCACTCGCCCTGGAGGCCTGGGCCTTCTCCGCGAAACTCGTGGACGGCAAACTGCCCACCCTCGAAGGCACCACGGCCCTCGTCGCGGCGCACGTCTTCGTGCTGTTCTTCGCGCTGTCCTGGGGCGTCATCGTCTGGGTCTTCCTCGGCGAGATGTTCCCGAACAGAATCCGCGCGGCAGCCCTGGGCGTCGCCGCGTCCGCGCAATGGATCGCCAACTACGCCATCACGGCCAGCTTCCCCAGCCTGTCCTCCGACTGGAGCCTGTCGGGGACGTACATCATCTACACCTGCTTCGCGGTGCTCTCCATCCCGTTCGTACTGATCTTCGTGAAGGAGACAAAGGGAAAGACGCTCGAAGAAATGGGCTGACCTCGAACCACGACGGCATCGGCGGGTCCAGAATCTCGACCACGGCGGTCCGATACTGGGAGCGTTGTGACTCCTCCCCGCCGAAAGCGGCAGGGCTTCTCGCTATGCCGATTCGGCTTCGCGACGGACCAGCCCGGCCCGTAGGACGTTGATGGCTCCCACCGTGTCGGCGTGCGCACGGTGGCCGCAGGAGACACAGACAAAGGTCTCCCGGGTGGGCCGGTTCTCCTTCGCGGTGTGCCCGCACCGGGGGCAGTGCCTGGAGGTGTTGCGCGGGTCCACGGCGATCACTTCCCGGCCGGCGCTTTCAGCCTTGCTGGTGAGGATCGTCAGGAACACCCCCCAACCGGCGTCGGCGATCGAACGGTTCAGTGCGCCCTTGGCCGCAGCTCCGTTCGGCAGGAAATCGCCTGCTCGGTGGGGATGCGGTCTGGGTGCGGGAGTCTTGATCATGTTGCTGATCGCGAGATCTTCGTGCGCGATGACATCGTGCTCACGGACCAGGGCGAGTGCCGTCTTGTGCGCGTGGTCGAGCCGCCGGCGACGCACCTTGCCGTGCAAGGCGGCGACCTTCTCCACCGCCCGCTGATGGTTGCGGGTGCGCTTGTCCCGGCGTACCCGCGGGAACCTGCTCAGCTTCCGCCGGGCGGTCGTGAGTTTGTCGGCCGCGCGCCGGCCGTGGCGGGGATTGTCGAGGAAGCCGCCCTGCGAGTCGGCCAGGAAGTGGACGATGCCCAGGTCGATACCGACGGCGCTGCCGGTGACGGGAAGCGGTTCGGGCCCGGCCCGCTCGGCGGTGAGTACGACGAACCAGCGGCGTCCCTCACGCTTGACCGAGACCGTTCTGATCTTGCCGGTCACGGCACGGTGTTGATTGACCTTGACGTGTCCGACGCCTTGGAGACGGATCCGGGTGCCGGGGACGTGCGGAGTGGAATCCCACCGGCAGCCGTCCCCGTCCCGAGGGAACTCGACCGTGTCGAACCAGCTGGTGCCCCGGAACCTCGGGTACCCCGGGGTGTCACCGGAGCGGACCCGCCGGAAGAAAGCCCGGAACGCCCGGTCGAGACGGCGCAGCGTCGCCTGCTGGCTGCTGAAGGACCAGCGGCCCTGACGATCGAGGTCGAAGGCGCGGATGGCCTTGAGCTGAGCGGACTGCGTTCCGTACGTGATCGCCGTCTTCGAGACATGCCGGTAGGCGTCACGGCGCTCCTGCAAGGCCCCGTTGTAGAGGGAGCAGTGATCGCGCAGCATCTCACCGAGGGCGATTGCCTGGCGTGCGGTGGGCCTCATGAGGAACTTGTACGCGCGGATCATCAGCCCACCCCCTCCGGGTCGGCGGTGATTTTACCGGTGCGCCGTCCGCCGAATGCCGGTCCCGCCAAGCCGGAGAGCAGTCGCAAAGGCGGCCCGACCAGAAGACGGGAATTCCCTGCGAAGATCGGAGGATGGAAATCGTCATCCTTGTTGTAGTCATCGCTCTGGTCGCGGTCGGCGCGATCGGCGCGCTGGTGGTGGGCAGCCGCAGGAAGAAGAAGCAGCTGCCGCCATCGGCACCGTCGTCGACGCCGACCATCACTGCTCCGCCCGCCGAGCCGCATGTCGGCGACGAGGCGGAGACGCCGCGGGACGAGTCCCGTCGCACCATCGAGGAGGTCGGCCTTCCCGGGGCCGACGAGGCTGTCGGGTCGCCGGTGGCCGTCGAGGACCCGGTGGTGGCCGAGCCGCCCGTCCGGGAACTGGATGTGCCCGAGCCCACCGCCGGCCGGCTGATCCGGCTGCGCGCCAGGCTCGCCCGTTCGCAGAACACGCTCGGCAAGGGGCTGCTCACGCTGCTGTCGCGCGAGCACCTCGACGAGGAGACCTGGGAGGAGATCGAGGACACCCTGCTCACCGCGGACGTCGGTGTCGCGCCGACCCAGGAGCTGGTCGAGCGGCTCCGTGAGCGGGTGCGGGTCCTCGGTACGCGTACGCCCGAGGAGCTGCGCTCCCTGCTCCGGGAGGAGCTGGTGACACTGCTCGGTACGGACTTCGACCGGGCCGTGAAGACGGAGAGCGGCCTGGACACGCCCGCCGTCGTGATGGTCGTCGGGGTCAACGGCACCGGCAAGACCACCACGACCGGCAAGCTGGCGCGGGTGCTGGTGGCCGACGGGCGGTCCGTCGTGCTCGGCGCCGCCGACACCTTCCGTGCCGCCGCCGCCGATCAGCTCCAGACCTGGGGCGAGCGGGTCGGCGCGCGTACGGTGCGCGGGCCCGAGGGCGGTGACCCCGCCTCGGTCGCGTTCGACGCGGTCAAGGAGGGCATCGCCGAGGGCGCGGACGTCGTGCTGATCGACACGGCGGGACGGCTGCACACCAAGACCGGTCTCATGGACGAGCTGGGCAAGGTCAAGCGGGTCGTCGAGAAGCACGGTCCGCTGGACGAGGTGCTGCTCGTGCTGGACGCGACCACCGGGCAGAACGGTCTCGTGCAGGCCCGGGTCTTCGCCGAGGTCGTGGACATCACCGGCATCGTGCTGACCAAGCTGGACGGTACGGCCAAGGGCGGCATCGTGATCGCGGTCCAGCGCGAGCTGGGCGTGCCGGTCAAGCTGATCGGTCTGGGCGAGGGCGCCGACGATCTCGCACCGTTCGAGCCGGGCGCATTCGTGGACGCCCTGATCGGCGACGCGTAGCCGTTCCGGCGGGGGTGCGGCCGCCGCCGCACCCCCCGGCGCCGCTCGCGCCGCTTCTCCTGCCGCCGCTCACGCCTCCGTCGAGCGGTGGCAGATGTACGCCAGGGTCCCCAGCACCAGCCGCGCCTGCGGAGGTTCCGCCGCGGTGTCCAGACACGGCGGGCGCAGCCAGCGGACCCCGGGGGTGGGCGGTGCGGTGACGAAGCTGCCGCGGCCGTGGGCGACGAGGTCGAGATTCGCGTCGTCCCAGCCCATGCGGTAGAGCAGTTCGGGCAGTTCGGCGCAGGCGCCGGGGGCCACGAAGAAGTGCGCGCGGCCCGTCGCCGTCGCCATCACGGGTCCCAGCGGCAGCCCCATGCGCTCCAGCCGGACCAGCGCCCTGCTGCCCGCCGGCTGTGCGACGTCGATGATGTCGAACGTACGGCCCACCGGCAGCAGGACGGCCGCGCCCGGCGCGTGCGACCAGGCCCGCGCCACCTCGGCCAGCGTGGAGCCCGCCGGGATCTCGGCTGCCGTGTCCGTCCCGGCGCCGCCGACGCGGCCGCCGGCAGTCACGCCCGGGGCCACGTCCCAGCCCCATAGTCCCGTGTACTCCGCCACCGCGGTGCACTCTGTGCTGCGGCGGCGCGCGCCGGACCGCATCTCCCGGATGTCCCGGATTCCGCCGATCGTGAAGCCCATGCCCCCTCCAACGGGTCGAGTGCACCGGTGGTTACGACTCGCAGTCTGCCTGTGACTCTCTGTCGTCATCGGGTCGCTTCGGCGGCGCGTGGAGGCATCGAGGGTGGTGCGGAGGTGATTTCCGCGCCCCGGCGTGCGACGCTCCGCCGTCGTGACTGTTGCCTGTCAAGTGAATCGCGCCCGGCCGCAGGTGAGTTCATTCGAAGGGGTGGCGAATGGTGGCGTTTGTTGAATCCCCCTCGCTAGAGGGGTGATCGTAGGATTACTTTCAGTGCACGAACCTCGGGGAGAGCGTGTTCGCGGGTATGCCGGAGGCATCTCGGTTTCCTGTTCGAAGGGGTGCAACCTCCGGACAGCCGATGGCAACTCAGGGCATTCTGGCAGTGGTTCGCGCGACAGGTGGTTTCAGCGGATGGGGGCGTTCCAGTGGGTGGCAGCGGCACAGACGGCACGGACACCGGCAAGCGCTCGAACGGGCAGCTGGGCTCGTGGTTCGTGCGCAGCGCCTGGTCGAAGGGCGAACTCGCGCGCCAAGTCAACCGCAAGGCACGCGAGATGGGCGCGCACCACATCAGCACCGACACGTCGCGGGTCAGACGCTGGCTGGACGGCGAGCAGCCGCGCGAACCCATCCCGCGCATCCTCTCCGAGCTGTTCTCCGAGCGCTTCGGCACCGTCGTGACCGTCGAGGACCTGGGCCTGCGGACCGCCCACCAGTCGCCTTCGGTCTCCGGGGTCGACCTGCCCTGGGCCGGGCCGCAGACCGTGGCGCTGCTCAGCGAGTTCTCCCGCAGCGACCTGATGCTGGCGCGGCGCGGCTTCCTCGGCTCCTCGCTGGCGCTGGCGGCGGGCCCCGCGCTCGTCGAGCCGATGCAGCGCTGGCTGGTGCCGGGCCCCGCGGGGGAGGCGGAGAAGCCGGCGCCCCCGGCCGAGCAGCGCCCTTCGCGGCTCTCCAAGCCCGAGTTGGAACTGCTGGAGTCCACCACGGCGATGTTCCGGCTGTGGGACGCGCAGTGCGGCGGCGGGCTGCGGCGCAAGGCGGTCGTCGGCCAACTCCACGAGGTGACCGACCTGCTGCAGGAGCCGCAGCCGGAGGCGACGTCGAAGCGGCTGTTCACCTGCGCCGCCGAACTGGCCGAGCTGGCCGGCTGGATGAGTTACGACGTCGGCCTCCAGCCCAACGCGCAGAAGTACTTCGTCCTCGCGCTGCACGCGGCGAAGGAGGCCGGCGACAAGCCGCTCGGCTCGTACGTCCTGTCGTCGATGAGCCGTCAGATGATCCATCTCGGCCGTCCTGACGACGCGTTGGAGCTCGTCCATCTCGCGCAGTACGGCAGCAGGGACTGTGCGACGCCGCGCACCCAGGCGATGCTCTACGCGATGGAGGCGCGCGCCTACGCCAACATGGGCCAGCCCAGCAAGTGCAAGCGCGCCGCGCGGATGGCGGAGGAGACCTTCGCCGACGCGGGCGGCGACGGCGAGCGGGAGCCCGACTGGATCCGGTTCTTCTCCGAGGCGGAGCTGAACGCGGAGAACGCCCATTCGTACCGTGACCTGGCATATGTGGCGGGTCGCAGCCCCACGTACGCGTCCCTCGCCGAGCCGGTCATGGAGCGCGCCGTCGAGCTGTTCGCCAAGGACGACGACCATCAACGGTCATACGCTCTTAACCTGATTGGCATGGCGACCGTGCATCTGCTCAAGAAGGAGCCCGAGCAGTCGGCGGCCCTGGGCCGGCAGGCGCTCGACATCGCCTGCAAAGTCCGCTCGGAACGGGTGAACACCCGGCTGCGCAAGACCGTATATACAGCTGCCAGGGATTTCGGCGGCGTGGCCGAGGTCACCGAGCTCACGGACGAACTGAACGCGCAGCTTCCGGAAAGTGCGGAAGCCGTCTGAAAAGCTCCGGCCGCGGCGCTCACCCCGTACAGCCCGACACGGCTCCCCCGCCGCCAGGACCGCAGGGTGGGTACCGCGGCCGGTTCATCTGCCCGTAACACAGAGGTTGCCTTCGTCACTGTCGTGAAACATCGAGCGGCACTGGCCGAAACCACCCTGGGCGATTCTCCTCAACACAGTCGGCCCACACCTCCCACACTCGGCAGGGGCCGTACCGACTCGCGAGGAGACGCCGGCCTTGAATGGCGCAGATACCGCATTCGTTTTGATCATGGCCGCGCTCGTCATGCTAATGACGCCCGGCTTGGCATTCTTCTACGGCGGCATGGTGCGGGTGAAGAGCGCCCTCAACATGCTCATGATGTCGATGATCTCCCTGGGCGTCGTCAGTGTGCTCTGGGTGCTCTACGGATACTCCCTGGCATTCGGCGACGACGCCGGTGGCGGGTTCATCGGCAACCTGGACCACATCGGCATGAAGGGCATCACAGCGGACACGCTGACCGGCGGAAAGACCGGCATTCCGGTCTTCGCCTTCGCCCTCTTCCAGCTGATGTTCGCCGTCCTCACCCCCGCTCTGATGAGCGGTGCGCTCGCGGACCGCGTGAAGTTCACCGGCTGGACGCTGTTCATCGCGCTCTGGGTCACCATCGTGTACTTCCCGATCGCCCACTGGGTCTGGCAGTCCGACGGATGGCTGTTCAAGCTCGGCGTGATCGACTTCGCCGGTGGTACGGCGGTCCATATCAACGCCGGTATCGGAGGCTTGGCGGCAGTCCTTGTCGTCGGTAAGCGCATCGGCTTCAAGAAGGACCCGATGCGGCCGCACAGCCTGCCGCTCGTCGTCCTCGGCGCCGGACTGCTGTGGTTCGGCTGGTTCGGGTTCAACGCCGGATCGGCGCTCGCCGCCAACGGCACGGCCGCGCTCATGGCCTTCAACACGCAGATCGCCACAGCGGCGGCGATGATCGGCTGGCTCGCCTACGAGCGGATCCGGCACGGCGCGTTCACCACCCTCGGTGCCGCCTCCGGCGCGGTCGCGGGACTCGTCGCCATCACGCCCTCCGGTGCCAACGTCAACGCGTTCGGCGCGCTGCTCATCGGTGTCGTCGCGGGTGTCATCTGCTCCTGGGCCGTCAGCCTCAAGTACAAGCTGGGCTACGACGACTCGCTCGACGTCGTCGGTGTCCACCTCGTCGGCGGTGTGATCGGTACCCTGCTCGTCGGCGTGCTCGCCATCGACGGTGTCGGCGGTGTCTCGCAGCTCGGCAAGCAGGCCGCCGGAGCGTTCTCGGTGATGGGCTACTCGTTCGTGGTCTCCTGGATCCTCGCCATGATCGTCCACAAGACGATCGGCTTCCGGGCCACCGAGGACGAAGAGACCAGTGGTGTCGACATGGCCTTCCACGCGGAGTCCGCGTACGACTTCAGCTCGGTGGGCGGATCGCTGTCCAACGGTCAGAATGGTGTGGCGCCCGACGCGCTGGCCGGGGCGACGAACAAGAAGGTGGACGCATGAAGCTCATCACCGCAGTCGTGAAGCCACACCGGCTGGACGAGATCAAGGAGGCCCTGCAGGCCTTCGGCGTCCAGGGGCTCACGGTCACGGAAGCCAGCGGGTACGGCAGGCAGCGCGGCCACACGGAGGTCTACCGCGGTGCGGAGTACACCGTCGATCTCGTACCGAAGATCCGCGTCGAGGTGCTCGTCGGTGACGACGACGCCGAGGAACTGCTCGAAGTCATCGTGAAGGCCGCACGTACGGGCAAGATCGGTGACGGCAAGGTCTGGAGCGTGCCGGTGGAGACGGCCATCCGGGTACGTACCGGCGAACGCGGTCCCGATGCCCTCTGAGGCACCGGAAACCGCTGGACCCAGCGGCTATGCGGCGGCCCGGCTGCGTCTTCTCCAGGAGAAGACGCAGTCCGGGCCGCCGCGCCGGGCCGCGCTCGCCCAACTGACCGACGACTGGCTGAACGCGCTCTTCACCACCGCCGCCAGGGAAACCGGCGCACGGGGCGTCGCGCTCGTCGCCGTCGGCGGCTACGGCCGCGGCGAACTCTCCCCGCGCAGCGACCTCGACCTGCTGCTCCTGCACGACGGCAGCGCCGAGTCGGTGGCCGCGCTCGCCGACCGGATCTGGTACCCGGTCTGGGACCTCGGGCTCGCCCTCGACCACTCCGTACGCACCCCCGCCGAAGCGCGCAAGACCGCCGGCGAGGACCTCAAGGTGCAGCTCGGACTGCTCGACGCCCGCCATGTGGCCGGCGATCTCGGCCTGCTCACCAAGCTCCGCACCACCGTCTTCGCCGACTGGCGCAACCACGCCGCCAAACGCCTCCCCGAACTCGACGAGCTGTGCCGTGAGCGCGCCGAACGCCAGGGCGAGCTGCAGTACCTGCTGGAGCCCGACCTCAAGGAGGCCCGCGGCGGGCTGCGCGACGCCACAGCGCTGCGCGCCGTGGCCGCTTCCTGGCTCGCCGACGCCCCGCGCGAGGGCCTGGACGGCGCCCGCCGCCGGCTGCTCGACGCCCGCGACGCCCTCCACCTGACCACGGGACGCGCCACCGACCGACTCGCCCTCCAGGAGCAGGACCCCGTCGCCGCCGAACTCGGCCTCCTCGACGCCGACGTACTGCTGCGCCAGGTCTACGAGGCGGCGCGCACCATCTCGTACGCCTCAGACGTCACCTGGCGCGAGGTCAACCGCGTCCTGCGCGCCCGTTCCGTACGGCCCCGGCTGCGCGCCATGCTCGGCGGCAAACCGGCACCCGAGCGCAACCCGCTCGCCGACGGTGTCGTGGAGCAGGACGGCGAAGCCGTCCTCGCCCTCGCCGCCCGGCCCGAGCGCGACCCCGTGCTGCCCCTGCGGGCAGCCGCGGCGGCGGCCCAGGCCGGCCTCCCGATCTCGCTGCACGCCGTACGGCGGCTCGCGGCCGCCTCGAAGCCGCTGCCCTCGCCCTGGCCCGCCGAGGCCCGCGAGGAGCTGGTGACCCTGCTCGGCGCCGGTGAGTCGACCATCCCCGTCTGGGAGGCGCTGGAGGCCGAAGGCCTGATCACCCGGCTGCTGCCCGACTGGGAGCGGGTCCGCTGCCGGCCGCAGCGCAACCCCGTCCACACCTGGACCGTCGACCGGCACCTCGTGGAGGCCGCCGTCCAGGCGTCCGCCATGACCCGCCGCGTCAGCCGCCCCGACCTGCTGCTGATCAGCGCCCTGCTGCACGACATCGGCAAGGGCTGGCCCGGCGACCACTCCGTGGGCGGCGAGGCCATCGCCCGCGACATAGCGGCCCGTATCGGCTTCGACGGTGAGGACACCGAGGTCATCGCGACCGTCGTACGCCACCACCTGCTGCTCGTGGACACCGCGACCCGGCGCGACCTCGACGACCCGGCGACCGTCAGCGCCGTCGCCGCCCGGATCGGCTCGATCGGCACCCTGGAGCTGCTGCACGCCCTCACCGAGGCCGACGCGCTCGCCACCGGGCCCGCCGCCTGGTCGTCCTGGCGCGCCGGACTCGTCACCGATCTCGTCGCCCGCGTCGCCGCCGTACTGACCGGCGAGGCCACACCCGAACCGGAACCCGAGGCGCCCAGCGCCGAACAGGAACGGCTCGCCGTCGAAGCCCTGCGCACCGGCGAACCTGTCCTGGCCCTGCACGCCCAGACCCCGGAGGAGTCCGAGGAGCCGGAACCCGTCGGCGTCGAACTGCTCATCGCCCTGCCCGACCAGCCGGGCGTCCTGCCCGCCGCGGCCGGGGTGCTCGCCCTGCACCGGCTGACCGTACGGGCCGCCGACCTGCGCGCCGTCGAGTTGCCCACCGACATCGGCGAAGCCTCGGTCCTGCTGCTCAACTGGCGGGTCGCCGCGGCGTACGGCTCGCTCCCGCAGGCCAGCAGGCTCCGCGCCGACCTGGTGCGCGCCCTGGACGGCTCGCTCGACATCGCCGCCCGGCTCGCCGAACGCGAAGCGGCCTACCCGCGCCGCAGAGGCGTGAAGGCCCCGCCGCCCCGGGTGCGGGTCGCCCCCGGCAGCTCCCACCGCGCCACGGTCATCGAGGTACGCGCCCAGGACGCCCCCGGGCTGCTGCACCGGATCGGCCACGCGCTGGAGGAGGCCGCCGTACGGGTGCGCAGCGCGCACGTCTCCACGCTGGGCTCGAACGCCGTCGACACCGTCTACGTCACACGCGAGGACGGCTCACCCCTGCCCGAACAGGAGGCCGCGACCCTCGCGAAGGCGCTGGAAGGCGCCCTCGGCTAGTACGGATCCGGTAGCTGAGGCCGGATCGCTTGCCCGGCCGGATACCCTGGAGGGCGACCTGTCCGCCCGCCCCCGACCTGAGGATTCGCGACCACCGTGTTCGACACTCTCTCCGACCGCCTCGCAGCCACATTCAAGAGCCTCCGGGGCAAAGGGCGCCTCAGCCCGGAGGACATCGATGCCACGGCCCGTGAGATCCGTATCGCCCTGCTCGAAGCCGACGTGGCCCTGCCCGTCGTGCGCGACTTCATCAAGCAGGTCAAGGAGCGCGCCAACGGCGCCGAGGTCTCCCAGGCGCTGAACCCGGCGCAGCAAGTCATCAAGATCGTCAACGAGGAACTCGTCGGCATCCTCGGCGGCGAGACCCGGCGGCTGCGGTTCGCCAAGCAGCCGCCGACCGTGATCATGCTCGCCGGTCTGCAGGGTGCCGGTAAGACGACCCTCGCCGGCAAGCTCGGTCTCTGGCTCAAGGGCCAGGGCCACTCCCCGCTGCTCGTCGCCTGTGACCTCCAGCGCCCCAACGCCGTCACCCAGCTCTCCGTCGTCGCCGAGCGCGCCGGCGTCGCCGTCTACGCGCCCGAGCCGGGCAACGGGGTGGGCGACCCGGTCAAGGTCGCGAAGGACTCGATCGAGCACGCGCGCGCCAAGCAGTACGACGTCGTGGTCGTGGACACCGCGGGCCGCCTCGGTATCGACCAGGAACTGATGCGCCAGGCGTCCGATATCCGGGACGCGGTCAACCCGGACGAGGTCCTGTTCGTCGTCGACGCGATGATCGGCCAGGACGCCGTCAACACGGCGGAGGCGTTCCGCGACGGTGTCGGCTTCGACGGCGTCGTCCTGTCGAAGCTCGACGGTGACGCCAGGGGCGGCGCCGCCCTCTCCATCGCGCACGTCACCGGCAAGCAGATCATGTTCGCCTCCAACGGCGAGAAGCTGGACGAGTTCGACACGTTCCACCCCGACCGGATGGCGTCACGCATCCTGGACATGGGTGACCTGCTCAGCCTCATCGAGAAGGCCGAACAGACCTTCAGCCAGGCCGAGGCCGAGAAGATGGCCGCGAAGCTGGCCAAGGGGCCGAAGGAGTTCACGCTCGACGACTTCCTGTCCCAGATGGAGCAGGTCCGCAAGATGGGCTCGATCTCCAAGCTGCTCGGCATGCTGCCGGGCATGGGCCAGATCAAGGACCAGATCGCCAACCTCGACGAGAAGGACGTGGACCGCACCGCCGCGATCATCAAGTCCATGACGCCGGGGGAGCGCGCGGAACCGACGATCATCAACGGCTCGCGCAGGGCGCGTATCGCCAAGGGCTCGGGTGTCGAGGTCAGCGCGGTGAAGGGACTGGTCGAGCGGTTCTTCGAGGCCCGCAAGATGATGTCCAAGATGGCGCAGGGCGGCGGGATGCCGGGCATGCCGGGGGTTCCCGGGATGGGCGGCGGGCCGGGCCGTACGAAGAAGAAGCAGAAGCAGGCCAAGGGCAAGCAGCGCTCGGGGAACCCGATGAAGCGCAAGGCCGAGGAGCAGGCGGCGCTGGCGCGCCGGGAGGAGTCGGCGCTGGCGGTGCCGGCGGAGGAGCAGGCGAAGAACTTCGAACTCCCGGACGAGTTCAAGAAGTTCATGAGCTAGTCGCCGTCCGGCGGGGGCGGCCGGGTCCGGTGGTTGCGGTTGTCGTCGTCCGTGCCGGTGTCCGGGTCCTGCGGAGGGGGGTGTCCGGACTGCTTGTCGCATGAGCTCCTTCGCTTTACGTCCGGACACCCCCCTCCTCCGGCCCCGGCCCCCTCCCGTCCGGCGGTCGGCCACACCGCCCGCGTCAGCGCGGGTGAGGGGTGCCCTGCGGGCAGCGGGTCCGGGCAGCCGTCCCGATGGGGCGGGGGCTGAAGGGGGTCGTGCAGGGGTGGTGTCCGGAGCGTAGAGCGTGATTTGTGGCGCGACTCGGCGGTGGCTCCGCGTCGGGCGTATACCGCGCCGTAAATCATGCAGCGCAGGACGCGACCCCGGAACGGCACCCGGCGACAACCGCAACCAAGAACCCGCAACCAGAAACCGCGCCGGACGGCGACACCGCGTCACATCGTGAGGCCGAGAGACGTCGCCGCCGCCTGTCCCACCGACGTCAGCGACGACGCGTCGGGCAGCCGCGTCAGGGACGGCGCCTCCGGGCGGTGCATGAGCACCGGGACGTACTCCCGCGTGTGGTATGCGTGGCCGATCGTCGGGTCGTTCCCGTGGTCGCCCGTCACGATCAGCCGGTCACCCGCGCCGTCCAGCAGCCGTAGCAGCGCCCCGAGTCCCGCGTCCGTCTGCTCCAGTACGTCCCCGTACCGCTCGGTGTCCTGCTGGTGGCCCGCCAGGTCCGTCTCCTGGACGTTCGCGACGACAAGACCGGGGCCCGGCGCGCGCACCGCTTCCAGCGTGCGGGCCACGACGTCGGCCGTCGCGACGCACGGGCGGCGCACCGCCGCTTCGCAGACCAGGATGTCCGCCGCCTTGCCGACGAGCGTCACCGGGATCCCCGCGCGCGCCGCGACGTCGGGCAGCTGGCGGGTGTGGTCGACGGGCGCGCCCAGGTGTTGCACCTGGAGGCCGCCGTTGCGGTAGAAGCCCGTCGCGGGGGTGTCCAGGCCGACCGTTCCGCCGTCGCCGTCCCGTACGTACGCGGGCAGCGGCCCGTCCGCGTGGCCGCCGACGGCGATGACGCGGGCGACGGGCGCCACGGACCGTACCGTGCGGGCGATGGCCAGGATGCGGTCGAAGGGCAGGTCCTCCAGGCGTCCCGAGGCGTTCCAGTTGATGCCGGGGTCGGCCTCCAGGTTGTCGTGGACGAGGACGGCGCCGTCCACGACGAGCAGCGGGCGGCCGTCCAGCGGCGACACCTCGTGGCCCGCCGCCTTCAACGCGTGAGTCACCTCGGAGAGATGCTCGGCCAGCCGGGCCACCGTGACCCGGCTGAAGTCGGCGCCCATCATCGTCTGGTGCCCGGCGAACGTGTCCGCGCCGGGGTAGCCGAGCGCCGCGCGGCCCACCGCGACCGGCAGCGCGGTGGTGGCGGCGAGGCCGGGGTGCGGATGGACGACGCCGAGGCCCAGCGCGCCGAGCGTCGGCAGCCGCAGGGGCCGGCCCGCTGCGGCGCGGTGGTCCAGGACGTGTCCGCACGTGTCGGCGGCGATGTCCCCGGGGCGCAGCGCCCCCGCGTCCGGCATCGCGCCGATGCCGAAGCCGTCGATGACGACGATGACCGTCTTGCTCATGGCGCTCCTTGCAGCGGCCGGCCGTGCGCGTCGTACAGGCCGGTCAGCCGGGGCGCGCCGGTGGACAGGCCCGCGACGACGGCGACGGTCGAGCGGGTGACGAAGATCTGGGTGCGGAAGGCGAGGACGGCGGTGTCGCCCGCCCGGACGGCGGGCGCCGCGTCTGTCAGCCGGTAGTAGTCGATGTTCTCGGCGGGGGAGTCCTGGACCGGCAGCCGCAGTCCGGTACGGGGCAGCAGCGCCGCCTTGATCCCGGCGCGTGCGTAGAAGCCGCCGCCGTACAGCGCGTGTCTGCCGTCGGCGAGGGTGTGCGCGACCTCGCTGACGTACACGTAGGCGGGCTGCTCCGGCTGATGCGCGTCGACCGCGTGCAGCGGGGTGGTGCCGGTGAGGGAGTGGCCTGGTTCGCCGTGGGTCGCGCCGAGTTCGGCGAGCAGCGGGAGCGTCGCCATGGCCGTGGCGCTCGGGGCGCTGAGACCCAGCCGCTCGTGGCCGCGCGCGGCGAGCAGATCGCGTGCCTTGACGGCGAGTTCGAAGTTGGGCGTGGGGGCGGGCACGCCGGTGGCCGGGTCGCACAGCACGCAGGGGAAAGCGGTGACGCCGGCGATACGGATGCCGGGCAGCTCCTCGGCGGCTTCGGCGAACGTGTCGAGGCCGTCGAGGGGTACGCCGCCTTCCTGGCCCGGGTAGACGGATCCCGCCGCGCCTTCGAGGCGTACGAACACGTCCTGGACGAAGCCGAGTTCGCGTGCGGCGTCGGAGACGGCGCGGGCGTTGGCCAGGTCGAAGACGGTGACCGCCTCGGGCCGCCAGGCCAGCATCTCGGGCAGGTCGCGGCGCGGGATCTGTACGAGGTGGCCGAGGTTGCCGGCCCGCGCGCCGGTGGCGTGCAGGGTGCGGGCCTCGGCCGGGTCGATCGCCGCGAAGGCGGGGATGTGCCGGGCGATGGCGCGGATCAGCGCGGGGTTGCGGCCGAGCTGTTTGACGACGAACCACAGGCTGAGGCCGAGCCGTTGGGCCTCGGCGGCGAGGAGAGCGGCGTTGGACTCGATGGCGTCCGCGTCCATGACGTACGTGTCGGGCGGGATGGCGCCGGAGGCGTGCAGCGCGGTCGCCGTCTCGACGAGCGCTGCGTTGCGGGTGAGGACGGTGTCGAGGAACACGGTCAGCCCTCCAGGTCGAGCAGCGAACGGCGCAGGATCTCGACGACGAGATCGGCGCCGGCGCGCATGGGGTTGATCCGTACGGTCCAGTCGGCGAGTTCGGGGGTGTCGTCCAGCGACGAGCTGGACATCCGGTAGAAGAGCGGGGTGATCTCGTAACGGGAGTTGGAGCCGACCGGGTAGGGCGCCGCGCCGTACTTCGCCGCCACCGCGGGCAGTTGGCGGGCGACGGGCCGCTCCAGCCGGACAAGCAGGCAGCGGTCCTGCGCGTTGGCGATACGGACTTCCGCGACGCCCGGTACCTCGCCCGCCGCGAGCCGGTCGGCGACCTCGGCGCCCACCCGCGACTGGATCGCCCACATGACGGGCACGTGCGTGAGGGCGCGCAGCGCGTCGAGCGCCTGCGCGCCCTGCACCTGGCCGCCGCCGGAGTAGTTGTCGGCGCGGATGTGTTCCACCAGGTCGCGGGAGCCGACGACGGCGCCGACCCCCTCGGGGCCGTGCAGCTTGAACAGTGAGAAGCAGGAGGCGTCGGCGCCGAGTTCCACCCCGGAGGCGGGGACCCGCATGACGGCGTAGTTGTCGTCCACGACGGTGCGTATGCCCGCTTCGGCGCAGGCGGCGATCACCTCGGCGGGGTCGTACGAGTCGGCGAGCCGCTGGCGGCTGTGCTGGACGTACGCCCAGCGGAACCGGCCGGAGGCGAGCGCCTGGCGCAGCTCGGCCGGGTCGTTGAAGTCGGCCTCGACGGTGCGCACCCCGAGGCCGCGCAGCGTGACGGCGGTGGTGCGGTAGACGGGTGCCCGGTGGATGAGGAGCGGGTCGCCGGGGGAGACGGCGGCCTGGAGCGCGGCCCGGATCGCGCCGGTGCCCGCGCCCTGGACGAGGGCCGCGTCCTCGGCGCCGAAGTGCCCGGCGAGCACCGCTTCGACGCGTGCGGTCGTACGGGGCCTGCCGAGGCCGGGTACGACACCGGCGTCGGTCTCGAAGAGCTGGGTGCCCTCGAAGTGCGCAGCGGTGTGTTCGAGCAGCCGGTACTGGACGCGGACCGCCTCGTCGACGCCGACCGTCGCCAGCGGGTAGGTCGTGGGCAGGTGTACGGGCGTCTGTGGTGCGGCCATCTCAGATCTCCTCGACGTCGGCGCCGGTGAGGAAGCGCAGGGGGTTGCGGCGGGTCATCAGGTCCACCAGGTCGTCGTCCACCCCTGCGGCGCGTGCCTTCGGCAGGAAGGACCGGAAGAGGTGCCCGTATCCCTGGCCGCCCTCGGAGGTGAGGTAGCCGTGCCGGGAGATGTCGCAGCTGAGCAGGACCCGGTCGGCGTGGCCCGCTTCGAGCAGCGCGAGCAGCAGCCGCAGCCGGGTGTCGTCGCTCTGGTAGGCCGATTTGCCGACGGTGTCGAACGCGACGTACGCGCCGCTCGCCGCGAGTGCGCGGTGGACCGCCGGGTCGTCCAGCAGGTCCTGGTGGCCGACGGAGATCCGGTGCGGTGCGAGGCCGGCGCCGGTGAGCAGGTCGAGCTGGGCGAGTCCGCCGTGGCCGAGCTGGGCGTGGGTGGCGAGGGAGAGGCCGGTGGCGACGGCGGCGTGCGCGGAGGCGAGGAGCGCGCGGGTCTCCGGCTCGGACGGCCGGTCGCCGTGGCTGCCGATCTCGCCGAGCACCCCGGGTGTGACGCCGGTGTCGCCGATGCCGTCGGTGATCTCCCGGACGAGCGTGTCGGTGAGCTGCTCGACGCCGGCGTCCGCGATCTCCCGCGGGTGGAACGGCTCGTAGTACCAGCCGGTGGCCGCGACCACGGCGACGCCGGACTCCGCCGCGATCCGGGCCAGCGCGCGCGGGTCGCGGCCCATTCCGCGGCAGGTCAGCTCGATGACCAGGGCCAGGTCGAACTCGTCGCGCAGAGCGGCCAGTTCGGCCGTGACGGCGGCGGTGTGCCGGCCGTCGATGACGGCTTCGCCGCTGTCGGTCCTGTCGAGGTCGAGTACCAGATGTTCGTGCGCCAGGGCCGGGCCGCGCACGGCGGACACGGGCAACGGCCCGGCGACGGTGTGGAGATGGTGCTGCATGTGCTGCGCTTCCTGGTGTGGGGGGCCCGAGGGTTGATCCGAACGAAGGGCGCTAGCCCTTGACCGGGGTGAAGAGGTCGAGCCAGTACAGGACGTTGAGCAGGATGCCGCCGACGATGACGGCCGCCGGCGCGGCCGCCATGCGTACGACGGGCCGGCCCATCGCCTCGTTGATCAGGTAGAGCCCGCCGACGATGAGGATCGCGAGACCGCCGCCCATGACGTTCGCCGCGAGCAGCGAGCCGAAGAGGATGGCCAGGGACAGCGTCTCGGTGATGGCGCTGCGCAGGTGCTCGGAGGAGTCGCGCACGCTCGGCAGCTTGCCGAGGAGCTTGCCGATGTACGACAGGGCCAGCACTTCGAGGGCGAAGACGACGGCGCCGACGACGGCGGCGAGGATCGGGTTCGGCATGAGGTAGCCGATGGGGTACACGAGCGTGAAACCGGCGATGCCGTACGCGCCGGAGGCGAGGGCGGTCGTCGCGATCAGCGGGATGAAGCCGAAGACGCGGTAGAAGTCGACCTGCGCCGCCTCGCTGTACTGCCCCTTGGCGATCAGGAAGCTGGTGGCCTCACCACCGCCGAATATGTGCATCTGGGCCAGTGCGCAGACGCCGGCGCCGAGCAGCATGAACAGCGGCAGGTAGCGGCGCAGCCGGGCGGCGCTGGCGCTGAACAGCGACACCATGGGGTCGTCCGGGTCCGCTTCCTGCGGTCCGGTGTCCGTCGTGCCCTCGGCGGCGAAGGCGGCCCGGTCGGCCTTGCGCTGGAGCAGGTCCTTGCGGACGGCGAAGCCGATGAGCATCAGCACCCCGGCGGCCATCGCGAGCGAGCCGGCGAAGACGTTCGGCCACAGCTTCATCGTCATGATCACGAAGGCCAGCTCGATCACGGCGGCGATCCCGCCGCGCGCCCGGCCGAACTGCTTGGTGATGGCGAGCACCGGGAACAGCGTGAACAGGAACAGGATCGGCGTCGACATCTGCTGCATCGCCGTCAGGAAGTCGACGGGCAGCTTGTGCGCCAGGTTGTTGGTGCCGCCGAGACCGAAGACGATCAGCGCGCCCCAGGCGCCGCCGAGCAGCGGCGCGAGCCACTTCCGGAACGCCAGGATGCCGAGGATGTCGGTCGGCAGGAACAGCAGCCACGGGTTGAGGACGCCGGAGGACAGGGCCATCGGCGCGCCGAGGCCGAAGATGAACCCGGCGGAGAGGCCGAAGGACACCGCCGCCGTTGCGCTGCGGGACGAGCGCCCCTGGATGAAGTCGAGCATGAAGGGGCGGGTGCCGTCGTTGAAGACGGCCAGGGCCATGTGCGAGATGAACGCGGTGAGCGCGGCGAGCACGATGACGGTCAGTTGCTGGGCGAGCGTGAAGTCCAGATGGTTGGTGCTCGCTGCGAGGGTGTTCACGGGAGTTTCTCCTCCGGGCCCTGGAGTGCGGGAATCAGCCGCGCGCGGCGATGGCGCGGGCCATGACCGGCGCCACGGCGTCGATCTGGTCGATGGCGAAGCCGAAGACCTTCTTGCCTTCGGCGAGCAGGGCGGTGACCTCGTCCTCGGTGGGGACCGAGCGGCCGAAGGTGTGGCAGAGCGGCTTGCCGAGCAGGCCGACGAGCACGCCGAGGGAGGCGCCCGCGCCGGTGTGGCAGGTGCCGAGGTAGAAGTCGGCCTGGCCGCCGCGGAGCTTCATCGCCGCGTCCATGTCGTTGGAGACGGCGATCTCGATGCCGTCGATGCCGAGCTTGGAGACGATGCCGGCGACCTCGGTCTTGCCGACGCCTCCGGTGAGGATCTTCGTCATGGCTGTCTTCCTTTCGGGCGGGGCTTTCGGGCGGGGGCCCGGGGGTTCAGGCGGGGGAGTTCTGGGCGAGTACGGCGAGGTGCAGCGCGAGGAAGTTGATCTCCGAGTCGGGCAGCGGTGTGCCCAGCTCACGTCCGGCCCGCGCGGAGACCGCCCGGGACCTGGCGACCGCCTCGGGGTGGTCGTCGAGCTCGGCCGCCACCTGCTCGTCGGTTGTGAAGTTCTCGATGGGTTCGCCGTCGAGGAGCCTGGTCAGCGCCATCATCAGATGGCTGGTGAGCATGCCCGCGGTGTCCTCGGTGACGGTGCGGCCCTCGTCGGCGAGCGCGGTCAGCTCACCGGTCACGAAAGCCGCGACCTCGGGGCGTACCTGACCGCTCTCCCGGAAGAGCTGGATGCGGAGGGCGAGCTGGTCGTCCATGGGGTCCTCCTAGAGCATGCTCGACAAGTCGATAAGACAGTAACCAGTATTTTGTATTTTGAGCCTACGCCTCGACCCTCCGATTTCCGGGTCTCAGTACGAAGGCGTCCGTTCATGGCGCAGTACCTGCGTCTGTACGGAGGTCACGATCGACAGGTCGAGCGAGTCGCGTACGGCGCCGAGCGCCTTCGCCCCTTCGGTTCTGCCGATGATCGCCGCGCTGGAGTTGCGTAGCGAAAGGTCGCGGTTGATCTCGTCGCCGAGCGGCAGGACGTCCACCCCGGCGCCGAGCCGGTCCTGCGCCTCGTCCAGGTTCCAGACCGTGGCGTCGGCAAGGTCACGTTCGAAAAGCTCCCGCAGCTGCATGTACGACGCCTCGACCCACTCGATGTCGGTGCGCCCGGCGAAGACGCGCTCGGCGAGCATCCGCCCGTCCTCCGACGCGTGGTCGACGGCGACCCGCAGCCCGGCGGAGTCCTGAGTGATGCCGTGCCGCAGCAGCAGCCCGTGGGCACCGACATAGGTGGCGGGGCCGAGGTCGGCCACCAGCTCCACCGGGTGTTCCTCGATCAGCCGGTCCGCCGCGAAGCGCGAGAGCACCACGAGGTCGACCTTGCCTTCGAGCAGCGCGGTCGTCCGGGCGCCGGCGCCGCGCATGAAGGTGATCGCGAAGGGCGCGCCCGCCTCCTCGAACGCGGAGCGCAGCCCCGTGGCAAGCCCCTCGTAGCGGCGCGAGTACGGCAGGGGCATCGCGGCGAGCAGGGTGCCGAGGCCGGACAGCCGCCACAGGACGGCCCGGTCCGAGCGGACCAGGAACGTGCCGAGATGGCCGCGGGCCGTGGTCTCTATGGCCTCGGCGTTCTCCAGCAGCTGGAGCGCCGCCTGTACGGTCCCGTTGCCGACGCCCAGCTCCTCGGCGAAGTCACGGACGCGCGGCAGCCGGGTGTCCGGCTCGTGGTTCAGCAGAAGAACCGCGAGCTGCCGGGCCGCGAGCCCGTTGCGCGTCAGGAAGCGCTCGTCGAAGGCTGTCACGGAAGAGACAGTAACCAGGATTCTGGATACTGACAAGGATTTCTGTGGTCCTTGTGAAAGACCCACTGAATCCGCAGGTCAGGGCGTGCGGGCGATCAGGTAGCGGAAGACGTTCGGCATCCAGACCGTGCCGTCGCGGCGGACATATGGATGCAGCGCCTCCGCGATCTCCTTCTCCACCTGACGCCGGTCCGTGGCCCGTATCGCGCCGTCGTACACACCCGTCGACAGCATCCCGCGCACCGCGCTCTCCGTGTCCGCGTACCCGAAGGGGCAGGCCACCCGGCCCGAACCGTCCGGGCGCAGCCCCACGCGCGCCGCCACGTCCTCCAGGTCGTCCCGGTGCGCCGGCCGCCACGCGCCCTTGCGCAGCCGGTCCGTCAGCCGGCCCGCCACTTGAAGCACCCCGGCCGTCGCGCACCGCTCCGGCGGGCCCCAGCCCGCCAGCACCACCGGCGCGCCCCGCTTGGCCAGCGGGACCGCCCGGCCGAGCGTGGGCCCCAGGCCCTTGGTGTCGCCCGCGACAGAGCCGACCGGCTGGAAGGCGGTGATCACGTCGTACCCCGGCCTGCCCGGTTCCGCGGCGTCGGCCAGCCGGTCCGTCGGCAGCAGCGTGCCGCTGTCCAGCCGCTCGCCCGCCAGCGCGAGCAGTTCGCTGTCGGAGTCCACGCCGGTCGCCTCCGCGCCCAGGGTGGCCGCCATCAGCAGCGCGAGCCCCGAGCCGCAGCCGAGGCCCAGCAGCCGGGTCCCCTCGCGGACCTCCAGGCGCTGGTACACCGCTTCGTAGAGCGGCACCAGCATCCGTTCCTGGATCTCGGCCCAGTCGCGGGCGCGCGCACTCACGTCCGCAGAAGCAGTCGAAGCCGAGGTCGCGTGCATCTGATGCCGGTGGTGCTTGACGAGCGTAGGTGTCATGGATAGCGCCCCAATCCGCCGAGAGGTCAGCATGCCCTGATTGACATCCCCCGTGTACGTGCGCGCCTTCGTCCCCCGTATGCCAGGGAACTCCCCATCCGTGCTCCCGTCCAGTGGGTGTCAGGCAAACTGTGTGTGTCGTGGGCGTACGCCCCGGCGCACAGGGCCGATTCTGTCCCGCGCTTCACATCGCCGTACGATGCCCGCCATGGCAAAGGCACCCGTACTCACGCCCCGGGCGGACGATTTCCCCCGCTGGTACCAGGATCTGATCAACAAGGCCGAGCTGGCCGACAACGGTCCGGTACGCGGCACGATGGTGATTAGGCCGTACGGGTACGCCCTGTGGGAGCGGATGCAGTCCGGCATGGACGCCAGGATCAAGGCGACCGGCACCCAGAACGCCTACTTCCCCCTGCTCATCCCGCAGTCCTACCTCGCCCGCGAGGCCGACCACGTCGAGGGCTTCGCCCCCGAGCTGGCCGTCGTCACCCACGGCGGCGGCAAAGAGCTGGAAGAGCCCGCCGTCGTCCGCCCCACCTCCGAGACGATCATCAACGAGTACTTCGCGAAGTGGGTGCAGAGCTACCGCGACCTGCCGCTGCTGATCAACCAGTGGGCCAACGTCGTCCGCTGGGAGCTGCGCCCGAGGCTCTTCCTGCGCACCTCCGAATTCCTCTGGCAGGAGGGCCACACCGCCCACGCCAGCTACGAGGAGGCGCACGACTTCGCCGCCCGTATCCACAAGGACGTCTACGGCGACTTCATGGAGAACGTCCTCGCCATGGACTTCGTCCTCGGCCGCAAGACGCCCAAGGAGCGGTTCGCCGGCGCCATCAACACCCTGACCCTCGAAGGGATGATGGGCGACGGCAAGGCCCTCCAGCTGGGCACCAGCCATGAACTGGGCCAGAACTTCGCCAAGGCGTTCCACACCCGCTACCTGTCGAAGGACGGCGAGCAGGAGTACGTCTGGCAGACCTCCTGGGGCTCGACCACCCGCATGATCGGCGCGCTGGTGATGATGCACGGCGACGACAACGGCCTGCGCGTACCGCCCCGCCTCGCCGCCGTCCAGGTCGTCGTCCTCGCCATCAAGGGCGACGAGGCGGTCGCCAAGGTCCGCGAGCTCGGCGAGCAGCTGACCGCGGCCGGGATCCGCGTCCAGGTCGACGACCGCGTCGACACCCCCTTCGGCCGGCGCGCCGTCGACTGGGAGCTGAAGGGCGTGCCCGTACGGATCGAGATCGGCCCGCGCGACCTGGAGAACGGCACGGCGATGCTGGCCCGCCGGATCCCCGGCGGCAAGGAGCCGGTCGCGCTCGACGCGGTCGCGGGCCTGCTGCCCGGCATCCTGGAGGAGGACCAGGCGCTGCTGCTCGCGCAGTCACGGGAGCGCCGTCTCTCGCGTACCAGCGACGTCGGCACCCTGGAGGAGGCGGCCGAGGTGGCCAACGCCGGCGGCTGGGCGCGGGTCCCGTGGGACAAGCTCGGCGCCGAGGGCGAGGCGGCTCTCGCCGGGCAGGGCGTGTCCGTACGGGCCCTGGTCGCCGAGGACGGCTCGGTGCCGGAGTCGGACGACGCCCCGGGTACTGTCGCTGTCGTGGCGCGCGCCTACTGACGTAGATCGACTACGCGCCGGAGCGTACGAGTCGCTACGTACCACCTTGGTGTGAGCTGTGAGACTTCTCCGCAGATAGACGCACCCGCCCTCGTCAGGACGCATCAACGGCAACTGACGGGTACGTGCAAATTATTTGGGATGCCCCGTAATGGAACCCGGGAGCCGTTCTGCTCGTTATTCACGACGTGAGCACGACACCACCTGTTCTCGCCGCAGAGCTGGCGCAGGCGTGGGCCGATATTCAGCGGTACCACCCCGAGCTGCCCGATCTTGCCGCGCCAGAGTCCCTGATCGGAGAGTCCTCGTCCGCCTGCGGCGCCGAGCTCTCCTTCGAACGACTGCTTCACGAAGCGGTCCATGGCATTGCCGCAGCCAGAGGCGTCCGTGACACCTCGCGCGCAGGCCGCTACCACAACCGCCGATTCCTCGCGATCGCCGAGGAGATGGGTCTGGACCACCCCGACGAGCCGCATCCCAGCAGCGGCTTCTCGCTGGTCCTGCTCAGCCCCGAGGCCAAGCGCCGCTACCGGCCGACCATGGAACGGCTGCAGCGCGCTCTCAAGGCGCACACCGTCGCGACGGCGGCCGACACCAAGCGCAGCTTCCGGGGTCCGGCCGCCCGGCACGGCTCGTCCGGCGGGGGCGTCCGGGTCAAGGCGGTCTGCGACTGCGGGCGCAACGTACGCGTCGTCCCCTCGGTCCTCGCGCAGGCGCCCATCGTCTGCGGCGGCTGCGGCAAGCCCTTCCGTATCCCGGAACAGGAAGTGGTCGCCGCTGCGAGCTGAAGCGCCGGGCAGCTCCGCAGCGCGCCGCCGTCCGTGCCTCTCCTGCCGGGTCAAGCCCCACCGCAGGTGTGTGGCACAATGGCAAGCTGCACTCGACAGTCGCACAGGACCCCTCTCTCCTCCGGCTGACGCGTCCATCGGGCATTTCGGGTGCCGCAACCCCACGTGGCATTCCCGCCGTGCCCAACCACGTCAAGACCAGGAGACACCACTCCCGTGGCAGTCAAGATCAAGCTGAAGCGTCTGGGCAAGATCCGTTCGCCTCACTACCGCATCATCGTCGCCGACTCCCGTACCCGCCGCGACGGCCGGGCCATCGAGGAGATCGGTCTGTACCACCCGGTGCAGAACCCCTCGCGTATCGAGGTCGACTCGGACCGCGCGCGTTACTGGCTGTCCGTCGGCGCCCAGCCGACCGAGCCGGTCCTCGCGATCCTCAAGCTCACCGGTGACTGGCAGGCCCACAAGGGACTGCCGGCCCCCGCGCCGCTGCTCATGCCGGAGCCCAAGGCTGACAAGCGCGCCCTCTTCGAGGCCGCCACCAAGGACGCCGGCGACGAGCCCAAGGGTGAGGCCATCACCCAGAAGGCGAAGAAGGCCGAGAAGAAGGCGGACGACGCCGGGACCGAGTCCCCGGCCGCCGCCGAGCCGACCGAGGCCTGAGCATGCTCGAGGAGGCTCTCGAGCACCTCGTGAAGGGCATCGTCGACAACCCGGACGAAGTGCAGGTCGCCTCGCGCAACCTGCGCCGTGGCCGCGTACTGGAGGTCAGGGTCCACCCCGACGACCTCGGTAAGGTGATCGGCCGCAACGGCCGCACCGCACGCGCGCTGCGTACCGTCGTGGGCGCCATCGGCGGCCGTGGCATCCGCGTCGATCTCGTCGACGTGGACCAGGTCCGCTGACTGAAGTTGTGACACCGGCACGGGCCGGGAAGGACCTTCGCGGCCCTTCCCGGCCCGTCGTCGTACGACAGGAGAAACGAGCACCGTGCAGTTGGTAGTGGCGCGCATCGGGCGCGCCCATGGGATCAAGGGCGAGGTCACCGTCGAGGTGCGCACGGACGAGCCCGAACTGCGGCTCGGGCCCGGCGCCGTACTCGCCACCGAACCGGCCTCCGTCGGACCGCTGACGATCGAGACGGGCCGGGTGCACAGCGGAAGGCTGCTGCTGCGCTTCGACGGCGTGAGCGACCGCTCGGGCGCCGAGGCGCTGCGCAACACCCTGCTCATCGCCGAGATCGACCCGGAGGAACTCCCCGAGGACCCGGAGGAGTACTACGACCACCAGCTGATGGACCTGGACGTCGTCCTGGCCGACGGCACGGAGATCGGCCGGATCACCGAGATCACCCACCTGCCCTCGCAGGACCTGTTCATCGTGGAACGCCCCGACGGCAGCGAGGTGATGATCCCGTTCGTCGAGAAGATCGTCACGGAGATCGACCTGGAGGAGCAACGGGCCGTGATCACCCCGCCGCCCGGACTCCTGGACGACGGCGCGGCGGACGTGGCGGGCAAGAACGACCCCGCCGCCGACGACCCCGCGCGGCGCGACCCCGCTGATGACGCCCGCGCTGATGACGCCCGCGCTGATGACGCCCGCGCTGATGACGCCCCCGCTGATGACGCCCCCGCCAAGGGCGACGCCTGATGCGGCTGGACGTCGTCACGATCTTCCCCGAGTACCTGGACCCGCTGAACGTCTCACTCGTCGGCAAGGCGCGCGCCCGCGGCCTGCTCGACGTCCATGTGCACGACCTGCGGCAGTGGACCCACGACCGGCACAACACGGTCGACGACACCCCGTACGGGGGCGGCCCCGGCATGGTCATGAAGACCGGCCCGTGGGGCGAGTCCCTCGACGAGGCGCTGGCGGACGGCTACGAGTCGGGCGCCCACAGCCCCGTACTCGTCGTCCCCACCCCCAGCGGCCGGCCCTTCACCCAGGAACTCGCCGTCGAACTCTCCGAGCGCCCCTGGCTGATCTTCACCCCCGCCCGCTACGAGGGCATCGACCGCCGGGTCGTCGACGAGTACGCGAGCCGGATGCCCGTCCACGAGGTGTCCATCGGCGACTACGTGCTGGCCGGCGGCGAGGCGGCGGTCCTGGTCGTCACGGAGGCGGTGGCCCGGCTGCTGCCCGGCGTCCTCGGCAACGCCGAGTCCCACCAGGACGACTCGTTCGCGCCCGGCGCCATGGCCAACCTGCTCGAAGGGCCCGTCTACACCAAGCCCCCGCAGTGGCGCGGCCGGGAGATCCCGGGCATCCTGCTGAGCGGCCACCACGGGAAGATCGCGCGCTGGCGCCGCGACGAGGCACTGCGCCGCACCGCCGCCAACCGGCCCGACATGATCGAGCGTTGGGACGCCGCGGCCTTCGACAAGAAGGACCGCGAGACGCTCTCCATCATGGGCTGGGCACCGGAGCCCGGCGGCCGATTTTGGCGCAGGCCCGCCGCCATGGAAGAATGAGCCGTTGCTGTACGTCCGGAGTGCGCCCCTGCCACAGGGGGAACGACGCCCGCCCGACGCGAACGGCACACCCCGAACTCTCATCACGACATCGCCGTTGATGACCTGTGGCATCAACGAGGAAGCAGATCTTTCATGTCCAGCCTGCTAGAGACCGTCGACGCCACCTCGCTGCGCACCGACCTCCCGGCCTTCCGCCCCGGTGACACGGTCAACGTGCACGTACGAGTCATCGAAGGCAACCGGTCCCGTATCCAGCAGTTCAAGGGCGTCGTCATCCGCCGCCAGGGCTCGGGCGTCCGCGAGACCTTCACGGTCCGCAAGGTCTCCTTCTCCGTCGGCGTCGAGCGCACCTTCCCCGCGCACAGCCCGATCTTCGAGAAGATCGAGCTCGTGAGCCGTGGCGACGTCCGCCGCGCCAAGCTGTACTACCTCCGTGAGCTGCGCGGCAAGGCCGCGAAGATCAAGGAGAAGCGCGACAACTGAGCCCGCGGGCTCGATCGCGCACGGGTCCACAGCGCCGCCGGATAAGCTCTGGGCGCGATGGACACCGAAGAACGTGACATGGAGCGCGACCCCTCTTCCGCATCCCCGACCGGGGCGGAAGCGGGGTCGCGCTTCTCACGTTTCACCGGGCTCACATGGCGCAGGGTCGTGTTCCTCGGCGCTGTCTGCGTCGTCATCGTGCTCCTGTTCAGCCATTTCGTGGTGCAGCCCTTCCTGATCCCCAGCGGCTCGATGGAGCCGACGCTGCGCGTCGGCGACCGTGTACTGGTCAACAAGTTGGCGTACCGTTTCGGTGCTGTGCCACAGCGCGGCGACGTGATCGTCTTCGACGGCACCGGATCCTTCGTCCAGGAGCCGCCCGCGGGCAATCCCGTCACCTCACTGCTGCACGGGGCGGCCGCGGCCCTCGGTCTCGCCGAGCCCGCCGAGACCGATTTCGTCAAGCGCGTGGTCGGTGTGGGCGGCGACCATGTGGTCTGCTGCGACAAGAGGGGCAGGGTCGAGGTGAACGGCCGGGCGGTGAACGAACGCTACGTGTACCCCGGGGACGCGCCTTCCGAGGTCGAGTTCGACATCGTGGTGCCCAGCGGACGGCTCTGGGTCATGGGCGACCACCGGGCCGTCTCCCGCGACTCCCGGGACCATCTCGGTGAGCCCGGCGGCGGTGTGGTGCCCGTGGACCGGGTGATCGGCAGGACCGACTGGATCGGCTGGCCGTTCGCCCACTGGACCTCGCTGAAGCGGACCGACGCCTTCCAGGGCGTACGAGACGCGGGCGGCGCCCATGGGTAAGCGCGGACGGCCGGCCAGCCACGGGTCCGACACCAGGCTGCCGACGGGCACCCGGCCGACCGACGGGCGGCCTTCGCTGCCGGGCCGGGCCGAGCGGCGCAAACTGGCGCGCCGGGTCAAGAACCGCCGCCGCAGATCGGCCGTGGTCGAGGTGCCCGTCCTGATCGTCGTCGCCGTACTCATCGCGCTCGTGCTCAAGACCTTCCTGGTCCAGGCGTTCGTGATCCCCTCCGGTTCGATGGAGGAGACGATCCGGATCAGCGACCGGGTCCTGGTGGACAAGCTGACGCCCTGGTTCGGCTCGAAGCCGAGCCGCGGCGACGTGGTCGTCTTCAAGGACCCCGGCGGCTGGCTGAAGGACGAGAAGCCCACCGCCGACACCTCACCCGCCGGCGTCAAACAGCTCAAGCAGGGACTGACGTTCATCGGACTGCTGCCGTCGGCCGACGAGCAGGATCTGATCAAGCGAGTGATCGCGGTCGGCGGTGACACCGTCAAATGTTGTGACAAGGATGGCAAAGTCACCGTCAACGGAACGCCCCTGAACGAGCCGTATCTTCACCCGGGGAACCCGCCGTCCACACTCTCGTTCGAGGTGAAGGTGCCGGCCGGGCGGATCTTCGTCATGGGAGATCACCGCTCCGACTCGGCCGATTCCCGCTTCCATCTGAACGAGAAATACCAGGGCACGGTGGCGGAGTCCGAGGTCGTGGGGCGTGCGGTGGTCATCGCCTGGCCGTTCGGCCACTGGCGCAGACTGGAGGAACCGGCCACGTACGCTTCGGTGGCCGAGGCGCGTGCGGGTCCTGCGGCGGCGTCAGTACGTACGAATAGTGTGATCCCCCAGGATCGCAACGGATTGGTCCGGCCCCCGGGCCCTGCGGAACTCCCGGTCGTTATGGGAGTGGTGGTCCTGTCCTGGAACCGGGACAGGCGCTCGTACAGCTCGTACAGAGCGAAACGCAGAGTGAATCGCACGGAGTGAAGGAGTGGATGTGGGGGACGTGGCGGTCGGCGCACGATCCGGACACGATGATCCCGAGGAGGGACACGAGCAGCTCGCCGAGTCGCCCGCAGCCGTGACCGATATGACGAACGACATGACGAAACCGGCGGCGCCGGGGAGCGGAGCAGGCACGGAATCCGGGAGCAGCACCGAGTACGGCGGCAGCGGCGGCCCCGGTGACGGCGAGGGCGACGGGGAAGATGACGGCGCGGCCGGCCGGCCGCGCAAGCAGCGCTCCTTCTGGAAGGAGCTGCCCCTGCTGATCGGGATCGCGCTGGTACTGGCGCTGCTGATCAAGACCTTCCTGGTGCAGGCGTTCTCCATCCCGTCCGACTCGATGCAGGACACCCTGCAGCGGGGCGACCGGGTGCTGGTGGACAAGCTCACCCCGTGGTTCGGCGCTGAGCCGCAGCGCGGCGAGGTGGTCGTCTTCCACGACCCGGGCGGCTGGCTCGAGGACACCCCGACGCCGGACCCGAACGTGGCGCAGAAGTTCCTCAGCTTCATCGGCCTGATGCCGTCGGCCGAGGAGAAGGACCTGATCAAGCGGGTCATCGCGGTCGGCGGTGACACGGTGAGCTGCGACAAGGGCGGCAAGGTCAAGGTCAACGGCCACGCGCTGCAGGAGTCCGGGTACATCTACCCGGGCAACACTCCGTGCGACGACGAGCCGTTCGGGCCGATCAAGGTCCCCGACGGCCGTATCTGGGTGATGGGCGACCACCGGCAGAACTCGCTGGACTCCCGCTACCACCAGTCGCTGCCCGGCAACGGGACGGTCTCCACCGACGAGGTCGTCGGCCGGGCCATCGTCGTGGCATGGCCGGTCAACCGGTGGGACGCGCTGTCCGTGCCGAGCACCTTCGACCAGTCGGGGCTGAGCGCAACGGCAGGCGCGGCTCCGGTGGCGGTCGGCCTGGTGGGCGCCTTCCCGCTGGTGCTGTGGCGCAGGAAGCGCCGAACCCGTGGACTTACCGAGCGTAACCCCGGGTAAGGTGCGGTCCCAGATCGTCGATCTCCGAGGATCTTGATCTCCGTGGATCACTCCCGGAAATCTCCGAGGATCACTCTCCGGAAATGGGGGCGCTGGGATGAGCGGAACAGGACGGACCAACGACGGCCGCGGCCGCCTCGGCAATGTGCTGTCGGGGCTGGCCGTGGCCGTCGGCTGTGTGCTCTTCCTCGGAGGGTTCGTCTGGGGCGCCGTCGTCTACCAGCCGTACACGGTGCCGACGGAGTCGATGACGCCGACAGTGAACGCGGGCGACCGGGTGCTCGCCCAGCGGATATCGGGCGCCGACGTGCGCCGCGGCGACGTGGTGGTCTTCAAGGACAAGCAGTGGGGCGACCTGCCGATGGTGAAGCGGGTGGCCGGGGTCGGCGGCGACAAGGTCGCCTGCTGCGACAGCCACGGCCGGCTCACCGTCAACGGCAAGCCGATCGACGAGCCGTACACCCAGAAGGCCATCGGCGGTCTCGCCTCGGCGACCGCCTTCTCGGCGTCGGTGCCGAAGGGTCAGCTGTTCATGCTCGGTGACGAGCGCAGCGGGTCGCTGGACTCCCGGGTCCATCTGCAGGACCCGGACCAGGGCTCCGTGCCGCGCTCCGAGGTGCGGGCGCGGGTGGACGCCGTCGCCTGGCCGCTGGGGACCATGATCGGCCGTCCCGCCTCCTTCGCCGCGCTGCCGGGCGGGGTGTCCCGGCCGGGGCCGCTGAAGCTGATGGTGGCGGCGGTGATTGCCGGTGCCGTGCTGATCCTGGGCGGCGCGGCCCTCGGACCGGTGCTGGGCAGGCTGTCCAGGCCGCGCCGGGGGGCCAGGACGGGCGAGGTGTCCGCGGGTGCCCGCTGACGAGGTGCCCCTTGAGGGTGTGGCGCCGGGCGGCGAGGTGGTGCGGAAGGTGGCACGGGTGGTGCTGCTGGACCCCGACGACCGGATCCTGCTGTTGCGCGGGTTCGAACCGGCCGACCCCGCCGACACCTGGTGGTTCACCCCGGGCGGCGGCCTGGAGGGCGACGAGACCAGACGGGAGGCCGCGCTGCGTGAGCTGACCGAGGAGACGGGGATCACACAGGTGGATCTCGGTCCGGTGCTGTGGCACCGGATCTGCTCGTTCCCGTTCGACGGCCGCCGCTGGCACCAGGACGAGTGGTACTTCCTGGCACGTACGACACAGACCGACACCTCGTCCGAAGGGCTGACCGAGCTGGAACGCCGCAGTGTCGCCGGGTCGAGGTGGTGGACCTCCGCCGAACTGTCGGCGTCGCGTGAGACGGTGTATCCGACCAGGCTCGCCGGGCTGCTGCGCAGGCTGCTCGACGAGGGTCCTCCGGATGAGCCGGTGATCCTCGACCCCGAAATCGTCTAGGGGTGAGAGGCGCCGGAGCACAATGGGGGGACGTACGGCTGAAGGGGAACATGCCATGAGCGCCGAGGACCTCGAGAAGTACGAGACCGAGATGGAGCTGAAGCTCTACCGGGAGTACCGCGATGTCGTCGGTCTGTTCAAATATGTGATCGAGACCGAGCGCCGCTTCTATCTCACCAACGACTACGAGATGCAGGTGCACTCGGTACAGGGTGAGGTTTTCTTCGAGGTGACCATGGCGGACGCCTGGGTCTGGGACATGTACAGGCCGGCCAGGTTCGTCAAACAGGTCCGGGTGCTCACATTCAAGGACGTGAACATCGAGGAGCTCAACAAGAGCGATCTCGAACTGCCCGGCGGCTGAAGAGAGTGAGCCGCCACCCCTGAGGCCCTGGAGCCTGGGGCCGGGGCCCTGAGGCACTCACCCCTGAGGCACTCACCCCTGAGAGTGGCCGGGTTGTCCACAGATGCAGGGTTATCCACCAAGATCCACTCGTTTCCGGCGAAGGCGTCAGAGTCGGTGGTGGAGGTGGTGCCGAGATGAACGCGACGGGGGCACTGGGGCGGTACGGCGAGAATCTGGCGGCGCGACAGCTGGTCGCGGCGGGGATGACCGTGCTCGCGCGGAACTGGCGGTGCGGCAGGACCGGCGAGATCGACATCGTGGCGATGGACACGGACGTGCTGGTGGTCTGCGAGGTCAAGACCCGCAGAGCCGACTCGTTCGAGCATCCGATGGCCGCGGTGACACCGGCCAAGGCGGAGCGGCTGAGACGGCTGGCCGACTGCTGGCTGGAGCGCTCGGGCGGCCCGCCGCCCGGCGGGGTGCGGATCGATCTCGTCGGAGTGGTGCTGCCGGACCGTGGCGCGCCCGTGCTGGAGCATGCGCGGGGGGTGGCCTGATGGGGTTCGCGCGTGCGTGCTCGGTGGCCCTGGTGGGCGTCGAAGGCGTGGTGGTCGAGGTCCAGGCCGATCTGGAGCCGGGAGTAGCCGCCTTCACCCTGGTCGGGCTGCCCGACAAGAGCCTCGTCGAGAGCCGGGACCGGGTCAGGGCTGCCGTGGTCAACTCCGGCGCCGAATGGCCGCAGAAGAAACTCACGGTGGGGCTGAGCCCCGCCTCCGTACCGAAGAGCGGGAGCGGCTTCGACCTGGCCGTCGCGGCCAGCGTCCTGGGCGCGGCCGAGCGGATCGACCCCAAGGCGATCGCCGATCTGGTGCTGATCGGGGAGCTGGGTCTCGACGGCCGGGTCCGACCCGTACGGGGCGTGCTGCCCGCGGTGCTGGCGGCGGCCGAGGCCGGCTACCGGCAGGTCGTCGTCCCCGAGCAGACCGCCGGTGAGGCGGCCCTGGTGCCCGGCGTCTCGGTCCTCGGCGTCCGGAGCCTGCGCCAGCTCATCGCCGTGCTGACGGACGGGCCTGTGCCGGACGAGCCGGAGGAGACCCTGGAAGGGCGCCCCGACCCCATGCTGGCCGGGCTGCTGGTGCCGGGAGCAGGAGTGGGCACCGGGCTCGCCACGGGCGCCGGGGCGGACGGCGGGCATCGTCCTGATCTCTCCGACGTGGCGGGACAGGCCGAGGCGCGTACGGCCCTGGAGGTCGCGGCGGCCGGCGGCCACCACCTGCTGCTGCACGGCCCGCCGGGCGCGGGCAAGACCATGCTGGCCGAGCGGCTGCCGGGCGTTCTGCCGCCGCTGACCCGACAGGAGGCCCTGGAAGTCACCGCGGTGCACTCGGTGGCCGGCATGCTGCCGCCGGGGCAGCCGCTGGTCCGTACGGCGCCCTACTGCGCGCCGCACCACTCGGCGACGATGCAGTCACTGGTCGGCGGCGGGAACGGGATGCCACGGCCCGGCGCTGTGTCGCTGGCACACCGCGGGATTCTCTTTCTCGACGAGGCGCCCGAGTTTTCGGGGCGGGCCCTGGACGCGCTGCGCCAGCCCCTCGAATCGGGTCATGTGGTGGTGGCCCGCAGCGCCGGCGTGGTGCGGCTGCCCGCCCGCTTCCTGATGATCCTCGCCGCCAACCCGTGCCCCTGCGGCCGGCACACCCTGCAGGGCTCCGGCTGCGAGTGCCCGCCGTCCGCGATCCGCCGCTACCAGGCGCGACTCTCCGGACCGCTGCTCGACCGGGTCGATCTGCGGGTGCGGGTCGAGCCGGTCCAGCGCGCCGATCTGATGGGGCAGGGCGGCAGGGGAGAGCCGACGGCCGCCGTCGCCGCACGGGTCGCCGAGGCCAGGGCGCGCTCCGCGGCCCGGCTCGACGGCACACCCTGGCGCGTCAACAGCGAGGTGCCGGGTCATGAGCTGCGTACCCGCTGGCTCGTCGCTCCCGGCGCCCTCGCCGCCGCCGAGCGCGATCTGGAGCGCGGACTGCTCACCGCCCGCGGCCTGGACCGGGTGCTGCGGGTCGCCTGGACCGTCGCCGACCTCGCGGGACGCGACCGGCCGCAGGAGCGGGACGTCGCGCTCGCGCTGGAGTTGCGTACCGGCGTCGCCAGAGGCGTACCGGCCGCCGCGGGGAGCGGGTCATGACGTCCACGACCGGCGCGGCCGAGGAGCGGCTGGCGCGGGCCGCGCTCACGCGGATCTTCGAGCCGGGCGACGAGAGCGGCGGCGCGTGGCTGCGGCAGTACGGTCCGCGCGAGGTGCTGGCCCGGCTCACCACGCCCGACGAGGGGACGGGGGCCCGGCGTGGGTGGCTCGGTGAGGTGGGCGAGCGGCGGCTCGCCGGATACCGGGCGCGGGCGGCGACGGCCCGGCCCGAGCGTGATCTGGCGGCGGTCGCCGCGCTCGGCGGCCGGTTCGTCTGCCCGGGCGACCAGGAGTGGCCCAGCCAGCTCGACGACCTCGGCGCGGCGGCCCCCATCGGGCTCTGGGTGCGTGGCGGACCCGATCTGCGGCTGTGGGCGCTGCGCTCCGTCGCCGTGGTGGGGGCCAGGGCGTGTACTCCGTACGGGGCACACATGGCGGCCGGACTCGGCGCGGGACTCGCCGAGCGCGGCTGGGTCGTCGTCTCCGGCGGCGCGTTCGGGGTCGACGCCGCGGCGCACCGCGGCGCCCTCGCGGCGGGCGGCGCGACCGTCGCCGTACTGGCCTGCGGGGTCGACGTCGTCTATCCGCGCGGTCATGCCGAGTTGATCGCACGCATCGCCGAACAAGGTCTGGTCATCGGAGAATTGCCGCCCGGCGACCACCCGACCCGCAGCAGGTTCATCCTGCGTAACCGCGTGATCGCCGCGCTCACCCGGGGCACGGTGGTGGTGGAGGCGCAGTACCGCAGCGGCTCGCTGGTCACGGCCCGCAGCGCGCAGCGGCTCGGGCGGCACACGATGGGGGTCCCGGGCCCGGCGACCAGCGGTCTGTCGGCGGGGGTGCACGAGCTGCTGCGAGGCGAAGGTGTGCTGGTCACGGACGCGGCCGAAGTGGCGGAGCTGGTCGGGGACATCGGCGATCTGGCCCCGCCCCGCACCGGTCCCGTCCTGCCCAGGGACCTGCTCGACCCGGTCGGCGCCCGGGTGCTGGAGGCCCTGCCCGGCGGTGGCACGGCCGACGTCCGGCAGCTCGCGACGGCGGCCGGTACGACACCGGACGAGGCGCTCGGCAAGCTCTACGAACTCCACTCGTTGGGGTTCGTCGAACGGCGCGGCGACACCTGGCGCCCCGCCTTCCTCGCGGCAGAGCCCGTCGCGACCCGGCGAGGCGGTGCTTGACCTGGGGCATTCGGGTGAAATGGTGAGAGCGATGACCTTTGTATTTCTATCGGGGATAACCCTGCCGGCGGCAGTGACACCGGGAGGAACGGGCGCCCGTTCCTCGCGCACCGCGACTCCTCAGTCACGCTACGCTCACCAGGATTCCGGCCCAGACGGACAGCCCCCACGCTTTCCCCCCGCACTTCACAGCAGAACGGCTCAAGGCAACGCATGCCCCAGCACACCTCCGGGTCCGACCGCACGGCGCCCCGGGCAGCGCCCCCAGCCGCCCGGAGCGCCGAGCGGCCGACCGCACCGTCGGCTCTCGACGCGCTGTGGCGGTCGTACAAGACCACGGGTGAGAAGCGGTTGCGCGAGCAGCTGATCCTGCACTACTCGCCGCTGGTGAAGTACGTCGCCGGCCGGGTGAGCGTGGGGCTGCCGTCCAACGTCGAGCAGGCGGACTTCGTCTCCTCCGGGGTCTTCGGGCTCATCGACGCGATCGAGAAGTTCGACATCGAGCGGTCGATCAAGTTCGAGACGTACGCGATCACCCGGATCCGGGGCGCGATCATCGACGAACTCCGGGCGCTGGACTGGATCCCACGCTCCGTGCGGCAGAAGGCGCGGGCCGTCGAGCGGGCGTACGCCACCCTGGAGGCGCAGCTGCGGCGTACCCCCTCCGAGGCCGAGGTCGCCGCGGAGATGGGGATCCAGCTGGAGGAACTGCACGCCGTTTTCAGCCAGTTGTCCCTCGCCAACGTGGTCGCCCTGGAAGAACTGCTGCATGTCGGCGGTGAGGGCGGCGATCGGCTCAGCCTGATGGACACCCTGGAGGACACGGCGGCCGACAACCCGGTCGAGGTCGCCGAGGGCCGCGAGCTGCGCCGGCTGCTCGCCCGCGCGATCAACACGCTCCCCGACCGGGAGAAGACCGTGGTCACGCTCTACTACTACGAAGGCCTCACGCTCGCCGAGATCGGCAACGTCCTCGGGGTGACCGAGAGCAGGGTCAGCCAGATCCACACCAAGTCCGTCCTGCAGTTGCGGGCCAAACTGGCCGACGTCGGACGTTGACGCCGATCTGCCGCTGAATCGTGCCTGCCGCGTCCGTAGAGTGGTGCCGTGCCCAGGATTCGAGCGGCCTCGGTGGCCGAGCACCGGAACATGCAGCGCGACGCCCTGCTGGACGCCGCGCGCTCCCTGCTGTCCGAAGGCGGTACGGAAGCGCTGACCTTCCCCGCCCTCGCCGAGCGCACCGGCCTCGCCAGATCCTCGGTGTACGAGTACTTCCGCTCCCGCGCCGCCGTCGTTGAGGAACTGTGCGCCGTCGACTTCCCCCGCTGGGCGGCGGAGGTCGAGGCGGCGATGGCCTGCGCCGACACCCCGCAGGCCCAGGTCGAGGCCTATGTGCGCCGGCAGTTGGCGCTGGTCGGCGACCGCAGTCACCGGGCCGTCGTCGCGATCTCGGCCGGTGAACTGGACGACGGAGCGCGGGAGAAGATCCGCGCGGCGCACGGCGGTCTGATCGCCATGATCGTGGAGGCGCTGGCCGCGCTCGGCCACGAGCAGCCGAGGCTCGCCGCGATGCTCCTCCAGGGAGTCGTCGACGCCGCGGTCCGCCGGATCGAGCTCGGCGCGGCCGAGGAACCCGCCGAGATCGCCGAGGCCGCCGTCTCGATGGCGCTGCGCGGCGTCGGCAAGGACTGACGCACCGGCGGGGTCACGGTTCCGCTCACCGGCTGCGCCACCCCGAAGACCGGCAGCAGCCGGGACGGGCCCCGGCGCAGCAGCTCGGGCGGCAGCAGGGACAGCGGGTCCAGATACACCGCGCCGCGCAGCAGCCCCCAGTGCAGACACCCCCCGGCGCAGTGCGAGGGGCCCGCCGCCAGCGTGGCGACCAGCTGCCCCTCGGTCACCTCGGCGCCCTCGGCGACGAGCGGTTCCACCGGTTCGTACGTGGTGCGCAGCGGCGGGTCGCCCGTACCGGCCAGCGCGACGGAGAGCACCCCGCGCCCGGCGACCCGGCCGGCGAAGGTGACCCGCCCGCCGGCCGCCGCCCGCACCGGCGAGCCGGGCGCGGCGGCGAGATCCACCCCGCGGTGGCCCCGCCCGTACGCGGAGGCGGGCGGCTCCCAGCCGCGCACCACGGCCGGCCGGGGATCCACCGGCCAGACGGCGGCGGACGCGGCCCCGGCGGCGGCGGTCGCGACCGCGGGAACGGTCAGGAGCAGAGTGGCCGCCACGAGCGGCCCGAGCAGCCAGCGAACAGTGATCATGGCGCATACGGTGCCGCGTACCGACCGGTTCGCGCTGATCATGAACCGGATCTGTGGAGTACCGACCGGTTGTGGACAGCGCCGTCACCCGGGGGTGCGAAGGTCCCGTACACTTCTTGTGGCGATCCGGGTCACCGGGTCGACTTCGCACGCCCCGCCATCGGCCCTTCATCGCGCCGATGTCCGCGCCACTCGGTCCTTCGTGGCACAGCGCGCCGGGGCGTCAGGCGGGACCGTCGTCCGGCGGTCGCGACAACCGAGTATCCGAGGAGTACGGCCATGGCCGTCGTCACGATGCGGGAGCTGCTGGAAAGCGGCGTCCACTTCGGTCACCAGACCCGCCGTTGGAACCCGAAGATGAAGCGTTTCATCTTCACGGAGCGCAACGGCATCTACATCATCGACCTGCTCCAGTCGCTGTCGTACATCGACCGCGCCTACGAGTTCGTCAAGGAGACTGTCGCCCACGGCGGCTCCATCATGTTCGTCGGCACCAAGAAGCAGGCGCAGGAAGCGATCGCCGAGCAGGCGACGCGCGTGGGCATGCCCTACGTCAACCAGCGCTGGCTCGGCGGCATGCTGACCAACTTCTCCACCGTCTACAAGCGTCTGCAGCGCCTCAAGGAGCTTGAGCAGATCGACTTCGACGATGTGGCCGCCTCCGGCCTCACCAAGAAGGAGCTGCTGGTCCTCTCCCGCGAGAAGATCAAGCTGGAGAAGACCCTCGGCGGTATCCGCGAGATGCAGAAGGTGCCCAGCGCCGTCTGGATCGTGGACACCAAGAAGGAGCACATCGCCGTCGGTGAGGCGCGCAAGCTCCACATCCCGGTCGTCGCGATCCTCGACACCAACTGCGACCCCGACGAGGTCGACTACAAGATCCCGGGCAACGACGACGCGATCCGTTCCGTCACCCTGCTCACCCGCGTGATCGCCGACGCCGTCGCCGAGGGCCTCATCGCCCGCTCCGGTGCCGCGACCGGCGACCAGAAGCCGGGCGAGAAGGCCGCCGGTGAGCCGCTCGCCGAGTGGGAGCGCGACCTGCTGACCGGTGACAAGAAGGCCGCCGAAGGCGACGCCGAGAAGCCGGCCGACGCCGAGGCCCCGGCCGAGGCCACCGCCGAAGCCCCGGCCGAGGTCCAGACCTCCGCCGAGACGGAGAAGGTCGCCGACGCCGAGCAGGCCGAGGAGACCGCCGCTCCCGCCGAGGCCGCAGCCGACGAGGCCGCAGCCCCCGCCGAGGAGTCGGCTCCGGCCGCGGACGCCGAGAAGGCCTGACCCTCACAAGGTTCGGTTGCTGACGGCGGGGGTCCACAAGACCCCCGCCGTCCACCCGTAGATCTTCGACTTCCGAGAGAGACTCACAGACATGGCGAACTACACCGCCGCTGACGTCAAGAAGCTCCGCGAGCTGACCGGCGCCGGCATGATGGACTGCAAGAAGGCCCTGGTCGAGGCCGACGGCGATGTCGACAAGGCCGTCGAGGTCCTGCGCGTCAAGGGCCAGAAGGGCGTCGCCAAGCGAGAGAGCCGCAGTGCCGAGAACGGCGCGGTGGTCTCCCTCATCGCCCCCGACAACACCTCGGGCGTGCTGGTCGAGCTGAAGTGCGAGACGGACTTCGTCGCCAAGGGCGACCGGTTCCAGGCCGTCGCCACGGCGATCGCCGAGCACGTCGCGAAGACCACCCCCGCCGACATCGCCGCTCTGCTGAGCTCCGAGATCGAGGCCGGCAAGACCGTCCAGGCGTACGTGGACGAGGCCAACGCCAACCTCGGCGAGAAGATCGTCCTGGACCGCTTCGCGCAGTTCCCGGCCGACGGCGGTTACGTGGCGTCGTACATGCACCGCACCATGCCCGACCTCCCGCCGCAGGTTGGCGTCCTGGTCGAGCTGGACAAGGAGAACGCGACGATCGCCAAGGATCTCGCGCAGCACATCGCCGCCTTCTCCCCGCAGTACCTGACGCGCGAGGACGTCCCCGCCGACATCGTCGAGAACGAGCGCCGCGTCGCCGAGGCCACCTCCCGCGAGGAGGGCAAGCCCGAGGCAGCCCTGCCGAAGATCGTCGAAGGCCGGGTCAACGGCTTCTTCAAGGAGGTCACCCTCCTCGACCAGCCGTTCGCCAAGGACAACAAGAAGAGCGTCAAGAAGATCCTGGACGAGGCCGGTGTCACGCTGAAGCGCTTCGCGCGCATCCGCGTCGGCGCCTGACGTCGCAGCAGTCGTACGCGAACGACGGCGGATCCCGCTAGGGTCTGGGACAGTCGTCGGCCGTGTACACGCCGCACGACCGCAGACCTGACGAGGAGGCCATTGCCGAAAGGGACACATCCACCCACCGGCAATGGCCTTCTTCGTATGTGCACGAGGAGATCCCATGAACAAGGGCGCGGACGCCAACCAGTCTGCCGACGACAAGAGCGAACCCGGCGACCCCGGCAAGAAAGCCGGCCGCTTCATGCTGAAGCTGTCCGGTGAGGCGTTCGCCGGCGGCGGAGGGCTCGGCGTCGACCCCGACGTCGTACACGCCATCGCCCGCGAGATCGCGGCCGTCGTACGGGACGGGGCGGAGATCGCCATCGTCATCGGCGGCGGTAACTTCTTCCGCGGCGCGGAGCTCCAGCAGCGCGGCATGGACCGGGCCCGCTCCGACTACATGGGGATGCTCGGCACCGTCATGAACTGCCTCGCCCTCCAGGACTTCCTGGAGAAGGAAGGCATCGACTCCCGCGTCCAGACCGCCATCACCATGGGCCAGGTCGCCGAGCCGTACATCCCGCTGCGTGCCGTGCGCCATCTGGAGAAGGGCCGCGTGGTGATCTTCGGCGCGGGCATGGGCATGCCGTACTTCTCCACCGACACCACAGCGGCCCAGCGCGCGCTGGAGATCGACGCCGAACTGCTGCTGATGGGCAAGAACGGCGTGGACGGCGTCTACGACTCCGACCCCAAGATCAACCCTTCGGCCGTCAAGTTCGACGCCCTGGAGTACAGCGAGGTCATCGCCGGCGGTCTGCGCGTCGCCGACATGACGGCGATCACGCTGTGCCAGGACAACAAACTGCCCATCCTGGTCTTCGAATTGCTGGCCGAGGGCAATATCGCGCGTGCGGTCAAGGGTGAGAAGATCGGCACTCTCGTGAGCGACCAGGGCACCCGGAGCTGACTCCGGAGCGGCCCCGCACGGGGATGGACAAAGGCCTGCCGGTCGGACACCGTGCAGGAGAAGACGCGACGCAGGTTCCGCCGGGACCGGCAGCAGACAACCGGGCCCACTCAAGACACGCAGGAGCAAGTGGTGATCGAAGAGACCCTCCTCGAGGCCGAGGAGAAGATGGAGAAGGCCGTCCTGGTCGCCAAAGACGACTTCGCAGCGATCCGCACGGGGCGTGCGCATCCGGCGATGTTCAACAAGATCGTGGCTGACTACTACGGCGCCTTGACCCCGATCAACCAGCTCGCCTCGTTCGCCGTGCCCGAGGCGCGGATGGCCGTGGTGACCCCGTTCGACAAGTCGGCGCTGCGCAACATCGAGCAGGCGATCCGCGACTCCGACCTCGGTGTCAATCCGAGCAACGACGGCAACATCATCCGGGTGGTCTTCCCCGAGCTCACCCAGGACCGCCGCAAGGAGTTCATCAAGGTCGCCAAGACCAAGGCCGAGGACTCGAAGATCTCGATCCGCGCCGTGCGCCGCAAGGCCAAGGAGACGATCGACAAGTTCGTCAAGGACGGCGAGGTCGGCGAGGACGAGGGCCGGCGCGCGGAGAAGGAGCTCGACGACACGACGGCGAAGTACGTCGCCCAGGTCGACGAACTCCTGAAGCACAAGGAAGCCGAGCTGCTCGAAGTCTGATGAACGACTCTTCCTGGGGCACCCCGCCGACTGCCGGCTACTGGGGGCCGCCCGACCAGGGGGCTGCCCCGGCGGGTCCCGCATACGATGAGCATGAGGCACAGCAGACTCGCCCCATGCCCATCGTGCCCGACGAACCCGCCGACGGCGGGGACCAGGATGCCGGCCGGGGGGCTGCTCGGCCGGGCGGCCCCCTGTTCCGCGACGAGATCCCGCAGGAGCCCATGCCCGCAGCACCGCCACCCCCGCCGCAGAAGAAACGGGCCGGCCGTGACCTGCGCGCGGCGATAGGGGTCGGTCTGGGCCTCGGCGCCGTGGTCATCGCCTCCCTCTTCATCGTCAAGGCCGTGTTCGTCGGCGTCATCGCCGTCGCCGTGGTCGTCGGCCTGTGGGAGCTCACCTCCCGGCTGGCCGAGAAGAAGGGCATCAAGGCCCCCCTCGTGCCCCTGGCCGTCGGCGGAGCCGCGATGGTCGTCGCCGGTTACGTACGCGGAGCCGAGGGCGCCTGGGTCGCGATGGCCCTGACCGCGCTCGCCGTGCTGGTCTGGCGGATGACCGAACCTCCCGAGGGCTACCTCCGGGATGTCACGGCCGGCGTCTTCGCCGCGTTCTACGTGCCGTTCCTGGCCACGTTCGTCGCGATGCTGCTGAGGGCGGACGACGGCCCGCAGCGGGTCCTGATGTTCCTGGTACTGACGGTGGTCAGCGACACCGGCGCCTACGCGGTCGGCTGGCGCTTCGGCACCCACAAGCTCGCGCCGCGCATCAGCCCAGGCAAGACCCGCGAAGGCCTGTTCGGCGCGGTCGCGTTCTCGATGGTGGCCGGCGCGCTGTGCATGCAGTTCATGATCGACGACGGAATCTGGTGGCAGGGCCTGCTCCTGGGCCTCGGCGTCGCCGCCAGCGCCACCCTCGGCGACCTCGGCGAGTCCATGATCAAGCGAGACCTGGGAATCAAGGACATGGGCACCCTGCTGCCCGGCCACGGCGGCATCATGGACCGCCTGGACTCCCTGCTCCCGACCGCCCCGGTGGTCTGGCTGCTCCTGGTCCTCTTCGTAGGCTCCTGACCACCCCCACCCCCACCCCCACCGAGCACCCGAGCGGGGCCCCTTGTCCACAGGACAGCGGGCCCCGCTCCGCGCGTCTCCCGGCGGCTATGCCCGCGTTGTGTGGCTGAAGCCCAGAGAGATGAGTCCTTCGGACTGGCACAACCTGTCGGAGGGGCCACCGACTTCCGTCTGGAGGAGTTGGTAGGCGGCGCCGTGGGACCGGCCCCAGTCCATGGCCGACCGCCACAGGGCGCGGCCCACGCCCTTCCCTCGGGCCTCGGGCAGGACGCCGAAGTACTGGGGCATGAGCTGGGGGCAGCCGATCGCGTCGGGACGTACGTCCATGGGCCCGATCGCGCCCACGATGCGGTCCTCGACGGCGGCGGCGAGGACCGGACCGCACCTGCCGGTCTGCATCTGGGTATGGAGGAACGCCAGGCCGTCGGCGGCCATGGCCCTGGCGAACGGCGCGAAGGTCTCCCGCACGACGGCCGGCCAGTCGGTGACGGGTCGGATCGTGCGGCCGGGGGCGGGACAAGGGCCGCTGGTGAAGTCCTTCAGCTGGACGCGGATGCCGCGCGGGGAACCGATCTCGGGCCCCAGCGGGCGCACCACCCTCGCGTTGGCCGCGTCGTGCACGGCGGCGAGCTTCGCTGCCAGCTCGGCGGCTTCGTCGACGACGCCGTCGCGGTGCCCGTAGGCGAAGACCTTGACGGTGCCGCGCCCGCGCCGGCTCAGGGTGGGGACGAGAGTGCGGTCGGGTCGGTGAACCATGTCGCCGGTCAGGACCGCTTCGTCCTTCTCACCGCTCCAGCGCCGGTCCTTGTCGTAGTGCAGGAAGAACCGGTCGGTGACGGCCGCTCGCAGTGTGTCCTCGAAGAGGTCGACGGTGAGGGCGTGAGGATGGACGGGGCCGAGAGTCGGCACGATCGGCGCGGTCAGCACGGGCCTGAGCCAGTCCCAACGGAAGAGCATGAGCGGCACATTAACGGTCGGGGCGGTTGACGATGACGAGTGTCACCCGTCATCGGTCATTGGTGAGCCTTTGTCGGACTGGTCACTGGGGAGTGTCTGCGACACTGGTACGACCATGCCTGTACCCGGAGAACTTACTTTTGTCGCGCCCCGCGGAGCCAAGAAGCCGCCGCGGCATCTTGCCGATCTCAGTCCCGTCGAGCGGCGCGAGGCTGTCGCTGCCATGGGGGAGAAAGCGTTTCGTGCCAAGCAGCTGTCGCAGCACTACTTCGCGCGCTATGCCCATGACCCCGAGCAGTGGACCGACATCCCCGCCGCCTCGCGGCAGAAGCTTGCCGCCGAGCTGCTGCCTGACCTGATGTCGGTGGTGCGGCACATCTCGTGTGACGACGACACCACCCGCAAGACCCTGTGGCGGCTGCATGACGGCACGCTCGTCGAGTCCGTGCTGATGCGCTACCCGGACCGGGTGACGATGTGCATCTCCTCGCAGGCGGGCTGCGGGATGAACTGTCCGTTCTGTGCGACGGGGCAGGCGGGGCTCGACCGTAATCTGTCGACCGCCGAGATCGTGCACCAGATCGTGGACGGCATGCGCGCCCTGCGCGACGGGGAGGTGCCCGGCGGGCCCTCGCGGCTGTCGAACATCGTCTTCATGGGGATGGGCGAGCCGCTCGCCAACTACAAGCGGGTGGTCGGCGCGATCCGGCGGCTGACCGACCCCGAGCCGGACGGGCTCGGGATCTCGCAGCGGGGGATCACGGTGTCGACCGTCGGGCTCGTGCCCGCGATGCTGCGCTTCGCCGACGAGGGGTTCAAGTGCCGCCTCGCCGTCTCGCTGCACGCCCCGGACGACGAGCTGCGGGACACGCTCGTACCCGTCAACACCCGGTGGAAGGTTCGCGAGGTGCTGGACGCCGCCTGGGAGTACGCGGAGAAGTCGGGCCGCCGTATCTCGATCGAGTACGCGCTCATCCGGGACATCAACGACCAGGCCTGGCGCGGAGACCGGCTGGGCCGGCTGCTCAAGGGCAAGCGGGTGCACGTCAACCTGATCCCGCTCAACCCGACGCCCGGCTCGAAGTGGACCGCTTCCCGCCCCGAGGACGAGAAGGCGTTCGTCGACGCCATCGCCGCCCACGGCGTGCCCGTGACCGTACGGGACACCCGGGGCCAGGAGATCGACGGGGCCTGTGGGCAGCTTGCCGCCTCCGAGCGGTAGGGCCCGCGGCTAGGACCGCCGGAACAGATTGCATGTAATCTGTTCCCGTACAACCGCACAGTCACATTCCGACAGGGGAGCGCCACAGCGCTGAGAGTGCGGCACATGTCCGTGAAGACGGACACAGGCCGCAGACCCTCTGAACCTTGCCCAGGTCATTCTGGGTAGGAAGTTCGGACATCCCTCAAGCTGTTGCGCCCTGCCCGGGTTCCGCTCACCGCGAGCGGCGCACCGGGCAGGGCCGCGTCTTCTCCTGGACATCCAGGAGGAATTCAGTGAGCAACACCCGGAGAATGACGGCCGTGGCGATCGTCGCCGCGCTCGGTGTCTCGACCCTCGCCGCCTGCGGCTCCGACAGTTCCGACTCGTCGGCGGGCAGCGGCGGGGGCGCCAAGTCCAAGACCGTCACCCTCGTCAGCCATGACTCGTGGGCCGCATCGCCCGCCGTCATGAAGGCCTTCACCAAGGAGACCGGTTACACGGTCAAGGTGCTCAAGAGCGGCGACGCGGGGGAGGCCGTCAACAAGGCGGTCCTCACCAAGGGTTCGCCCCAGGGCGACGTCTTCTTCGGCGTCGACAACACCCTGCTCTCCCGCGCCCTCGACAACGGCCTGTTCACGCCGTACGTCGCCAAGGGCCTCGGCCAGGTCGACGCCGACACCCAGCTCGACAAGGCGAAGCACCGGGTCACCCCCATCGACAGCGGTGACCTGTGCGTCAACTACGACAAGAAGTACTTCGCCGACAAGAAGCTCGCGCCGCCGCAGACCTTCGACGACCTGATCAAGCCCCAGTACAAGAACCTCCTGGTCACCGAGAACGTCGCGACCTCGTCGCCCGGCCTCGGCTTCCTGCTCGGCACGGTCGCGCGGTACGGCGACGACGGCTGGCAGGACTACTGGAAGAAGCTCAAGGCCAACGGCGTCCAGGTCGTGGACAGCTGGGAGCAGGCCTACAACGAGGACTTCTCCGGTTCGGCCGGCGGCAAGAAGGCCAAGGCCGACCGGCCGCTCGTCGTCTCGTACGCGTCGAGCCCGCCGGCCGAGGTGCTGTACGCCAAGCCGCAGCCGGCCCAGGCGCCGACCGGTATCTCCACCGGGACCTGCTTCCGGCAGATCGAGTTCGCCGGGCTGCTCGACGGGGCGAAGAACCCGGCCGGCGGCAAGGCCCTGATCGACTTCCTGATCAGCAAGAAGTTCCAGGAGGACATGCCGCTCACCATGTTCGTGAACCCCGTCGTCAAGGGCGCGAAACTGCCCGAGATCTACACCAAGTTCGGCACCACGGTCCCCAAGCCCGCGACCGTGACACCCGACCGCATCGCCGCCAACCGTGAGCAGTGGATCCAGTCGTGGTCCTCACTCGTGGTGAAGTGACCGCACCCGGCCGGGGGAACGCGGTGCGGCTCGGCCTGATGGCCCTGCCCGTCGCGTTCTTCGGGGTCTTCTTCGGCTACCCCGTCGTCGCCATCGTCGGTCGCGGGCTGAAGACCGGCGACGGCTGGCAGTTCGGCCGGATCGGCGACGTGCTCGGCCGGCCCGACATCCTGCACGTCCTGTGGTTCACCACCTGGCAGGCCCTGGCGTCCACCCTGCTCACCCTGCTGGTGGCGCTGCCCGCCGCGTACGTCTTCGCCCGCTTCGACTTCCCCGGCAAACAGCTGCTGCGGGCCGTGGTCACGGTGCCGTTCGTGCTGCCGACCGTCGTCGTGGGCACCGCGTTCCTCGCGCTGGTCGGCCGGGGCGGGGTGCTGGACGAGCTGTGGGGCGTACGGCTCGACACCACGGTCTGGGCGATCCTCCTCGCCCATGTCTTCTTCAACTACGCCGTGGTCGTACGGACCGTCGGCGGCCTCTGGTCGCAACTCGACCCGCGCCAGGAGGAAGCGGCGCGGGTCCTCGGCGCGGGCAGGGTCGCCGCGTGGTGGCGGGTGACGCTGCCCGCGCTCGCGCCCGCCGTCGCCGCCGGCGCCCTGATGGTCTTCCTCTTCTCCTTCACGTCCTTCGGCGTCGTCCAGATCCTCGGCGGCCCCGGCTACTCCACCCTGGAGGTGGAGATCTACCGGCAGACCGCGCAGCTGCTCGACCTGCCGACGGCCGCCGTGCTGACGCTGGTCCAGTTCGTCGCCGTCGGCGCGATCCTCGCCGTGCACGCCTGGACCGTACGCAAGCGGGAGACCACCCTGAAGCTCGTCGACCCGGCGCTGAGCGCGCGCCGGCCGCGCGGCGCCGCGCAGTGGACCCTGCTCGGCGGGGTGCTGGCGAGCATCGCGCTGCTGCTCCTGCTGCCGCTCGGCGTACTGGTCGAGCGCTCGCTCGACGTGCCCGGCGGATACGGCTTCGCGTACTACCGGGCGCTCGGCCGCCTCGACGCCGGCGGCACCTTCCTCGTACCGGCGCTGGACGCGGTGTGGAACTCGCTGCGGTACGCCCTCGTCGCGACGGTCATCGCGCTCGCGATCGGCGGCCTCGCCGCGGCGGCGCTCACCCGCAGGGCGGGCCGGTTCGTCCGGGGCTTCGACGCGCTGCTGATGCTGCCGCTCGGCGTCTCGGCGGTGACCGTCGGCTTCGGCTTCCTCATCACGCTCGACAAACCGCCGCTCGACCTGCGGCAGTCGTGGATCCTGGTGCCGCTCGCCCAGGCGCTGGTCGGGGTCCCCTTCGTCGTACGGACCATGCTGCCGGTGCTGCGGGCCGTGGACGGGCGGCTCCGTGAGGCCGCCGCGGTCCTCGGTGCCTCGCCGCTGCGGGTCTGGCGCGAGGTCGATCTGCCCATGGTGCGGCGGGCGTTGCTCGTCGCGGCCGGATTCGCCTTCGCCGTCTCGCTGGGCGAGTTCGGCGCGACGGTCTTCATCGCCAGGCCCGGCAGCCCGACTCTGCCGGTGGCCGTGGCGCGGCTGCTCGGCAGGCCGGGGGAGCTGAACTACGGCGAGGCGATGGCCCTGAGCACGGTCCTGATGATCGTGTGCGCGGTGTCCCTGCTCGTACTCGAACGTGTCCGCACCGACAGTTCCGGAGAGTTCTGATGGCCCTGTTGACCCTGGCTGACGTGACGGCGCGGTTCGGCGAGCGCACGGCGGTCGACGCGGTGGACCTGGAGATCGCCGAACACGAGATCGTCTGCGTGCTCGGCCCCAGCGGCAGCGGCAAGTCCACCCTGCTGCGGGTGGTCGCCGGGCTGCAACCCGCCGACGCCGGAAGGGTGTTGCTGGACGGCGCCGACCAGTCGGGGGTGCCGGTGCACCGGCGCGGGGTCGGGCTGATGTTCCAGGACCACCAGCTGTTCCCGCAGCGCGACGTCGGCGGCAATGTCGCCTTCGGACTGCGGATGCGCGGCGCCTCCCGCGACGAACAGCGGCGCCGCGTGGACGAGTTGCTTGACCTCGTCGGTCTGCCGGGCGCCGGAGGGCGGGCCGTGGCCGCGCTGTCGGGCGGTGAGCAGCAGCGCGTGGCGCTCGCCCGCGCGCTCGCCCCCGAGCCACGGCTCCTGATGCTGGACGAGCCGCTGGGCCAGCTCGACCGGAGTCTGCGTGAACGGCTCGTCGTCGAACTGCGCCTGCTGTTCGGCCGGTTGGGCACCACCGTGCTCGCCGTCACACACGACCAGGGCGAGGCGTTCGCGCTCGCCGACCGGGTGGTGGTGATGCGGGACGGGCGAATCGCCCAGACCGGCACGCCCCTTGAGGTCTGGCAGCGGCCCGCGTCCGCCTTCGTCGCGCGCTTCCTCGGCTTCGACAACGTCGTGGACGCCACCGTCGCCGGCCGGGCGGCCGCCACCCCCTGGGGCAAGATCCCGGTGCCCGAGGGCTCGGCGCAGGGCGACCGTACGCTGCTGGTACGGCCCGCCGGGGTACGGCTGGTCGCCCCGGCGGACGGCCTGCGGTGCACGGTCGAGGCGCGCACCTTCCGGGGCAGCCGCGTCGCCGTACTGCTGCGTCCCGACGACGAGGCGCCGACGCTGGAGGCGGAGTGCGGCCTGCGGGAGGCGCCGCCCGAGGGGACGGCGGTCGGGGTGACCTTCGCCGCCGAGGACGTCGTCGTACTCGACTGAGCGGGCGCCGGCGCTCAGTCGGCGCAGGCGGCGGCTATCGCGAGGCTGTCCTCGTAGATGCGGTAGCCGCTGATCAGCCCGTCCTCGACGGTGAGCCGCATCGCGAAGGGCGAGCGGAACGTCTTGCCGGTCGCCGTCACCGTCCCGGCCAACCGGCCTGTCACCACGGCCTGCTTGCCGTCGGCGAGCACCACGTCGACCGAGGAGTGCGCGGCGTCCGGGCGCTGCCCTGCGGCGAGTTCGCGGAAGTGGTCCGCCACATCGGCGCGGGTGGTACGCGGACGGATCCACGGCACCGTCGGGTTCTCGGCGATGGACCAGTCGACCCGCTCGGCGAACAGCCCCGCGATCAGGGCTGGTTCGCCGTCACCGATCAGCCGCAGCAGCTCCAGCGCCACGGCGCGGGTGCGCTCGGTCTCTGAGGCCGGAGAGGCCTCGGGGGTGGTGGTCATGGGATCTCCAGATGTTCGTGCCGCTGCTACGCGCACCACTCTGCCCGTAGGCACCGGGACACGCGATTACCTCACAGGTCATGACACCGACGTCGGTCAGGCCCCCGACGTCCCCGACGTTCCCGACGGCCCCGACGTCAGTACGCGTCCGTCAGCCGCGCCAGCGCCGCCGCCGCCTCGTCCACCGTGTCGACCAGCACGATCCGCGACTCCATGGCACGCTCCCTGGCCAGCGCCTGGAGCAGCGGCCAGGCCGGCAGGTGCCGGGTCCAGTGGTCGCGGTCGACCAGGATCATCGGGGTCGGCTCGCCGCGCGACTCGTAGTAGTTCGGTGTCGCGTTGTCGAAGATCTCCTGGACCGTCCCCGCCGCGCCCGGCAGGAAGATCACGCCCGCGTTCGAGCGGGCCAGCAGACCGTCCTCACGGGTGGCGTTGGCGAAGTACTTCGCGATGTGGCCCGCGAAGGCGTTCGGCGGCTCGTGGCCGTAGAACCAGGTGGGTATCCCGACGGAGTCGTCGCCCTTGGGCCAGCGCCTGCGCACGTCGAAGGCGGCCTGCGCCCAGTCGGAGACGGAAGGACGGAACGACGGTGTCTTGCTGAGGAGTTCCAGCGCCTCGTCCAGCATGCCGTCCCGGTAGCAGGCGGCGTAGGCGCCGAGGTTGGCCGCCTCCATGGCGCCGGGGCCGCCGCCGGTGGCGACGGTCAGTCCGGTACGGGTCAGGGAGCGGCCGAGCCGGGCGGCGCCCGCGTACTCGTCGGTGCCGCGCGCCATGGCGTGGCCGCCCATGACGCCCACGACCTGCGCGCCGACCAGGTGTTCGTCGAGGGCGTCGGAGATCGCGTCGTCGTGCACGGAGCGCAGCATGGAGGCGAAGATGTCGCCGTCGGACCTGGTCCGCTGGAACCACGCGTAGCCGCGGGCGTCCGGTGTCGCGTCGTAACCGGCGTCGTCAAGGCCGTCGAAAAGCTGCTCGGGCGTGTACAGCAGGCCGCGGTACGGATCGAACGGCAGGCCGGGCACCGGCGGGAACACCAGGGCGCCGTCGGCGCGCACCTTGGCCAGCGCCTCCGGCTCCATCGGGCAGCCGAGGAACACCGCGCCCGTGGTGTCGGCGGCCAGCAGGGCGGCCGTACGGCCCGTCAGGTCGACGGCCTGCAGGCGGTATCCGCCGAGCTTTCCGCCACCGACCCTGCGATCGAATTCCGCCAGGGACTCGATCTCCAGGTCCTGGCCACTGTCACTGCTCTCCGGATTCAGCACGGCGCCAGCCTAGGGCCTATGCCCCGGGCCTAACCCTGGGGCCGTCCCTCAACCCGTCGACACGGCCGGACAGGGCACCGCTCAGCGGCTCAGCGGCAGCGCGGCGAGGGTGGAGACGGCCCAGGTCAGCGGTACGAAGACGACGAGCAGCGCGAAGGCGCGCGTCGTCGCCGCCGTACGCAGCACCGCGACCGGAGCGCCCTGTCCGCGCAGCGCCCGTGTGCTGTCGGCACGGGACTGCCGGGACTCCAGCGCCGCCGTCAGCAGCGTCGCGGCGGCGCAGCCGATGACGAGGCTCGCGCCGAGCCCGGTGAGCGGGCCGAAGGGGCGCTCGTCGCCGGGGCCGTACAGCGAGGCCGCCGCGAACACCCCGGAGACCACCGCGCACAGCACCCCGAGCGGGCGGCCGATCCTGCGCGCCTCCGTCATCAGGGCGCGGCCCGCCAGCAGCCGTACGGCGCCGGGGCGCAGGGCCTGGAGCAGCCAGCCGCTGAGATGGACGATGCCGGGCCCGGCCAGCGCGAGTCCCACCGCCGTGAGGGTCCAGCCGGCCAGTACCCCGGCCGGACTGCCGTCGAAGTGCCCGGGCAGCGGGAGCGGGGTGCCGCCCCCGCCCCTACTCGCGTACGTCTCGACGGCGAGCCCGGCGGCGGTGAGCGCGATGCCCCACGGCAGTCCGGTCGGCGCCGGTGCTTCCCTGGTCGCCTCGTCCGTGGCCCGGCGGGCCCGGGGGCGCAGTGTGAGGGCGGCGGCCACCGACGCGGTGACCGGCAGGAGGGCCAGCAGCAGGGCGGCGGCCGCGACCGGCACGGGGCGGTCGGCTGCGAGCAGGTCGGCGGCGGCGCCGTCGAGGGGCAGCCCCGTCGGATCGCCGCGCAGATGCAGGAAGAGCAGCAGCGCCAGCGCGCTGCCGAGCGTGCAGGACACGGCGGTGGAGGCGGCGGCCAGCGCCGTCAGCCGGGCCGGGCCGAGCCCCACGGCGGAGAGCCCGGAGCGCGGCTTGGTCCCGGGGTCGGTACGGGCCACGGCGACCGCGAACTGCACGGTCGCGGCCAGCGGGATCAGACACCACAGCAGCCGCAGCATCGATCCGGCCGGATGGCCGACCGCCCAGCCCAGGGTGCACAGCAGCAGGAAGCCGACGCCCGCCGAAGCGGCGACGACCAGCAGCCGGCGCAGCTGGACCAGGGGCCGCGCGCCTCGGGCTAGACGGAGAGCGAGCACGCCGCCCGGCCTTCCGCCTCGGAGGTCCGGTGCGCGTCGTCGGTGCGGCGCCCGTCGACCAGCGTCACCGTGCGGTCGGCGAGCGTCGCCGCCTCCGGGTCGAGGGTGGCGATGACGACGGTGATGTCGTGCGAGCGGGCCGCCGTCGTCAGCGTACGGAGCACCTGCGCGCGGTCCGTACGGTGCAGCGGCGCCGTCGGCTCGTCGGCGAACAGCACCGAGGGCGAGGCGACCAGCGCACGGGCCACGGCCACCCGCTGGCGCTCGGACTGCAGCAGCGTGTGCGGGCGCTTGCGGGCGAGCGCGCCGATGTCGAGCCGCTCCAGCCACTCCATGGCGGCGGACTTGGCGGCGCGGTGCGAGGAGCCGCGCAGCAGCAGCGGCAGCGCCGCGTTCTCCCAGGCGCTCAGCTCGGGGACGAGCGAGGGGTCGGCGCCGATCCAGCTGAAGCGGTCGCTGCGCAGCCGCTCGCGGAGCTGCGGGGTCATGGTGTGCACGGCGGTGCTGTCGAACCAGACCTCGCCCTCCTGCGGGACCAGCTGGCCCGACAGACAGCGCAGCAGGGTCGTCTTGCCGCTGCCGCGTGGGCCGTTGACGGCGAGGATCTCCCCTTCGCGTACGCCGAGGGAGACACCGTCGAGCGCTGGCGAGCCGCTGTGGGAGTAGTGCAGGGAACGCGCCCAGAGCACGTCGTTGTCCGGCGGGGCCACCATGGCGTACACCTCGTTCGGATCAGATTTACCGCCCGTCCGGGGGACGGCGGCGGGGCCGATCGGTCACTGGGCACGCTAAGCAGACTCGGGCTGGTGTGCGGACAGCACACGGCCCGGATGCCGCCCTTCTCACCCGAAAGGGGGGCACCCGGGCCGTCAACAGGCTCAGCGTTCGATCAGGGCGTAAGCCTGCCGCTCGTCGACGGGTACGCCTACAGCTTGGTGTACGCCTCCGTCAGCACGGACCGCAGGATGCCCTCGATCTCGTCGAAGGTCCCCTGGTCGGAGATGAGCGGCGGCGCCAGCTGGACGACCGGGTCGCCGCGGTCGTCGGCCCGGCAGTACAGACCCTGTGCGAACAGCTCCTTGGAGAGGAAGCCGTACAGCACGCGCTCCGTCTCCTCGTCGGTGAACGTCTCCTTGGTGGCCTTGTCCTTGACCAGCTCGATCCCGTAGAAGAAGCCGTTGCCGCGTACGTCTCCGACGATCGGCAGGTCGTGCAGCTTCTTCAGGGTGTCGAAGAACGCGCCCTCGTTGTCGAGGACGTGCTGGTTGAGGCTCTCGCGCTCGAACAGGTCGAGGTTGGCGAGGCCGACGGCGGCGGAGACCGGGTGGCCGCCGAACGTGTAGCCGTGCAGGAAGGTGTTGTCACCCTGGTAGAACGGCTCGGCGAGCCGGTCGGAGATGACGCAGGCGCCGATCGGGGAGTAGCCCGACGTCATGCCCTTGGCGCAGGTGATCATGTCGGGTACGTAGCCGAACTTGTCGCACGCGAACATCGTGCCGAGCCGGCCGAAGGCGCAGATGACCTCGTCCGAGACGAGCAGCACGTCGTACTGGTCGCAGATCTCGCGCACCCGCTGGAAGTAGCCGGGCGGCGGCGGGAAGCAGCCGCCGGAGTTCTGCACCGGCTCCAGGAAGACCGCGGCGACCGTCTCGGGACCCTCGAAGAGGATCTCCTGCTCGATCTGGTCGGCGGCCCAGCGGCCGAACGCCTCCGGGTCGTCGCCGTGGATCGGCGCCCGGTAGATGTTGGTGTTGGGCACCTTGTGCGCGCCGGGCACCAGCGGCTCGAAGGGCGCCTTCAGCGACGGCAGTCCGGTGATGGACAGGGCTCCCTGCGGGGTGCCGTGGTAGGCGACGGCGCGCGAGATGACCTTGTACTTGGTGGGCTTGCCGGTCAGCTTGAAGTACTGCTTGGCGAGCTTCCAGGCGGTCTCGACCGCCTCGCCGCCGCCGGTGGTGAAGAAGACCTTGTTGAGGTCGCCGGGCGCGTAGTCGGCGAGCCGCTCGGCCAGCTCGACCGCCTTCGGGTGCGCGTACGACCAGATCGGGAAGAAGCCCAGCTCCTGGCCCTGCTTGTAGGCGGTCTCGGCGAGCTCGTGCCGGCCGTGCCCCGCGTTCACCACGAACAGCCCGGACAGCCCGTCGAGGTACCGCTTGCCCTTGTCGTCGTAGATGTAGGTGCCCTCACCACGCACGATGGTGGGCACGGGTGCGTTCTCGTAGTCCGACATGCGGGTGAAGTGCATCCACAGGTGGTCGTACGCGGTTTTGGAGAGGTCCTTGCTCACGGCTATCGGGTTCCCCACATATAGGTCTGCTTCTTCAACTTGAGGTAGACGAAGCTCTCGGTGGAGCGCACGCCGGGGAGCGCGCGGATCCTTTTGTTGATCACATCGAGCAGGTGGTCGTCGTCCTCGCAGACGACCTCCACCATCAGGTCGAACGAGCCCGCGGTCATCACCACGTACTCGCACTCGTCCATGGCGGCCAGCTCGTCGGCGATCATCTCCATGTCGCCCTCGACGTTGACGCCGACCATCGCCTGCCGCCGGAAGCCCACGGTGAGCGGGTCGGTGACGGCGACGATCTGCATCACGCCCTGGTCGAGCAGCTTCTGTACGCGCTGGCGCACGGCCGCCTCGGAGAGGCCGACGGCCTTGCCGATCGCGGCGTACGGCCGGCGTCCGTCCTCCTGCAGCTGTTCGATGATGGCGAGGGAGACGGCGTCGATCGCTGGCGACGACCCGTTCCCGGTCCTGGAGTCTGCGCTACGGCTAACCACGCGGTTCACTGTGCACTGCGACTCGACCGTCCCGCAACCCTGAAGCGATGAAATTCGTTGTTGTAGGGGTCAAATATAACCGAATCCGAAGTTGAGGAGGGTCGGGCCTGTCGAAAGCGTCGACCGAGCGTTTAGGGTGGGTGTCTCACCCACTGAGCAATCAGGGATCCGGCATCCGAACAGGAGGGGTGGCAGTGACCACCGAGCTGCGCCGTCTGCGTAACTACATCAACGGGGAGTTCAAGGACGCCGCCGACGGGCGGACCATCGAGGTGGTCAACCCCGCCACCGGCGAGGTCTACGCCACGTCCCCGCTCTCAGGACCCGCCGACGTCGACGCCGCGATGGAGGCGGCGGCCGCCGCGTTCCCCGCCTGGCGCGACACCACACCCGCCGAGCGGCAGAAGGTCCTCCTCAAGATCGCCGACGCCTTCGAGGAGCGCGCCGAGGACCTGATCGCCGCCGAGTCGGAGAACACCGGCAAGCCGCTGGGGCTCACCCGCAGCGAAGAGATCCCGCCGATGGTGGACCAGATCCGCTTCTTCGCCGGCGCGGCCCGGATGCTGGAGGGCCGTTCGGCCGGCGAGTACATGGAGGGGCTGACCTCCATCGTCCGGCGCGAGCCGGTCGGCGTCTGCGCGCAGGTCGCCCCGTGGAACTACCCGATGATGATGGGCGTGTGGAAGTTCGCCCCGGCGCTCGCCGCGGGCAACACGGTCGTACTGAAGCCGTCGGACACCACCCCCGCCTCGACCGTGCTGATGGCCGAGATCATCGGCGCGATCGTGCCCAAGGGCGTCTTCAACGTCATCTGCGGCGACCGCGACAGCGGACGCGCCATGGTCGAGCACCCGACCCCGGCGATGGCGTCGATCACCGGTTCCGTACGGGCCGGCATGCAGGTCGCCGAGTCGGCGGCCAAGGACGTCAAGCGGGTCCATCTGGAGCTGGGCGGCAAGGCCCCGGTCGTGGTCTTCGACGACGTCGACATCGCGGGCGCCGTCGCGGGCATCGCGGAGGCCGGGTACTTCAACGCGGGCCAGGACTGTACGGCCGCCTGCCGGGTCCTCGTCCACAAGTCGATCCACGACGAGTTCGTGACCGCGCTGGCGAAGGCGGCGGAGGACACCAAGACCGGCGCCGCCGACGACGAGGACGTGGCGTACGGACCGCTCAACAACGCCAACCAGCTCGCGCACGTCTCCGGCTTCATCGACCGGCTGCCGGCCCACGCCAAGGTCGAGGCGGGCGGCCACCGCGTCGGTGACAGGGGCTACTTCTACGCGGCGACCGTCGTCTCCGGGCTGAAGCAGGACGACGAGATCATCCAGCAGGAGGTCTTCGGCCCCGTCATCACCGTCCAGTCCTTCACGGACGAGGCGCAGGCGCTGGAGTACGCGAACGGCGTCGAGTTCGCCCTCGCCTCGTCGGTGTGGACCAAGGACCACGGGCGCGCGATGCGGATGTCCAAGTCCCTGGACTTCGGCTGCGTGTGGATCAACACCCACATCCCGCTGGTCGCCGAGATGCCGCACGGCGGCTTCAAGCACTCCGGCTACGGCAAGGACCTGTCCGGCTACGGCTTCGACGACTACACGCGCATCAAGCACGTGATGACGTCGCTGGACGCGTAACTTCGCCGTCCGGACGCCGAAGTCCCGCCGAGGGGGCGGGCAGTAGACACTGTGTCCATTGCCTGCCCCTCTCGCGTGGGCCGAGGGTATGGGGCATGGCTACTGCGGACCTTTCCCGACCGGTCTCCCGGCGCACGCTGCTGCACGGTCTCGGCACGGCGGGCGTGCTCGGCGCGCTGGCCGCGCTCACCGGCTGCGGTGTGCCGGCCGCGTACGTGCAGCCCGGCGACCGCGGAGCGCCCGACCGGTCGGCGGCGGACCGGACACTCACCTTCGCCAACTGGCCCCTCTACATCGACGTCGACGACGACAACCCGGCACGCCGCCCCACCCTCGACGCGTTCACCCGGCGCACCGGCATCGACGTCCGGTACACCGAGGAGATCAACGACAACGACGAGTTCTTCGGCAAGATCAGCCCCTCCCTGATCAATCATCAGGAGACCGGCAGGGACCTCGTCGTCATCAGCGACTGGATGGCCGCCAGGTTCGTCAGGCTCGGCTGGGTACAGGAGATGGACCGGTCGAAGCAGCCTCATGTCGCCGCCGAACTCGACCCGCAGCTGCGCAGCCCCGCCTTCGACGAGGGCCGGCTGCACAGCGTCCCCTGGCAGTCCGGGATCACCGGCATCGCGTACAACCGCAAGAAGCTGGGCCGGGAGATCCGCTCGACCAACGACCTGTGGGCGGACGACCTGCACGGCCGGATCACTCTGCTGTCCGGACTCGACGAGGCGTTCGCCCTGCTCATGCAGGGCAACGGCGCGGACGTCACCCGCTGGACGGCGGACGACTTCGACACGATGTGCGAGCAGGTCGAGCGGCAGAAGCGGCGCGGCCAGATCCGCCGCTTCACCGGCAACGACTACATCAAGGACCTCGCGACCGGCGACGTGGTGGCCTGTCAGGCGTACTCCGGCGACGTCATCCAGCTCCAGGCGGACAGCGCCGACATCGAGTTCGTGGTGCCCGAAGAAGGCGCCGAACTCTGGGCGGAGAGCCTGCTGATCCCCAATCTCGCCCGCCACAAGAGCAACGCGGAAGCGCTGATCGACTACTACTACGAACCCGAGGTCGCCGCCGAACTCGCCTCCTGGGTCAACTACGTCTGCCCGGTGCCTGCCGCCAGGGACGTACTGGCTTCCTCGAAGGACAAGGACAGCGCCGCGCTCGCCGAGGACCCGCTGATCTTCCCCGACGACGCGATGCGCTCACGGCTGGCGATAGCCCGGGACATCACGTCCGACGAGCGGGAGGACTACGCCAAGCGCTGGGACGCGATCGTCGGCCTCTGAGCCCTGGCCGCCGTACCGCCTTCCGGCTGCGGGTTCCGCGCCGTCACCGCTTCTCCGCCAGCAGGCCGGACAGGACGTCGACCCGGTTCGTGGTGATCGAGTCGACGCCGTACTTGACCAGCCGGCGCATGGAGCGCGCCGTGTCGACCGTCCAGGCGGAGACCAGCAGGCCGTCCCGGTGGTTGCGCTCGACCAGTTCCGTGCTGATCAGGCCGAAGCGGTAGTTCAGCCAGCGCGGCCGTACGGCGGCGAGCAGGGCCGGTACGGGCGGTGCCACCGACTTCCACGTCATCGCGATCTCGGCGGACGCGTCGGTGTTCCGCACGGCCAGCATCGTGGTGGGTCCCGCCGTGTAGAAGACCCGGTCGGCGGCGCCGCTCTCCCGTACGACACCGATGACCGTGCGGACCGCTTCCTCGGTCGCCCCCGGCAGATCGATCATGAGCCGGGACGCGGTCGTGGCCAGCAGCGCCTCGCGCAGGGTCGGCACCCCGCCGCCGGTCAGCGCGGTCAGCTCGGCGGCGGTCACGTCGGCGAGGAGCCGGTCCTGGCCCCACAGCCGGTCCAACGACGCGTCGTGCAACAGGACGGGCAGGCCGTCCTTGGTGAGCCGCACGTCGACCTCGACCGCCGCCGCTCCGCGCGCGAGCGCGGAGCGTACGGAGGGGAGGGTGTTCTCGCGTACCCGGTACGGGTCGCCTCGGTGGCCTACAGCAACGACGGTTCGCATGAGGCCATTGTGTCGGTAGGCCGCCGTGTGACGGGTCATCCGGTCACCGGGCGAGCCATGCGGCGGTGTACGAGTCGATCTCGTCGGCGAGCTGCTTCTTGCCCGCGGCGTCGAGGAAGGACGCCGCCACGCCGTTCTTGGCGAGGGCGGCGATCCCCGGCTCGTCCAGGCCGAGCAGCCGGGCGGCGACCCCGAACTCCTGGTTCAGATCGGTGCCGAACATCGGCGGATCGTCGCTGGCGATCGTCACCAGCACCCCGGCGGCGACCATCTCGATCACCGGGTGCTCGTCGATGTTCGCGACCGCGCGGGTGGCGATGTTCGACGTGGGGCAGACCTCCAGCGGAATGCGGTGCTCGGCGAGATGCGCCAGCAGCTTCGGGTCCTGTACGGCGCTGGTGCCGTGGCCGATGCGCTCGGCGCGCAGCGAGGTGAGCGCGTCCCAGATGGTCCCGGGGCCCGTCGTCTCCCCGGCGTGCGGCACGGAGTGCAGACCGGCCGCGATGGCCCGGTCGAAGTACGGCTTGAACTGCGGCCGCGGCACCCCGATCTCCGGTCCGCCGAGTCCGAAGGCGACAAGACCCTCGGGGCCCAGGTCCACCGCGAGCCTGGCCGTCTCCTCGGCGGCCTCCAGGCCCGCCTCGCCGGGGATGTCGAAGCACCAGCGCAGCACGACACCCAGCTCGGCCTCGGCCGCGACGCGCGCGTCCTCGATCGCCTCCATGAAGGCTTCCCCGGGGATGCCGCGCCTGGTGGAGCTGAACGGGGTGACGGTCAGCTCCGCGTAGCGGACGTTCTGCCGGGCCATGTCCCTGGCGACCTCGTAGGTCAGCAGCCGGACGTCCTCGGGGGTGCGGATCAGGTCGACGACCGAGAGATAGACCTCGATGAAGTGGGCGAAGTCGGTGAAGGTGAAGTAGTCGGCCAGTGCCTCGGGGTCGGTCGGCACCTTGGAGTCGGGGTGCCGGCCGGCCAGCTCGGACACGATGCGCGGGGACGCCGAACCGACGTGGTGCACATGGAGTTCGGCCTTGGGCAGCCCAGCGATAAAGGGGTGCGGATCGGTCATCGGGAGTCCTCCGTCGTGCCGGGTCGGGTGCCGGTCGGTACGCCGACGGATCATCGTAGGCCGGGCCCTTACGGGCCTGAACGCAGGCCGTAGCATGGCGGAATCACGATGGGGGAGGACCATTGTCAGACCAGAGCGAGCAGCCGCAGGGCGGCTACGAGCCGATAGACCCGTGGGCTCCGCCCGAGAAGAAGACGTCACTGGACAAGGAGCAGCGGCAGCCGTACCCCGGCCCCCAGTCCCCGGCCCCGGGCGGATCCGGCGGACCTGGCGGGCCCGGCGGATCCGGTGGCTCTGTCCATGATCTGCCGACGGTCATCGGGATGCCGGGCAGCGGCCCCGGAGCCGCGGCCGTGCCCCCTCCGCCGCAGGCCCCCTCCGGCCCCTCCGCCCCGCCCCAGCACTACGGCTACCCGGTCTACCCCAGCGGCCCCGCCCCGGCCCCCGCGCCGCCGTACCCGGGCGTCGCCGGCTACGGCTATCCCGGCTACCCCGCCTACGGACAGCTCGGTCCGCAGCAGGGCAACAGGGACGGCATGGGCACGGCGGCGCTGGTGCTCGGCATCATCTCCGTGGTGGGTTTCTGCCTCGTCGGCGTCGACATCCTCATCGGCGGCCTCGCGCTGACCCTCGGCATCCTCGGCCGCGCCCGGGCCCGCAAGGGCGTGGCGAGCAACGGCGGTGTGGCGCTGGCCGGCATGATCCTCGGCGCCGTCGGTGTGGTGTTCGCCACGGTCTTCCTCGTCTTCGTCATCTGGGCGAGCAACCAGGACGAGAACGAGCGGGACTCGACGGACCGCTATCCGACGTACGACACCTCACTCGTCGTCCCGCGCTGAGCCCCGCTCCGGCCGGCCCGCTGATCCGGCTGATCCGCTTCAGACCGGAGCCCCACTCCCGCTCCTGAGCCGGTCCCGCGCCTCCGTCAGTGCGAAACCCAGCAGGTTCAGCCCGCGCCAGCGCTCCGGGTCCAGCGCCCGCTCGTCGTCGGCGGCCAGTCCGATGCCCCAGATCCGGTCCATCGGGCTGGCCTCGACGAGTATCCGCTCGCCCGTCGCCAGCAGGAAGGCGCGCAGCGCCGGGTCCTGGCCGAACTTGTGGACGCTGCCCTCCAGCACGATCCAGTACCGCTCGCGCTCCCAGACGCTCTCGTCGAACCCGCGCACCAGCCGGCCCGCCTTCTTCGCCAGCGCCGGGTTGGCCGCTTCGACCGCGCGCCGCTCGGCCGCCGGGTCCTGGAACAGCCGCGCCTTGGCCGCCATCATCCAGTGCTCCGCCGTCGCGTACCGCACGCCGCCGACCGTGAAGGGCGACGGCCACCACTGACTCAGGCAGGACCGGTCGAGCGTGCCGTCCGCGCGCGGTGTGTGCCCCCAGAAATACAGATACGTGCTCCCCATACACGCGATTCTGGCGGTCACCACTGACACTCCGTACGCCGATCGGCGGCTCCGCGCGACACATGGTCCACCGATTCCGTCGCGTAATCAAAAGGAAACAACGGAATCCCTTGTTGAGACTAATGTCCTCTGCCAGGATCGGCACTCAACCGGAGCCGGAACAACGGAGAGCGCAATGGTCGACCCCTTCCAGGTGCAGGAACGCTTCGCCGCCGGCGCGCAGTTCATCGGCGGGCAGCTGCGACCCGGCACGTCGGGGCGTACCCAGGACGTGGTGAATCCGGCGACCGGCGAGCCGGTCCTCTCCTACGAGCTGGCGTCGACCGCCGACGTGGACGCCGCCGTCGCCGCTGCCGCCGCCGCCTTCCCCGGCTGGTCGGGCGCCACCCCGGGCGAACGCTCGGACGCGCTGCACCGCTTCGCCGCCGTACTCGCCGAAGAGGCCGGCGACTTCGCGTACGCGGAGTCGCTCCAGTGCGGCAAGCCGATCAAGCTCTCCACCGAGTTCGACGTACCGGGCACCGTCGACAACACCGCCTTCTTCGCGGGCGCCGCGCGCCATCTCGAAGGGGTGTCCGCCGGTGAGTACAGCGCCGACCACACCTCGTACGTACGCCGTGAGGCCATCGGTGTCGTGGGCTCCATCGCGCCCTGGAACTATCCGCTCCAGATGGCCGCCTGGAAGATCCTGCCTGCCGTCGCCGCGGGCAACACCATCGTCCTCAAGCCCGCCGAGATCACCCCGCTCACCTCGCTGATGTTCGCCGAGGCCGCCCGCAGGGCCGGACTGCCCGACGGGGTCGTCAACATCGTCAGCGGCGCGGGCCGCGACGCCGGCGAGCATCTGGTCGGCCACCCCGATGTCGTGATGACCTCCTTCACCGGCTCCACGGCCGTCGGCAAACGCGTCGCCGAGATCGCCACCGGCACCGTCAAGCGCCTCCATCTGGAACTCGGCGGCAAGGCGCCCTTCCTCGTCTTCGACGACGCGGACCTCGAAGCCGCCGTCAACGGAGCCGTGGCCGGATCGCTGATCAACTCCGGCCAGGACTGCACAGCCGCCACCCGCGCCTACGTACAGCGCCCGCTGTACGACGCGTTCGTGGCCGGTGTCGCCGAGCTGATGGGGACGGTCCGCCTCGGCGACCCCTTCGACCCGGCGACCGACCTCGGCCCGCTGATCTCGCACACCCACCGGGACCGGGTCGCCGGCTTCGTCGAGCGGGCCCGCGGTCACGCGCGGATCGTCACCGGCGGCGCCGCCCCGCGGGGCGAGCTGAAGAACGGCGCCTACTACCTCCCCACCCTGATCGCCGGAGCCGCCCAGGACAGCGAGATCGTCCAGAGCGAGATCTTCGGTCCCGTGCTGGTCGTGCTGCCCTTCGACGCCGACGACGAGGGCATCCGGCTCGCCAACGACACCCCGTACGGTCTCGCCGCCTCCGTCTGGAGCCGCGACGTCTACCGCACGGGCCGGGCCACCAGGGAGATCAAGGCCGGCTGTGTCTGGGTGAACGACCACATCCCGATCATCAGCGACCTGCCGCACGGCGGATACAAGGCCAGTGGTTACGGAAAAGACATGTCCGCGTACTCGTTCGAGGAGTACACACAGGTCAAACATGTGATGTACGACAACACCGCGGTACCCAGGAAGGACTGGCACCGCACGATCTTCGGGGACCGTCCTTAACTCTCACCCGAAAGGGCACAGCGCATGGAGCAGTACGAGTCCGACCCGCTGTCCGCTGTACAGCTGAAGGCCATCCAGCGCCATCTGACGACCGGCAGGGGTGCCCTCACCCGCCGCTCGGTGCTGCGTGCCGGCGGGGCAGGCGCGCTCGGCATCGGCGGTCTCGCCGCGCTGAGCGGCTGTGGGATCCCGGCGGCCAAGAAGGAGGACGGCGGTCCGGCGTCGACCGACTTCTCGGCCAAGGAGAAGAAGATCACCTTCTCCAACTGGACCGAGTACATGGACGTCACGGACGACAACAAGCACTACCCGACCCTTGAGGCGTTCACGAAGCGCACCGGGATCAAGGTCACGTACAACACGGACATCAACGACAACAACGAGTTCTTCGGCAAGATCCAGCCGCAGCTCGCCGCCGGCCAGGACATCGGCCGCGACATCATCGTCCTCACCGACTGGCTCGTCGGCCGCATCATCGGACTCGGCTGGGCGCAGACCCTCGACGCGTCGAACCTGGGCCACGCCTACGCCAACCTCACCCAGCAGTTCAGGACCCCCGACTGGGACCCCGGGCGGGCCCACTCCTACCCGTGGGCCGGCATCCCCACGGTCATCGCCTACAACACCAAGGCGACCGGGGGCCGCACCGTCACCTCCGTCTCCCAGCTGCTGGAGGACCCGAAGCTCAAGGGGAAGGTCTCCTTCCTCACCGAGATGCGGGACACCATGGGCATGACCATGCTCGACATGGGCGTCGACCCGGCGAAGTTCACCACCGACCAGTACGACGCCGCGACAGCCCGGCTGCAGAAGGGCGTCGACAGCCAGCAGGTCCGCCGCTTCACCGGCAACGACTACACCGCCGACCTCGACAAGGGCGACATCGCCGCCTGCGTCGCCTGGGCGGGGGACATCGTCCAGCTCCAGGCCGACAACCCGGCCATCAAGTACGCGATACCCGACTCCGGTTACATGATCTCCAGCGACAACATGATGGTCCCGGTCAAAGCACGTCACAAGACCAACGCCGAGAAGCTCATGGACTACTACTACGAGCCGACGGTGGCCGCCCAGCTCGCCGCCTACATCAACTACGTCTGTCCCTGCGAAGGCGTGGGCCCCGAACTGGCGAAGATCGACAAGGCGATGGCCGCCAACCCGCTGATCATCCCGGACGCGAAGATGCAGACCACGTCGCACGCCTTCCGCTCGCTGAGCAACAAGGAAGAGACGTCGCTGGAGCAGAAGTTCTCCAACCTCATCGGAGCCTGACCCGGCCACTGCCGTACGAGCGCCCGTCCATTTCTCTAGCCCCGGGACCGTTATCCATGACAGAGAACGCATCCACCAGCCGCGGCGGCGGTGACGTCCGCCTCGCCGGGATCAGCAAGACCTATGGCTCCTTCCATGCCGTCCGACCCCTCGACCTGACCGTGCCCGAAGGGTCCTTCTTCGCGCTCCTCGGCGCCTCGGGCTGCGGCAAGACCACCACCCTGCGCATGATCGCCGGACTTGAGGAGCCCACCACGGGCGCCGTCTTCCTCGGTGACAAGGACGTCACCGACCTGCCGTCCTACCGCAGGCCCGTCAACACCGTCTTCCAGAGCTACGCGCTCTTCCCGCACCTCGACATCTACGAGAACGTCGCCTTCGGGCTGCGCCGCCGCGGCATCAAGTCCGTCAAGCAACAGGTCGCCGACATGCTCGACCTCGTCCAGCTCGGTGACTTCGCCAAGCGCAAGCCGCACCAGCTCTCCGGCGGCCAGCAGCAGCGCGTCGCCGTCGCCCGTGCGCTGATCAACCGCCCGCAGGTGCTGCTGCTCGACGAACCGCTCGGCGCCCTCGACCTGAAGCTGCGCCGGCAGATGCAGCTCGAACTCAAGCGCATCCAGACCGAGGTCGGCATCACCTTCGTCCATGTCACGCACGACCAGGAGGAGGCCATGACGATGGCCGACACGGTCGCCGTGATGAACGCGGGCCGCGTCGAACAGCTCGGCACCCCCGCCGACCTGTACGAGAACCCCAGGACCACCTTCGTCGCCAACTTCCTCGGCACCTCCAACCTCATCGAGGCCGAGGTGACGGCGAAGAACGGCACGGATCTCGTCGTCACGACGGGCGGCGTCACACTGCTGCTCCCCGCGGGACGCAGCTCGGCGGCAGGCGCGGCGGGCGACAGGATGCTCGTCGGGGTACGCCCCGAGAAGATCACCCTGGCCCACGCCGACGACGCCGGCGCCGTACCCGAAGGCCGCAACCGGATCACCGGGCGGATCGTCGACTCCAGCTTCATCGGCGTCTCGACGCAGTACGTGATCGACAGCCCCGTCTGCTCCGAGTTCGAGGTGTACGCGCAGAACATCGAGCGCGACGGCCGGCTCGTACCCGGCGCCGAGGTCGTCCTGCACTGGAACCCGGAACACACCTTCGGCCTGGACGCCGACCAGTCCGTGCTTGCCGGGACAGTGCGCGACGCGGGCGTCAAGACCGTCGACGAGGAGGCGGCGTGACGGCCACGGCGGCGCCGCCCGCCGCGCCGACACCCCCGCTCTCCGACGCGGAGCCACCCGTACGCAAGGCCTCCCGGCGCAAGCGGCTCGTTCCGTACTGGCTGCTGCTGCCCGGCATCCTGTGGCTGCTGATCTTCTTCGTGGCGCCGCTGGTCTACCAGGCCTCGACCTCGGTACAGACCGGCTCGCTGGAGAAGGGCTTCCAGGTCACCTGGCACTTCCAGACGTACTGGGACGTGCTCCAGCAGTACTACCCGCAGTTCCTGCGCTCCCTGCTGTACGCCGCGACGGCGACCGTGCTGTGTCTGCTGATCGGCTACCCGCTCGCCTATCTGATCGCCTTCCGGGCGGGCCGCTGGCGCAATCTGCTGCTGGTCCTCGTCATCGCGCCGTTCTTCACCAGCTTCCTGATCCGCACCCTGGCCTGGAAGACGATCCTCGCCGACGGCGGTCCGGTCGTCTCCGTGCTGAACAACCTGCACATCATCGACGTCACGAGCTGGCTCGGCTGGACCACCGGCGACCGGGTCCTGGCCACGCCCATGGCGGTGGTCTGCGGACTCACCTACAACTTCCTGCCGTTCATGGTCCTGCCGCTCTACACCTCGCTGGAGCGCATCGACGGCCGGCTCCACGAAGCGGCGGGCGACCTGTACGCCAGGCCCTTCACCGTCTTCCGCAAGGTCACCTTCCCGCTCTCCCTGCCGGGCGTCGTCTCCGGCACCCTGCTCACCTTCATCCCGTCGAGCGGCGACTACGTCAACGCGGAACTGCTCGGCTCGGCCGACACCAAGATGATCGGCAGCGTCATCCAGTCGCAGTTCCTGCGGGTCCTCGACTATCCGGCGGCAGCGGCCCTGTCGTTCATCCTCATGGCCGTGGTCCTGGGGATGGTCACCTTCTACATCCGCCGTGCGGGGACGGAGGAGCTTCTCTGATGGCAGCGACCCGCTGGATCAGGCGCAATCTGGTCGTCATCGCAGGCGTGCTGACGCTCGCCTACATGATCGTGCCGAACGTCGTCGTGATGGTCTTCTCGTTCAACAAACCCGCGGGGCGGTTCAACTACGCCTGGCAGCACTTCTCCCTGGACGCCTGGAAGTCCCCCTGCGGCGCCGCCGGGCTCTGCGACTCCCTCGGGCTCTCCCTCCAGATCGCCGTCTGGGCGACCCTCGCCGCGACCGTCCTCGGCACGATGATCGCGTTCGCGCTGGTCCGCTACCGGTTCCACGGCCGCGGCCCGGTCAACTCGCTGATCTTCCTGCCGATGGCGATGCCCGAGGTCGTCATGGCCGCCTCGCTGCTCACGCTCTTCCTCAACCTCGGCGCGCAGCTCGGCTACGTCACCATCCTCATCGCCCACATCATGTTCTGCCTCAGCTTCGTCGTGACGGCCGTCAAGGCGCGCGTGCTGTCCATGGACCCCCGGCTGGAGGAGGCGGCGCGCGACCTCTACGCGGGGCCCGTGCAGACCTTCGTCCGGGTCACCCTGCCGATCGCGGCGCCCGGCATCGTCGCCGGCGCGCTGCTCGCGTTCGCGCTCTCGTTCGACGACTTCATCATCACGAACTTCAACGCCGGCTCGACGGTGACGTTCCCGATGTTCGTCTGGGGGTCGGCGCAGCGCGGCACGCCGGTGCAGATCAACGTGATCGGCACGGCGATGTTCATCATTGCCGTAGCGCTGGTGGTCGGCGGACAGCTGATCAGCAACCGCAGGAAGAAGACCGCCGCCACCGCGTGAGAGCCCGGCGTGCGGTTCCTGCCACGAGCAAACCCTGAGCAATCCCTGAGCAACCCCTGAAGGAGTTGGAAGACATGGCCCCAGGTGCCATGCGAACGACCGCGCGTACCCCCGCGCGTACGGACACATCAGCGCACGCGGCCGCCCTGGCCGACGTCCAGCCGCTCTCGTACTGGCTGGACGACCCGGCCAGGCCGGCCGCCGAGCCCGCCCTCACCGGCGACGAGCGCTGCGACCTGCTCGTCGTCGGCGGCGGCTACAGCGGGCTGTGGAGCGCCCTCATCGCCAAGGAGCGCGATCCCGGGCGCGATATCGTGCTGATCGAGGGCCGCGAGGCGGGCTGGGCCGCCTCGGGCCGCAACGGCGGCTTCTGCGCCGCCTCGCTCACCCACGGCTTCTCCAACGGGCTGGCCCGCTGGCCCGGCGAACTGCACACCCTCGAGGAGCTGGGCGCCCGCAACCTCGACGCCATCGAGGCCGCGGTCGCCCGCTACTCCATCGACTGCGACTTCGAGCGGGCCGGCGAGATCGACGTCGCCACCGAGCCGTACCAGCTCGACGAACTCGCCGAGCTGCGCGACGAGGCCGAGCGGCTGGGCTTCACCGGTCTCGAACTGCTCGACCAGGACGCCGTGCGGGCCGAGGTCGACTCCCCGACGTTCGTCGGCGGGCTGCTGGACCGGGACGGCGTCGCCATGCTGCATCCGGCGCGGCTCGTGTGGGGTCTCAAGCGGGCCTGCCTCGACCTCGGGGTACGGATCTACGAGAACACCCGCGGCCTCGAACTGGCGCGCTCGGGGCCCGGCATGGCCGTACGCACCCCGTACGGCCGGGTGCTGGCCAGGCAGGTCGCGCTCGGCACGAACGTCTTCCCCTCGCTGGTCAAGCGCGTCCGCCCGTACACCGTGCCGGTCTACGACTACGCGCTGATGACGGAGCAGCTCACCCCCGAACAGCTCGCCTCGATCGGCTGGCAGAACCGGCAGGGCCTCGGCGACACCGCCAACCAGTTCCACTACTTCCGGATCACCCCGGACCGGCGGATCCTGTGGGGCGGCTACGACGCCGTCTACCCGTACGGCGGCCGGCTCAGTGCCGAGCACGACCACCGGCCCGAGACGTACCTCAAGCTCGCCTCGCACTTCTTCCGCTGCTTCCCCCAGCTGGAGGGCGTGCGGTTCAGCCACGCCTGGGGCGGCGCCATCGACACCTGCACGCGCTTCTCCGCCTTCTTCGGCACCGCCTACGACGGCCGGGTCGGCTACGCGGCCGGCTACACCGGGCTGGGCGTCGGCGCGACGCGGTTCGGCGCCGACGTGATGCTCGACCTGCTGTCGGGGGAACGCACGGAGCGCACGGCGCTGGAGATGGTCCGCAGCAAGCCGCTGCCGTTCCCGCCCGAGCCCGCCGCCTGGGCGGGCATCGGGCTGACGAAGTGGTCACTGGCGCGCGCCGACGAGCGCGGTGGCCGGCGCAATCTGTGGCTGCGGACGATGGACAGGTTCGGCCTCGGCTTCGACAGCTGAGCCTGTCGAGCCCGCTGTCGAGCCCCCTGTCGAACCGCTGTCCCCTGTCGAGCCCCGGCAGCTGAATCATTTTCAATTGGTGGTCCCAACCCGCGTCATGCCCCGGCGCCACGGCGCTCTCTCCCTATGGACGGAAAGTCCAACAACAGGGACGGGAGGCCGGCCGGATGACTGGCTCGGGGGCAAGAAGCGCGGTGGAGTGGCTCGCCGCTGTGGCACCGGATCCCGAAGCGTGCCGGTGGGAATGGGAGCGCAACCCCCTCGGGGTGGCGCTCCTGCCCGCCGGCAAACGCTGGGACGTACTGATCCTGCCGGGGGAACTCGGCTATCCGACGCTCGATGTGCTGACCAGGCTCGTGGACCGGCCAGGGCCGGTTCTCGCGGACTTCGGCGAGGCGCGCATGGGCTTCCTCGTACCCCCGGGCACGGCGGCCCGCTGGCTCGGCACGGGCGTACGGGGAGCGGGCGAAGGCACGTGGATCGTCGTGCCGTACCCGGGGCGCACCGGCGGCGGGGTGCGCTGGCTGATCCCGCCGGACGGCTCGGGGACGCTGACCGATCCGGCGCTGCTGGAACTGGCGATGCACGAGGCGGTGGCCGGGCTCGCGGGGACGGGGGAGGAGGGGGCGGGGGAGTGAGAACGGCCTGGTGGGACGCCCCGTACCCGCCCCGGCGCGCAGACCCGCGCCGACGCCTGTGCGAAGCCCCGCGCGGACCCCGGTCCTGCCAGAGGTCTTGACAACACCAATTGGTCTGGACCATGTTGTGCGCGCCCCGCCACCCCCATTTCCCCCATGCCCGGAGGCAGTTGTGGCAGTTGTGGAACGCACGAGACGCCGTACCCCGTTCCGAAGACTGGTGGCCGTCCTCGCGACAGCCGCCCTCGCCGCCGGCGGACTCGCCGCGGCGGCGCAGACGGCGCAGGCCGCCGACACCGACATCGCGCGCAACGGCACCTTCGAAGCCGGCATCACCGGCTGGAGCTGTACGGCGGGCAGCGGCGCGGCCGTCACCACGCCCGTCCACGCGGGCAGCGGCGCGCTCAAGGCGACCCCCGCCGGCAGCGACAACGCCAAGTGCTCCCAGACCGTGACCGTCAAGCCCGGGTCCGCCTACACCCTGAGCGCGTACGTCCGGGGCAGCTACGTCTACCTCGGGGCGTCCGGGACCGGCACCACGGACGTGTCCACCTGGACCCAGTCGGCCCCCGACTGGCAGAAGCTCACCACCAGCTTCACCACCGGCCCCGGCACCACGTCGGTGACCGTCTACACCAACGGCTGGTACGGCACCGGCGCGTACTACGTGGACGACCTCAGCCTCGTCGGCCCCGGCGGCGCCCCCGTCCAGCCGCCGGCCGTGCCCACCGGCCTCAAGTCGACCGGCGTCAGCGCCTCCTCGGTCTCCCTCTCCTGGTCGGCCGTCCAGGGCGCCACCGGCTACAGCGTCTACCGGGGCGGCACCAAGGTCCTCGACACGGCCGCCACGTCGGCGACCGTCGGCGGGCTCAACCCCTCCACCGCGTACGGCTTCCAGGTGGCGGCGACCAACGCGAGCGGTGCCTCCGCGCTCTCGTCCACCGTCACGGCGACCACGTCCGCATCGGGCGGCAGCGGCGGGACCGGCGGCGGAGACCTGCCGGAGCACGCGCTCGTCGGCTATCTGCACTCCAGCTTCGCCAACGGCTCGGGCTACATCCGGATGGCGGACGTACCCGACTCGTGGGACGTGATCGACCTCGCCTTCGGCGAACCCACCTCGGTGACGTCCGGCGACATCCGCTTCAGCCTCTGCCCGGCGAGCGAATGCCCGAACGTCGAGTCGGCGGCGGACTTCAAGGCAGCCATCAAGGCCAAGCAGGCGGCGGGCAAGAAGGTCCTGATCTCCATCGGCGGCGCCAACGGCCAGGTCCAGCTGACCACGACGGCCGCGCGCGACACGTTCGTCTCGTCCGTCTCCAAGATCATTGACGAGTACGGTCTGGACGGCCTCGACATCGACTTCGAGGGCCACTCCCTCTCGCTCAACACCGGCGACACCGACTTCCGCAGTCCCACGACGCCGGTCGTCGTCAATCTGATCTCGGCGCTCAAGACGCTCAAGGCCAAGTACGGCGAGAAGTTCGTCCTGACGATGGCCCCGGAGACGTTCTTCGTCCAGCTCGGCTACCAGTTCTACGGCTCGGGCCCCTTCGGCGGCCAGGACCCGCGCGCCGGCGCCTATCTCCCGGTGATCTACGCACTGCGGGACAGCCTGACGCTGCTGCACGTCCAGGACTACAACTCGGGCCCGATCATGGGCCTCGACAACCAGTACCACACCATGGGCGCGGCGGACTTCCACATCGCGATGACCGACATGATGCTCACCGGCTTCCCGGTGGCGGGTGACACCAGCAAGATGTTCCCGGCCCTGCGCCCCGACCAGATCGCGGTCGGCCTGCCCGCCTCGGTCAACGCGGGCGGCGGCTTCACGGCGCCGGGTGAGGTGAACAAGGCACTCAACTGCCTGACGAAGAAGACCGACTGCGGCACGTACCAGACGCACGGCACCTGGCCGGGGCTGCGCGGCCTGATGACCTGGTCGGTCAACTGGGACAACTTCAACCAGCGGGAGTTCTCGAAGAACTTCGACGCGTACTTCGGCTGATCATCCGCACCACCCGCGCCAGCAGCAGGAGCAACACCCCGCACAGGGCGACACTGCCGAGGACGTCCAGCGGCCAGTGGTAGCCACGCAGCAGAAGTCCGGCGCCCGTCGCCACCGTGAGCAGCACGGCGACGGGCGCCGTTCTGCGGGCGCCGGCGAAGGGGGCGAGGACGACGGCGGCCGTCCCGTACGCGACCATCGCCGTCGCCGTATGGCCCGACGGGTAGTAGCCGGTCGCCTCGGTGAGCGGCCCCGGCCGGTCGATCCAGAGCTTGAGCGGCACGACCAGCGCGGGAACGAGCACCATCGTCACCGCGCCGGCCAGCGCCTGCCACCGGTGGCCCCGGACGAGCGCGTAGAGCAGCGCGAGGGCGAGGACGGGCAGGGCGACGGGCATGGAACCCAGATCGGCGAGGACCTCGGTGAACTGCCGTGGTCCGTGGCCCACGAGATGGAGCTCAAGCCGCTCGTCGGCCCTGCGGACGGGACCGCCGACGGCGGCGGCCCAGGTGATGAGCGCGAAGAGCACGGCGCAGCAGAGGAGGGCCGGCGGAAACAGGGGCCCGAGAAGCCGGGGCACGAGAGACGGCCGCCCTGGAGCAGGGGGGGTAGCTCCAAGACGGCCGGAAGGTTCGGCGTGCCGCTCGCCCCGGGGGGTTTGGGGCGGTCGGCCGTCCGATCCATGAGGATGCCTGGAGCCCGAAGCTCCAGTGGTGTGCGCGAAGGCACGACCAAAGCGGCGCTGGGGACGCTCCGCCCTGGGGTTGCCCGCAGTCCCCTGCGAGCGGGGTGTTTCTCTCATCTACGGAAACCGTACGGCAGGGGTGCGGGGACCGACAGCGTCACACGCATCCCGCCATCGGCCCCGCACACGTTCTTCACAGGACTCCACCACCGGCCCGGCGCCCGCCTGGCGCCGAGCCCGCCCGGAACCCGCTCAGGGCTGGCTCACAGCTCGCTCAGAGCCCGGCGAACGCCTGCTCGATGATGTCCAGGCCCTCGTTCAGCAGGTCCTCGCCGATCACCAGCGGCGGCAGGAAACGCAGCACGTTGCCGTACGTGCCACAGGTCAGCACCAGCAGCCCGGCCTGCTGACAGGCCTTCGCGAGCGCCGCCGTGGCCTCGGCCGCCGGCTCCTTCGACTCCCGGTCCTTCACCAGCTCGATCGCGATCATCGCGCCGCGGCCGCGTACGTCGCCGACGATGTCGTACTTCTCGCGCAGCGTCGCGAGCCGGGCCTTCATGATCTCCTCGATCCGGCGGGCCTTCGCCGGCAGGTCCAGCTCGCGCATCGTCTCGATGGATCCCAGCGCGGCGGCGCAGGCCACCGGGTTGCCGCCGTACGTACCGCCGAGGCCGCCCGAGTGCGCCGCGTCCATGATCTCGGCGCGCCCGGTGACGGCGGCGAGCGGCAGGCCGCCCGCGATGCCCTTCGCCGTGGTGATCAGGTCGGGGACGATGCCCTCGTCCTCGCAGGCGAACCACTGGCCGGTGCGGCAGAAGCCCGACTGGATCTCGTCGGCGACGAAGACGATCCCGTTGTCCTTCGCGAACTTCGCCAGCGCCGGCAGGAAGCCCTTCGCCGGCTCGATGAAGCCGCCCTCGCCGAGCACCGGCTCGATGATGATCGCGGCGACGTTCTCGGCGCCGATCTGCTTGCTGATCTGGTCGATGGCCTGCGCGGACGCCTCGGGGCCGCAGTTCTCGGGCCCGGTCGGCCAGCGGTAGCCGTACGCCACCGGCACCCGGTAGATCTCGGGCGCGAACGGACCGAAGCCGTTCTTGTACGGCATGTTCTTCGCGGTCAGCGCCATCGTCAGGTTGGTACGGCCGTGGTAGCCGTGGTCGAAGACGACGACCGCCTGGCGCTTGGTGTACGAGCGGGCGATCTTCACCGCGTTCTCGACGGCCTCGGCGCCCGAGTTGAACAGGGCGGACTTCTTGGCGTGGTCGCCGGGGGTCAGCTCGGCGAGCTGCTCGCAGACGGCGACGTACCCCTCGTACGGGGTGATCATGAAACAGGTGTGGGTGAAGTCGGCGAGCTGGGCGGTGGCCCGGCGCACGACGGCCTCGGCGCTGGCCCCCACCGTCGTCACGGCGATGCCGGAGCCGAAGTCGATGAACCGGTTGCCGTCCACGTCCTCCAGCACCCCGCCACCGGCGCGGGCGGCGAAGACGGGCATCGTGGACCCCACCCCGCCGGCCACCGTGGCCGTACGGCGCGCCTGCAACTCCAGCGACTTGGGACCGGGGACGGCGGTGACGAGACGGCGCTCCTGCGGGATTGCGGTCATGAGGGGCTCCTGAGGGGTGCTTCGGTTGCCTGTCTGGGGGCTCGGGTTGCCTTTCTTCGCAGGCTAGATGCGGGGGAGCGGAGCGGTCATGCTCCGATCGGTAGTGGTGCGCGCGTGTCGTTGTCCGCCGCGTACAGTCGGTCGGCGGCGCGTTCGCGGCCGGTCGGCGGCCGGTCGGTGCTCGGGCACCGGCGCGTCGGCGGCCGGTCGGCGCGGGAGTTCGGTAACACCCCCGTACGCGTGGGACGGTGAACTACCCGTGCGAGGGCACTAGATTGACGGTGGCACAGAGCGGACCTGGCTGGTCAGGGGGCAGGGGTTCATGAACACCGACGGCACGCACGACCCGCGGGGCGGCGCGCGCGACTCACGCGACACTCGCGCCACTCCCGTGCCCCGGCCGGCGGGCCCGCCGGGACCGTCGTACGCGGGGCCTCCGGCGGGACCACCTGCGGGGCCACCGCCCATGCCACGCTCGGCCCCGTTCGGCACGCCCCCGGCCCCGGAGCACGCCCCGGCCACGGGCCCGACGCTCCGCGACTGGCTGCACATGCCACGCCTCTCGGACGCCCCGGGCACATGGACGTACGGCCACCGGCCGAGGCCGGCGGTGGAACCGGAGCGGACGCCGCTGCGGCAGCTGGTGAGCGGCGCGCTGATCTCGCTGCTCGTGGGTGTGCTGCTCTGGTCACTGCTCTGGAACCGCTACCTGGGCAGCTTCTGGCTCTGGCCGCTGGTCGTCTTCACCCCCGACTCGTGGTGGGACGGCAGCAGCACATCCGTCGCACCCGCCGCCGCCTGGATCTACTACGCGCTCGTCATCGGCATCCTCGCCGTCGTCTTCGGACGCCTCGGCCGCTGGCCGGAACTCGCCAAGCGCGTCCTCGGACACCGCGCCGACACCCCGCCGCCCGTCGTCGCCGCGCCGCCGCCCGGGCCCGAGGACGACCTCGCCGAGTGGCCCGAGCTGCGGGCAGCTGGCCTGGGCGACAGCGCGGCGCGGCTCGCCGCCGAGGTGCGCGAGGGCCGGATGAACGACGTCGACTACGTCCGTATCCGGCGCGCCTGGCACTCCGTGCGGGTCGACCCGACCCGGCTGCCCGCGTTCACCGACGCCGTACGGACCGGCGGCGCCGCCGCCTGCGTCCATCCGTCCGGCAAGCGCGACCTGCCCGTCAGGGCGGCGCGGCACGATCTGTTCGTCCGGCAGGTCAGGCTCGGCACCGTCCAGGACGGCGAGCGCAACCCTTACGGCAGGCGGGGCACCGGCATCGCGCTGGAACCCCAGCTCCTCGGGACCTCGCTGCTCGCCGTCGGTCCGCCGGGAGCGGGCAAGACACAGGCCCTGGTCAGGCCCGTCGTCGAATCGCTGGCCCTCCAGGCGCTCGCCGGGCAGGCCGCCGTCGTCGCCGTGTGCGCCACCGGCACCCCGCTCGGGCCCGACGACGCGTACGACGTGGTGGTCAAGCTCGGCGACCCGCAGTCCGTGTACGACCTCGACCTGTACGGCGGCACCAACGACCCCGACGAGGCGGCGTCCGTCCTCGCCGAAGGGCTCGTCGGCGACCTCACCGACACCGACAGCAGGCGGGCCACCACCGTGCTCGCGCAGCTGCTCGGCCCGTTCCGCGCCGCGTACGGCCGGCTGCCCGCCGTCCCCGAACTGCGCGAACTGCTCGACGGGGTGCCGACGGCGATCGCCACGCTCCGCGAAGCCCTCGAAGCCGACGGGCACCACGCCATGCGCCGGGAGCTCGAAGGACGCGAGCGGCAGGCAGGCGCGCCCGGGGACCCCGGCCGTGCGCTCGCCGACCGGATCGCGCTGCTCGACCGGCCCGCCTTCGCCGGATTCTTCGACACCAGCGGCCGGACCAGGCCGTTCTCGCTGCGCGCCCTGGAACACCCGCTGCGGGTCCGTATCGACCTGCCGGAGCGCGGGCACGCCGAGGCGTCGCGGCTGCTGGCCCGGCTGGTGCTCGCCCAGTTCACCGCGAACGCGGCGGTCAGGGCCGACCACTCGCTGTTCGCCTGTCTCGTCCTCGACGACGCGACCCGCACCCTCACCCCCGAGACGCTACGCGGCGTGCAGCGGCTGCGGTCCGTCAACGCCGGGGCCGTACTCACCCTGCGCACGCTCGACGACGTACCGGAGACGCTGCACACGGCGCTGCTCGGCGCCGTCGGCTGCCGGATGGCCTTCGCCGGCATCACGACGTGGGACGGCAAGCGGTTCGCCGAGGCATGGGGCACGGAGTGGGTGGAGACCCGCGACGTCACGCAGCGCACGGTCTTCGCCGACCAGCCGCTGACCCGCGCCATCCACTCCTTCCGGAAGCTGGTCAGCGGCAAGGCGGTGACCACGGAGGGCGTGACCGTCCGGCAGGTCGAGCGCGAGCGGTGGTCGGCCTCCGACCTGGCGCACGCGGTGCCGGCGGGGCACGCGGTGCTGTCGCTGCGGACGGTCGATGGCGAGCACGCGCCACCGCTGCTGGTGGATTTGCGGCACTGAGACCGGGACGGGCTTCGGACAACCTGGCAGAATCGGCAGTGGCCGTTCATACGGGACGGCCAGATTGGTCTGACGACTTCTCCGTCTCCACCCGCCCGCTGCTGAAAGCCCTACGGTTCCGCCATGCCGCCCACGCTCGCATCGCTCGTCCAGCACTCGGCGCTCAAGCTCACCGTGCGCGCCGGGGAGGACCGGCTGCAGACCCCTGTGCGCTGGGTGCACGCCAGCGAGCTGGCCGACCCCGTGCCGTACATGGAGGGCGGGGAGCTGCTGCTCGTCACGGCGACCACTCTCGACGCCGAGGACCCCGCCGCGATGCGGCGCTACGTACGGCGGCTGGTCGGCGCCGGGGTGGCCGGGCTCGGCTTCGCCGTCGGCGTCAACTACGAGGACATCCCGGACGCGCTGGTCGAGGCGGCGCGCAGCGAGGGGCTGCCGCTGCTCGGCGTCCCCCGGCGCACGGCGTTCCTGGCGATCAGCAAGGCGGTCTCGCAGGCGATCGCCGCTGACCAGTACCACGCGGTGAGCGCCGGCTTCGAGATCCAGCGCGAGCTGACGAACGCCGCGCTCACCGAAGGCCCGGCGGCGCTGCTGGCCCGGCTCGCCGCGCACGTCGACGGCTGGGCGGCGCTGTACGACACGTCGGGCGCCGTCGTCGCCGCAGCCCCCGAGTGGGCGGCCAGACGGGCCGCCCGGCTGACCTCCGACGTGGCCAGGCTGGGGGAGCGGCCCGCCCCCGCGTCCCAGGTGGTCGGCGGCGACGCCGTCGACACGGACGACCGGGTGGAACTCCAGTCCCTGGGCACCGGGCGCCGCGTACGGGGCGTGCTGGCCGTCGGCACGGCGGCGGCGCCCGGCACGGCCGAGCGGTACGCGGTCCACTCGGCGGTCGCCCTGCTGACCCTCACCACGGAACGCTCCCGCGCCTTGCAGGAGGCCGAGCAGCGACTCGGCGCCGCCGTGCTGCGCATGCTGCTCTCCGGCCAGCCGGACCACGCGCGCGCCGTGGCCGGCGACCTGTACGGGGAGCTGCTGGACGCGCCGTTCCGGCTGCTGGTCGCGGAGAGCGCGGACGCCGCGGCGGGACAGGACCGGGAGACCGACCACCCGCTGGAAGTACTGGCCGAAGCCCTGGAAGCCACCGCCTCACGCGCGGCCGAGGCGATCCTGGTCGTGCCGGAAGGCGACGAACGCTTGGTCGTCCTGGCCGTCGACGGCGGCCCGGTGGTCACGGCCGCCGTGGCGTACGCTGCGCGCGAGTCGGAAGAGGCCGGAGTGGCCATCGGCCTCTCGGCCCCGACGGGCCCCATCGCAGCGGCCGGCGCGTACAAGCAGGCCGAACAGGCCCTCTCGGTCGCCCGCCGCCGTGGCCGCGCCCTGGTCGAACACGAGGAACTGGCGGCGGGCTCGATCCTCCCCCTCCTCGCCGACGACGCGGTGCGCGCCTTCGCCGACGGCATGCTGCGCCCGCTGTACGAACACGACGCGAAGGGCCGCGGCGACCTGGCGGCGTCGCTGCGCGCCTGGCTGTCCCACCACGGCCAGTGGGACGCGGCGGCGGCGGACCTGGGGGTGCATCGTCATACGCTGCGCTACCGGATGCGGCGGGTGGAGGAGATTCTGGGGCGCTCGCTGGACGATCCGGATGTCCGGATGGAACTGTGGCTGGCCCTGAAGACGGCGGAGCCGTCGCCGTCGTAGCGCTCCGCGTCGCCTGCGGCGAGCTTGTTCCCCAGCCCCGCCCCTTCACGAACCCGGGGCAGGCCCCGGACCCCGGTCCGGCCTGCCGGCCGCGCGGCGGGCGCGGCGCCGGGGCGTCGTCCCTGCGTCCCGCCCCGCCGCACCGGGCGCAGCCCAAGCGGCTGGGGGTCCGGGGGTCCGGGGGCTTGCCCCCGGTTTCGGGAAGGGGCGGGACTGGGGAACGGCGCCGCAGGCAACGCCCCAAGCACACCCGCCGGCACACATACAAACCGTCGCGTCCCCCCACCGCCACCACTCCACCCCGGACAAACGACCTCCCACCCCCTCCCCCCTACCGTGGTGCGAGACAGCTCCACCCCACCGTTCTGAAGGGCCGGGACTCGCCATGACCTCCACCCACGCCTTCTGGCTCGCCGGCCGCCAGGCCACCGGGCAGGACACCTTCGACGTCACCTCCCCCTGGGACGGCCGGCTCGTCGGGACCGTCGCCGTGCCGACCGACGCGCAGGTCGAGGAGGCCGTCGCCGCCGCGCACGGGGTGGTCGGCGAGTTCGCCGCCACGCCCGCGCACGTACGCGCCGCCGCCCTCGACCACGTGTCGCGTCGGCTCGTCGAGCGGACCGAGGAGATCGCCCGGCTGATCTCCGACGAGAATGGCAAGCCCATGAAGTGGGCCAGGGGCGAGGTCGGGCGGGCCGTGTCCGTGTTCCGGTTCGCCGCCGAGGAGGCCCGCCGGTTCAACGGGGGTGAGGCGCAGCGCCTCGACACCGATGCCGGCGGCGCGGGGCGGCTCGCGCTGACGCGGCGTTTCCCCAAGGGCGTCGTCCTCGGCATCGCGCCGTTCAACTTCCCGCTCAACCTGTGCGCGCACAAGATCGCCCCGGCCATCGCCGTCGGGTCGCCGATCATCCTCAAGCCCGCCCCAGCGACCCCGCTGTCCGGGCTGCTCATCGGGGAGCTGCTCGCCGAGACCGAGCTGCCCGCCGGGTCCTGGTCGGTGCTGCCCGTGGCGAACGACCGGATGCCCGCGCTCGTCCAGGACGAGCGGCTGCCGGTGATCTCGTTCACCGGTTCCGACAAGGTCGGCTTCGCGATCATGGACTCCGTCCCGCGCAAGCACCTCACCCTCGAACTCGGCGGCAACGGCGCGGCCGTCGTCCTCGCCGACTACGCGAGCGAGCAGGACCTGGACTGGGCCGCGAGCCGGATCGCCACGTTCTCGAACTACCAGGGCGGCCAGTCCTGCATCTCCGTGCAGCGGGTCATCGCCGACGCCTCGGTGTACGACCGGCTCGTGCCGAAGATCGTCGCCGCGGTCGGGGCGCAGGTCACCGGTGACCCCGCCGACGACGCCACGGACGTGGGCCCGCTCGTCAGCGAGGACGCGGCCAAGCGGGTCGAGGCGTGGGTGGACGAGGCCGTACGGGGCGGGGCGCGGCTGCTGGCCGGCGGGAAGCGGGACGGCGCCTCGTACGCGCCCACCGTGCTCGCCGACGTCCCCGGCGACGTGACCATCTCCTGCGAGGAGGTCTTCGGGCCCGTACTGACCCTGCGGCGCGTCGACGGCGAGAGCGAGGCGTTCGACGCCGTCAACGACTCGAAGTACGGCCTCCAGGCGGGCGTGTTCACGCACGACGTGCAGGCCGCCTTCCGCGCGCACCGCACTCTGGAGGTCGGCGGCGTGATCATCGGCGACGTCCCCTCGTACCGCGCGGACCAGATGCCGTACGGCGGCGCCAAGATGTCCGGCGTCGGCCGCGAGGGCGTGCGGTTCGCGATGGACGACTACACGTACGAGCGGGTCATGGTATTGACGGGCCTCGCCCTGTAGCGCTGCCGGGGCCGCATTGATTGGTCGGCCCACGACTGGTGCGGGTGCGGGGAATCGGGTAGATACGGACGAGTAGTACCGGCCGGTACGCAGTGTCGCACCCGACTTCGTGGCGAGGTGAGTTCTGATGTCCGCCCCATCCACCGCATCCGCACCCCAGGGCCAGCCCAAGGTCTCCGAGCGTGAGGCACGGCAGGTCGCCGAGGAAGCCCGTGAGCAGGGCTGGCGCAAGCCCAGCTTCGCCAAGGAGATGTTCCTCGGCCGCTTCCGCCTCGACCTCATCCATCCGCACCCGATGCCCGCACAGGAGGACGTACGGCGCGGTGAGGCGTTCCTGGCCAAGCTGCGGACGTTCTGCGAGGAGAAGGTCGACGGCGCGCTCATCGAGCGCGAGGCCAAGATCCCGGACGAGGTCATCAACGGCCTCAAGGAACTCGGCGCGCTCGGCATGAAGATCGACACCAAGTACGGCGGTCTCGGTCTCACCCAGGTGTACTACAACAAGGCCCTGGCGCTGGTCGGCTCGGCGAACCCCGCGATCGGCGCGCTGCTCTCCGCGCATCAGTCGATCGGCGTACCGCAGCCGCTCAAACAGTTCGGCAGCCAGGAGCAGAAGGACGCCTTCCTGCCGAGGCTGGCCCGCACGGACATCTCGGCCTTCCTGCTGACCGAGCCCGACGTCGGCTCGGACCCGGCCAGGCTGGCGACGTCCGCCGTCCCGGACGGCGACGACTACGTGCTGGACGGCGTCAAGCTGTGGACGACCAACGGCGTCGTCGCCGACCTGCTCGTGGTGATGGCGCGGGTGCCGAAGTCCAAGGGCCACAAGGGCGGTATCTCGGCGTTCATCGTCGAGGCGGACTCGCCGGGCATCACGGTCGAGCACCGCAACGCGTTCATGGGCCTGCGCGGCCTGGAGAACGGCGTGACCCGCTTCCACCAGGTCCGGGTCCCCGCGGCGAACCGGATCGGCCCCGAGGGCGCCGGTCTCAAGATCGCCCTGACGACGCTGAACACCGGGCGGCTCTCGCTGCCCGCGATGTGCGTCGGCTCGGGCAAGTGGTGTCTGAAGATCGCCCGCGAGTGGTCCGCCGAGCGTGAGCAGTGGGGCAGGCCCGTCGCCAAGCACGAGGCGGTGGGCGAGAAGATCTCCTTCATCGCGGCGACGACGTTCGCGCTGGAGGCCGTGGTCGACCTGTCGTCGCAGATGGCCGACGAGAACCGCAACGACATCCGTATCGAGGCGGCCCTGGCCAAGCTGTACGGCTCCGAGATGGGCTGGCGGATGGCCGACGAGCTGGTCCAGATCCGCGGTGGCCGCGGCTTCGAGACGGCCGACTCGCTGGCGGCCCGCGGCGAACGCCCCGTGCCCGCCGAGCAGATGCTCCGCGACATGCGGATCAACCGCATCTTCGAAGGCTCGACGGAGATCATGCACCTGCTGATCGCCCGCGAGGCCGTCGACGCCCACCTCGCGGTGGCCGGCGACATCATCGACCCGGACAAGTCCCTCTCCGACAAGGCGAAGGCGGGCGCGCAGGCGGGCAAGTTCTACGCCCGCTGGCTGCCGAAGCTGGTTGCCGGCCCGGGTCAACTGCCCAACTCGTACGGCGAGTTCCACCACGCCGGCCACCCCGACCTGGCGGCGCACCTGCGCTACGTGGAACGCGGCTCCCGCAAACTGGCCCGCTCCACCTTCTACGCCATGTCGCGCTGGCAGGGCCGGATGGAGACCAAGCAGGGCTTCCTCGGCCGGATCGTCGACATCGGCGCCGAACTGTTCGCGATGAGCGCCGCCTGCGTACGGGCCGAACTGCTCCGCACGAGCGGCGACCACGGCCGCGAGGCGTACCAACTGGCCGACGCCTTCTGCCGGCAGTCCAGGATCCGCGTCGAGGAGCTGTTCGGCCGCCTGTGGTCCAACACGGACGACATCGACCACAAGGTCGTGGACGGCGTCCTGTCCGGCACGTACACCTGGCTGGAGGAGGGCGTCGTCGACGCGAGCGGCGAAGGCCCCTGGATCGCCGACGCGACCCCGGGCCCCTCCAAGCGCGACAACGTCCACCGCCCGATCAAGTAGCCACCCGGGCAACCCGATCAGACGCCCGCGCGGGATCCGTTCCCGCGCGGGCGCCGTACGTGGCAGTGACGACCCTGAGCACGACCGCATAACCTGCTCCGCGTGATGACCGCCGACGACGTGCTGTCCCTGCTCGCGCTGATCCGGGGCGCCGGTGCCGACGTGTGGACGGCGGGGGGTTGGGGTGTGGACGCCCTGGTGGGGGAGCAGAGCCGGGGGCATCGGGATCTGGATCTCGTGCACCGGGTGGAGCAGGAGCACGCGTTGCTGGACGCGCTCGCCGGGGCCGGGTTCGCGCCGACGCTGGACGCGCGGCCCCTGCGGTTCGTGTACGCACATCCGGACGGGCGGGAGATCGATCTGCATCCGCTCGTCTTCGCCCCCGACGGCTCAGCGACCCAGTCGTCCCCCGATCCCGCCGAGCCCTTCCGGTATCCGGCGGACTGCTTCACCACCGGGACGATCGGCGGGGCCGTCGTCCCGTGTCTCTCCGCCGCGCAGCAGGTCTACTTCCACCAGGGGTACGAACCGGCCGACCGCGACCGGCACGACATGGCCCTGCTGAGGGCGAAATTCGGCATCGCGACCCACTTCTGACCGGGCGCGCTGTCCCCGGACACAGTTGATGGGGCAAGAATGGGGTCCATGAGCGACAGCCCAGCCCCTCTCGCGGACCCCCACCTCGCCTTCGATCCGGCCGAAGGCCGCCGGGACATCGTCGTCCTCGGCTCCACCGGGTCCATCGGTACCCAGGCCATCGACCTGATCCTGCGCAATCCCGACCGTTTCCGGGTCACCGCGCTGTCCGCCGCCGGCGGCAGGGTGGCCCTGCTCGCCGAGCAGGCGCGGCAGCTGCGGGTGCGCACGGTCGCCGTGGCGCGCCCGGACACGGTTCCCGTGCTCCGGGAGGCGCTGCGGGCCGAGTACGGGCCCGGCGAGGCGCTTCCCGAGATCCTCGCGGGGCTCGAGGCGGCCACCGAACTGGCCGCCTCCGACTGTCACACCGTGCTGAACGGCATCACCGGTTCCATCGGCCTCGCGCCGACCCTCGCCGCCCTCGAAGCCGGCCGCACCCTCGCCCTCGCCAACAAGGAATCGCTGATCGTCGGCGGTCCGCTGGTCAAGGCCGCCGCCGCGCCCGGGCAGATCATCCCGGTCGACTCCGAGCACGCCGCGCTGTTCCAGGCACTGGCCGCCGGCACCCGCGCCGATGTGCGCAAGCTCATCGTCACCGCCTCCGGCGGCCCCTTCCGCGGCCGTACCCGCGCCGAACTCGACGATGTCACCCGCGAGGACGCCCTCGCCCACCCCACCTGGGCCATGGGCCCCGTCATCACGATCAACTCGGCGACCCTCGTCAACAAGGGCCTCGAAGTGATCGAGGCCCATTTGCTGTACGACATCCCCTTCGAACGCATCGAGGTTGTCGTACACCCCCAGTCGTACGTTCACTCGATGGTGGAGTTCAGCGACGGCTCGACCCTCGCGCAGGCCACTCCGCCCGACATGCACGGCCCGATCGCCATCGGACTCGGCTGGCCGGAGCGGGTGCCGGACGCGGCGCCCGCCTTCGACTGGACCAAGGCGTCGTCCTGGGAGTTCTTCCCGCTCGACACCGAGGCGTTCCCCTCCGTGGGACTCGCCCGGCACGTCGGAGCGCTGGGCGGCACGGCTCCCGCCGTGTTCAACGCCGCCAACGAGGAGTGTGTGGACGCGTTCCTGTCGGGTCGGCTGCCGTTCAACGGCATCATGGATACCGTCACCGAAGTCGTCGCCGAGCACGGGAGCCCCGGCAAGGGAACCCCGCTCACTGTCGGTGACGTCCTGGAAGCTGAGACCTGGGCACGGGCCCGGGCCCGGGAACTGGCAGTGAAGGCAACAGCGGAGGCTCGCGCATGACGATCCTGTTGACGGTCCTTGGCATAGTCATTTTCGCCGTGGGGCTGCTCTTCTCCATCGCCTTCCACGAGATGGGCCATCTCTCGACGGCCAAGATGTTCGGCATCCGGGTGCCCCAGTACATGGTGGGATTCGGGCCGACGATCTGGTCGAAGAGGAAGAACGACACGGAGTACGGGATCAAGGCGATCCCGCTCGGCGGCTACATCCGCATGATCGGGATGTTCCCGCCGGGCGCCGACGGCCGGATCGAGTCCCGGTCCACCTCGCCCTGGCGCAGCATGGTCGAGGACGCGCGCTCCGCCGCGTTCGAGGAACTGCAGCCCGGTGACGAGAAGCTGCTGTTCTACACGCGCAAGCCCTGGAAGCGCGTCATCGTGATGTTCGCAGGGCCGTTCATGAACCTGATCCTCGCCGTCGCGATCTTCCTCGGCGTGGCGATGTCGTACGGCTTCCAGACGCAGACCACCGACGTCGCCGCCGTCCAGCAGTGCGTCATCTCACAGAGCGCGAAGCGCCAGACCTGTGAGAAGGGCGACCCGGTCTCGCCGGCCAAGGCCGCGGGACTGAAGCAGGGCGACAAGATCGTCGCCTTCAACGGCCGGAAGGTCGCGGACTGGAGCACGCTCTCCGACCTGATCCGCAAGACGATCGGCCCCGCCACCATCACCGTCCAGCGCGACGGCTCGGAGCAGGTGCTGCACGCCAAGCTGCTCAGCAACACCGTCCTGAAGAAGGACTCCAACGGCGATGTCGTGCAGGACAAGTACGTACCCGCCGGCTACCTCGGCTTCGCCGCCTCCACCAAGATCGTCCCGCTGACCTTCTCGCAGTCCGTCGACCGCATGGGCACCATGATCGAGGACAGTGCCAAGCGGATCGTCGACCTGCCGTCCGAGATCCCCGCGCTGTGGCGCGCGGCCTTCGACGGCGGTGAGCGCAAGGCGGACTCGCCGGTCGGCGTGGTCGGCGCCGCCCGGATCGGCGGCGAGGTGATGACGCTGCACGTGCCGGCGCAGAGCCAGATCGCGATGCTGCTGTTCCTGCTCGCCGGGTTCAACCTCTCGCTGTTCCTCTTCAACATGCTGCCGCTGCTGCCGCTCGACGGCGGGCACATCGCGGGGGCGCTGTGGGAGGCGCTGCGGCGCAACGTGGCGCGGGTCTTCAGCCGGCCCGACCCGGGCCCCTTCGACGTGGCGAAGCTCATGCCGGTCGCCTATGTGGTGGCGGGGCTGTTCATCTGCTTCACGGCGCTCGTCTTCATCGCCGACGTGGTCAACCCGGTAAAGATCAGCTGAATCATTCGATTCGGGGTAATCTTCCCGTTTTGCAGCGGCCGGACACTTTTTGTGTCCGGCCGCTTACTTTTGAGTGGACTCTTCGTAGCGGTGTGCCCGTTCGACGCGCGGTGGCGTAATCTCGGGGGCTGGAGCCCGCCGATCTCGGGACCTCGATCCACACCTTGGGGTTGCACACCAGATGACTGCAATTTCACTCGGAATGCCGTCCGTTCCCACGAAGCTCGCCGAACGCAGGGTCAGCCGCCAGATCCAGGTCGGCTCGGTGGCGGTCGGCGGGGACGCACCGGTGTCGGTCCAGTCGATGACCACGACGCGTACGTCGGACATCGGCGCGACGCTCCAGCAGATCGCCGAGCTGACCGCGTCGGGGTGTCAGATCGTCCGAGTGGCGTGCCCGACGCAGGACGACGCGGACGCGCTGGCGACGATCGCGCGGAAGTCGCAGATCCCGGTGATCGCGGACATTCACTTCCAGCCGAAGTACGTCTTCGCGGCGATCGACGCGGGCTGTGCGGCGGTCCGGGTCAACCCCGGGAACATCAAGCAGTTCGACGACAAGGTGCGGGAGATCGCGAAGGCCGCGCTGGAGACCCGGACACCGATCCGGATCGGCGTCAACGCGGGCTCGCTGGACGCGCGGCTGCTGAAGAAGTACGGCAAGGCGACGCCGGAGGCCCTGGTGGAGTCGGCGCTGTGGGAGGCGTCGCTGTTCGAGGAGCACGGCTTCCGTGACATCAAGATCTCGGTGAAGCACAACGACCCGGTGGTGATGGTGAATGCCTACCGTCAGCTCGCCGAGCAGTGCGACTACCCGCTGCACCTCGGTGTGACGGAGGCGGGCCCGGCGTTCCAGGGGACCATCAAGTCGGCCGTGGCGTTCGGTGCGTTGCTCTCGGAGGGCATCGGGGACACGATCCGCGTCTCGCTGTCCGCCCCGCCGGCCGAAGAGGTCAAGGTCGGGCTGCAGATCCTGGAGTCGCTCAACCTGAAGCAGCGCCGGCTGGAGATCGTGTCCTGCCCCTCGTGCGGCCGGGCGCAGGTGGACGTGTACAAGCTCGCGGACGAGGTGTCGGCGGGACTTGAGGGCATGGAGGTGCCGCTGCGCGTCGCGGTCATGGGCTGTGTGGTGAACGGTCCGGGCGAGGCGCGCGAGGCCGATCTGGGTGTGGCGTCGGGCAACGGCAAGGGCCAGATCTTCGTGAAGGGCGAGGTCGTCAAGACCGTCCCCGAGTCGAAGATCGTGGAGACCCTGATCGACGAGGCCATGAAGATCGCCGAGCAGATGGAGAAGGACGGCATCGCCTCCGGCCAGCCCGAGGTCGCTGTCAGCTGACCCTGCCGGGTGCCGCGCTGACCCTGCGGTGCCGCGTTGAGCTAGCGGTGCCACGCTGACCCTGCGGTGCCGCGTTGAGCCTGGCGGTGCCACGGAGGTCGCCGTCAGCCGACTCGGGTTTTCCACCGGTCGTACGAACCACAACGGGCCCCGCCGCCGATGTGCCCCCACAGGCACCGGCGGCGGGGCCCGTACCCGTGCGGGCCCACGGGAGGCGCCCCCGGAGGCCGCCAGGTAGAGTTCGCAGATCAGCAGACCGTATGGTGAGGCCCCCAGTGTTGACGCAGACCACCACCCGGGTCCTCGAACCCAGCGAACTCGGCGCAGCGCTCGCCATCCTTGAGAGCGAGCCGGTCGCCAACGCCTTCGTGACCTCGCGCGTCCAGGTGGCGGGACTCGACCCGTGGCGCCTCGGCGGCGAGATGTGGGGCTGGTACGCCGACGGACATCTGCGCTCGCTCTGCTACTCCGGTGCCAACCTCGTCCCCATCTGCGCCACCCGCGAGGCCGTACGCGGCTTCGCCGACCGTGCCCGCCGCACCGGGCGCCGCTGCTCGTCCATCGTCGGACCCGTCGAAGCCACCACCCAGCTGTGGCGGCTGCTGGAACCCAGCTGGGGCCCCGCCCGCGAGGTCAGGGCCAACCAGCCGCTGATGGTCACCGAGCAGATCCCCGCCACCGTCACGCCCGACCCGTACGTGCGCCGGATCCGCAAGGACGAACTCGAAACGATCATGCCGGCCTGTGTGGCGATGTTCACCGAAGAGGTCGGCGTCTCACCGCTCGCCGGCGACGGCGGCCTCCTCTACCAGGCGCGTGTGGCCGAACTCGTCGGCGCGGGGCGCTCGTTCGCCCGGATCGACAACGGCAAGGTCATCTTCAAGGCCGAGATCGGCGCCGCCACCCACCGGGCCTGCCAGATCCAGGGGGTCTGGGTCGACCCCGCCTATCGCGGCCAGGGCCTGTCCGAGACCGGAATGGCCGCTGTCGTCCGGTACGCGCTGGCCGACGTCGCCCCCGTCGTGAGCCTGTACGTGAACGACTACAACGCCCCCGCCAGGGCCGCCTACCGCCGGGTCGGTTTCCGTGAGGTGGGCGCCTTCATGAGCGTGCTGTTCTGAAAGTAGGGTTCCGCACATGCTGAGCATCCCCGGGGACGACCCCCGGACCCCCGACGTGCAGGTAGGGCCGGTCGATCTCACCGCTCGCGTGGACGACGCCCTCGCCGTACAGGCCCTCGCGTTCGGGCTCAGCGACGACGAGATCGACGTACGCCGGCACATCGTGCTCCGGCATCTGATGTACCCCGGCTGCCGCTCCTTCGGGGCCACCACGGACGAGGGCAAACTCGTCGGGTTCGTCTACGGGCTGCCCAACCAGCGCACGCACTGGTGGTCGACCGTCGTCGAGCCGTATCTGCGCAGGACCGAGTCGGACAGCTGGCTCGACGACTCCTTCGTCATCACCGAACTCCACGTCCACCCCGGCTACCAGGCCAGGGGCATCGGACGCGCGCTGATCACCGTCATCACCGACGGGGTCACCCAGTCCCGGTCGATCCTGTCGGCGATCGACGTCGAGAGCCCGGCCCGGCATCTGTACCGCCAGCTCGGCTACCAGGACCTCGCGCGCCAGGTCCACTTCCCGAGCGCGGCACGGCCGTACGCGGTGATGGGGGCGACGCTGCCGTTGCGCAGACCCGGGGCGGTCGCCTCGGACGCGTGATGTCCGGGCCGTGTTTCGTGTGTCCCGGGCCCGCGGTCCGTGTGTCCCGGGCCGCCGTCCCTGTGGAGAAGTGATTTCCGGGTGCGGGTGCGGCACGGCTAATCTCCTGGCATCACCCGAGAGAACGCAGGAGTGCTCCCCATGCCCCAGGTCCAGCGCATGTCCCGTTTGATGGCCAAGACATTGCGCGACGACCCGGCCGACGCGGAGACGCTCAGCCACAAGCTGCTCATGCGCGCGGGTTACGTCCGCCGCACCTCCGCCGGCATCTGGAGCTGGCTGCCGCTGGGCAAGAAGGTCCTCGACAACGTCTCGCGCGTCGTACGCGAGGAGATGGACGCGATCGGCGCGCAGGAGGTGCTGCTGCCCGCACTGCTGCCCAGGGAGCCGTACGAGGCGAGCGGCCGCTGGGAGGAGTACGGCGACCTGCTGTTCCGGCTCAAGGACCGCAAGGGCGCCGACTATCTGCTCGGCCCGACGCACGAAGAGATCTTCACGCAGCTCGTCAAGGACCAGTGCACGTCCTACAAGGACCTGCCGGTGATGCTCTACCAGATCCAGACGAAGTACCGCGACGAGGCCAGGCCGCGCTCGGGCGTGCTGCGCGGGCGCGAGTTCCAGATGAAGGACTCGTACTCCTTCGACACCACGGACGAGGCCCTGGCCGAGTCGTACGCCCTGCACCGCGCCGCCTACCAGGCCATCTTCAAGCGGCTCGGGCTCGACTTCCGGATCGTCTCCGCGGTCTCCGGCGCGATGGGCGGCTCTGCGTCGGAGGAGTTCCTGGCACCGGCAGCGGCGGGCGAGGACACGTTCGTGGACTGCCCGGCGTGCGACTACGCGGCCAACACGGAGGCGGTGACGTTCGTGGCGCCGGCGGTTGGTGCCGTCGACCACCCTGCCGTCGAGGAGCTGGACACGCCGGACACCCCGACCATCGAGTCGCTCGCCGCGCTCCTCGGGGTGCCCGCTTCGGCCACGCTGAAGAACCTGCTGGTCAAGGTCGACGGCGAGATCGTCGCCGTCGGTGTGCCGGGCGACCGCGAGGTCGACCTCGGCAAGCTCGGCGAACACCTCGCCCCCGCGGTGGTGGAGCTGGTCACCGCCGAGGACTTCGAGGACCGGCCGGATCTGGTACGCGGCTACGTGGGCCCGCAGGACCTGAAGGTCCGCTACATCGCCGACCCCCGGATCGCGCCGGGCACGGCGTGGATCACCGGCGCGAACCGGACGGGTACGCACGCGCGCAACGTGGTCGCCGGGCGGGACTTCGAGGTCGACGACTACCTGGACGTCGTGGTGGTCGAGGCGGGCGACCCGTGCCCGGCGTGCGGTGCGGGCCTGACCCTGGACCGCGCGATCGAGATCGGCCATATCTTCCAGCTCGGCCGCAAGTACGCCGACACGTTCCAGCTCGACGTGCTCGGGCAGCAGGGCAAGCCGGTGCGGGTGACGATGGGCTCGTACGGCATCGGCGTCTCGCGCGCGGTGGCGGCGCTGGCCGAGCAGTCGGCGGACGAGCAGGGGCTGTGCTGGCCGCGCGAGATCGCGCCGGCGGACGTGCATGTCGTGGCGGCGGGCAAGGCGCTGCAGACGGAGCTGGCCGTGTCGGTATCCGAGCAGTTGGCCGCCGCCGGGCTGCGGGTGCTGGTGGACGAGCGTCCCGGGGTGTCGCCGGGCGTGAAGTTCACGGACGCCGAGCTGATCGGTGTGCCGCAGATCCTGGTGGCGGGGCGGCGCTCGGCGGAGGGTGTGCTGGAGCTGAAGGACCGGCGCAGTGGTGAGCGCGAGGAGCTGACGGTGGCGGAGGCGGTGGCTCGGCTCACCGCGGTCTGAGGTTTCCGGCCTTCCGGCTTCTGGGCTGTCTGGGCTTCTGGTCTGTGTGCGGGTGCGGCTCGGTTGCGGGTCCCTGGCTGCGGTTGTCGCCGGGGGCCCCTCCGGGGTCGTGTCCTGCGCTGCGGTGTCGCCGTCCGGCGCGGTTCGGGGGTTGCGGGTTTGCGACGCGGTGGTCGCCGGGCGCGGTGTCGCCGTCCGGCGCGGTTCGGGGTTGCCGGTCTGGGTTGCGGTTGTTGCCGGGGGCGGTGTCGCCGTCCGGCCGGTGGTCGGTGCGGGGTTGTGGTTGCGGTTGTTGCCGGGGGCCCTCCGGGGTCGTGTCCTGCGCTGCGGTGTCGCCGTCCGGCGCGGTTCGGGGGTTGCGGGTCTGGGTTGCGGTGGTTGCCGGGGGCGGTGTCGCCGTCCGGCGCGGTTCGGGGTTGCGGGTTCTTGGTTGCGGTTGTTGCCGGGTGCCGTTCCGGGGTCGTGTCCTGCGCTGCATGATTTACGGCGCGTACTCGCCTGACGCGGAGCCACCGCCGAGATGCGCCACAAATCACGCTCTACGCTCCGGACACCACCCCTGCACGACCCCCTTCACAGCCAGGCCGCGAACTCCAACAGCAGCTCGGCCGCCTGGCGGTGACGGGCCGTCAGGGCGCGGGTTGCGGATTCCACGGCGCGGAACAGCGTCCAGGCGCGCAGCCGGTCACGGTCGACGTCCAGGGAGTCCGCCAGCCGGTTGATCCGGCGTCGGGCTGCCGAAGCGCCGGCGTCCGAGGCGACCAGGTCTTCCACCCGGTCGCGTACCAGCCTCGCCAGGTCGTACGCCCGCTCGCCTACCAGCGGCTCGGGGCCCACGGCCAGCCACGGTGTCCGGTCGCCCGCCAGGACCTTTCCCTGGCGGAACGCGCCGTGCAGGAGCATGGTCTCCGTCGGACCGGTCATGAGGTCCGCTCGGGCCTGGAGCGCTGCTGTGATCAGGGGGGCCGCGGTTTCGTCCTGGGTCGCGGCCATCGTTTTGGCCTGGCGTTCCGTGCGGGTCTCCACCGTTTCGAACCCGTGGTCCGCCGGCGGCTCCACCCACAGGCGTCGCAGTGTGCCCGCCGCCTCCAGCAGGGCCTTGGCCTCCGGGAGCGAGCGCAGGGACATCTCGGGGTGCAGGCGCTCCAGCAGCAGTGCGTCGTCCAGGACCTCCGCCGCGCCCCAGCCCTTCCAGTGGGCCAGGGCCGCGTGTTCGAGAGCGGGGGCGGCGAAGGGTGGAGCGATCTTGAGAGTGGCGGGGGAGTCGTCGCTCCTGCGTACGAGCATCACCAGGCTGCTCCGGCCGCCGGGCGCCACGACCCGTTCGACGGTCAGGCCCTGACGGGTGACCGTTTCCTGGGCGAGGGCGGGTAGTCGGTCGAGCCACGGGGTGGCCGCGGATTCTCCGTACGTCTCGCCGAGCGTGCGCAGCAGACGCTCCGGCGGTTCAAAAGCCATACGTACGTAGTTCCCCTTCTGGGCTCACGACCGCTCGGCGAGTCCGGGAAAGGCTACGCCGGTGCCGCGCCAGCGCGCCGCGCGCACCGCTGCCTCGCGCAGCGCGTCGGCGGCCTGCTGGCGCAGTGGGCCTTCGGCGGCGCGTACGAGGTCGGAGTAGACGTCGGCGACCCTGTCCTCCAGGCGGGCGGCCAGGCGTTCCGCCGACGTCGCCCCCGCCACGGGGAACGGCAGCGTGTAGGCGGCCGCTGCGGCGGTGGGTTCGCCGCCCAGGTCGCGGACGGTACGGGCCAGGGCGTCGCGCCGGGCGCGGTGTGCCGCGTAGGCCGCCGACGCCTCAGCGCCGCGGGCCGTGCCGATCCGGCCGCCGACGACCCCGTACCCGTACACGGCCGCGTGTTCGGCGGCGAGTGCGGCCTGTGCCGCCTCCAGCGCACCGCTGCTCATCGGGCCGCTCCTTCGGTCAGCAGGTACGCGTGGGTGGCGCTCGCGGCGGCTACGGAGGCCAGCAGCCGGGCGAGTTCCGGGGGCGCGTCCACCAGGGCGGCCGTCTGGGCGTCCGTGGTGCGGCGGGCTGTCGTCGCCAGCGCCCTGAGTGCTTCGGCGGGGTCCGCTGAGACCGCGGCGGTCGGGCTCGGCGGCGGGGTGGCCGGCGGTTTCCTGGCGGGGGAGAGCGCCGCCACGTGCTGGGCGGTGGCCGCGCGCAGTGGTGCCAGGGTGGCGCGCTGGTCGGGGTGGCGGGCCAGTACCGCGTCGTACTGGGCGAGCAGGGATCGGCTGGTGGCGGCCGTGCGGACCCTGAGGGTGTTCTCGGCGCGTACCGAGGCGCTTTCGCCGGGCCCGTGGCGGTCGGCGTCGGTCGAGGAGCAGGCCGTCAGCAGACCGGCCGCGGCGGCGCCCATGAGGAGCTGCCTCCGTGTCGTACCCACGCGTCTCTCCCTCGCAGTGATCATCGCAGGCGAGCGTACCTGCGGGTCAGCCCCATGTGGACGGCAACACCCCCTGGGACCGGATACCCTTGCCGTCTGACGCAGGACGATCCCACAACAGCAGACGCGGCCGAGGAGTCACCCGGATGAGCACCACCCAGAGCGAGAGGCTGCGCGGACTGCTGGAACCGCTCGTCAGCGCCAAGAACCTTGATCTGGAAGAGGTCGAGGTCTCCCGGGCCGGTCGGCGTCGTGTACTGAGGATCGTCGTGGACTCCGACGACGGCGTGGATCTCGACGAGTGCGCCGAGCTGAGCCGCACCATCTCCACGACGCTGGACGAGACCGACGCCATGGGCGAGGACGAGTACCAGCTCGAAGTGACATCACCCGGGGCCGAGCGCCCGCTGACCGAGCACCGCCACTATGTGCGCGCCGTCGGCAGGCTCGCCAGGTTCCAGCTTCCCGAGGGCGAGCTGGTGGCCCGGATCCTGGCCGTGGACGACGAGGGCCTTGATGTCGAGGTGCCCGGGGTGAAGGGGCGGAAGCCCACCGCCCGCCGGCTGGAGTTCGCGCAGATCGCCAAGGCGCGTGTCGAGCTCGAATTCAGCCGCAAGGACAAGAAGGAAGAGGAGGCGTAGCCGTGCATATCGACGTGAAGCTCTTGAAGGGCTTGTCACAAGAGAAGGAGATCCCCTTCGACCTGCTGGTCGAGGCGATCGAGTCCGCCCTCCTCATCGCGTACCACCGCACCGAAGGCAGCCGCCGGCACGCACGCGTCGTACTGAGCCGGGACAACGGCGATGTGACGGTGTGGGCCAAGGAGGACGCGGCCGATCTGGAGGAGGGGCAGGAGCCCAAGGAGTTCGACGACACGCCTTCGGACTTCGGCCGGATCGCGGCGACCACCGCGCGCCAGGTCATCCAGCAGCGGCTGCGGGACGCCGAGAACGACGTCACGTTCGGCGAGTACGCGCGCCGCGAGGGCGACGTCGTGGCCGGCATGGTGCAGCAGGGCAAGGACCCGAAGAACGTCCTCGTCAAGCTGGACGACAAGCTGGAGGCCATCCTTCCGGTGCAGGAACAGGTGCCGGGCGAGAACTACACGCACGGGCTGCGGCTGCGCACCTATGTGGTCCGGGTGGCCAAGGGCGTACGCGGTCCTTCGGTGACGCTGTCCCGTACCCACCCCAATCTGGTGAAGAAGCTGTTCTCGCTGGAGGTGCCCGAGATCGCCGACGGGTCCGTCGAGATCACGGCCATCGCCCGGGAGGCAGGGCACCGCAGCAAGATCGCCGTGCGGTCGCTGCGGTCGGGTCTGAACGCCAAGGGCGCTTGCATCGGCCCGATGGGGGCGCGGGTGCGTAACGTGATGGCCGAGCTGCTGGGCGAGAAGATCGACATCGTCGACTGGTCGGAGGACCCGGCCGAGATGGTGGCGAACGCGCTGTCGCCCGCCCGTGTCAGCAAGGTCGAGATCGTCGACATGGCCGCCCGCTCGGCACGGGTGACCGTGCCGGACTACCAGCTGTCGCTCGCGATCGGCAAGGAAGGGCAGAACGCCCGGCTCGCCGCGCGGCTCACCGGCTGGCGCATCGACATCCGTCCCGACACCGAGCAGTCCGAGTCCGCAGATCAGGCCGAGGCGGATCACGCGTGACGATCTTTTCGGACAGCAGGTGTTCGAATCTTGCCCCGTAGGGGTGAGGTCCGTACGGGGAGGTAGACTTAATGGTGTCTGGCCGGACGAAGGCCCGAGCCTGCCCTGAGCGAACGTGCGTGGGGTGCCGGGAACGAGCGGCCAAAAGCGATCTGCTGCGCATCGTGGTGGACGGTGAACAATGTGTTCCCGATCAACGCGGTACGCTGCCCGGCCGGGGTGCGTATATGCACCCCGCCTTGGTCTGTCTTGATCTGGCGGTCCGCCGCCGGGCGTTCCCCCGGGCCTTCCGGGTCCAGGGACCGCTCGACAGCGTGGACCTGCGCCAGGCCGTCGAGGCAATCACAGCGCAGGCAGCACTGTAAGAAGACGTACGGCACGGAACCCCGTGCGGTTCAGGTACCTCGCGAGTTGGAAGTAGGTCGAGATTGCGATGAGCACTCGATGAGTACGCGATGAGTACGCCCATGAAGTAGCGACGGTCCGGCGGTAACCCGGACCTAAAAGGAGCGAAGTGGCTAAGGTCCGGGTATACGAACTCGCCAAGGAGTTCGGCGTCGAGAGCAAGGTCGTCATGGCCAAGCTCCAAGAACTCGGTGAATTCGTCCGTTCGGCGTCCTCGACCATCGAGGCGCCGGTTGTACGTAAACTGACCGACGCATTGCAGGGGCCCGCCGGCAACGGCGCGAAGCCCGCTGCGAAGCCCGGGGCGCCCCGCAAGGCGTCCCCCGCGAAGCCCGCGGCGCCCTCACCGGCGCAGGCGGCACGTCCCGCTGCCCCCAAGCCCGGTGTCCCGGCTCCCAAGCCGGCCGCCGCCGAGGCCCCCGTGAGCAGCGCCCCCAGCACCAACGGCAGCACCCCCGCAGCGGCACCGAGCCCCGGACCCCGTCCGGCCCCGGCGCCCAAGCCCGCGGCGGCTGCCGCACCGCAGAAGCCGGCCCCGGCGGCGCCCGCCGCCCCGGAGTTCACCGCGCCTCCGTCGGCTCCGGCCGCCGGTCCCCGGCCCGGTGCCACCCCCGGTCCCCGTCCCGCCGCCCGTCCGGCGGCAGGCCAGGGCGAGCAGCGTCAGGGCGGCGACCGCGAGCAGCGCCAGGGCGGTCGCCCCGGCGGCGCGCGTCCCGGCCAGGCCCCGCGTCCCGGTGCCCGCCCCGCGGGCCCGCGTCCGGGTAACAACCCCTTCACCTCGGGTGGCTCCACCGGCATGGCGCGGCCGCAGTCGCCGCGTCCCGGTGGCGGCGCCCCGCGTCCCGGCGGTGCCGGCGCCCCCGGTGGCGCTCCGCGTCCGCAGGGTGCGGGCCAGGGCGGTCCCCGTCCGCAGTCGGGTCCCGGCGGTTCGTCCCGTCCGTCCCCCGGCGGCATGCCCCGTCCGCAGGCCCCGCGCTCCGCGGGTCCCGGCGGCGCGCCCGGCGGTAACCGGCCGAACCCCGGCATGATGCCGCAGCGTCCCGCTGCCGGACCCCGCCCCGGCGGCGGTCCTGGTGGCGGCGGTCGCGGTCCCGGTGGCGGAGCCCGCCCCGGTGGCGGTGGCGGCGGTCGTCCCGGTGGCGGCGGCGGTTTCGCGGGTCGTCCCGGTGGCGGTGGCGGCGGCGGTTTCGCCGGTCGCCCCGGTGGTGGCGGCGGAGCTCCGGGTCGTCCCGGAGGCGGCGGTTTCGGTGGCGGCGGTGGCCGTCCCGGCTTCGGCGGACGTCCGGGTGGTCCCGGTGGCCGTGGTGGCACACAGGGCGCGTTCGGCCGTCCCGGCGGGCCCGCCCGTCGTGGCCGTAAGTCGAAGAGGCAGAGGCGCCAGGAGTACGAGGCCATGCAGGCCCCGTCGGTAGGCGGCGTGATGCTGCCGCGTGGCCAGGGCCAGAGTGTCCGGCTGTCGCGCGGTGCGTCCCTCACCGACTTCGCGGAGAAGATCAACGCCAACCCGGCGTCGCTCGTCGCCGTGATGATGAACCTCGGCGAGATGGTCACTGCCACGCAGTCCGTCTCCGACGAGACGCTGCACCTGCTCGCCGGCGAGATGAACTACGTCGTCGAGATCGTCAGCCCGGAGGAGGAGGACCGCGAGCTTCTCGAGTCCTTCGACATCGAGTTCGGCGAGGACGAGGGCGGCGAGGAATCGCTCGTGTCCCGTCCGCCGGTCGTGACCGTCATGGGTCACGTCGACCACGGTAAGACGAGGCTGCTGGACGCGATCCGCAAGACGAACGTCGTCGCGGGCGAGGCCGGCGGAATCACCCAGCACATCGGTGCCTACCAGGTCGCCACGGACGTCAACGGTGAAGAGCGCAGGATCACCTTCATCGACACCCCGGGCCACGAGGCGTTCACCGCCATGCGTGCCCGTGGTGCGAAGTCCACCGACATCGCGATCCTGGTGGTCGCGGCCAACGACGGTGTGATGCCCCAGACGATCGAGGCGCTGAACCACGCCAAGGCGGCCGACGTGCCGATCGTGGTCGCGGTCAACAAGATCGACGTCGAGGGCGCCGACCCGACCAAGGTGCGCGGTCAGCTCACCGAGTTCGGTCTGGTGGCCGAGGAGTACGGCGGCGACACCATGTTCGTCGACATCTCCGCCAAGCAGGGTCTCAACATCGACAGCCTGCTGGAGGCCGTGATCCTCACGGCCGACGCCTCGCTCGACCTGCGGGCCAACCCGGAGCAGGACGCGCAGGGCATCGCGATCGAGGCACACCTCGACCGTGGCCGCGGCGCCGTCGCCACCGTGCTCGTCCAGCGCGGCACGCTGCGCGTCGGTGACACGATGGTCGCCGGTGACGCGTACGGCCGCGTCAGGGCGATGCTCGACGACAACGGCGACAACGTCGACGTGGCGACACCTTCGACGCCCGTCCTGGTCCTGGGACTCACCAACGTCCCCGGCGCCGGCGACAACTTCCTCGTTGTCGACGACGACCGCACGGCCCGGCAGATCGCCGAGAAGCGTGCCGCTCGTGAGCGGAACGCGGCCTTCGCCCGCAGGGGCGTCCGGTTCTCCCTGGAGAACCTGGACGAGGCCCTCAAGGCAGGCCTGGTACAGGAGCTCAACCTCATCATCAAGGGCGACGCGTCCGGTTCGGTGGAGGCCCTCGAGTCCTCGCTGCTCCAGCTCGACGTCGGCGAAGAGGTCGACATCCGGGTGCTGCACCGCGGTGTGGGTGCGGTCACCGAGTCGGACATCGACCTGGCGATGGGCTCCGACGCCATCGTGATCGGCTTCAACGTGCGCGCCGCGGGGCGTGCCGCGCAGATGGCCGAGCGCGAAGGGGTGGACGTCCGGTACTACTCGGTCATCTACCAGGCGATCGAAGAGATCGAAGCGGCCCTCAAGGGCATGCTCAAGCCGGAGTACGAAGAGGTCGAGCTGGGTACGGCGGAGATCCGCGAGGTCTTCCGCTCGTCCAAGCTGGGCAACATCGCGGGTGTTCTCATCCGCTCCGGCGAGGTCAAGCGCAACACGAAGGCCCGGCTCGTCCGCGACGGCAAGGTCATCGCGGAGGACCTCAACATCCAGGGTCTGCGCCGCTTCAAGGACGATGTCACCGAGATCCGCGAAGGCTTCGAGGGCGGTATCAACCTCGGGAACTTCAACGACATCAAGATCGACGACGTCATCGCGACGTACGAGATGCGCGAGAAGCCGCGCGGCTGACGCACGGCGACCGCCGGGGCCGGTCGACGGAGATAATTTCCGTCGATCGGCCCCGGCCGCGCGTGTACGGTTCATATACCCGCGCCAAGCGATGGCGGGGGAAATGACCCCGAACCGGCGGGACATCCGGATCCGCATGTACGTGGGGACACTGTCCTTCGACCTGCTTCTCGGCGACGTACGGTCGCTGAAGGAGAAACGCTCCGTCGTGCGTCCGATCGTCGCGGAGCTGCAACGCAAGTTCGCGGTCAGCGCGGCGGAGACGGGAGACCAGAACCTGCACCGCAGGACCGAGATCGGTCTGGCGGTGGTGTCGGGGGACTGGAGCCATCTCACGGACGTCCTCGACCGGTGCGAACGCATGGTCGCGGGACACCCCGAGGTGGAACTGCTCGCCGTACGGCGGCGCCTGCACGGCGAAGACGACTGACCTGTAGCACCAGAAACCCAGAAGGAAGAGTGACGGACCGGTGACCGACAACGCGCGGGCACGCAAGCTCGCCGATCGCATCCAGGTCGTGGTCGCGGAGACCCTGGACCGGCGTATCAAGGACCCGCGGCTGGGCTTCGTGACCATCACGGACGCCCGGGTCACCGGCGACCTGCGGGAGGCCACGGTCTTCTACACGGTCTACGGCGACGACGAGGAGCGCGCCGCCTCGGCGGCCGCCCTGGAGAGCGCCAAGGGCGTGCTCCGCTCCGAGGTGGGACGGCAGACAGGTGTGCGCCACACACCGAGCCTGGCCTTCGTCCCCGACGCCCTGCCGGACAACGCGCGCACCATCGAGGACCTCCTCGACAAGGCGCGCGCCAAGGACGCCGAGGTACGGGAGGTGTCGACCGGCAAGACCTACGCGGGCGAGGCCGACCCGTACCGCAAGCCCGGCGAGGACGACATCGCCGAGACGGACGGCGACAGCTCCGAATGACACAGCAGACCGCGACGCCCGACGGCCTTGTCATCGTCGACAAGCCGTCGGGCTTCACCTCGCACGACGTCGTCGCCAAGATGCGCGGGATCGCCAGGACCCGCCGGGTCGGCCACGCCGGCACCCTCGACCCCATGGCCACGGGCGTACTCGTCCTCGGCGTCGAGCGGGCCACCAAGCTCCTCGGCCATCTCGCGCTGACGGAGAAGGAATACCTCGGTACGATCCGGCTCGGCCAGGACACCGTCACCGACGACGCCGAGGGCGAGATCACCTCGTCCGCCGACGCCTCCGCGGTCACCCGCGAAGCGATCGACGCCGGTGTCGCCGAGCTGACCGGGCCGATCATGCAGGTGCCCTCGAAGGTCAGCGCCATCAAGATCGACGGCAAGCGGTCGTACGCGCGGGTGCGCGGCGGCGAGGAGTTCGAGATCCCGGCGCGGCCCGTCACCGTCTCGTCGTTCCAGGTGTACGACGTACGCCCGGCCGTCGCCGACGACGGCACGCCCGTCATGGACCTCGTCGTCTCCGTCGTCTGCTCCTCCGGTACCTACATCCGGGCGCTCGCCCGCGATCTCGGCGCCGGGCTCGGGGTCGGCGGTCATCTGACGGCCCTGCGCAGGACCCGGGTCGGGCCGTACGCCCTCGACGGCGCGAAGACCCTGGACCAGCTCCAGGAGGAACTGACCGTCATGCCGGTCGCCGACGCGGCGGGCGCCGCGTTCGCCCGCTGGGACGTCGACGAGCGGCGGGCGAAGCTGCTGCTCAACGGGGTGCGGCTGGAGATGCCCGAGTTCGCGAGCGCGCCGGTCGCCGTGTTCGGACCTGACGGACGCTTCCTGGCGCTCGTCGAGGAACAGCACGGCAAGGCGAAGAGCCTGGCCGTCTTCGGCTGACCGGCTGACCGGCACACGCGATGCCGCTCGCGTTCGCGCGATGCCGATGCGGAGCGGAACGTCCCGGCATGGCAGTCTTGGACCTGGCTACATCGGCAATCACGTACACGGTTTGGGCGAGGAGCGGTCACAGTGCAGCGCTGGCGCGGCTTGGAGGACATCCCCCAGGACTGGGGGCGCAGCGTCGTCACCATCGGCTCCTACGACGGGGTGCACCGGGGGCACCAGCTGATCATCGGCAGGGCCGTGGAGCGCGCCCGTGAACTGGGAGTGCCGTCGGTCGTGGTGACCTTCGACCCGCACCCCAGCGAGGTGGTACGCCCCGGCAGCCACCCCCCGCTGCTCGCCCCCCACCACCGGCGGGCGGAACTCATGGCCGAACTGGGCGTGGACGCGCAGCTGATCCTGCCGTTCACCGTCGAGTTCTCGAAGCTGTCGCCGGCCGACTTCATCGTGAAGGTGCTGGTCGACAAGTTGCACACCCGCGCGGTCATCGAAGGGCCGAACTTCCGCTTCGGCCACAAGGCGGCGGGCAACGTCACCGTCCTCGCCGAGCTGGGCGAGACGTACGACTACGAGGTCGAGGTCGTCGACCTCTACGTGAGCGGCGCCGCGGGTGGCGGCGAGCCCTTCTCGTCCACGCTGACCCGCCGGCTGGTCGCCGAAGGCGACGTGGCGGGCGCGGCGGAGATCCTCGGCAGGCCGCACCGCGTCGAGGGCATCGTGGTCCGCGGCGCGCAGCGCGGCCGCGAACTCGGCTACCCCACGGCCAACGTGGAGGTCCTGCCGCACACGGCGGTCCCCGCCGACGGCGTGTACGCGGGCTGGCTCACGGCGGCAGGCGAACGCATGCCGGCGGCGATCTCGGTAGGCACGAACCCCCAGTTCGCGGGTACGGAACGAACGGTCGAGGCGTACGCGATCGACCGGGTGGGCCTGGACCTCTACGGGCTCCATGTGACGGTCGACTTCCTGTCGTACGTGCGGGGCCAGCAGAAGTTCGAGTCGATCGACGCGCTGCTGGAAGCGATCGGCGACGACGTGAAGCGCTCCCGGGAACTGATCGACCGCTACGACGCGCACTGATGTAACAGCTGGTCAACCTCCGGCGACCAGCCGTTCAAGTTCTCGCATGCAGTGGTCATGGCTGACGAATTTGGGCGTCTTTCGTCCGGTACGGCCATCCGTTCACCGACCGGTCCGCCGGTGCCGGTGGCCTTCACGAGCCTGAGCGGACTCGTCGAAGCGCTCGGTCCGGCACAGCCCTGGATCGCCGTATCACTCGGTCCGTTCGCCGAGACCATGCGCGACGCCCGGCTGCCCCAGGTGCGCCTCGATCGGCGCGACCGACCTGCTCGACGAGACGTTCCACGAGCACCGGCGCGAGGACATCCACGACCACGGCGTGGTCGGCGGTCTCCTGCACGGCGCTTCGAACGTCGGCTGCCGTTGGTCGGCACCACCTGGTACCGCAGAGGACCGCGTTACTGGCTGCGCCGCGTCGTCGTCAGCGGCTTCTCGCTGCTCGTCATGACCCTGGTGTTCGTGGCGCTGCTCGTGTGGTTCCACGACCTCGTGTCCGGGATGCCCTCCGGGTGGCGCGCCGGCTGCGAGGTGGCGTACGGCGCGGTGTGTGCCGCCGCCGGGGTCTGGGGCTGGGTCAGGGGGCGGCGGCAGTTGGCGGCCGCGCTAGCCGCGCCGGCCACGACGGCGGAGGAGACCTGGCGCCGGCACGACTCGGCGCAGCGCTCGGTGCCCGGTCGTGCCAGTGCCGGCAGGCTGCCGGCGCTGCTCCTCGCGCCGTTGATCGCACCGCTGTTCGCGTGGCTGCTGGGCACACTGCTCGCGGCGTCGCTGGTACGGGAGCTGCCGGCGGAGGTCAGAGCGCGACGGGCGCTGTCCCCCAGCTGAAGCCGTCGGCGGCGCGGCCGTCGCGCTGCGAACGGCCACGCGTCATCCCGCCTGCGGTGCCGTGGCCGTCGCCGTAGCCCAGTGGCACGCGACCTGCGCCGCGTCGCCCCCCGTCAGTACCGGCAGCGCCTTCGTACGGCACTGGTCCGCCACGCCCGCCCGTTCCGCCTCGCCCGACGCCAGTACCTGGCAGCGGGCGTGGAAGCGGCAGCCTTCCGGGATGCGGGACGGGTCCGGGGGTTCGCCCGTCAGGACCACCGGGTCGCCCTCCGACTCCGGGAGGACCGACAACAGCGCCTGTGTGTACGGATGCTGAGGCGCCGTCAGTACCCTCTCGACCGGGCCCGTCTCCACGATCCGGCCCAGGTACATCACCGCCACCCGGTCCGCGATGTTCCAGGCGAGGCCCAGGTCGTGGGTCACCACCATTGCCGACAGGCCGAGTTCGTCGCGTAGCGACAGCAGCAGCGCCAGGATCTCGCCGCGTACCGACGCGTCCAGGGACGCCACCGGCTCGTCCGCGACGATCAGTTCGGGCTTCAGGACCAGCGCGCCGGCGATGACGACGCGCTGCCGCTGGCCGCCGGACAGCTCGTGCGGGTAGCGCAGGAAGAACCGCTCGGGCGGGCGCAGCCCCGCGAGTGACAGCGCTTCCGCGACCGCCTCGCGCTCGTCGGCCGGGCGGCCGTGGATCCGCAGGCCCTCGGCCACCGCGTCGTACACCGTGTGCCGTGGGTTGAGGGAGCCGCTCGGGTCCTGGAGGACCAACTGGACGCGTTTGCGGTAGGACTTCAGCGCCCGGGCGTGGTAGTCGAGCCGTTCGCCCGCGAAGGTGATCGCTCCCGACGTCGGCGGGACCAGGCCGAGCAGCGCGCGCGCCAGCGTCGTCTTGCCGCAGCCGGACTCGCCGACCAGGGCCACGATCTCCCCGGCCCCGATGTCGAGGTCGACCCCGTCGACCGCGCGCGCGGGGGCCGCGCCGCGCCTGCCGGGGAAGGTGACGTTCAGCTCGGCGGCCGAGAGCAGCGGGGTGATGGTCATGGGTAGCTCCTGAGGGGTGGCCGTCATGCCGGGCTCCCCGCCGATGCCTCGGGGGCGGTGGGGACCGCGGGGCCGGCCGGGGACACGTGCACGCACGCGGCGCGCCTGCCGGGGCCCGCGTCCCGCAGTTCCTGGTCCTCGTGCGCGCAGCTGTCGAGGGCGACCGGGCAGCGCGGATGGAACGTACAGCCGGACGGCAGCGCCGAAGGGTCGGGCGGATCGCCGGGCAGTCCGCGCGGGGCGCGCCGGGAGGCCGGGTCGCCGATCCTCGGGAAGGCGGCGGACAAGGCGCTTCCGTAGGGGTGCGCCGCGTTGTCGTACACCGCCTTCGCCGGGCCCTCCTCGACGATCCGGCCCGCGTACATGACGGCGAGCCGGTCGCAGGTGTCCGACAGGACGGCCAGGTCATGGCTGATCATCAGCAGGCTGATGTCCTTCTCCGCGACGAGCTGTTCGATGAGCCGCAGGATCTGCGCCTGGATCATCACGTCCAGCGCCGTGGTCGGCTCGTCCGCGACGATCAGCCGCGGATCGCAGGCGAGCGCCATCGCGATCATCACGCGCTGACGCTGCCCGCCGGACAGCTCGTGCGGATAGGCGTCGGCGCGGGCGGCCGGCAGGCCGACCTGCTCCAGCAGCTCGATCGCGCGCTTGCGCCCGGCCGCCGGGGTCGCGTGCTGGTGCAGCAGGACCGGTTCGGCGATCTGGTCCCCGATGCGGTGCACCGCGTTGAGCGAGTGCATCGCGCCCTGGAAGACGATCGAGGCGCCCGCCCACCGCACGGCGCGCAGCCGGCCCCACTTCATCGTGAGGACGTCCTCGCCGTCGAGCAGGATCTCCCCGGACAGCTTCGCCGTCGCGGGCAGCAGCCGCAGCAGCGCCAGCGCCAGCGTGGACTTGCCGCACCCCGACTCGCCCGCGATACCGAGCTTCTTGCCGGGCTCGACGGCCAGGTCGACGCCCCGCACGGCGGGGACGGCGGACGCCCCCGAGCCGTATGTGACCCGCAGGTCCTTGATCTCCAGCAGGTTCGACGACGTCATCTGGCCACCCCAAGCTTCGGGTTGAGCACGGTCTCGATGGCGCGACCGCAGAGTGTGAAGGCCAGGGCGACCAGGGCGATGGCGATTCCGGGCGGCGCCAGGTACCACCAGTGCCCCGAGGAGACGGCGCCCGCCTCGCGCGCGTCCTGGAGCATGCCGCCCCAGGAGATGACCGTCGGGTCGCCGAGGCCGAGGAAGGCGAGCGTGGCCTCGGTGAGGATCGCGCTGGAGATGCCGAGGGTGGTCTGCGCGAGCACCAGCGGCATCACGTTGGGCAGCACGTGCCGGCTCATGACATGGCCGTGCCCGCCGCCGAGCGCTCTGGCCCGTTCGATGTACGGGCGCGACTCGACGGCGATGGTCTGCGCGCGCACCAGCCGCGCGGTCGTCGGCCAGCTCGTCACACCGATCGCCAGGATGACCGTCCAGATGGACCGGGACATCACCGTCGTCAGCACGATCGCCAGCACCAGCGTCGGCATCACCAGGAACCAGTCGGTGATCCGCATGACGACGGTCGAGAACCAGCCGCCGAAGTGCCCGGAGATGATGCCGACCAGGGTCCCGATGGCCACGGACAGCGCGGCCGCCAGCAGCCCCACGGTCAGCGACACCCGGGAGCCCCATACCAGCAGGCCGAGCAGCGACCGGCCGAACTGGTCGGTGCCGAGCGGGAACTGACCGCTCGGCGCCTCCAGCGCCTTGCCCGGTGCCTCGGTCACACTCTGTACGTCGCTGCCGACGAGCAGCGGGGCGAGTACGGCGATGAGCCCGATCACCACGAGCCCGACGAGCCCGATGAGCCCGGCCCTGTTCGTCCGGTACTGCCGCCAGAAGCGGGCGGTCGACGCGCGCCGCTGCTCCCAGGCGAGCGAGGAGGAACTGGCCCGCGCCCGGGGCGCTTCGGCGGGCTCGGGGGTGTCCGGCGTGTCGGGGGTCTGGGTATTCGCGACGGTCATCGGCCCACCCGGGGATCGAGCAGCGGATAGAGCAGGTCGGCGAGGAGGTTCATCAGGATCATCGCACCGGCGAAGACGACGAACAGCCCCTGCACGAGCGGCAGGTCGGGCACGCTCAGCGCCTGGTAGAACAGCTGGCCGAGGCCCGGCCAGGAGAAGACGGTCTCGACGAGGATCGAACCGCCCGCCACGAAGCCGACGTTGATGAAGACCATCGTGACCGTCGGCAGCAGCGCGTTGGGCACGGCGTGCCTGCGGCGTACGAGGTCGTCCCGCAGCCCCTTCGCGCGCGCCGTCGTCAGATAGTCGCTGCCCATCTCGTCCAGCAGCGAGGACCGCATGACGAGCAGGGTCTGGGCGTATCCGACGGCGACGAGGGTGATCACCGGCAGCACCATGTGATGGGCGACGTCCAGGACGTACCCGAAGCCGGACGAGTCGCCCGACGACATACCGCCCGTGGGAAATATCCCCGGAATGGGGCCCATGCCCACGGAGAACACGATGATCAGCAGCAGCCCGAGCCAGAAGCCCGGGATCGACCACAGCGTCAGCGCGAGCCCGGTGTTGAACCGGTCGCCCAGCCCGCCGTTGTGCCAGGCGGAGCGGGTGCCGAGCCACAGGCCGAGCGCGGAGTAGATCAGCACAGCGACACCCGTGAGCAGCAGTGTCGCCGGGACCTTCTCCAGGATCAGCTGCCCGACCGGCGCGTGGAACTGGTACGACGTGCCGAGGTCGCCGGTGAGCGCGTCGCCGCAGTAGTTCGTGAACTGCTGCCACATGGGCAGGTCAAGACCGAACTGATGGCGTAGCGTCGCCAGTTGGGCGGCGGACGTCGGAACGCCCTGGGTCATGGTCCTGATCGGGTCGCGCGAGATGACCCGGAAGAGGAAGAAGCTGGTGACGAGCACGGCGAAGAGGGAGACGACGGCGCCTGCCAGCTTGCCCGCCACATACAGCAGATACGCGGTCCTGGTGCCGGAGCCGGCGCGGGCGGCGGGGCCGGACGGCCCGGTCTTCACCGGGCCGCCGGCCGCTTCCCGCACCACACCGGGGGTGCTTGCGGTGCTCATGGATTATTCACGGTCTTCCGCGGTGGAACGGCGACGCATCATGACGAACAGCCCAAGTCCGCCGGCGATCACGACAACGGCCACGATCCCGATGATCAGGCCGGTCGAGGACGAACCGCCGGAGCTGTCACTGCTGCTGTCCGCCGGAACGGCCGACCACCAGCTCCAGTAGCCGTCCTGGCCCCAGATGTTGCCGGCGGCCTCCGGCATCGTCGTGATGGACTTGATCTGGTCCGTACGGTACGCCTCGACGGCGTTCGGATAGGCCATGACATTCATGTAGCCGGTGTCGTAAAGACGCGATTCCATCTGCTTCACCAGATCGGCGCGCTTCGCGGGGTCGTACTCCGCCGCCTGCTTCTTGTAGAGCGCGTCGTACTGCTTGTCGCAGATGAAGTTGTCCGTGGCCGGGCTGTCCTTGGGCGTGGCGGGCAGCGCGTCACACGTATGGATGGACAGGACGTAGTCCGGGTCCGGGTTGACCGACCAGCCGTCGATCGCCAGGTCGTAGTCGCCGGCGAGCCACGGGTCGCCGACGTTGTCGAGGCAGTCGACCTTCAGCCCGATGCCGAGCTTGGCCCACCACTCCTGGAGGTACTTGCCGACGGCCTTGTCGTTCGGGTCGGTGGCATGGCAGAGGATGCGCAGGTTCAGCGGCTTGCCGTTCTTGCCGAGCAGCTTGCCGCCGCTCTTCTTGTAGCCGGCCTGCTGGAGCGTCTGCGCCGCTTTCGCCGGGTCGAACGGAATGCGCTGGGTGTCGGACGGCTTCCAGAAGTACGAGGAGAAGCGCGGCGGGATGTAGCCCTCACCCTTGGCGGCGTGGCCCTGGAAGACCTTGTCGATGATGGTGTTGATGTCGACGGACTCGAACAGCGCCTTGCGCACCGCAGGGTCGAGCAGCGCGGGATTGCCGTTGCCCATCTTCTCGCCGTTCTTGGCCTTCGCGCCCGGGTTGGTCGCGAGGGCGTAGAAGCGGCGGCCCGGTGCGTCGTTCACCTTGATGTTGTCGGTGGTCTTGAGCGCGGTGGCCTGGGCGGGGGTCAGGTTCGATACGAAGGAGACCTCGCCCTTCTGCAGGGCGGCGACCGCCGCGTCCTGGTCCTTGTAGTACCTGAAGTCCAGCTCGTCGAACTTGGGCGCGCCGCGCCAGAAGGACTTGTTCGGCTTGAGCTTGATGTACTGGTCGACCTTGAAGTCCGTGATGACGAACGGGCCGTTGCCGACGATGGGGAACGACTTGTCGTTGTTGAACTTCGAGAAGTCGGTGACCTTCTCCCAGATGTGCTTGGGCACGATCGGCACGTCCAGCGCCAACATCGTGGCCTGCGGCTTCTTCAGCTGGATCACGAGGGTGGCCGGGTCGGGCGCCGTGACCTTCTTGAAGTTGGCGGTGAAGCTGCCGTTGGCGGTGGCCGCGTTCGGGTCCGACATCATCTTGTTGAACGTCCAGGCGGCGTCCGCTGCTGTCGCCTGCACACCGTCGGACCACTTGGAGTTGTTCCGGATGGTGAAGGTCCAGGTCAGCTTGTCCGGCGAGGTCTTCCACGCGGTGGCGAAGCCGGGGACGGTGTGGGCGTCCTTGGGGTCGTAGTTCGTCAGGAACTCGTAGCCCAGCCGCAGCACGCTGGTACTGACCAATGACTGGGCCAGGAACGGCGACAGGGAGTCCACGCTCTGGCTGACCGCGACGGTGAGGACCTTCTTGCCGCCGCTGTCGGCGGCCTGTGCCTGCTGGGGCGCGGGGGCGAGCGGGCCGAAGGGGATCACACTCGCGGCCACCAGTGCGGCGGCGGCGGCACCGGAGCCCATGAGCAGTCGGAAGCGGGAACGTAGCCGAACGGGCAGGCGCGGTGTGCGCGGAGAACTGTGGACCATGGGCCGGTGACCTCGTGTCATCACTCGCAAGAAGAGACTGGGTTGTTTGTGGGTCGACATCTGGTGAAGCGAAGGTTTATCAGCGCTTGTCCAGCCACGTCAACGGCCGTCAAAACCCGGTGTGGTCTGCGGGAATGCCCTGAGGGTCCGTACCGTGAAGACGGTGCGGACCCTCATTGGTCTAAACCTCTGTCGCCTTACTGCTGAGGCGCTGGCGGTGCCTGTGGGGGCTGCGGAGGCCGCCCCTCCGGAGGAACCGGACCCTGCAGATCCGGTTGGCCCTCCGGTGGAAACGGGCTCTGCCAGCCCTGCGGCGGACCGGGCCGCTGTGGCGGCTGCTGCGGATGAGGCTGTGCGTACGGATAGGGCTGCTGCGGGGGCTGCTGGTGCTGGGGCGGCTGTTGCTGCTGCGGGTACGGCTGCGGCTGTCCGGGCTGCTGACCGTACGGCGGCGGCGGCGGTTGCTGCTGCGGATACGGCTGGCCGGGCGTCGGCTGACCGGGTGTCTGCTGACCCGGCGCCGGATATCCCGGGATGCCCGGCATCGGCGGCACCATGTGCGGCGGCGGGTTGCCGTCGGCCGTCCACAGCCCCTGCGCGTTCTGGGCGCGCGAGAAGTCCTCGGCGACCAGCGCGGAGAGGTTGAAGTACGCCTCCCGTGTCTTGGGGCGCATCATGTCGAGGTCCACCTCGGCGCCCGCCGACAGGTGTTCGTCGAAGGGCACCACGACCACACCGCGGCAGCGCGTCTCGAAGTGCTGGACGATGTCATCCACCTTGATCATCTTTCCGGTCTCGCGCACCCCGGAGATGACCGTGAGGGACCGCTGTACGAGATCGGCGTAGCCGTGCGCCGACAGCCAGTCGAGCGTCGTGGACGCGCTGCTGGCACCGTCGACGGACGGCGTCGAAATGATGATCAGCTGATCGGCCAGGTCCAGCACCCCGCGCATGGCGCTGTAGAGCAGGCCCGTACCCGAGTCGGTCAGGATGATCGGGTACTGCTTGCCCAGCACCTCGATCGCACGGCGGTAGTCCTCGTCGTTGAACGTCGTGGAGACCGCGGGATCGACGTCGTTCGCGATGATCTCAAGGCCCGACGACGCCTGCGAGGTGAAGCGCCTGATGTCCATGTAGCTGTTGAGATACGGGATCGCCTGCACCAGGTCGCGGATGGTCGCCCCGGTCTCGCGGCGCACCCGGCGGCCCAGCGTCCCGGCGTCCGGGTTGGCGTCGATCGCCAGGATCTTGTCCTGCCGCTCGGTGGCGAGCGTGGAGCCGAGCGCCGTGGTCGTGGTCGTCTTGCCGACACCGCCCTTGAGGCTGATGACCGCGATCCGGTAGCAGGACAGCACCGGGGTGCGGATCAGCTCCAGCTTGCGCAGCCGCTCGGCCTCCGCCGCCTTGCCGCCGATCTTGAACCGCGCGGCGGCGGACGGGCCGCGACTGCTCTTGGCCTTCTGCTTGTTGTTGCGCAGCAGCCGGTCGGACGACAGCTCGACGGCCGCCGTGTAGCCGAGCGGCGCGCCGGGCACCGAACGCTCGCGATGGTCGTGCGAGACGGGGGACGGCCAGGCCGCCCCACTCCGCGGATCCACCGGCGGCGCCTGGTGCGGCGGCTGTTGCTGCGGCTGCTGGGCCGGCGGCTGCTGCTGGGCGGGGAGGTTCTGCGACGCCTGCACCGGCAGGTTGGCCGACGAGCCGGGCCCGGTCGACTGCGGAGGCAGCGGCGCGGGAGCCGGTGCCGGAGCCGGGGGAGCGCCGGGCCTGCCCTGCTGCGGCGGATACGGCTGCTGACCGGGATAGGGCTGCTGGGGCGGGTACGGCTGCTGCCCGTGCGGCGCGGGCGGTCCCTGCTGGGGGAAGCCGTACCCGCCCTGCGGCTGCGGCTGTGCCTGCTGTTGTGGTTGCTGTTGCTGGGGCGGCTGCGGCTGCGGCTGCGGTGCCTGCGGCGGTACGGGGGCCGCGGGCTGCGGGAAGCCGTAACCCGGCGGCGGGACCGGCGGTCCCTGCCGTACGGCGGGCGGCTGGGCCGGTGCGTACGCCGCGGGCGGTGCCGCCGCGGGCGGGGCCTGCTGGGGGAAGCCGTACCCGCCCTGCGGCTGTTGCTGGGGTTGAGGCTGGGGCGGCTGTGGCTGGGGCGGTTGCGGCGCGGGGTGTTCGGCGGCCTGGCTGGGTACGGGCCACTGCGGCGCCGGTGCCGGTGCGGCCGGCTGGAAAGCGGCCGGCAGTGGCGGGAGCCCCGGCGAAGACGCGGGCTGCGGCGCGGGCGGCAGGGGCTGCGCGGGCGGCACAGGCTGCGCCGACCAGGGCTGTGCGGGAGCCGGTGCGTCAACGGCAGGTGCGTCGGCGGGCGGTGCGTCGGCGGGCGGTGCGTCTTGGGGAGCCGCGTCGCCCTGGGGTGCGGCGTCGCCGAACGCGTCGAAGTCGAAGGGCGGGCTGTCGGGCGGCTCCTGGTGGTCGTCCGCCTCGGCCCGGGCAGCGGTCTCGCCGTCGCCCGGCTCCTCGTCCGGGACATCGGCGTGCGCGTCGGGGCCGGTCTCGGCATCGGCGTCCGGTGCGGCGGCCGCTTCGGCGTCGTCCGTACCGTCCGTACCGGCCGCGTCCTCCGCGCTGTCCGTCCCGGCGGTCGGCTCCGCCACGGCGGTGCTCTCGGAGTCCGCCGCCCCGCTCGTGCTGTCCGGGGCGTCCGAGTCGGCACCGCTGTCGGCGTCCGACTGCGCGCGTGGTGTCTCGGCCGCTCCCGTGGCGCCGGTCTCCTCGCGCCGCGCGATCTCCTGCTTCAGCGCGGCGGGCGAGAACCGCATGGTCGCGCCGGACTCGATGTCACCGCCGCCGAAGGGTTCGGGCGCGGCGGGCGCGGGGTCCGCGGAACGGGCGGGCTCGGCCGGGGGGTTGGGCTCGGGGGCAGCCGGGGGCGCGGGTGTCCAGTGCGGCTCGTACCCGCTGCCGGCCGGCAACCCCGGCACGGCGACGGGTGTGCCCGCCGGCGGCGGGGGAGACGCGGCAGCCGAGGTGCCGGGCGCACCGCTGCCGGACGTGCTTCCCGGCGCGTTCTGCGTGTACCAGGCGGGAGGGGTGTAGTCGATGGTGAACTCACCCGTCAACTCGGGCTCCGCGTCGGACTGATCGTCCACGGGCGGCACGTTCCAGCCGCCGCGGGTCTCGTCCCGATCGCCGTTCACTTTGCCTCCTGGTGTGGTCGAGCACCCTTGTGCCGTGGTGGGTTGGGGCGTCCGGTCTGTACGCCCGGATCCGCCCGGCTCTTCCCCTGCCGACGCGGCCTGTCTGCCCGCAGGTTCTCTGCCGCGCCCTGACCCACCCTAATCGTCAAAAGTAACCCCGGGGCAGGGCGTACCGCCCGACGACAGCAGACCCGTTACGTCACGTCCGCGCTCAAGTGAACCTGCGGCGGGCCGAGGTGAACGTCCGCCGGGGGCACATCCGTCCACTTCTATGCGAGATCCTGACAAAAACCGCACCTGCCGGGCGTATCGCGTACCGCTTCACTTCGTCCGCTTCAGTCCATCCGGCGCGCGCTGCCCAGCAGTCCGTTCTCGGCGTCCGTCGCCTGCGTCATCACGAACTGGCGGTCCCGCGCGGTGCACCACAGCGTGACACCGTCGGCGAGCGTCGACAGCGCCTCCGTCTCGGCCCGTGGCAGCTCCATGATCCGGCCGATCTGCGCGGCTTCGTCCGGCGAGACCCGCTGGATGCCGACGAGTCCCGACTTCTCCATCAACCGCGGTGCCACCGGGCTCAGATACGGCAGCAGGGTCAGCACCGACTGCCAGGGCGCCGACACCACACGGCCGCGCGGCGGCCGCATCCCACAGTCCCGCACGACGATCACCGGGCTCACCGCCGACGCACCCTGCGGCGGCACGCGTCCCACGTCGTGCAGTGTGATGCACGGCTGTCCGCCGCCGGCGGCCTGGGCGAGCGTCGTCCAGGAGGCGGCGCGGCCCGTCTCGACGGCGATCCGCGCGCCCGTCGCCGCCGCGCGCAGCGCCAGCACCTGGGCGGTCCACAGACCGCCGATCAGTGTGACGTCGTACGGGGTGGGTCTGTTGATGCCGAGAACGGCCGGGCGGCCGTTGGCGTCGACGCCGATCACCATGCCGTCGTCACCGACCGGCACGGCGAGCGACGTCAGCTCGTCGACCGAGAGGGCGTGCCGCTCCCGCCGCGGGCCGATCAGGCCGAAACCGATGCGCGGCTTGCCGCTGCCACGAACCGGTGCCGCGGCTCGCGCCGGTGTGGCCGGTGTGTTGGGAGTGATGGGTGTGTTGGGGGTGGCGGGTGCGAGGGGTGTGGACATCAGCGGGTCCCCCCGAGCGGCAGTGTGGCGAGCATTCCGGGCACCTGTTCCCGGTCGAGCCGGACCAGCCCCGTCTTCACCCCGCGCGCGGCGCGCTCCAGCTCGTGCCGCGCGCTCACCAGCTCCTCGTCGCTGCGGCCGGTGATCCGGACATGCCCGCTGACCGTGACGCCCTGCCGCTCGCCGTGCCCCAGGGTGAGACTGAAGGTGGTGGCGAGGGCGGGGATCGACGTGAGCAGGGCGACGAGCTGAGGCATCGAGGCGCCACCGCCGCCCAGTTGGGGCCAGCGGCCCACCCAGTACGTGGTGTGTCTGCGGTCGTCGCACCGCCAGGTGCGCGACGTCTCCTTCGTGCGCCGGGTCGGCGTTTCCGTCCGGCCCGCCTGGGCGATGGCCATCGGGTTGGCACACGACGAGATCGCGACGGCCGCCGTCAGCTCCTGCTCCGTCAGGACCGTCGCGCGGAACCCGGCGCCGGTCAGCCGGCTCGCCAACTGGTCAGCCGTCCGCACCAGACACTTCTGCGCCCCCGTCAGGCCGCTGCCACGCGCCGCCACCGCCTCCGGGCACAGCTCGGGGTCGAGCTTGAGCGCGATCCAGGTGATCCGGACGGCCGGTGAGCCGGTCTGCGCCTGCAACGGGGCGTAGTTGCGCGCGGCGACGGACTGCTGCGGCAGATGCGGGGCGGGCGCCGGCTGGGTGTGCTGCACGATCTGCGCCGACTCCAGCCGTATGCCGTCGACATCGAGCACGTCGCGCACGAGGCTGATGGGCAGGGGCCGCGCCGAGCGGTCGGGGCGCAGCGCCGTGCCCTCCGACTCGATCTGGACGACCGCCGTCAGGAACGTACCGTCGCCGACCATGCCCACCGGGCGTCGGTCGCGGTCGCTGAACGAGTACGTACGCAGCGCCGGATCACACTCGACGGCGGGCGCGAGGCCCGGTTCTGTACCGGCGGGGATGACCAGGGACGCCGCCCTGCGGGAGCGCGCACGCAGGGCGAACACCGTCGACAGCCACTCGGGCAGCGACCGCCGGTGTCTGCGCACCACCGCGAGCAGCACCAGGAACGCGGCGATCACACCGGCCGGTACCAGCATGAGGGTGTCGATGACCCAGGCCACCAGAAGCACCGCCGCCGCGAGCTCGACCAGGACGAACTGTTGCATGCGGAACGGCCCGAAGTGCCCTGGCCGTCCTCTGAGTCCGGGTACGGCCGGACCCGGCGCTGCGGCTGAGGACGGCGCGGCCGCGGCGGGCCGCGTCTGCGTCGCGGAAGCCATGATGGAGAATCCCCCCAATTCGTCCCGATCACCCTGCTACGACAGGGCTTTGGCAGCTGGATCACCCTACCCGCCACACCACGACGCCCCGTCTACAGGCATAGTAGGGGGCCGGTCCGACAACCAGGCAGGGCCCGGGGGGCATGCTGACTACCTGACCCCTGGGCGGGAGACCGCGCCTTTTTCACCTATGGGGACTCATGGCATCACGGCGGGATGAGCTCAACGCGTACACCTTCGCGAAGAAACGCACGGTGGCCGCGTTTCTCCAACCCTCACCTTCAGGTTCGGAGGAAGGCGCGCCCCGACCGCTGCGCGCCGTCCTGCCGAGTGTGATCGTCGGCGCGCTGATCCTGGCCGGATTCGGTGCGTTGGGGATGTTCAAACCCAACGCGCCCAAGGACTGGGACAAGCCGGGCACGAAAGTGATCGTCGGCAAGGACTCCACGACCCGTTATGTGGTGCTGACCACGCCCGACGGGAAGAAGAAGGAGACCCTGCTCCACCCGGTGCTCAACCTGGCCTCGGCCCGACTGCTGCTCACCCCGCAGCAGTTCGGAGTCGTCCAGGTCAGCGACAAGATCCTGGACGCGGGCAAGCCGCCGCGCGGTCCGATCCTCGGCATCCCGTACGCGCCCGACCGGCTGCCGAGCGACACGGAGGCGGCCAAGCCCAAGCGCTGGGCCGTCTGCGAACAGCCGGGCGGCGGCACCGGCGGCAGTGTGCAGAAGGCCGCCTTCGTCTTCGCCGACCGCGACTTCCACCGCACCGAGGGCAGGCAGCGGCTCACCGGCGGCCAAGTGCTCTACGTGCAGGGCCAGAAGGGCACCCGCTACCTCGTCGACGCGGGCGGTACGAAGTACCAGCTCACGGGCGACCCGACGGACAACCTCACCCGTGCGCTCATCGGGGTGGGCCGGGAGCCGCAGGCCGTCACCGACGACTGGCTGGCGACGCTGCGCACCGGCACGCCCGTCGACTTCCCCCAGGTCCCGGGCAAGGTCGCGGACGACGCCGGCGTCGGCGGCGGGCTGACCTCAGGGCAGGACCGGATCGGCATGGTGCTCAGCGCGCAGACCGGATCGGGACCGCAGCACTACGTCGTGCTGGCCGGGAAGGTCCAGCCCGTGTCGGACTTCACCGCCTGGCTGCTGATCAACTCTCCGCAGACGGTCAAGCTCAGGATGGCCGGCGCTGCTGCCGCCGTGGACGCCGCGTCGATCACTCCCGAGGCCGACTTCTTCGCCGCGGGCAACGCCTGGCCCAAGGAGCGGACCGAGCAGGTCAACTCCACGGCGGGGGACGGCGCACGCGACACGGTGTGCAGTGTGCTGCGCAAGGTCGACGGCAAGGGCGCCGCCACGCTGTCCACCTGGGCGGGTCCCGCCTACCCGGCCGAGGTCACCGCGGGCGGCACCAGCACGTACGTCACGCCGGGCAGCGGGCTGCTCTTCACCCAGGTGCATGAGGGGCAGACCACGCCCGACGGCTCACTCTTCCTGGTGACGGACACCGGACTGCGCTACGCCGTCCAGGCCAACGGCGACAGCGACGCGTCGCGTTCGGACATCGGCACCGGTGACCAGCAGAAGCAGCAGGACGGCAGGCCCGAACCGAGCGAGGCACAGATCAGGCTCGGCTACGAGAAGGTCACCCCGGCGCTCGTGCCCATCGCGTGGGCGGAGTTCCTGTCCAAGGGGCCCCGGCTCGACACCAACAGCGCGCGCCAGCCGCAGGGTTCGTAGGGAGGGTGACGATGCCGCTGCGAACCTGCGCACTGCTGGCCTGCGCCACCGCCCTGGTCGGCCTGACGGCCCTGCCGCCCGCCGCTGTCGTGTCCGCCGCCGATCTGCCGTCAACAACCGTTCGAGCGACGGGACTTGACGGGACCGGTGAGTGCACGTTCCCGATGAAGAAGCAGATCGCGGGCACCCCCTGGGCGCTCCAGCGGGTGCTGCTCGACGAGTTGTGGCAGGACACCAAGGGCAAGGGGGTACGGGTCGCCGTCATCGACACCGGCGTCGACACCGTCAACCCCCAGCTGAAGACGGCGGTCGACGCCGCCGCCGGCCGGGACTTCCTCAAGAACGGCAAGCGCGGCGGCACGGTCGACGAGGTGGGGCACGGCACCAAGGTCGCCGGGATCATCGCCGCCCGGCCCCGCACCGGCACGGGCTTCGTCGGTCTCGCGCCGGAAGCCACGATCATCCCGATCCGCCAGAACGACGACAAGAACAGCGGCAAGCAGGACACGATGGCGAAGGCGATCGGCTACGCCGTCACCGCGAAGGCCGATGTCATCAACATCTCCCAGGACACGACGACACCGCTGGCGCCGGACTCGAAGTTGACCGAAGCCGTACAGGACGCGCTGGCCAAAGACGTCGTGGTGGTGGCGTCGGCGGGTAACGACGGTACGGACGGCAAACTGCGAACGACGTATCCCGCCGGCATTGACGGCGTGCTCGCCGTCGGCGCTTCCGACCGCAACAACGAACGTGCGACCTTTTCCCAGGCCGGTACGTTCCTCGGCGTCGCCGCCCCCGGTGTGGACATGGTCTCGACGGTCCCCGGCGGCGGTCAGTGCCTCGACAACGGCACGAGTTTCTCCGCGCCTTATGTCGCGGGCGTCGCCGCGCTGCTCCGTGCCAAACACCCCGACTGGAAAGCGCGCGAGATCGTCGCCCAGATCGAGCAGACCGCCGAACGCAGTATCAACGGCCGTGACAATTACGTTGGTTGGGGAGTGGTCGACCCGGTGCGCGCGATGACGGACGACGACCACGCGCCGCAGGCCCCGCAGGCCGACCCGGGGCCGCCCAAGGCCCCGGCCGCGCTGCCGGCGCATCTGGCGCTGACCGAGACACCGCAGGAGCGTACGGAGCGCTACGCGACCTACGCGTTCGGCATCGCGGCCGTACTGGTGGCGGTGGTCGCGGGAACCGCCACCGTCATCCGTGACAGCCGGCGGAAAAAGGCGCGGAAATCAGTCGGAGATCCTTTTCGCGGAACGGCGGATTCCCCAAGTGCGCATACGTGACTTTGCAGTTGGAACTGACGTCCTGAGTAGCTAGAGTGAGGTGGGGATCATCTTGCGTGTGTTTCCCACACGGGGGCGGCATCGCGGTACTTCCCGCCCGCATCGTTCGCTGCAGGTAGACAGGAAGAAGGAGCAGGATGTCGAACGACCTTAACGTAACCAGTTCTGATCAAGTCGATCTCGCCAACCGGATTCAGGACTTCCACGACGAGCTGCACCGTCGTATCAACTCCCTCAACGGAGTGGTGGACCGCATCCAGGCCGGCTGGCGCGGCGCGGCCAGCAAGGAGTACGACCGGGTCCAGAAGGACCTCAACGACCGGCTGACGCGTATGCGGGTCGAGCTCGTCAAGCTCGAAGAGATCATGCGGATGAGCGCCGACGGCTTCAGCAACCAGGAGGACGAGCGCATCCGTTCGTTCCGGAAGATGGACGACACGTCCTCCGGCCGCAGCGCCATCCTCGGCATGGCCTGAGCCGTACCCGGCCCGCAGCTCGTCGCACCAGCTGAACCCGTCTTGAGGAGCGAGACATGACCACCGCAGTCAATTACGACACCGTCACCAGCGCGGCCGGCGACGTCCGGCTCACCGCCAGCCAGCTCAACCAGGGGCTCGAAGACCTGATGGCCAAGGTCAAGGCCGTGGCGGCGAACTGGGACGGTGAGGCGAAGACCGCCTACGGCGAGAGCCAGACCCGGCTGACGAACGACATGGCCGGCATGAACCAGGACCTGCAGCGGATCGCAGCGCTGCTGGACGAGTCGGTCATCGGCTACCACGACACCGACAAGGGCAACGCCGCGCGCTTCCGCATGCAGATGGGCTGACCACCCGCACCGCACGCACCTCGCGCACGCACAGCACAGCACGGCTCGCACAGCGAAGGGGGTGTCCGCCCGGCGGACACCCCCTTCAGCGTTGCCTGCGACCGCTACTTGAGGTCGAACTCCCCGTCCCGCGCTCCGAGTACGAACGCGTCCCACTCGCCCTTGGTGTATCGCAGCACCGTGTCGTGGTCCTTCGACGAGCGCATCGCGACGGCGCCCTCGGGCAGATAGGCGATCTCCACCCGTTCCTCGTCGGCCTCCGTACCCGGCGCACCGAGCCACTCCACGTCGGAGATGTCGAGAGCGTAAAGCTCTTCCTTCACGCGTTCCTTGTCGGCTGCGTCGGCCATCGGCGCGGTCCCTCCCGGGTATTGCGGACGATCTGCGCCTCTCAGCGTAGCGGCGCGCGGCTCACCTGTCCGGCAGCCAGCCCAGCTGCACCAGTGCGCCGCCGCGCTTGCGCGAGACGAACGTGCCGCGTCCCGGAGGCATCGGCCGGGCCCTGACGTTGCCCAGGATGTCGCCCTCGCTCGGGTCGCCCGACATCAGCACTCCCTGCGCGCCCAGCTCCTTCATCCGCTGGATGAACGGCTCGTACATGGCGCGTGAGGCGCCCGCAGCGCTGCGGGCGACGATGAAGCGGATGCCGACGTCCCGGGCGAACGGCAGATGCTCCACCAGCCTCGCCAGCGGGTTGGCCGAGTTGGTCGCGACCAGCTCGTAGTCGTCGATGATCACGAACAGCTGCGGCCCGGTCCACCAGCTCCGGTCGCGCAGCTGCTGCGGTGTGATGTCCGGCTTCGGCGCCCGCTTCTCCATCACCGTCCCGATGGCGTCCATGTGCATGTCCATCGCCGACGCCATCGGCGCGTACTCCAGCAGATGCGAACTCGGCACGGCCTCCAGCAGCGAACGCCGGTAGTCGCCGACCACGATCCGCGCCTGGTCCGGTGTGTAGCGCTCGGAGATCTGCTTGGCGATCAGCCGCAGCGCGGCCGTCTTCCCCGCCTCGCTCTCGCCGAAGATCAGCAGGAACGGATCGGTCTCGAAGTCGACGAACACCGGCTCCAGATTGGTCTCGTCGATACCGATCGCGATGCCGTGCTGTGGGAACTCGAAGCCCTTCGGGAGCTGTTCGGCCGCCAGCTTGCGCGGCAGCAGCCGTACGGTCGGCGCCGCCGGCCCCGACCAACTGCTGCGCGCCGCGGCCACGAAAGCCGCCGTGCCCTCCGAGAGGTCGGCCGCGTCGCTCACTCCGTCGATACGCGGCAGCGCGCTCATGAAGTGCAGCTTCTCCGCCACCTGGCCACGCCCCGGCACCCCCGTGGGGACGTTGGCGGCGACCTTCCGGTCGAACTCGGAGTCCATGACGTCACCGAGGCGCAGCTCCAGCCGGCCCAGCATCTGGTCCTTGAGCGCCGAGCGCACTTCCATGTACCGCGCGGCGGTGACGACGACATGGATGCCGTAGCCCAGACCGCGCGCGGCGAGGTCGGAGATGATCGGCTCCATCATGTCGTACTCGTTCTTGAAGCCGCCCCAGCCGTCGATGACCAGGAAGACGTCCCCCCATGCCTCGCCCGGCAGTTCACCGGCGGCGCGCCTGCGCCGGTACGTCGCGATGGAGTCGATGCCGTTCGTCCGGAAGAACTCCTCACGGCGGTTGAGCACACCGAGCACCTCGGCGACCGCGCGGCGCACCCGCTCGGGGTCGAGCCGCGAGGCGACACCGCCGACATGCGGCAGGTCCGACAGCGAGGCGAGCCCGCCACCGCCGAAGTCCAGCGCGTAGAACTGCACTTCGCTCGGTGTGTGGGTGAGCGCGAACGACGAGATCAGGGTGCGCATCAGCGTCGACTTGCCGGACTGCGGGCCGCCCACCACGAGCATGTGGCCCGAAGCGCCCGCGAAGTCCTTGTACAGCACCTCACGGCGCTGCTCGAAGGGCTTGTCGATCAGACCGAGCGGCACGACGAGCCCGCCGGGCCTGCTGTACTCCGTCGCGGTGAGACCGCGGTCCGCCGTCGGCGCGATACCGGGCAGCAGATAGTCCAGCGTCGGCGCCTCGTCCAGCGGCGGCAGCCACACCTGGTGCGCCGGCACGCCCTGCCCGTCGAGCCTGCGCACGATGACGTCCAGCACGGTGTCGGCCAGCGCGTCGTCCCCCGACGTGTCGGGAGCGGCGGCGCCGAGGTCCGGCTGCGCGTACACCACCGGCACCGGCGTCGCCGTGAACAACGCGGGCCGCCGCTCGACATGCAGCTGTCCCACCGACAGATCGGGACCGCCCGTGCGGTACGTGCCGGAGACGTACGCCGCCTTGAAGCGGGTCATCTCCTCCGTACCGAACTTCAGATAGCCGGAGCCCGGCACCGACGGCAGGTGGTAGGCGTCGGGCACACCGAGCGCCGTACGGGACTCGGCCGCCGAGAACGTGCGCAGACCGATCCGGTACGAGAGGTACGTGTCGAGGCCGCGCAGCTTGCCCTCCTCCAGCCGCTGTGACGCCAGCAGCAGATGCACACCGAGGGACCGGCCGATCCGGCCGATCTGGATGAACATCTCGATGAAGTCGGGCTTGGCGGTGAGCAGTTCGGAGAACTCGTCGATGACGAGCACCAGCGAGGCCAGCGGTTCGAGGGCCGCACCGGCCGCCCGCGCCTTCTCGTAGTCGTGGATGTTGGCGTAGTTGCCCGCCGAGCGCAGCAGTTCCTGGCGGCGCTGCAGCTCACCGCGGATCGCGTCGCCCATGCGGTCGACGAGAGTCAGGTCGTCGGCCAGGTTCGTGATGACGGCGGCGACATGCGGCATCTGCGACATGCCGGTGAACGTCGCGCCGCCCTTGAAGTCGGCGAGGACGAAGTTCAGCGTCTCCGACGAGTGGGTGACCGCGAGGCCGAGCACCAGGGTGCGCAGCAGCTCGGACTTGCCGGAACCGGTCGCGCCGACACACAGCCCGTGCGGCCCCATGCCCTCCTGCGCGGCCTCCTTGAGGTCCAGCATCACCGGCGAGCCGTCCTCACCGATCCCGATCGGCACCCGCAGCCGCTCCGCCGTCGACCGGGGGCGCCAGGTGCGCGCCACGTCGATCGCGCCCGCGTCACCGAGATTCAGCAGATCGGTGAAGTCGAGGTTGGCCAGCAGCGGTTCGTCCTCGTCGCCGCCGCCCGTGCGCAAGGGCGCGAGCTGGCGCGCCAGCGCCTCGGCGGCCGGCAGCGAGATCCCGTCGGGGGCGCCCTCGTACGCCACACCGGCGCCCGACTCGATCCACAGCCGCCCCGGCCTGACCACCACGGACAGACCGCCGCGCGGCTCGTCCAGATCCCCCTGCACGACCTCGACGATCGTCACGCCCTGTACGCCCTCGGCGGCGGCGAACAGCGAGTCGGGCGGCACCATCCCGCCGTCCAGCACCACCAGGATGTGCGGCTGGTCGAGGACCGGCTGGGAGTCCCGGCCGAACCGCGGACGCCCGTCGAGGCGCGAGCGCAGCATCAGCTCCAGCTCCCCGAGATCGTCGCCGAACAGCCGCTTCGTGCCCGCGCCGTCGATCTGCCCCGCCACCTGCGTGTGCGGCAGCCACTTCGTCCAGTCCCAGCGGGAGACGGCGCCGGGGGCCGCCACCACGGCGACGTTGAGATCCTCGGGGGAGTGCAGTGTGACGAGCTGGGCCACCATCGAACGCGCCGCCGACTGCGCGGTCTCGGGATCGCCGGAGACGGTCACGTGGTAGAAGGCGCGCATCGAGACCGCGACCGGCAGCCCGTCCAACGACCCGTGCACGGCGAGGAATTGCTGCATCGCCCCCGCGCACAACGGCTCCAGCTCGTCCACCGGCGCCGTGTCGGGAGCGATCAGCGGGGTGGCCAGCTGCTGCACACCGAGACCGAGCCGCACCTGCCCGAAGTCCGCGTCCCCCACGCGCCGTTCCCACACCCGGGACCCGTCGGCCACCACCGACCAGAGCTGCTCGGGGGAGGGGTTCAGATACAGCTGCGCGTCGCGCTGCGCCCGCGCCGTCCTGCGCACCGCGCGCCGGGACTGGGCCAGGTACTTGAGGTAGTCGCGGCGCACGTCGGCGATTTGCCCTTGCGCACCTTTGCGGTAGCGGACGACCTGGGCGACCACCATGCCGACGGTCGAGACCAGCATCAGCACACCCATGATCCGCATGAACGGCGGGGCCTGCGGCGAGAAGAAGAACACCACCGAAGAACCCATGCCGAGCACCGGCAGGATCTGCATCAGCATGCCCTCCTGCTGCCCGCGCGGCAGCTCGGGAGGGGCCTCCAAGGTCAGTGCATCCGTGGGCACTTCCGGCGGAAGCGACCGCGGTGGGCGTTTGACGACGATCTGGCTCACCGGCGCATCAATTCCTCAATACGGACGGGCAATTCCGTACCGGCGCCCCCGTGGCGACGGTCTTCCCCGCGCGAGGGCGATCCTACTTGCAGCCTCCGACAACGGCTCCCGGTAGGGTGGCGCGCGCATCGTGCGCATCCGCGAATCAGACCGTGCGCATCCACGATTCAGGGGGACACAACACGTGAGTACCACCGCAGCGACGGGCTTCTGCCGCGTCACCGTCGTGGCGCCCGACAGCAGGATCGACGTCGCACTCCCGGAGGACATCGCCGTCGCCGACGTCTACCCGGAGATCCTGCGGCTCACCGGCCAGACCCAGGCCCCGGGCACACCCACCGGCTACCACCTCGTACGGCGCGACGGCACCGTCCTTGAGGGCGCGCGCAGTCTCGCCGCCCAACAGGTCCTGGACGGCGAGGTGTTGAGCCTGCGGCCGTTCGCCGAGTCGCTGCCGCCCGCCGTCTTCGACGACGTGTCGGACGCGGTCGCGTCCGCCGTCCAGCGCGACCGCCACCTGTGGAGCGACGACCTGCTCCGCGGCGCCGGGCTCGCCGGCGGTGTGCTGCTGCTCGTCCTCATGGGCTTCGTACTCTGGTTCGCCGACCCCGTCCGTCACAACATGCACAGCCTGCCCGGTGTCATCGCGGGCGCCGCCGGACTCCTGTTGACCGCGTTCGCCGGCGTACGGGCCCGGGTGTACGGGGACCGCGCGAGCGCCGTCGCCCTCGGCCTCGGTGCCCTGCCGCTGCTGATGATCGGCGGCTCGGGCATCATCGCCCCCGACGCGGGACAGGGCCTCGGCCGGCTCCAGTTCCTGCTCGGCTGCGTCACCGTGCTCGTCGCGTCCGTCGCCCTCGTCGCACTGACCCCGAGTGGTGACGCGCCCTTCGTGGCCGCCACCTTCCTCGGCGCCGCGGGCACCATCGCCACCTTCGTCGAAATCCTCACCGAGGCGTCGGCCACCGAGACCGCCGCGGTCTGCGCCCCCGTCGCCATCGGCGTCGTCGCCTTCCTGCCTGGGCTCTCCGCGCGCTTCGCCCGGCTGCCCATCGGCTACGCGGCCCCGCGCAGCGCCACGGACGGACTCGACACCGACCCCGACTTCGTCCCTGACGCCGAGCCCGTCGACGCCGAGCGCATCGCGGCCCAGGCCCGCCGCGGCCACGAGATGCTGCTCGGGCTCGTCGGCGGCTGCGCGGCCGTCGTCGTCGCGAGCGCTGCCGTCCTCGGCTTCTCCCACACCCTGTGGGGCCAGCTGCTCGCCCTGGTCGCGGGACTCGCGATGCTGCTGCGCGCCCGGCTCTTCCGCTACACCTCACAGGTCGCCTGCGCGCTGGTCGCCGGCATCCTGGCCATCGCCCTGCTCGTCCTCGGCCTCTCCCTCAACCCGCCGGCCGAACCCGTCCGCCAGCTCCTGCTGTACGGCGACCGCGGCCCCCTCGACATCCGGACGATCTGGCTCGCCGCCTCGGTCGCCGCGGGCGCCGCCCTGCTCACGGCGGTCGGCCTGATCATTCCCCGCAAGGGCCTCTCGCCCTTCTGGGGCCGGCTCCTCGACCTCGCCGAGAGTGTGGTGCTGCTCTCCCTGGTGCCGCTCTGTCTCGCCGTCCTCGACGTCTTCGCCTCGGCCCGCGCCCTCACCTCCTGACGCGGTCATCGGTGTACTGACCGGCTGGTACGCTGAGTGACGGCCATTTGAGTATCGGAAGCCTCCCGGAGAATTCGACCCGGGGCACTCGAAGGCCGTGAAGACCCACGAGGAGTACGCGTGCCGCTCGACACCGCTACAAAGAAGCAGATCATGACCGAGTTCGGCACCAAGGAGGGCGACACCGGCTCCCCCGAGGTCCAGGTCGCCATGCTGTCGCGCCGTATCTCGGACCTGACGGAGCACCTGAAGGTCCACAAGCACGACCACCACTCCCGTCGCGGTCTGCTGATCCTGGTCGGCCAGCGTCGCCGCCTGCTGCAGTACCTGGCCAAGAAGGACATCCAGCGCTTCCGTGCGCTGGTCGACCGGCTGGGTATCCGCCGTGGCGCCGCCGGCGGCGCCCGATAAGCACGGACACCGTGAAGGGAGCGGTTCCCACTTCCAGGGGACCGCTCCCTTCGCCGTACGCGCGCCCCGCCGAGGACGGCCGGAATGTCATCCTTGGCCGAAGCTCAGTAATCTGGACGCGCCAGCACAACTGAAGAGCTCAACCGAAGAGCACAGAAGAGTACTGACGAGCACCACCGAAGAGGAGAGGCGTCCAGCGCCGCCGCCGGTCCTCGGTAGTGGCTCCCGGAAAGGCGCGGCACACACCGCAGCCCCGGGTGCTTCGATCGAAGACCGGCCCGCACCCAGGTGCGCCTCTCCGCCACGTCCGCTGCCACACGGGCACCGGACGAAGACGAGGAGAAAACACTAGTGGAGAACGAGACCCACTACGCCGAGGCCGTTATCGACAACGGAACCTTCGGCACCCGCACCATCCGCTTCGAGACGGGCCGTCTTGCCCGTCAGGCCGCCGGCTCCGCCGTGGCCTACCTGGACGACGACACCATGGTGCTGTCGGCCACCACCGCTTCCAAGAAGCCCAAGGACAACCTCGACTTCTTCCCCCTCACGGTGGACGTCGAGGAGCGGATGTACTCGGCCGGCAAGATCCCCGGCTCCTTCTTCCGCCGCGAGGGCCGTCCCTCCGAGGACGCCATCCTCACCTGCCGGCTGATCGACCGCCCGCTGCGCCCGTCCTTCAAGAAGGGCCTGCGCAACGAGATCCAGGTCGTCGAGACGATCATGGCGCTCAACCCCGACCACCTGTACGACGTGGTCGCGATCAACGCCGCGTCCTGCTCCACGATCCTGGCGGGCCTGCCCTTCACCGGCCCCGTCGGCGCCACCCGCGTCGCCCTCATCAAGGGCCAGTGGGTCGCGTTCCCGACGCACACCGAGCTGGAGGACGCGGTCTTCGACATGGTCGTCGCCGGCCGTGTGCTGGAGGACGGTGACGTCGCGATCATGATGGTCGAGGCCGAGGCCACCGACAAGACCATCCAGCTCGTCAAGGACGGCGCCGAGGCTCCCACCGAGGAGATCGTCGCCGCCGGTCTGGAAGCGGCGAAGCCCTTCATCAAGGCCCTCTGCAAGGCGCAGGCGGACCTGGCGGCCAAGGCCGCCAAGCCCACCGGCGAGTTCCCGATCTTCCTCGACTACGAGGACGACGTCCTTGAAGCGCTCGGCTCCGCCGTCAAGGCCGAGCTGGCGCAGGCGCTCACCATCGCCGGCAAGCAGGACCGCGAGGCGGAGATCGACCGCGTCAAGGCCCTCGCAGGCGAGAAGCTGCTCCCGCAGTTCGAGGGCCGCGAGAAGGAGATCTCCGCCGCGTACCGCTCGCTGACCAAGTCCCTGGTCCGTGAGCGCGTCATCAAGGACAAGGTCCGTATCGACGGCCGTGGCGTCACGGACATCCGTACGCTCGCCGCCGAGGTCGAGGCCATCCCGCGCGTGCACGGCTCGGCGCTGTTCGAGCGTGGCGAGACCCAGATCCTGGGCGTCACCACCCTCAACATGCTCCGCATGGAGCAGCAGCTGGACACCCTCTCCCCGGTGACCCGCAAGCGCTACATGCACAACTACAACTTCCCGCCGTACTCCACCGGTGAGACCGGCCGCGTCGGTTCGCCGAAGCGCCGCGAGATCGGCCACGGCGCCCTGGCCGAGCGCGCGCTCGTGCCGGTGCTGCCGACGCGCGAGGAGTTCCCCTACGCGATCCGCCAGGTCTCCGAGGCGCTGGGCTCCAACGGCTCGACGTCGATGGGCTCGGTCTGCGCCTCCACCATGTCGCTGCTGAACGCCGGTGTGCCGCTCAAGGCCCCCGTCGCCGGTATCGCCATGGGCCTGATCTCGCAGGAGATCGACGGCGAGACCCACTACGTCACCCTCACCGACATCCTCGGTGCGGAGGACGCCTTCGGCGACATGGACTTCAAGGTCGCCGGCACGAAGACGTTCGTCACCGCGCTCCAGCTCGACACCAAGCTCGACGGCATCCCCGCCTCGGTCCTGGCCGCCGCGCTGAAGCAGGCACGCGACGCACGACTGCACATCCTCGACGTGATGAACGAGGCCATCGACGTCCCGGACGAGATGTCCCCGAACGCCCCGCGGATCATCACCGTCAAGATCCCGGTGGACAAGATCGGTGAGGTCATCGGCCCCAAGGGCAAGATGATCAACCAGATCCAGGAGGACACCGGCGCCGACATCACGATCGAGGACGACGGCACCATCTACATCGGTGCCGCCCAGGGCTCGCAGGCCGAGGCCGCCCGCGCCACGATCAACGGCATCGCCAACCCGACCATGCCGGAGGTCGGCGAGCGCTACCTGGGCACGGTCGTCAAGACGACCACGTTCGGCGCGTTCGTCTCGCTGCTCCCGGGCAAGGACGGACTGCTGCACATCTCGCAGATCCGCAAGCTCGCCGGCGGCAAGCGCGTGGAGAACGTCGAGGACGTGCTCGGCATCGGCCAGAAGGTCCAGGTCGAGATCGCCGAGATCGACCAGCGCGGCAAGCTCTCCCTCATTCCCGTCATGGAGGACGAAGCGGCCGAGGCGTCCGAAGAGACGAAGGACGACTCGGAGAAGTGACAGCCAGCTCCAGGACGACGGCCCGCACCTCATCGGAGGCGCGGGCCGTCGCCCGTACCCAAACCCTGCTCAAGGGCGACAACGGCATCGGCACGGTCCGCCGTACGACCCTCCCCGGCGGCCTGCGCATCGTCACCGAAACGCTCCCCTCGGTGCGCTCGGCGACCTTCGGCATCTGGGTGCAGGCGGGCTCCAGGGACGAGACGCCCGCCCTGGGCGGCGCCACCCACTATCTGGAACACCTCCTCTTCAAGGGCACGAAGAAGCGCAGCGCCCTCGACATCTCCTCCGCCGTCGACGCGGTCGGCGGCGAGATGAACGCCTTCACGGCGAAGGAGTACACCTGCTACTACGCGCGGGTGCTCGACACCGACCTGCCGCTCGCCGTCGACATCGTCTGCGACATGCTCACCGGCTCGCTCATCGAAGCCGCGGACGTCGAGGCGGAGCGCGGCGTCATCCTCGAAGAGATCGCCATGACCGAGGACGACCCGGGCGACGTGGTGCACGACCTGTTCGCGCACACCATGCTCGGCGACAGCCCCCTCGGCAGGCCCGTCCTCGGCACCGTCGACACCGTCAACGGCCTGGACCGCGACCGGATCGCGCGCTACTACAAGAAGCACTACGACCCCACGCACCTCGTCGTCGCGGCGGCGGGCAACGTCGACCACGCCACCGTGGTCCGCCAGGTCCGCCGCGCCTTCGAGAAGGCGGGCGCGCTCTCCGGCAAGGACGCCGCCCCCGCCGCGCCCCGTACCGGCCACCGCTCGCTGCGTACGGCAGGCCGCGTCGAACTGCTCAACCGCAAGACCGAACAGGCCCATGTCGTCCTCGGCATGCCCGGTATCGCCCGCACCGACGAGCGCCGCTGGGCCCTCGGGGTCCTCAGCACCGCGCTCGGCGGCGGTATGAGCTCCCGGCTGTTCCAGGAGGTACGGGAGAAGCGCGGCCTCGCCTACAGCGTCTACGCGTACACCTCGGGTTTCGCCGACTGCGGGCTCTTCGGCGTCTACGCGGGCTGCCGGCCCAGCCAGGTCCACGACGTCCTGAAGATCTGCCGCGACGAGCTCGACCGGGCGGCGGAGGAAGGTCTCAGCGACGAGGAGATCGGCCGCGCTGTCGGTCAGCTCTCCGGATCCACCGTCCTCGGTCTTGAGGACACCGGCGCGCTGATGACCCGGATCGGCAAGAGCGAGCTGTGCTGGGGCGACCACATGTCGACCGACGACCTGCTGGCGCGGATAGCGGCCGTCACCCCCGACGACGTGCGCGCGGTCGCCCGCGATGTACTGGGACAGCGCCCCTCGCTGTCCGTCATCGGACCGCTCAAGGACAAGCAGGCCGACCGCCTGGACGCGGCCGTCTCATGAACCGGAGGAAGCAGACCCGATGAGCGAACTGCCCACCAAGCTGCGCGTGGCCGTCCTCGGCGCCCAGGGCCGTATCGGCTCCGAGGCCGTACGGGCCGTCGAGGCCGCCGACGACCTGGAACTGGTCGCGGCCCTCGGCCGGGGCGACAAGCTGGAGACCCTGGTCGAGGCGGGCGCCCAGGTGGCGGTGGAGCTGACCACCCCCGCCTCGGTGATGGGCAACCTCGACTTCTGCGTACGGCACGGCATCCACGCCGTCGTCGGCACGACCGGATGGACCGACGAACGGCTCGCGCAGCTGGAGACCTCGCTGGCCGCCTCCCCGCAGACCGGTGTGCTGATCGCGCCGAACTTCTCCATCGGCGCCGTCCTCACGATGAAGTTCTCCCAGACGGCCGCCCGCTACTTCGAGTCCGTCGAGATCATCGAACTGCACCACCCGAACAAGACGGACGCCCCCTCCGGCACGGCGACCAGGACCGCCCAGCTCGTCGCCGCCGCGCGCGCGGAGGCGGGCAGCGGCCCGCAGCCCGACGCGACGGTCACAGCGCTGGACGGGGCGCGCGGCGCCGAGGTCGACGGCGTACGGGTGCACTCCGTACGTCTGCGGGGCCTCCTGGCCCACCAGGAGGTCATCCTGGGCGGCGAGGGGGAGACCCTCACCGTGCGCCACGACTCCCTGCACCACAGCAGCTTCATGCCGGGCATCCTGCTCGGCGCGCGCCGCGTGGTCTCCACCCCCGGCCTCACCTTCGGCCTGGAACACTTCCTCGACCTGAGCTGAAACCGGCACCCATGCGCGCGAAGATCACTTACCTAGTCACGGCTGCCGTCCTGGTCGTCTACTTCGTCCTGGCCGGCAGCCGGGGCGTGCTGCTGATACGGGCGGGCACGCCCCTCACGGTCACCTTCGGTGTCGCCGTGCTGATCCTGCCCGTCATCGGCGTCTGGTTCCTCTGGAAGAACACCCAGTTCGTCAGCAGGGCCAACCGGCTGGCCGCCGAACTGGACGCCGAGGGCGGCCTGCCCGTCGACGAACTGGTCCGTACACCGGCCGGCCGCATCGACCGCGCTTCGGCCGACGAGGTCTTCGCCCGCCGCCGCGCCGAGACCGAGGACTCACCCGACGACTGGCGCTGCTGGTTCCGGCTCGCCGTCGCCTACCACGACGCCCGTGACACGCCACGGGCCCGCACAGCCATGCAGCGCGCGATCGCGCTCCACGACGGCAGGCCCGTACGCGCCTGACGGCGCCGGCTGACCGGCGGCTCAGACCTTGCGGTACTCGTCGCCCCAGGCCTCGACCGTGTCGGCCGCCCGCTCGAAGGCGGCGGCGCGCGACAGGAAGTCCGCGTTGTGCGTCGTCAGCAGCGGCAGCGGCTCACCCCTGCGGCGTACGACGACCAGCGCCTGGCCCTGCACGGTGCGCGGCAGTCCCAGCCAGCGCACCGGCTGCTGGACGGTACGGACCGCGCCGGCCTGCTCCCACGCGATGGTCGTGGTCATCAGCATGCCCACCCGCCGCACCCCGTGCCTGCTGACCCATGTCCCCATCCGCAGCATCCGCAGTGCCGCGAGTATCGCCACGGCCGCCAGCACCATGCACACCACCGCGCCCGACATCGCGCCGGTGAAGGCGATGATCATCGCGGCGAGCAGGACGAAGGAGGCGAGCAGCAGAAGCAGCGCCGCCGCTCCGACCCGCCAGGGGCCAGGGCGGTACGGACGCCGCCAGTGATCATGATCGTCGAACGGGAGCGCGACATCATCCCCGGTCGCGTCAAAAGCCCGGTCGGCCGTCAGGAAGGGCAGGGGCACGACTGATCCTCACTCACAAGCACGCTCGATTGCTGTGCCCGGTGAGGCTACCGATCCCGGACCCGCCCGGACCACCCCAGGGGGGCCGGACGGGTAGGGCGAGGGCTCAACGGCCCTGCGAGGCCTCGGAGTGCTGGGTGTGATCGGGTGCCTGGTCCGACTGCAGGGACGGCATCCCGAACAGCAGCGCACCGGCGAAACAGGCGACGATCACCAGTCCGGTGAGCGTGCGGCCCACCAACTGCGACCGGTCGGCGCGCTGTTTGGGCGGCGGGGCGACATTGCTTCGGAAGGCGTCGGCCTCGGCGACGAATGCGAACGGGACGGCTTCACGCCGGCGGAACATGTGGGGCTCTCTTCGGTCTTCGGTGGTCTTCGGTCTCTCGTGCGTCAACCAGTAGGACGAACAACAGAGTGATTCGGTGCCCGAATTCACCGAATTGACCAATGAGGACGGCTGTCGGTGGCGGCCCGTAGAGTGGGCGCCGCCCGAGCGACGCGACAGGAAGGACCCGCCGGTGAGCGACACTCCCGCCGAAACCAAACCGAGCTTCCGCAGCGATGTGAGCGTCGAGTTGGTGAAGCACAGCGCAGGGGATTCGGACGTGCTGTGGGCAGCGCGCGTCTCGACCGCAGGGGAGCAGTCCCTGGAGGAGCTCACGAAGGACCCGGAGCGGTCGAAGGGGCTCATCAACTACCTGATGCGCGACCGGCACGGCAGCCCCTTCGAGCACAACTCGATGACCTTCTTCATCAGCGCCCCGATCTTTGTGTTCCGCGAGTTCATGCGCCATCGCGTCGGCTGGTCGTACAACGAGGAATCGGGCAGGTACCGGGAGCTGCAGCCGGTCTTCTACGTCCCCGACGACGCGCGCAAGCTCGTGCAGGAGGGCCGCCCGGGGAAGTACGTCTTCGTCGAGGGCACCCCGGAGCAGCGCGCGCTGACCGGCCGGACGATGGGAACGGCCTACGCGCAGGCGTACGAGGCGTACCAGGAGATGCTGGCGGCGGGAGTCGCCCGCGAGGTGGCCCGCGCCGTTCTGCCGGTGGGCCTGTTCTCCTCGATGTACGCGACGTGCAACGCGCGCTCGCTGATGCACTTCCTCGGCCTGCGCACCCAGCACGAGCTGGCCACGACCCCGTCCTTCCCGCAGCGGGAGATCGAGATGGTCGGCGAGCGGATGGAGGAGCACTGGGCCGCGCTCATGCCGCTCACCCATGCGGCCTTCAATGCCAACGGCCGGGTGGCGCCGTAATTCCGGTGCGGGGACCCGGCTGGGCACGTATGTGCGGACGGTCGAGCGAAGTGTCCGTATTGCGGCGTTTCGAGAAGTTCATCTAGGCTGATCAAACGGACCCGGCACTGCTTGAACCCCCGAGCAGGCAGTGCCGGGCTCCTCTTGTCGGGTCCCCCTCGGGGGACACAGCGAGCTGAGCAGCGAGTAGCGTGTTACCCATGGCCCCGATCTCCACTCCGCAGACCCCCTTCGGGCGGGTCCTCACCGCCATGGTCACGCCCTTCACGGCGGACGGCGCACTCGACCTCGACGGTGCCCAGCAGCTCGCCGCCCATCTGGTGGAGGCAGGCAACGACGGCCTGATCCTCAACGGCACCACGGGCGAGTCGCCGACCACCAGCGACGCGGAGAAAGACCAGCTCGTACGGGCTGTTGTCGAAGCCGTCGGAGACCGGGCCCATGTCGTCGCCGGCGTCGGCACCAACGACACCCGGCACAGCCTGGAGCTCGCCCGCGCGGCGGAAAGCGCCGGGGCGCACGGCCTGCTCGCCGTGACCCCGTACTACAACAAGCCCCCGCAAGAGGGCCTCTTCCAGCACTTCACCGCGATCGCGGATGCCACGGAACTTCCGGTGATGCTCTACGACATCCCGGGCCGCAGCGGAGTCCCCATCGACACCGAGACGATCGTCCGGCTCGCCCAGCACCCAAGGATCGTTGCCAACAAGGACGCCAAGGGCGACCTCGGCCGCGCCAGCTGGGCCATCGCCCAGTCCGGCCTCGCCTGGTACTCCGGCGACGACATGCTCAACCTGCCGCTGCTCTCGGTCGGCGCCGTCGGATTCGTCTCCGTCGTCGGCCACGTGGTCACGCCGGAACTGCGCGAGCTGCTCGACGCGTACCTCGCGGGCGACGTCCAGAAGGCCACCGAGATCCACCAGAAGCTGCTGCCGGTCTTCATCGGGATGTTCAGGACACAGGGCGTCATCACCACCAAGGCCGCGCTCAACCTGCGGAAACTCCCCGCAGGCCCGCTGCGCCTCCCGCTGGTCGAGCTGACGGCCCAGGAAACGGCCCAGCTCAAGAGCGATCTCGCGGCTGGTGGGGTAGAGCTTTAACCACAGACTTCACAACTGAATACGCGTAGACAGCACACACACATGGACACAGACAACTGCAAGTGCACGAATGTCATGCGCGCCACGTGCCTGAGAGGTACGTGGCGCGTGTGGTGAGGAGAGTCTTTTGAGTCATCCGCATCCCGAACTCGGCGCCCCGCCCAAGCTGGCCAAGGGTGGCCTGCGCGTCACCCCACTCG